>JBBDSC010000188.1:0-87802 GCA_040905145.1 Anditalea sp.
ACAAATTAACACGCTCATTTACAAATAATTGAGATTTAAATGGGTAACCCTATTCACCTTAATAAAGGAAACATCAACTATAATTAAGAAAATCTGTCCGTATTATGTCCGCATTATGAAATGTAGCTTTTATCTTGACCCTATAATTCTGAAATTGAAAGCGAGTCTTTATAAAAAGCAATCGCCATGGCCAAAGAAATGAAAAAGAGATGTAAGGAATGAATGTGGACTTTTTCTTCTGCTATTTCATTGGTAGAATGTTTCTTTGATTTATGGGATTAAAATGAGTTTAAAATGAGTTTAAAATATGCAATTTCTACTTTTTATTCCAGTTATATTCAGATTGGTTTCATTTTCTGTAAGACCCATAATTATTAAATTTTCTTTTACTGGATTGATTTCTTTTTCTATTAAAAATTGGATTCTTGATGTTAAAATATAGGAGAGGAGGTCAATTTATAGCAGGTAATGCTATTGGTTTTTTATTATGTTTGCCAAAACCCAAACTTAAACCCACATGAATATCTGCCTGTTGTGAATTGGCAAAAAAACCAGTCAATACAGATTGGCTTCCAACAAAGAATCCCCCTAACCGAAGTCCAGCCCCACCCGTGATTCCGGATACTTCATAATTGGCCCAGGGTGAATAAATTTCAAAGCTACCCAATGTCAACCTTGGGGTAACGGCAAAAACGTTTTGCATCCCCGGTTGGGTATTACTTTCTTGATTTGAGAGGCGGTACTGCCCGAATACGCTGACTTGAAATACCCGGGAAATACGCATATCTGTATAGGCAGATAGGATGGCGGGAAGGCTTAACCTTGTTTCGCCGGCTTGGCTGCTCTTGGTAAAATAGCCACTGTTTATCAATTGGTCTTCTATTTCATCAAAATCTCCTTCCAGTTGATCCAATCTAAAGGATTCTCCTTCCGGAATATGCATGGCATAGGCATTGGTGACCTGTCCTGAACCTAAATTCAGGCCACCCAAATTTTTGATAGAAAGGCCGGAACTGAATTTGGCTACCCCATTTTTTTTCCACTGGTGACTTAAACCCAGATCTACAGCAAATCCAGAAATATTTTTTAAAGAGAACCTGTTCAGCATCTCGTCTTCATCCCAATCTTCAAGGTCTCGGGGGTAACTGAGGTTAAGGGTACCTCTTGCATTTGATAGGCTGGATTCTTCCTGATTTATGATGATATTTCCCTGAAGATTATTTAGGCCCATGTTCAAATAAGCTCCTGGAATAAGAAATTTAAATGTACCTCCAGCGGATATTAAATGGTTTTTGGTGGACCAAATTTCCCGGCCCGCCATCAACCCAAGCTCTGCCCAACCAGCAGCATTTACCCTTTGATTAGAAGAATTATTGATGGAAACTTCATAATTTCCGTTGTTAAAATTACCATTATTAAAGGCTTGGCCCAAATCTGCATTCAGATCTATGATGTTTCCTTTTACAAATACCTGAGACATCAACCCAAAAGACCATTTGTTTACAATAAACCCAAATGAAGGTCCTATTAACTGAACTTCTGCGCTTATATTGATTGGTCCTTCCACACGGTCCAATGCCAGATTAAATAAATCATCTTCTTTTATCATGTCCTGAAATGAAAGGACATTATTGCTGGCAGTAGTCCCCAAAGCAAACAGATTAAATTCAACCTTCCTGGAAAGGTGGTTCAGTTCAGCAGGATTCATGGCTGCATGAATCATTCCCTTTCTGGGGCTATTTTGTATTCCGATAAAGGTGTGTTGGGAATAAGTACACGTGGTTATAAAACAAACGGTGATGGAGAGTAATATTTTTTTCATGTTTTTTTTGGTAAATAATGGTTTAAAAAATGCATAAAGTCATGAGATGGTTTTCGTTGGTCGCATCATTCTTATCCATATTTCCTATGTTTAGGGTCCACTTGGCCCCATTTTATGGACTTTCATGAAGACGATCACCTCCTTTGCCTGTGATATTTGCTTTGGATCTTTATATCCCTGGGGGGGCGGTAATTACCGCTTGACCTGTTAATGGAGAGCCACCCAAAGGCGTAATTCCATCAACATTAAAACCCGTTATTGTAAGGTCCCAATTTCCCCAGGTATACCATGCTCCGTCAAATTTCCACAATGTAGTTGCCGTTCCGTCTGGACTGGTTTTAGTAGAAGAAGGATTTACTTTGCCAGCCTCCGGTGAAAAATTAATGATGGCATCTTTAACAGGGTTTCCTTCACTGTCATGTACTATAACTTCAACCGTAAATTCATTCAACTTGCCATTTATTCCTGGGGGAGCATTATTTTTTTCCTCCCATGTCCAATATTCATTCTCATTCCACGCTGAAAAATCATGATGCTCTAACCAATCACCTGTCATATTTTCTATGGGGGTAACAAGCTCAAGTTTTGGCAAACTATCCTTCATCGCAATATCAGGCTCAGCGCAGGAGGGAATTAAAATCAGTATAAGTAAGTAAATGTATTTGAGTGAAAATAATTTCATAATTAATGGGTTTAGTAGAATGTAAAATTAGCAAGGAGGTAACATAGGCCAAGTATAAGCGCAGTGCGGGTTTCGGTACGATTCACAGCCTCAATCAAACTATTCCTTAGTTAAAAGCAATGCGCTAAATTTTTGTAATTATTCCCGCACCTCGCTTATACATGATTTGTGCTATTTATTCTCCGATAAAAATATCCCGGGTAAAAGTGGCATCAAGCGATATGGATATGTATGCACATGGAGTTTGATCAGCTGCTGATATTACACCATCATTGTTTGAATCAGCATATTTAAGACCACCAACTGTTGCCCCTTCTTGAGTAGAGTTATCGACCTCTTCCTGATTCTGAAATACGCCATCTGTCACGTAACCATTCACAATATTACTTTCTTCATCTTTTTCCACAATGAAACATTCGGCCAAGACCTCCTCATCGTAAAACATCACTTTTCCATTTTCATCACTGGTAAAAGTGTAGTCTGGTTCTCCTAAATCAGACGAATTTGGGCGTTCCTTATAAAGTAATATAGTAGCATTGGGAACAACAGCATTTTCAGGATTTTCAGCAGTCCAATTGGTAACACTGTATATGGTCAACTCTACCGCAAGATGTGGAATGATTTCTATCACTTGAACTGTTGAGGCCGGATCATCACTGGCATTCAGAACACCATCTTGATTTATATCTTCCCCTGCAAGCAATGTAACCTCATAGGTTCCTGACTCCTGGTAAGTCTGAGCAGGGTCCTTTTTTGTTGATAATGTACCATCCCCGAAATCCCATGCATAAAGTGAGGCATTTTGAGAGCAGTTGGTAAATTTGAATTCGTCTCCCACTTTCCCTTCAACTGGTTCAACATTAAAACAGGCCTCCGGAGGGTTATTTTGAATATCAGTGGGATCCTCCTCATCTGTACAAGAAAAAAACACCGTCAGAGTGCCAATTGCCAAGAAGTTTAAAATTTGTTGTTTCATTGAAATGTAATTTTAGTTTTGGTAATAATAAATAAGATAAAAATTCGTAAATGAATTAGATACTTTAGAAATAACTCATTTTTAACGTATTAGCTTCGGATTTCCATACCAGCGGAAAATACCCTTTGCACTCTCTATACCCATGCATAGAAGCAGTCTGATAGCCAATCAGAAGTTTCATAAATTTATACCCCAAAACTATGGAAAAGTAATTCCTGGCTTATGATCAACCTTGGGTATTTTAAAAAAAATACAGCGTAAAATAAAATGGGGCATACCGATCCAATCACTTTAGAGACTGCAAATCCAGCCTTATTTTTCGAAAAGGGTAATACATTACAATGAGTTAAAAAACATTTGTTCCCCTACTCAGACAAATAAAAAATGGATAGAATGGTCTAAGACAAATCGTTTTTCATAAAGAGAGTTTTTCCCCGATATTATAATTCTATCAAATCAAATGCTAGTGCAAAACGCATGAGATCCCGAAAGGAACCAAGCTCCAACTTTGCTTTGATGTTTTTTCGATGTGTCTCCACGGTACTTCTGGATATAATAAGTTGGTCGGCTATTCTTGGATTGTTATGTCCATAGGCCAATAATTTCATTATTTCTATTTCACGGGAGGTCAGTTGCTGGAATCTTTTAAAATGCTTCAACCTGAATTGATCCATTTTTACGATGCTTTCCATCCTTTTCGACATTTCACTCATTTCACCGGGAGTGACAGACATCCTTATGACCAGACCATTGGAATATTTTGGCGGTTTTGTAAAAGTAAAAAGGGGTGAATATTCCTGATCTCCCACAAATTTAGCATATTGAATAAAGGCCATGGTTTGATGGGCGTCCTGATTCGCATAAAATTCAGGGAGAAATTTCAGGATATTTTCCATGGACGCTGCATGAACAATGTTTCCAGTATATTCTTCACTGTTTTTCCGAACCTCATTTGTAGAATAACCGGTCAGTTCCTGGTGGATTTTATTGGTGTTGATATATTTCACCACCTCAGGCTTGCTGATGATGGTAATCATCGGAATATCATCTATGATATCCCCGGAATTTTCCTCCTCCCATAGTTGATCCTCTAATGAGGCAAGATATAATTGGAAGCGCTCCAACAGCTCACTTTCCGGTAAATGTCCCATATCCTATTCCCGTCAAAAGTTGATGAGATTAAATGCCAAAGCATATTTCATAAAGCATATTTCACTTTTTATATCAAGTTTTTGTCTGATCTTAGCGCGATGGTTTTGCACTGTTGCTCTTGAAATACCAAGTTCTTTGGAAATAGAAGGATTATTTTTGCCTTGAGCAATTAATTGTAGCACCTCAGTCTCCCTGTCTGTCAATGTTTCAAAAATCGCCATTTTGTTCTTTTTAAAAGTTTCCAAACGACTGACTTGCCCGATCATATGTGTAACGGGACCTGTAGGGTATTGCTTCTTCATCTGAGGTGATTTTTATTTGAAAAAATAATTTGATTAATAAAAGTGTTTTAATTTACTGTTTTTAAAATCGGTAAGGGAATAAGCCCCTTATAGGTGACGAAACTTTTTGAATATAGCACAAAAGATAATCAATTAATCGCACTTGGACAGAATTTCCCCAGATTAAATCCAATCCCTGATGAAAATCCCGAAGGGATGGCAGATCCTGGATGTCAATGGACCGCAAACTCTAACAAAAAAGCTGAAAATATTCTTCTTTGAATTTTCGCTTTCGGTGATGCGCTCCCGTTGAGCATTTTAGGTAACTTAATTGGTCTTCGAAAATCTTAACAATCTATATTTCATATATTGGCATAAAGGTATATCTGTTTAATAGGTTGGGATCAATGATCAAAAATTTAATACCTCAGTCATAGGCTGATTTCCCTCTGGGAAAAAAGTTTGACTTTTGTCCGTTCCTGCAAAAATCCAAACACTTTTCCCCTCCCCGTGGATACCCTTGCATTTCGTTTTCCCCGGACAGGACCGGCTGTCTCCCTGCGGTCGGCCTGGTTCCTGTCCGGCCACTGCATGCAAGCGTATCCAATTTCCATCATTAAAATTTATTTTGGAAATCGTTGCCGAAGAAGATAGAAAGTTTTTTTCCCTTTTAAAAGGCTGAATTCACTCCGAAGTGCAGGACAAACATTAAAGAAGACTTTTTCCGGATTAAGAGGATTTGTTCCGGTAACTCTGGGGTCCTTTAAAATAATGAGTTTGTACGAATTAGCTTCGTTTTTTCTTAGAAGTAATTTGGAAACCATTATAACCTTATTTTGTGAAAAGGACAAAATTCAGTATCCTGTATGATTACCAAAGATCGCAAACCGATCACCCTATTGCAATACGAAAAGTTAATGGTAGGATAGCGAATTAGCGGGGACATAAATCCGGTTTTCAAAGAAAAATAATCACAACTGGTAACAGAAATCCCACCCCCTCCTTCAAAGGGGGCTGGAGTGGGGTAAAACCATTATTTCAGATCAAAAAGATCATTCACCCCCAGCATTCTCTCCACAGTAAAGCCTTCGCCATACCTGACCATTATTTTATGGCCAAATTCCTTTGCCCTGGCCTCTATGAAATCCATAAAATCCGGGTTGGATATAAAGCTTTCGGGTTCTTTATTTTCAGGATCATGAAATTGGGATTTAAAGGCTTTAATGCTAGCCAGCTTTTTATCCCAAACAGCTGTGATATCAAAAACAAAATCAGGCTGAATGTAATCATTTTGAATATAATGATAGACGAACTTTGGACGCCAAGCTTCTTGTTCTTTTCCTTCAAGGATAGTTTCTACCCTTCTTAATCCGCTTATAAAACATGCTTTAGAAGCCACAGAAGCACCTTTCCCATGATCTGGATGTCTATCCCTTACGGCATTGCCCAGAATGATCTCGGGTTGATATTTTCTGATAATTTTCGCAACCTCCAAATGGTGTGCTTTATCATCATTAAAAAATACATCATCAAAACCCAAATTTTCCCTCATGGACAGTTCAAGGATCTTTGAGGCCGCTGCTGATTCTTTAAGCCTTAGCTCAGGAGTTCCCCTTGTACCCATTTCTCCTTGGGTAAGGTCTAGGATTCCCACTCTATATCCCTTTGCTACATGTGCTGCCAGCGTCCCAGAGCAAGAAAGTTCTGCATCATCAGGATGTGAAGCTATGGCTAGTATATCGAGTTTCATATTTAACTTGTTTAGGATTTCCTTGTACATAAGCAGCTATAGTACCCGTGAAGGTTAAGAATAAAAGCATTCCAAAGATTTTTGAACCACCCATCAGCCAATATCAAAAGAGTTCAAATTCTGCAAGGTATCGCTCAGCATCAAGAGCTGCCATACAACCTGTCCCAGCCGCTGTTACAGCCTGACGGTAAATATGATCTTGCGCATCCCCACAAGCAAAAACCCCTTCAATATTTGTTTTGGTGCTCCCAGCAATCGTTTTAATATACCCACTTTCATCCATCTTCAAATAACCTTCAAATATTTCCGTATTGGGCTGATGGCCAATGGCCACAAAAAATCCTGAAACCTTTAATTCTTTTACTTCTCCTGTAAGGTTATTTTTCACTTTCACTCCATTGACTTCCTGCTCCCCTAGGATCTCTTCTGTTTCATTGTTCCAAAGTATCTCTATTTTAGGGTTGTTCATCACCCGTTTTTGCATGATCTGGGAAGCTCTCAATTCATCTCGCCTTACGATCATATAGACTTTGGTGCAGATATTGGACAGATAGGAAGCCTCCTCACAAGCCGTGTCGCCGCCTCCAACTATGGCCACATCCTGGCCCCTAAAGAAAAAACCGTCACAAACAGCACAAGCAGAAACCCCCTGACCATTTAATCTGGTTTCGCTTTCTATACCAAGCCACTTGGCAGATGCACCAGTAGCGACAATGAGGGTATCCGTTAATACTTCCTGTTTATCATCTATCCATACCTTATAAGGCCTGTGGGTAAAATCAACTTGGGTCACCAGTCCATAATTAACTTCTGTACCAAACCTTTCTGCTTGCTTCTTAAAATCTTCCATCATTTGGGGCCCCATCACCCCATCAGGATAGCCAGGATAATTTTCCACGTCGTTGGTGATTGTCAGTTGGCCCCCTGGCTGCCCTCCGGTATACATGACGGGTTGAAGCCCTGCCCGGGCCGCATATATGGCCGCAGTATAACCCGCCGGTCCGGAACCAACAATCATAATTTTAATCTTTTCAATTTCCTGACTCATTGCACTTTTAATTTTTGGGTTGGCAAATTTTAAACCTTTTAGCAAAGGAACCATTATTTAAGATTCCTTGAATGGAAGTTAATACAAAGGTATCCGCTACAATACCACCGATTGCTCAAAACCCTCCTCCAGAATCCTCTTGACATAAAAAAAAGGGTAAGAAACCCCCTTTTTAACAATTTTATTTTTGGGGCTTTTATCCCAGGTAAGGCTTAAGTGTCTTACTTCTTGAGGTATGTCTAAGCCTTCTAATAGCTTTTTCTTTGATCTGTCTCACCCTTTCGCGGGTAAGATTGAACTTTTCACCGATTTCTTCAAGGGTCATGGCATGCTCACCATTCAATCCAAAATACAGGGTAATGACATCAGCCTCTCTTTGGGTCAAGGTAGAAAGGGCTCTTTGGACTTCTTTTCTCAAAGAGTCATTCATCAAACCATCATCAGGCTTAATTTCTCCATCATTTTCCAAAACATCCAGAAGGCTGTTTTCCTCTCCCTGGACGAAAGGGGCGTCCATGGAAACATGACGACCGGATATTTTCATGGTATCCACCACTTCTCCCGCTGTCACCTCCAACACTTCTGCCAATTCTTCCGGAGAGGGTTCCCTTTCAAACTTTTGTTCCAGTTCGGAAAAAGTTTTGCTGATTTTATTTAATGACCCTACCCTATTTAGGGGGAGCCTAACAATTCTTGATTGCTCTGCCAGGGCCTGTAGGATGGATTGTCTAATCCACCACACCGCATAAGAGATGAACTTAAAACCTCTTGTCTCATCAAACCTTTGCGCGGCTTTTATTAGGCCCAAGTTCCCTTCGTTGATAAGGTCTCCCAAAGAGAGTCCTTGATTTTGATACTGCTTAGCTACAGAAACTACAAATCGCAAATTTGCTTTCGTTAACTTTTCAAGTGCTAGCTGATCACCTTCCCTGATCCTCTTGGCTAATACTACTTCCTCATCTGCTGTAAGCAGGTCTACTTTCCCTATTTCCTGTAGATATTTATCAAGAGATTGACTTTCCCTATTGGTGATCTGTTTGCTAATCTTCAGCTGCCTCATTAAGCTTAATTCATTATTTGGTAAAACTCATTCTATAACAGAAGTAGTTTGAAAATAAGTTCAAAATATTATAAATGATTAAAGAAGCCTACTCTTTTTAATCAGTTTATTCAGGTTTAGGCAACAAAACCTTCCTGGATAACTTAAACTTGCCGGTCTTCTTATCCACATCTATTAATTTGACAACTATGTCTTCGCCTGGCTCAAGTACCCCCTCCATGTTCTCCAATCTTTCCCACTTAATTTCAGAAATATGAAGCAAACCGTCTTTTCCGGGCATGAATTCAACAAAAGCACCGAAGGGCATAATATTTTTCACCTTTCCGGTGTAGGTCTCACCAATTTCTGGCTGTGCGACAATTCCTCTTATCCGGCCAATGGCAGCATTCATGGAATCCTGGTTATTGGAGAAGATATTGATTTTGCCCATGTTGTCTTTTTCTTCAATAATAATGGTAGCACCGGTATCTTTTTGGATTTCCTGAATCACTTTTCCTCCTGGACCAATGACCGCGCCTATCAATTCCTTGGGAATTGAAATATTGAAGGATCTTGGGGTATGCGGTTTTAATTCAGACCTTGACTCAGCCAAGGTCTTGGTAATTTCCCTTAAAATATGAAGACGTCCTTCCTTGGCCTGGTACAAAGCTTCTTTTAAAACATTGTAATCCAAACCTTCCACTTTTAGGTCCATTTGACAGGCGGTGATCCCTTTCTCGGTGCCGGTCACTTTGAAGTCCATGTCTCCGAGATGATCTTCATCCCCAAGAATATCCGAAAGAATGGCGTATTGCCCAGTTTTTGCATTAGAGATCATCCCCATAGCAATTCCGGTAACAGGCGATTTAATTTTAATCCCTGCATCCATCAGTGCCAATGAACCGGCACAAACAGTAGCCATGGATGATGACCCGTTGGATTCCAAAATGTCGGATACCACACGAATGGTATAGGGGTTATCCATATCAGAGGGAAGAACTTTTTTCAAGGCCCTCATAGCTAAATTGCCATGGCCAACTTCCCTTCTACCCGGGCCCCTATTAATTTTTACTTCACCTGTGGAGAACCCAGGGAAATTATAATGCAGGAAGAATTTATTATATCCTGAATGAATAGCGCCATCAACCATCTGTTCATCCATTTTGGTTCCCAAAGTACAGGTAGTAAGAGATTGCGTTTCCCCTCTGGTAAATATGGCAGATCCATGCGCGGAAGGTAGGTAATCCACTACCGACCAAATGGGGCGGATTTCATCGGTTTTCCTGCCATCCAGCCTTTTCTTTTCATTTAAGGTAAGATTCCTGGCAGCTTCTTTATGGATTTTACTGAAATAGGGGCCGATCAGGCTTTCCTCATAATCATGGTCTTCTCCTAGGCTTTCTTTAAAAGCTTCCTTTATCTCTTTGATAAGGGAGGAACGTTCGGATTTGTCGGGTATCTGGCGGGACACTGCTTCATAACACTTATCATAAAGCTCCGCTCTCATCCTTTCAAACAAAGCAGGATCTTCTTTCTCGTGGGAATATTCCCGCTTTACTTCTTTCCCTACTGCCTTGGCCAGTTCCATTTGAACCTGGCATTGCCTTTTGATTTCCTCATGGGCAACCTGCATGGCTTCTACCATTTCATCTTCCGAAATTTCGTCACCTTCCCCTTCCACCATCAGAATAAATTCCAAAGATCCCGCCACTATCAGCTCCATGGAAGCAGCTTCCAACTGCTTAGGGGTGGGGTTGATCTTGTACTCGCCATCAACCTTGGCCACTCTCACTTCGGAAATAGGACCGTTAAAGGGAATATCAGATACCGCAAGAGCTGCTGAAGCCGCAAGTCCTGCAAGGGCATCTGGCAATACCTCATCATCAGAGGATATCAGGGTAATTCCGATCTGGGTGTCCGCATGATAATCATCAGGGAAAATCGGCCGGAGAGCCCGGTCCACAATACGACTGATCAATATTTCATAATCAGACAACCTGCCCTCCCTTTTCAGGAATCCTCCCGGGATTTTTCCGGAGGAAGCAAATTTTTCCTGGTAATCTACAGACATGGGGAGAAAATCCACATTTTCTCCCGCTTCTTTTCTTGAAACTACGGTAGCCAACAGCATGGCTTTTCCCATCTTAACTACCACCGCCCCATCAGCCTGTTTGGCCAAAGCACCAGTTTCAATAATAATTTCTCTACCATCTTCAAGGGTGATAGATTTTGATATAATATTTGGTAACATAAATTTTTGTTATAAATCCTGTGATTGATTTTAAAAAAATAATGGTGGGGGCAAAGAAAAAAGTAAGGCTCTCAGAAGAACCTTACCTAATATTATTTTCGTATTCCAAGGTCAGCAAGAACTGCCCTATATCTCTCTATATCTTTTTTGATCAGATAATTAAGAAGGCTTCTGCGTTTTCCCACTAATTTCAAAAGGCCCAATCTTGAGGAATGGTCTTTTTTATTGGTTTTCAAATGATCCGTTAAGTGCTTGATCCTATAAGTGAACAAAGCGATTTGAGACTCAGGAGACCCTGTGTCGGAATCAGACTTCAACCTACCATGATTTTTAAACAACTCAACTTTTTTCTCTGTAGTCAAATACATGCTTAGTCAATTTTTATCAGTTATTATTTTTTAAAACAGGTACAAAGATAGAATTATTATTTTTAAATATAAAATATACCCTTAACTTTATATTTGGCCCATTTTAGATTATCCCGGATTCTATTGATGATGCTGAGATAAAAATCGGCTTCAAATAAACGTGCGTCTTTTCTTGCCTGCTTTAAGAAAAACAATCCAAAAGGGAGTAAGGCCAACACAGAAAACCATGTCCCAAACAAAGCGCCTGTTATCCCTTCTTTCGCCCACTTTTCACCAGTAATCGTTAACATGTAATAAATAATAAAGAAGATAATTGAAAATAAAACCGGCATCCCCAGCCCTCCTTTCTTTATAATGGCACCTAATGAGGCCCCTATCATAAACATGACTATACAGGCCAATGCCTGGGTATATTTTTGATACCAAGCAATCTCAAATCTTCTATATTCTCTTTCCAGGGCATCCAGCTTTGTAAAATTAGTGGAGAAGTTATTTTTCAAAGTCCGGGCAGTATTTAAAGCGACGGATGCGGCCCTGACCTGAAAGCTACTCTCATTGATGATCGAATCCAACCTTTCTTTTTGCTCTGGGGTGAAAACAACCTCCGGTTCGGATGGGGATTCCTTTTTTGGCAGTTCTACCTTTTTTTCAATTGGATCCGTCAACTTTTCCTTTGCCGAATCCATTAATGCAGATCTATTTTTGTTCAGCACCGTATTTTGGTCTGTAGCAGTTTGAACCAATCCATCCCGGGCCACATTGCCCATCGAATCGTTCATGGCCATGTATTCCTCTTGATACTTTAGGTTTTCAATGGAGTCGGATATTGCTTTTTTCTCCCTGACATCCTGTGGCACCTCAATTTTCCTGTCCTTTGTAAAGTAGGAATATACAGACCCGGTATTGATATAATTATAATATACCCCTTTGTTAAGTTCCATATCCATGGAATCCAGATCGGTTTTCAGTTGCTCTATATTTTTAATGGACCGGTTATTGGACCAGAGGTCCTCGGGAGTTCTGTTCATCTCAAAGGCATCCAAACTAAAAACCATTTGATTTTCAGTGAACCTTGTCCGGTTGAAGCTAACGGGCTTCTCATTTATCCCCTTTTGGGAGGAGATTTCCTGATAGCTGTACCCGTTATATAAAATAAGCGTCATGTACCTGTCATTAAAAAATGGCTCCATCCTTCCCGAATCAGCCGTTATCACATCGGTATTGCCCTGTCCTTTGGTATGGTCATATATAAGTATATCATATAATTTTACTTCGTCCACCTTCCTGTTGACTTTAATACTGTAATTTGGAATACCATTGTAAAAGACACCTTCCTTGATATCCAGAGCAGGCGACTTCATCCTCATATCATAAAGAAGACTGAATGTTTTGAGGTTAATTTTAGGTACAATGTAATTATTGGAAAGGAAAGCAAAAAAAGTAAGGCCAATCACAAAAATGCCCATGGGCAGAAGTGCCCGAAGCAAGGAAATCCCGCTGCTTTTTATGGCCATAAGCTCAAAATGCTCTCCCAAATTCCCAAATGTCATTAAAGAGGAAAGCAAGACGGCCAAAGGGAGTGCCATGGGGGATATGCTGATCACGAAATAGCTGATCAATTCCATGTAAACACCGAAACCCAAACCTTTGCCGAAAATTTCATCGAAATATTTCAGCATATTTACCGTAAGTAAAATAAAATCCACTACGATAAATGTTAATAAAAACGGCCCTATAAAGGACCTAAGGATTAATTTATCTAATTTTTTCATGAAGTGCCACTGCCCTACATCCCTATTCAACGATATCACAAAGATTATAATATTATCTTTAATATTTATCTTTAAAAATAATTTTATCCTCCAATGATCTCTTTGAGGGTATTGATCAAGCTTTCCCAAATAGATTCCTGCTCATCATCGTCATAAGTATTGCTATAATCGATCACTTTAAGAAAAAAGGTCTGGGTCAGTTCATTCTCGTCCAACTTGAATTCAATATAAGAATGGTCTGTCTCCACAGTATCTGAATTTGAAGGATCAAAAAATTCAAATTTTACATTATGATTGGTCCGCATTATGACTGCTTTGGCGTAGTGATCTTCCCCATCATAATTAAAATTATAAACCTTGTCTTCATTAATGGTCACGTCATCTGCAAACCACTGAGAAAGCCCGCTTGCTGTACTGAGATAAGGGTAGATTATTTTTCTAGAAGTATTTATCTGAAAATCAGCCACAAATTTATTTTTCACCATTGTTCTTTTTGTTCATTTTGTAAAATCATCTTTTTTTTATCGGTAGACTTGCATTTCAGGGATTAACCCCACATATTTGCACTCCCAATGGCAAAGTAGCCCATCCGAATAATTTTCCACTTGGTATCGGGAGATAAATTCGGACGAATAATCTGGACACACGTTCTATATTTAGTTCTTAAATTATTCTTCATGTTCATGGCGAGGTAGCTCAGATGGTTAGAGCGCAGGATTCATAACCCTGAGGTCACGGGTTCAACTCCCGTTCTCGCTACTAAAACCCCTTATTTAAGGGGTTTTTCTATTTCACTATCTTACCACTTTTTATGATGGAAAACAATGTTTATCTTCTTTATTCCTTGTTCTTTGTAATATAGTGAAAAATCGGAATTGCCGCCGTAAAAATTCCCCCAAAACGAAGAAAACCCTCTAACGAGGGTTTTCTTTTATAAAGTAATCAATGCTTTCTTACTTCACTTTTTCAACCACAGCTTTGAATGCCTCCGGATGATTCATGGCCAAATCAGCTAAAACTTTCCTGTTAAGTTCTATTTCAGCTTTCTTTAACATACCCATTAACTGGGAGTAAGAAATACCGTACAATCTTGCCCCGGCATTGATACGCTGTATCCATAGCTTTCTGAATTCCCTCTTCTTAGCCTTTCTGTCCCTGTAAGCGTATTGTAAACCTTTTTCGTATTTATTTTTGGCTACCGTCCATACATTGCTACCTCTTCCAAAATAACCCTTTGTAGCTTTTAATATTCTTTTTCTTCTTGCTCTTGACGCTACTGCGTTTACTGATCTTGGCATAATTTTTAAATTTTTGACCTTTGGTGCTTTTCAGACTTCCTTACCAAACATCTGGTGAATAACTAACCTTAATTCTAATTTTATCAGATTCGTAACATGTCCCTTACTCTTCCTTCGTCAGACTCATGAACGTTGCCCATCTTAGTAAGATTTCGCTTCTGCTTCGTGGTCTTCTTGGTCAGAATATGGCTTTTATAAGCATGCTTCCTTCTGATTTTACCGGTTCCCGATAATTTGAACCTTTTTTTTGCACTTGATTTTGTCTTTACTTTTGGCATTACTGTATCTATTGGTTGAAATTATTTTTTGTTTCCTTTGGGAGCCACAAAAATATTCATTCGTTTTCCTTCCATTTTGGGGAGCTGCTCTACTTGTCCATATTCCTCCAATGCTTGGGCAAATTTCAAAAGCAACATTTCTCCCCTTTCTTTAAACACAATGGTCCTCCCTACAAAATGAACATAAGCTTTAACCTTGGCTCCATCTTTTAGAAAATTTATGGCATGTTTCAATTTAAAATCAAAATCATGATCGTCCGTATTGGGCCCAAACCTGATTTCCTTTAAAACAGTCTTGGCAGCATTTGATTTAATTTCCTTCTGTTTCTTTTTCTGCTCATATTTGAACTTCGCGTAATCTATCACCTTACATACCGGTGGACTAGCTGTTGGAGAAATTTCTACGAGATCAAGGTCATTTTCTTTAGCAAGTTTAATGGCTTCTTCTGTTGGAAGAACAGCATTTCCCCCTTCTACATAATCCCCAACTACCCTCACCTCTCTGGCTCTGATTTTAGAGTTAACTTTGTATGGTTCTTCTTGTCTCGGTTTAAACGGTTTTCTTCCTCTCAAAATAGTTATAGTTGTTTAATGATTTAACTGCAAATATCGGATATTTTTTTAATTATCAATAATGCAACTCTTTTTTCCTGATTAAATATTATTTCCCCAATGAAACGGCAATGATCTTTTCAAAGTATTTAACAAATTCCTGCGGAGTAAAACTGCCTAAATCCCCCTCGCCATGCTTTCGAACAGAGATTTTACCCTCTGCTTGTTCTTTTTCTCCTACAATGACCATAAAGGGCACTTTTTTAACTTCGGAATCCCTGATCTTCCTGCCTATCTTCTCATCCCTGTTGTCTATGGAACCTGTTATATTGTTCTCTTCCAAAAGCCGGTTGACTTCTTTTGCATAGGTGGAATATTTCTCGGATATGGGTAGGATGTTGATTTGTTCCGGAGCAAGCCATAGGGGAAAATTACCTGCACAATGTTCGATCAAAACAGCAACGAACCTTTCCAAGGAGCCGAAGGGTGCCCTGTGGATCATGACAGGCCTGTGCTTTTGGTTGTCGGATCCAACGTACTCCAACTCAAACCTCTCCGGTAACTGATAGTCCACCTGGATAGTTCCCAATTGCCAGCTTCTTCCCAAAGCGTCTTTGACCAGAAAATCAAGCTTCGGACCGTAAAATGCCGCCTCTCCCAATTCTGTCACGGTATCCATACCTTTTTCTGCTGCAGCTTCGACAATGGCCCCCTCAGCTTTGTTCCAGGCCTCATCTTCCCCGATATACTTCTCTTTCTTTTCAGAATCCCTTAAGGAGATTTGAGCCGTATAATTATCAAAGCCCAAAGCTTTAAAAACATACAGCACCAGATCAATGACTTTTATAAATTCCTCTTTCACCTGGTCCGGGCGGCAGAATATATGCGCATCATCCTGGGTAAATCCCCTTACCCTTGTCAGCCCATGCAGTTCCCCACTTTGCTCATACCGATATACCGTTCCAAATTCGGCATACCGCACAGGAAGATCTTTATATGAGCGTGGTTTATATTTATAAATTTCACAGTGATGGGGACAATTCATCGGCTTCAGTAGAAACTCCTCTCCCTCATGTGGAGTAGTAATGGGCTGGAAGGAATCCTTCCCGTATTTTTCATAGTGCCCCGAAGTTTCATACAGTGACTTATGCCCTATATGAGGTGTGATCACTTGCTGATATCCTGTTTTGTCCTGTTCTTTTTTCAAAAAATTAACCAAACGCTCCCTCAATAAGGTACCTTTGGGCAGCCAAAGCGGAAGGCCCATCCCTACTTTTTCCGAAAAGGTGAACAATTCCAGCTCCCTTCCCAGTTTCCTATGGTCCCTTTTTTTGGCTTCCTCCAATAAAACAAGATATTCCTGAAGTTCTTTGGCCTTGGGAAAAGAAACCCCATAAATACGGGTCAGCATTTTGTTTTTCTCATCTCCCCTCCAGTAAGCCCCCGCAATATTCAGCAGTTTAACTGCTTTGATGAAGCCGGTATGGGGTAGGTGAGGTCCCCTGCATAGGTCCACAAAATCCCCTTGCTCATAAAAGGTGATGGTGCCGTTTTCCAGTCCTTCCAATAAATCCAATTTGTATTCATCCCCTTTTTCTTCAAAGTAAGCTACCGCATCAGATTTGGAAATATCTTTGCGTATATATTCATTTTTTTGTCTGGCAAGCTCCACCATTTTGGCTTCAATGGTTTCCAACTCCGTACCGTCAATGGTTTTATCGCCAAAATCCACATCATAATAAAAACCTGTTTCTATAGGGGGGCCTATGCCCAATTTGACCCCGGGATATAACGATTCCAAAGCTTCCGCCATAAGGTGGGCGGAAGAGTGCCAAAAAGTAGACTTCCCTTCTTTGTCCTTCCAGGTAAGCAATTGAACAGAAGCATCCTGATGAATAGGACGTGTGGCATCCCATACATCTCCGTTTACTTTGGCTGATAGAACATTCCTGGCCAGACCCTCACTGATACTAAGCGCGATTTGTTGTCCTGTGGTTCCTCTTTCATACTGCTTCACTGATCCATCCGGCAGTGTGATGTTGATTTGTTTGTCAGACATTCTTTACTTCATAAAACATAAAACATGTCACCTTTACAACAGGTGGTTTAATAAACGCAAATATGCAAAATTCACTATGGTTTTTAAAATAGCCCCAATATTAATCCAGTTTTTATTTCTTGGACCTTTATCCCGAATTGATATCTGCTTAAATTGTTTGACTGTCGAATTGTCGAATCGGGATTTCGCTGTTCAGTTCCTCAGTTCGACATCGGGGGTTTCAGCGTTCAGTTCGTCAGTTCTACAGTTCGACATCTGGATCATCTCAACTTACTCAGGAAATATCCAATAGTTATCGTGCGGCTTTTTTCATTCTACTAAAACAACCCTAGTTGGTCCTCCCCTTCATCTTTTATCTTAAAATCTATGGTATTGCCTACCTCCAGATCTTTCCCCCCCGACTGATTTTCTTCCTTTTTCACCGGAGCAATAGGCTGGATTTCCTTAATACCGTGATTTGAGATCCTGTTGCCCACAGATTTCCATCCTTTTACATCAACGAGCATGTCCAAATCATATTCCGACTCTATTATTTCCTTTCCTTTTTGCAATAGGATTCTTGCTTGGGGTTGTTTTTCAGTAGAAACCAGTTTCAAATAAGACTGCTTATGATCAGAGATAAAGTTGAATTTTTTGTTTACCGTAGAAGTCTCTATCAAAAATCTTTTGACATAGAAATTCTTGCTGCCTCCATCATAATAAATACCGGAAATTACTTTTTGAGGATCAAATTTTTCGATCAGCAACAGGTCAGAAAAATTGTACCGGTTGGATACATCAAAAGAAGTAATTTCATAGGAGCCATCCTTGTAAAAGGCAATAATTTTATCGTCTCCCAGAAAGTTCCCAATAAGCTTACCCCTTTGATCGGTATTTAATTTACCGACATGTTCATCAAAATAAATATCCAAACCACCCAAAGTAGATTTTCCTTCCATTTTGAGCTGAACTTTCCTTATCGGATACTTGGTAAGGATATTGCCTTGCGCACCTCTTCCTTTTATTTCAATAGTGGAAAAATCAAAATCAAAAACCTTTACCCTTGCCTTGGCCCCTTGTGTGAGATATATGGTAACAATCTCTGCTTCCCCATTGGGATTGGCCGTAAAATAAAGGATTTTAGAACCTTTACTTCCCTTGGTCAATACATATTCTCTGTCCCTGGTGACACTAAGTATCTGGAACCTTTTGACCATTGCCTTTCCCGTACTGCCATCCAGGTAAATGAGGTTGTAGACCATTCTTTCGTCACCTTTTCTATAAACGGCCACATGGAGGATATCTTTTCCAACAAACACCTTATCCTGGATTTTGGTGACCACACAGGTCCCGTCTTTTTTGAAGGCAATAATATCATCCAAATCAGAGCAGTCACAAACAAATTCATCCTTCTTTAAGCCATACCCAATAAAACCATCGGTCCTGTTTACGTATAGTTTGGCATTATTGGCTGCCACTACAGTAGCTTCTATGGTATCAAAAGCTTGGATTTCTGTCTTACGCTCCCGCCCTTTACCGTACTTTTCCAATAGATCCTCGAAATACTTAATGGCATAGGCTGTAAGATGCTTCAGGTTATGGTTTACTTCTTTTAATTCATTCTCCAGTCTTTTCATCAACTCGTCCGCTTTAAAAGCATCGAATTTTGAAATACGCTTGATCTTTATTTCCGTAAGGCGGACAATGTCCTCTTTGGTGATTTCCCGATAAAAGTCAGGTTTAAAGGGATCCAGGCCTCTATCTATTGTTTCTATTACTGCTTCCCAGGTTTCACATTCTTCTATATCCCTATAAATCCTGTTTTCGATAAATATTTTTTCCAGTGAAGAGAAGAGCAATCTTTCCAGCAATTCTTCCCTTCTGATTTCCAGCTCTCTCTTTAAAAGGAATTTAGTCTGCTTGGTATTGAAGGCCAAAATTTCATTGACATTCAAAAAGACCGGCTTTTCCCCAATGATCACACAGGCATTGGGAGAAATGGATATTTCACAATCCGTAAAAGCATAAAGTGCATCGATCGTCATGCCTGGGGACTGGCCGGGAGCTAACTGGATCTGGATCTCAACATCCTTGGCAGTGTTGTCTACTACTTTTTTGATTTTAATTTTTCCTTTATCATTGGCTTTGATAATGGATTCGATCAAGGAATTAGTGGTTATACCGAAAGGAATATCCTTGATCAACAAAGTTTTATTGTCCTCCTCCTCAATCCTGGCCCTTACCTTGACCCTGCTCCCCCTAAGTCCTTCATTGTATTCGGAAAAGTCTGCCATTCCACCTGTTGGGAAATCCGGTAAAATATTGGTGGTGCCGCCTTTCAAGACTTCAATAGATGCCTTTATTAGTTCGTGGAAATTATGGGGAAGAACTTTGGTGGATAATCCTACGGCAATCCCCTCTACTCCTTGCGCCAGCAGCAGAGGGAACTTTACAGGTAAAGTAACAGGTTCCTTTTTCCTTCCATCATAAGAAAGCTGCCATTCAGTGGTCTGTGGATTAAAGACGACCTCCAGGGCAAACTTGGAGAGTCTAGCTTCAATATATCTGGCTGCCGCTGCCCCATCGCCGGTTCGGATATCCCCCCAGTTCCCTTGGGTTTCAATCAATAAATCTTTTTGCCCGAGATTTACAATAGCATCACTGATAGAAGCATCACCATGTGGGTGATATTGCATGGTCTGTCCGATGATATTGGCCACTTTATTGAACCGGCCATCATCCATTTCCTTCATGGCATGAAGGATACGTCTTTGTACAGGCTTCAGACCATCTTCTATCGTCGGTACTGCCCTTTCCAATATTACATAAGATGCATAATCGAGAAACCAATCTTTATACATGCCCGTTACCGGGATCGACTCATGTAGACTTTCTTCTGGGTCTTCCTTTTCTATATCACTCATTTTAACTCAAATATTTCCCTTTCACTTCACCAATTAAGGCCAATCCTGCTTTTCTCTATCAGGCTACCTCACTCTCCTCTTCCTTTTCCTTGACCTTTTCTTTGACTGCGGGTTCCTCATGAACAATATCCTTCTCTATCTTGAGGTTATCGATAATAAAAAGTTGCCGGTTGGGGGTGTTTTTTCCCATATAGAAGGCCAGCAATTCTGCCACTTTGGTGTCCTTTTTTAATATGATAGGCTCCAAGCGGATATCCTCCCCTATAAATCCACCAAATTCCCCAGGTGAAATCTCTCCCAATCCTTTAAATCGCGTAATTTCAGGTTTATTTCCTAATTTATGGACCGCTCTTTGCCTTTCTTCATCAGAATAACAATAGATGGTTTCTTTCTTATTCCTCACCCTGAACAGTGGCGTATCCAGAATGTATAGGTGCCCATTTTTGACCAAATCAGGGAAAAACTGTAGAAAATAGGTCATGATCAACAAGCGGATGTGCATTCCGTCCACATCGGCATCCGTGGCAATTACAATCTTTCTGTACCGTAGATTTTCAATGCCATCTTCAATGTTCAATGCATGTTGAAGCAAATTGAACTCTTCATTTTCATATACCACTTTTTTGGTCATTCCATAGCAGTTCAAAGGCTTGCCCCGAAGGGAAAAGACCGCTTGGGTCTGCACATTCCTTGATTTGGTAATCGACCCAGAAGCGGAATCCCCTTCGGTCAGAAAAAGCATTGTTTCATTTTTTGCTTCCACATTGGCCTTGGGATCGTCATAATGCACCCTACAATCCCTAAGTTTCTTGTTGTGCAGGTTGGCCTTTTTCGCCCGTTCGTTGGCCAGTTTTTTTATTCCCGAAATCTCCTTCCGCTCCCGTTCTGATTGAAGGATCCTTTTTAGTAAATCAGTCGCTACAGTAGGGTTTTTGTGCAGATAATTATCCAGTTCTGTCTTTATAAAATCATTCACAAAAGTCCTTATGGTCGGCCCATCCGGGCCTACACTATGGGAACCCAATTTTGTTTTTGTCTGGGATTCAAAAACAGGTTCCTGTACTCTCACCGCTACTGCCGCTACTATACTCTGTCTGATATCGGAGGCATCGAAATCCTTTTTGAAGAATTCCCTGATTGCCCTTACGACCGCCTCCCTGAAGGCTGCAAGATGCGTCCCCCCCTGTGTGGTAAACTGCCCATTAACGAAGGAATAGTATTCCTCCCCGTATTGGTTAGAATGTGTAATACCTACTTCGATATCGGTTCCTTTCAAATGGATGATGGGATATCTTCTGCTTTCTTCATCCAATTTTCTACCTACAAGATCCAGCAGTCCTTTTTCGGAATAAAATTTCTTGCCGTTGTAATTAATGATGAGCCCCGCATTTAAGAAGGCGTAATTCCAGATCTGATCCTCCAGGTATTCCGGAATAAAATGGTAATTTTTAAAAACTGAGGCATCAGGGGAAAATGTTATCTTTGTACCACTTCGATCTGAAGACTCTTCTATTTCTTTATCAACGACCAAAATCCCTTTTTCAAATTCAGCCACTTTTGTCGATCCATCCCTAAAGGACTGGACTTTAAAATATTCAGATAACGCATTAACTGCTTTGGTACCTACCCCATTCAATCCGACAGATTTTTGGAATGCTCCTGAATCGTATTTACCTCCGGTATTGATTTTGGAGACACAATCGATCACTTTACCCAAGGGTATACCACGTCCATAATCCCTGATTTCCACTTTATGCTCCGTGATCTTAATATCAATGGTACGCCCATAACCCATCATGTGCTCATCAATACTGTTGTCCAATATTTCCTTTACCAGGACATAGATCCCATCATCCTGAGCGCTTCCATCACCTAACTTGCCGATGTACATCCCAGGCCTGAGCCTGATATGTTCTCTCCAATCCAAGGATTTAATGCTATCTTCAGTATATTGTACACTTTTTGCCATTTGAGTTTAATGTTTGATCCTATTATAAAATTACGCTGATTGGATTTGCTTGATTTTTTTTCCTAATATGACAAATAAAGTCACTATCCAAACCATAAAAAACAGGGGCACTGAATAAAATATTAAATCAATTCCACCACTGTCCATCCCGTTCAAACTATTGATACGGAGTATATAGAAGGCCATGATAAAAAGGCTAATATTAATAATTCCTATAAAGGAATAAATCCAGGCAAGCATTTGGTCCCTAAATGGATCCCCTACCACTAACAATTTCCTGACTCTGCTTATAAACTGATTTTCAACCAATTTTGCCGGTACAATTACCAGGAGGTTCAAAACCACAAATGCTGCTATTGCAATAAAAAAGAAAGCGTCCCGCGAAATTTGCTTGATTGGATAACCCGTCTCATTTACCTCGTAGGACACCTTTTCGGGCAATCCAGCATAAATATAAAGAAAGCCTGCGATAAAGAATAAAATGGAAAGAAAGTAAAATACTTTTGCGAATCTTGAATACATAAGGTTACTTCTATTAAGCCGCTAATATAAAGATTAAAGATTACAGAAGAGAATAAACTGTTTTACTGTTTTTGCTTCATTTCCGCTCAAAATCCAAATACCGTTTACTAAAGACTTGGGGAATAGGTTAATAAGAACATTAGATTGTTACCTTAATGATCATTTTGTTTTGACTGAAAAGAATAATAATTGGATGGTCTTTTAAAATCTTCTTGTAAAAAACTTATTAATCCCCGCCTATCATATTAAGGAATCTCATCGTACTTTTGTCCATCTTTGATAAAGGAATACGATAAAGCGCTATAAAAATCCCAAAAAATGTTTGTTAAATCAGTGAAAGCAATTATTGCAATTATTATTATAGCTACAAGTACATTTTCATGTTCTTCCAAATTGGAAACGGGCAATATCAATATGGAAAATTGGAAAAAGGATCGATATGGCTGCATGGGATTAAGGATAAAAGACCTGGAGGAATTGGAAAAGATCAAAAACACCTTTTTGGAAGCCAATAATCAAGAGCTGATCATGACGTTTGGAAGGCCGGACCGGGTTGAATTATTGAACAAAAGCCAAAGCTTCTTTTTTTATTTTCTGGAACCTTCAGGCTTTTGTGAAGGGGAAGAAGAAAGAGAACCCTTGAAGGTTCTCTTTCGCCTAAATGCCATAAGTAGGGTAAGCGAAGTGACAATCACTACCTTGGACCCCTAAAGCATTCTATCCTAATTTTTATGTGAAGGTCAATCCATAAAGCAGAGTGCCGCAGCACCAAGTGTGCCTGCGTTATTTTCCAGCGAGGCTTTCTTTAATTTCAAATCGCCCAGGTAATAATTCGTTAAATATTGCCTTATTGTCTTTTCCAAAGAAGGCATCATGAATTGCAGGCCGGCAGATATCCCGCCCCCAAAGTATACTTCATTTACATCCAATATCCTGATGGCAGAAACAATCGCCTCACCCAATATATCACCAACTTCTTCAAAAACCATCAGTGAAACCGAATTCCCAGCAACGGCCGTATCGACCAGAAGGTGAGTGCCCAATTCTTGATCCACTAATTCCCCGGCCTTTTCAGGATAGGCATGGATCATTCTTTCCATTATTTTAAGAATACCATTCCTTCCTATCAACGTTTCCAATCTGGCATTTCCCCTCGAAAGCATATGGCCCATTTCCATGGCATTTCCCCGGCCTCCTTTGAATATTTTGCCGTCATCTATCATTGCGCTTCCTATACCCGTGCCCATAGTGATAAAAAGAAAATCCCGTGAGGGATTGGAGGTGCCATACTTGAGTTCCCCAACGGCTGCTGCACTTGCATCATTTTCAATATAAAAAGTGATATCGGGATATCTTTCTGAAAGACGGTGCTTCAAATTAAATCCATTCAATTCAGGAATAGCAGGTATTTCCAGTGCGGTGGTCCTATCCTTGCTGATCAAGCCAGGAAGTCCTATGCCTACTTGGTTTACTTCCGGATATTTGGCCAGGTATTTCCCCACCACTTCAAGGAAGCATTCATTAAATCCCCGTAGTTCCTCCCGATAACCTTTGGTGTCTTCTTTGTCAAATGAAATAATTTCCCCTTCACGGCTTACCAGCCCTACTTTAAGATGGGTCCCCCCTACATCAATACCCATAAAATGGTTCGACTGTTTATTCATAATTTTACTTATAGGTTTATTCTACTAAAGTAGCAAACAGATTGGCTTAGTTCCTAAATTCCTCAGAAAAGTCTTGAAATTTTTAATTCACGATTGGGCATGGAAAAAAGGTTTTTCCATTACAAGTTAATTATTTTTCGATCAATTGTTTTGCATTTAACTATTTATTCGCTATTTTGGTAAACATATCAAACCAAACTACCATGAAAATGCATCCTAATGAATTATTCCTTTACTACAATCCAGGACAATCCGTGGATAAGCAGGCCAGGGCATACGCCCGGTCTGTCTCTAAAAATGTCAACGAGATAAACATACAAAAGGAAAGGATAACCACTACGGGATGGAGAAATATTTTGGATAAATTAAACCTAAGAGCTAAGGATTTATTAAACAGATCCCACCCCGATTACCAAACACATATCGCAGGCAAGACTTGGGATGATGAAAGTTGGCTTAATATTTTAGTAAACTTTCCGCACCTGGTTAAAGCGCCTATTGCTATCAAAAAGGACAAAGCAGTATTTTGTACCAGCCCATCGGAAGTATTAAAACTGAGTTAACCAACCAGTTCAATTCCATTTTTCAGCAACTTGATTCTTTTGAGTTTATAGAGTTGCCCAATGGATTGCTTAAAGTGCTTTTTACTCATCCCAAGTAACTGTTTGATTTCTTCGGGGGATGATTTATCATGAAGGGGCAAAAACTTCTTATCTTTTAGGGAAGCTAAAATTTTTTCTGCCCCTTCTTCGTATTTTTGCCTCCCAAGTGGAGTGAGTTGAAGATCCAATTTACCGTCATCCCTTTTTTTCTTTATAAATGCACGTTTCCGATCTCCAATTTGGATGTCTTCAAAAGTTTCGTTTTGGTAAATTATCCCCTCAAAGCTGCTTTCGATCAAAACTTTGTAACCTAAATTCGTTTTATCAAAAATCAATACTTCTACTTCCTGTCCTTCCTCAAAGCCACGGGTATCATTAAGAAGGAAATCTTCATATTTCGCTACTCCTATTAATCTATCTGTCTGGTGATCCACACATACCCGGATCAGGTGCTTCTCGCCCACTTCCATTTCCCTTGGCATTTCTGATTTTGGGACGAAAAGATCTTTTTGGAGGCCCCAATCCATAAAGGCCCCAAATTTGGCCAGTTCTTTGACTTCCATTACGGCAAATTCATCAACCAAGGCTTTAGGAGTATCTGTCACCGCTACAGGACGATCTTCACTATCGGTGTATACAAACACTTCAATTTCATCCCCCTCACTTTCGTTTCCCTTCAAGTAGCTTTGAGGGAGTAATATCTCGCCACTCTCTTGAAGTGCTAAATATGCCCCATTGGGAGTAAATCTATTGATCAATAAACTGGTGATTTTTCCAAGTTCTTTCATGGCTGATGGCTGATTATCCTTCAAATGATCCCAAAGTTACATAAATAAGATGCAAAACAACTCTTCAACCGCTTGCTTTTTCTCTCCTGACTTTTGCCAGGTCATGTCCTGAATCAGTTGACTTTTTCTTTGTCTTTTTGATCTCTTAAATGGCCTTCCATGCAAAGATTAAAACCGGGTAAAATTCATGATTATTAACCAATCCCTTACTGAACGACATTAATTATTAATGATGAATAAGAAATTATAATAATTCTTGACTCATAATTCATAATTCCCCCTAACTTCACATCCAACATTAGATTGTGACCTTTCCAGAATAATTGCGGGCATTGTGGAGGTTGTATCCTCCCTTATTATCCTATTAATATTGCCTTTTAAAAGCAAATTTTATGCATCACTATGAAAACATCTCAGTAATAGGCTCTGGTACCATGGGGAATGGCATTGCCCATGCTTTTGCACAATTTGGACATCAGGTATCTCTTATTGATCTCAATGAAGAAGCGTTGGACAAGGCTTTACAGGCCATTGACGGAAATTTTGATAGACAAATATCAAAGGGATTATACACTGAACCAGAAAAAGAAAAGGCCTTAAAAAATATCAGCACTTATACTCAAATTGCTGATGGCGTAAAAAATGCCGACCTTGTAATCGAGGCCGCCACGGAAAATCTCGCCATTAAACTGGATATTTTCAGGGAGTTGGATAAGGTCTGTCCGGATAAAACCATTCTCGCTTCCAACACCTCCTCCATTTCCATTACCAAGTTAAGTTCAGCCACCGATAGGCCCACAAAAGTAATCGGCATGCATTTTATGAACCCCGTGCCCGTAATGAGGCTTGTGGAGGTAATCAGAGGTTTTTCAACCTCAGTTGAAGTTACTTCTTCCATCATGAACCTTTCCCGAAACCTGGACAAAGAACCTGTTGAGGTGAGGGATTATCCCGGATTTGTAGCCAATCGGATTTTAATGCCCATGATCAATGAGGCCGTTTATGCCTTATATGAAGGAGTGACCGGGGTTGAAGAAATCGATAAAGTCATGAAGCTGGGCATGGCCCATCCCATGGGGCCTTTGCAATTGGCGGATTTTATAGGACTTGATGTCTGCCTTGCTATCCTGAGGGTATTGTATGAAGGTTTTGGCAACCCCAAATATGCTCCCTGCCCTCTTTTGATCAACATGGTGGAAGCAGGACAAAATGGCATCAAAAACGGTGAAGGTTTTTACGTATATACCAAAGGCAGTAAGGAGTTAATGGTGTCAAAAAGGTTTCCCTAAATCATTTTTCGTTTCAGCCAGTTGACAATGGCTATATTGGTTTCTTCCTGAGGCTTGGCCAAAAGACGGTCAATCCTTTTGAGACTGCCCGAAATCATGATGTTTTCATACATTGGAAGACGGATGATTTTATACCCTGACAAACGGGAAATCATATCATATTGTACATCATTATAGGCGTTTAATTTCCAACCTGAAGCGCCGTTTCCGGATAAGTCACCAGCTTCCCCTGGCTTACCAAAGCACCGGAGGGCCAATGGCGGACCTTCCCATATCCTTTCCTGGGTTCCTGCTTTCAAGCAGTCCCTCTCATAAGTCCTGCACAACCTCCTGTAAGCATCCACCCAAATAAAGGTAAACAGCTGATAGATGTCCATTTTAAAAGTATTTAACCTATACCTGTTAAAGTGGTTTTCGCCATCATATAAAAACAAGAAGCGGTCAATTTTAAAATCAAACTTAAGCTGGGTCAAATGAACAGGCTCGCCTATTCCTCCCAAAACCTCATAAACTTCCTTGAGCAGGTTATCGGCTTTTTTATCCAGTAATTTATTGTTGACAGCCAAAACAAATTCTTCTTCAGCGGGTATTTCTGCGGTTTCTAGTGCATTTAACAATGCCTTTACCTTTAAATGGTGCATTTGGTATGGGATTAAATGATGGGGTATTTCAGAGGAAACCTATACATTGGTCAGGTAAGATGTTGGATTATTTCCCGTCAACGTTGGAAGGTTATCCTCCGGAGCTATCCTTTCCTTAAGGTTTCCTTTAGAACCCGGGAAAGTGGTCCTGGTGGATATATCAATACCGATAATTAATAATATTATTAAAAAGATAATCCCTATGATTATGAAAATTTTCTTGTTTCTGTTCACACTGGAATAACATTAAATTTATTTGCAATTCTTCCCTCTTATCCATTCCTGAACATACTAAAGAAGAACAGTAACAGGAATTGAATTATTTTTATTATTAAGCGTTATAAGAACGAAGCCCTACTTGGTTTTTCTTCAAAATTACAGGAAACCTCATTCATTTCACAGAAAATCCAGCAATAACTAAGCTCCTCCAAAAATTCATAGTAGTAAATGGACTAAGGTAAGCAGGTATTTCTCCTGCTTAAGGCCTAGCTTAACCATACCTTTTAAAAATTTGCTAACTTGCAGGAAATTTCACCCCACAAATTTTACCAAATAAATAATTGATATTTTAAAACGAGTTTATGCAGTTTGAATCTTTGAATATAATTGAACCTATCCTAAAATCTTTAAAGCAAGAAGGTTATACTATCCCCACTCCTATTCAGGCACAGTCTATTCCAATAGTGCTACATGGAACCGATCTTTTGGGATGTGCACAGACAGGAACCGGAAAAACCGCTGCTTTTGCCATTCCGATCTTACAACTATTGAACCAGAACAAGCAATATGGCAGAAATAAACCCATCAGGAGCCTTATCGTCACCCCCACAAGGGAGCTGGCCATTCAAATCGAGGAAAGCTTCAGGTCATATGGGAGACATACAGGACTAAACAGCACAGTGGTTTTTGGAGGAGTAAACCAAAACAAACAGGTCAATGCACTGAGATCAGGAGTGGACATCTTAATTGCCACCCCAGGGCGACTGCTTGATTTAATGAATCAGGGAATTGTCAGCCTGAAACATATTGAGATTTTTGTTTTGGACGAAGCGGACAGAATGTTGGATATGGGTTTTATCCATGATGTCAAAAAACTATTGTCCGCATTGCCCAAAAAGCGTCAGTCTCTGTTCTTTTCTGCCACAATGCCCCCCGATATTGTAAAACTGGCCAATACTATTCTTTATAATCCTTCCAAGGTAGAGGTGACCCCTGTTTCTTCAACTGCTGATACCATCCAACAATATGTTTACTTTGTTGACAAGGTCAATAAAAATTCTCTTTTGTTGCATATTCTGCAGGATCAAAACATAAAAACAGTATTGGTTTTTACACGGACCAAACATGGCGCAGACAAGGTGGTTAAATTTTTAGTAAAACATGGTGTTACTGCTGAAGCTATCCACGGCAATAAAGCCCAAAATGCACGGCAAAGGGCATTGAACAATTTTAAATCTCAAACCACCAGGGTACTGGTGGCCACGGACATTGCGGCAAGGGGTATTGATGTGGATGATCTGGAGTATGTGATCAACTATGAAATACCTAATATATCAGAAACTTATGTACATCGGATAGGCCGGACAGGGAGAGCAGGAGCCAATGGTACTGCGTTTAGCTTTTGCGATGCAGAAGAAAAACCTGATCTAAAGAATATTGAAAAACTAATTGGCAAGAAAATCCCTGTTATTGAAGATCATCCATTTCCTTTGGTGAATACCAATCCAGAAAAAGAACCGAAGCGACAACAAAACAGAAGTCCACGTTCAAATAAATCCAAGCCTTTGGGTAATCAAAGAAGAAGTGATTGGCAGGGAAAGCCTAAAGGGAATAGAAGTAATTAATAAGTCATTTTTTGTAATCGATTCAATAATTCTTCTACTTAAATATTCGATATATGGCAACAGATCTGAAATTAGCGGTATTGATAGATGGGGATAATATCCCTTCAGCCTATGTAAAAGAAATGATTCAAGAAATCGCCAAATACGGCAATCCCACCATTAAGAGAATTTATGGGGACTGGACAAAACCAAATCTTGCGAGATGGAAAAACCTGCTTTTGGAAAATGCCATTACGCCCATCCAACAGTATGGGTATACAACAGGAAAAAATGCCACTGACTCTGCCATGATCATTGATGCCATGGATATCCTTTATTCTGAAAAGGTGAACGGGTTCTGTTTGGTATCCAGTGATAGCGATTTTACGCGATTGGCCACCCGCTTAAGAGAAGCCGGAATGAAGGTTTTTGGAATTGGTGAAAAGAAAACTCCCGAACCATTCATCGTGGCCTGTGATAAATTTATTTACATAGAAATTCTAAAAAACACCTCCAAAGAGGGGCTTTCGGGAACAACAACATACGAGGATGTTAAAAAGGATGAAACAGAGAAAATCACTCCCAAAGTCATTAAGCTTATCTCCACCACCATTGACGATTTGGGTGATGAAGAGGGATGGGCATTTTTAGGGGACGTCGGTAACCTTCTTCAAAAAAAGCAGCCTAACTTTGACTCCAGAAACTATGGCTATTCCAAGCTTACCCCATTAATTAAATCCATAGATAAATTCGAAATCGAGGATAGGGAAAACCAGAAAGGAAAATTTAAGCTTATATATGTTAGAAACCGAGCATGAGAATGTTCCCACACACCGGCATGTGCCAAAAAGCTAACCAAAAGGATCACAAAAGCTTGCCCTAAGGTTCCACAAAGCCTTCTTCATGTTATCTTTGTGCACCTGGTGGTTAGTATAGTAAATGCATTCAAAAGCCTGGCCCTTTAAAATTAAATTAAACCTCCAAGCAACGTAAAGTTCGCCTGGAGGTTTTTTTATTATCCTTATTATGGCTTAATAATTAGCCTCAGCTGCTCGATCATTTCATTTTCACTAAATAAGCTGATCAAGTATACCCCTTGCGCCATGTCGGATAGAGGCAGGTAATAGTTGCCATCAACTTTTCTCACCTCTGATGGAAAAAATTGATGGACCAGTTGTCCGTCCATATTGTGAACCAGGATATTTTTCAGATTAATTTCCCTGTTTATGGAAAGATTGGTTGCCGTTTTTGCAGGATTGGGATAAAGGGTAATTGTCAAATTCCCTTTTTCGAATACGTCTTTACCTTCTATTGCTTTCCCATTGCCTGTTTCAGAACTGATCCTAAATTGGGAGGAGTCAGCAGTGTTATTGGCAATACTTTCTATAGATATTCCCGAAATGCTCACATTGTTTTCCGTTGCGGACATGGTGATATCCAGCACTCCGTCGCTTACTTCAACATTTTTAAAGGTCAATTCGGTAGGTTGGTTGGAGCCCTCCACGAAAATATCAAAATCATCCTTCACCAATATCCCTTCCATGCTGATGTCAAACACCCGGTTTCCAGCTGTAGCCGAAGGCCCTTTCCAGCCGAACCATAGTTCGTTGTGGTGTGTCCGGACCCTATAGCTGCCGTTAGGAAGGGGAATAGTATATTCAAAAGTCTTTCCGGTACGCTCTGTCTGATAAAGTGGCTCACTGCTTGCTGAAGTGTTGGTATAAGTGCCGGAACTGCTGTAATAGGAACCGAAATTAGCATCCCCAAAATAGCTCTGCCCATTAAATGGCACATCTGACTCACTGCCCGTGTTCAGATAGAGCGAAAACTCTTCCTGTAAAACCGTGATCTCTACCGTCTCAGAATCGGAGTCTCCCCATATTCCTTCCACGGTCAGGGTAACCGGATAAATTCCAGGTTGATCAAAGGTATGTGATGGATCAGCCTCCGAAGAGGTGGATCCGTCCCCGAAATCCCAGTGATGACTGATATTTCCCGTAGAGCCACTGCCCGTAAAGTCCACCGTTAAAGGGGCAGGGCCTTCCTGCACTGAGGAACTTATTGCTGCCATTACAGGCTCATTTTCTGTCCCGGAGCCTGTTATTGTTATCGCTGATATGCTCACATAGTTTGCCGATGCGGACATGTTGATGTTCAGCACCCCATCAGTCACCTCTATGTCCTCAAAGGTCAATACGGTAGGTTGGTTGGAACCCTCCTCAAAAATATCAAAATCATCCTTCACCAATATCCCTTCCATGCTGATGTCAAACACCCGGTTTCCAGCTGTAGCCGAAGGCCCTTTCCAGCCGAACCATAGTTCATTGTGGTGCGTCCGGACGGTATAGCTGCCGTTACTAAGAGGAATAGCATAATCTAGGGTCTGCCCGCTACGCTCCGTCTGATACAGGGGCTCACTGCTTGCAGATGTGTTGGTATAAGTGCCGGAACTGCTGTAGTAGGAACCGAAGTTGATATCGCCCAAATAAGCCTGCTCATTAAAAGACTCACTTGCCTCACTGCCCGTGTTCAGGTAGAGGGAAACCTCTTCTTGTTCTTCCTCCTGTAAAACCCTCACCTCCACTGTCGCAGTGTCCAAATCACCGGTTTCCTCCTCCACGATTAAAGTAACCAGGTAATCACCCTGTTGGGCAAAGGTATGTGATGGATCAGCCTCCGTAGAAGTAGAGCCTTCCCCAAAATCCCAATAATAGCTTACAATATCCCCTATAGAGCTACTGCCCGTGAAATTAACCGGCAATGGTGCCAAACCTTTTAGTTCCGAGGCAGAAATCAATGCTATTGGACTGATATCCAATGGTCTTTGATTGATAATGGATATCCCAGAAATTGAGGCATTATTAGCTGATGCAATTAATCCCAGGTTCAACTCCCCATCAGAGACTTCTATATCTTTAAATGTCAAAATGGTCGGTTGGTTTGAATTTTCAGTATACAGATCAAAATCATCTTTGACCAATGTACTTTCTATTAGAATGTCAAACACCCTTTTCCCCGGACCCTCCTCCATATCTCCTTGACCGAACCACAATTCATTGTGGTGGGTTTTAATGGTATAAATACCATTGGGCAAGGGGATAGCATAATTGAAGTTTTTTGAAGTCCGTTCTGTACGGAATAGAGGCAAAGAACTAGCTGAAGAGTTGGTATAGGTGTTGCTGGTACTGTAATAACTGTTGAATTTCTGATCTCCCTGAAATGTCCCACCCTCAAACTCCACGTCCTCCATACTTCCTGAATTGAAGAAAAGTGAAGTCTGTTGATAAACCCCCTCCCCTACCAGCTGGATTTCTTTGGAAGAAGATTTTCCATAGTCAATTTTCAATACAGCTGTAGGTTCCTGTTTTGAACCAATATATTCAAGTTCTAACTCATGAACAGTATTAGCTTTTAATAATCCGTTGTTGATATTTCCTGATTTTATTACAAAATCCAATGCATTATCCCCTGTGATGTTGATCGATCTTATAAAGATGCCCTGATTTCCATCCTGAATATTAAGCTTCACAGGGGAAATAATTCCATTTTTAATTAAAACTACATCATCTGTCTCCATCTTACTGGCTATACTTGGAGATCCCTCTGGTTGATCCGTGCCAAAAAACTCCATGTTTTTCTGATTTCCGCCACCCCTTACCGGCGAGCCGCCAAGGACATATAAACCATTTCCTGATACAATACCCTGGGTACCATGTCTTGCATGCTTCAGGCTATCTATCGTAGACCAGGTCTTCAATAAAGGATCATACATTTCCGTAACGGACAGTGCCGACGTAGAGCCAGGGACTTCTCCACCAGCTATCAAAAGCTTTTCCTTAAATTTTGCTACAATAGCGGCAGCCCTGGGTGTTGGGAGGTTTAGTTCTGGTGGTAAGGTGGACCAGGTTTTGGTATTGAAATCATATACATCGACTTCTGGAATAACTGGACCAAATGTCCCGCCGGTACCACCGGACAACCTACCGGAAACAGCATACAACTTATTTCCAAGTACCGAGGCGAAAAAGTGATCCCTGGCTCTTGGTGCATCTTCCAACACTGTCCAAACACCCGTAGCAGGATCATATTCATCAAATAAATTGACGAATCCACCATTATGACCAATGGTATTTCCTCCAAGAATGTAAAATTTATCATCGTAAACCACCAACCCGGCAGATCCCCTTCTCCTGTTTTCCGGGATCTCAGGACCTTTGATCCACTCCTGATTGGCGGGGTCAAACGCCCATATGTAATCAGCAGGTTCTTCATCAGGGAAATTGTTGGTTTTAAAAGCCCCAATCACCCAAATTAGTCCTTGGTATTCCATAGCCTGGAAATGATTGAAGCTTTCCGGGGCGGAATTTTCCAGTGAAGTCCAGCTATCGGATACATAATCATACACATCAATAGTCTTGACATTTTCCCGCCCACCCATGAGGTAGAATTTGTCTCCTGCCTGGACAAAAGAATTTTCATGACGGGCAGTATAGTTCTCATCTTCGTCTTTATCCGACCAGAACATTTCCTCCACCTGAGGAGTAATTGTCCAGACGAAATTAAATGAAACCGCATCAGAACTTATTTGGTCCTCATCATCTATAGTAATGGTCACTAAATAAGGGCTATTAGCCTGTGCATTTTCTGAGACTGTTCCATAAATGGTCCCGTTGGTCGGTTCGATATAAATCCCTGAAGGCAAGCCACTGGCCTCAAATTTTAAGTTTCCATCTCCTCCTGAGGCCATTACCACCAAACCACTGTTCAGGTCCTCATTATTCATGCTGTATTGATTATCGAAAGGGGTAAATTCAATGGGCGTATGAATTGGTTTACCAATGATTTCAATCCCATTGATCAAAGGATTCTCCTTTTTCATAATAAAGTCAATATCCAAAATTCCATCGGATAGCTCTACCTGGTATTGTTGCATGGCCCCTACTCTGTGACCATACGTCCCTGACAAATCCAGATCAGTGGCTACGGGATTTCCTTCTATGGAAATATCAAAATACCTTTGCAAGGCAGTGGAGGTTCCCTCGAAACCATTGCCCATGTAAAGATTTACAAGGTACTTTCCATCAGGTAAGGGAAACTCAAATTCCATCGTTTGTTCTGAATTATATCTTTCCCTACTAAACAATTCTGCATAAGTAACATCATCAATATAATCAGGTATGGAGGTATGTCTGTTTTCCGGATCAAATGTAAATCCCGAAACCTTGCCTGAATTGACACTATACCCGGATCCGGCAAATTCACCGGCAGATGGATTCTCCTCCCAATCAGGCAGATCAGAAATATCTTTAATGGCAGTTCCCCCAGCATTAACCCTCAACAATATCGTGTTATTCTCCCTTACTTCCACTTGGAAGGTCTGATCTACATAATATCCCTTCTGGTCTGTGGCCCGAACGGTAATATCACTGGTTATAGCATCGTTTGGAAATTGGAGGGTTAATATATTCTCTGTTATTAGGGCACCGAATAAGGAATCGGTGTTTTCAATTACTGAAAAGGTCAAATTTTGAACCCCTTCATTGTCTTGAAAATATTCGTTAAGATTGATCTCTTTATCCGGATCCCCCAATAATTTTTCTACGTCCCTCAGAGGCCTGATAATATAAGGTTTTTCACCTGAGACCTTGAAATAATCCCATCCTCCGGTAAATTCTTGGGAAAAATCGTTTGATGTTCCTATTATTCCAATGGCCAAAGGGACATCTTCCTGTTGGATGGCTTCTAAAATATTTCCCGCAGCCTCCATTATCCCTAAGCTAACAGCAGGTTTATTGCCAATTTGATACATGGGTTCTACTCCTCCAGAAGGTGTAACAATAAATGACAGTTCTACCAATTCGGTATCACTCGGACGATCTTCTACCGGAATTGCTGCCATGAGCGGATTATCATCCACCACATCATTGATTTCCATGGCGGCTATGACATGGGTCTTGGTCAGTACCAATTTTATAAAGTTGCTCTGAGTACCATCTCCCATCTGGATGCCTATTTCTCCTTCGCCGTCAAACTGATACAATTGTCCTGGAGAAGCAAGGCTCATAAGACCCGATCTAACAATGAATGGCCCGGTAGTCAGATCTACATTTACACCAAACTGAAAGCCTTTTTCCTGATTATTTACAGTCCCGTTTGCAGTTCCACCTGTCATGGCAACCTGTATAGCTCCTGCAGTTCCCCCATATACGTCATTCTCTGCTGGCCCTTCGCCGATGATATCCAGCCAATCCAACCAATTGGGATTTGGCGCACCATTGTTCATCAAGCCGGTCAAGCCCAGGCCCAAATAACCACTTTGTCTCCCGAATTCATCCAATTGATTGGAAAACAATTCATTGTTAATGGGAAGATCTCTGGGATCCCCAATCTGATAAGGATCCAGTTCATCTGGTATTCCATCACCATCATCATCCAGATCATTAAGGTCAGAGACTTTGTCATTGTCATAATCATTGGGTCTTGAAGCTCCCGAGCAAGGTTCAGTTCCATTGTCCACCTCATCCTGGTTGGTAAATCCATCATGATCATAATCGGCCTCGGGGTCATATAGCGGATCATCTGGATCAATACAGAATATGTCATCAGCTGGAGAGAGGACCATGATCCTGTTATCAAAGGTAGCCACCCAGATGGTTCCCGGGAAGATGTCTTCATCACTGTTGCAGGTTATCCCCAATGCATTCCCCCCGTTTAAATTCCATTTGTCAAACGCTGTGGATTTGAGGGACCCATCCTGGTTCATTTCCAAAAGATGTAAGATTCCTCCGTTTTTTCCGGCAATCAAAGCTCCCTTAATGGCACCCTCAAAATTAGTAGCAGTATATTCATCAATCCCATTGGTGTTATTGGGCCAAACTGTTATTATCTGGGGTTGAGGTCCGTCCGGATTAGTTAAAGTAGGTGCTATAAAATCAGCCTCGGCCGGATTGGATAAGGAAACAGGAACAGGTGGCCAGTTAACAGGTAGAGAGGTGGAGGCATAATCGTCAAATCCCGGTTGATCAGGCGCAATGGGTTTTAAAATCTGGGTCCTAAAGGTATCAAGCGGGGTGAAAGTAGGAGTAATGTTTTCCCAATCACTATCATCTCCGACAAACTTAGTGTACAACCCGGCTCCTCCAGGATTGAATGGAAACGGCAGGCCTTTTTCGTATTTCGTTCCAGGATTTGCCCTGATAGGAGTCGGGTGACCTCCATAGAAAGACCCAAAAGTATAATTGTCCAGATCAGTGGTGATCATGAGCAAATGGTCTTTATTATCTACATATTCGCCATCAGAATCCGGAAAAAGCGAACTGTTGCCCGGCTCCTGATCCCGGTAATTATTATTGACCAGGTTTGGGTTACCTTCATTTTCGGGAAGTCCTCCCCAAGTGCCGTTTGCCCCATTATCTGTCACATACAATTTACCATCTTCCGTCACCACCAAGTCATAAGCATTACGAAACCCGGAAGAAAATATCTGGACGGGACTCCCTTCCGCCAACATAGCCATATTGAGTCCGTTATTGCCTCCAAAAGGATCGTTGATATCCACACCGTCATAACCGAGATCACTGGGATCATAAATCCCGTTTATATTGGCCCTACTGGGATCATCCAAGGTAGGCAAATCATATTTATAGCTCCTCCCGGAAAGCACATCAATTTTTGTGGGGAGTTCATCAATGGCATTTAAATCCACACTTAATATTGCTGCAGATAAGGCATATTCCGTAATGTAGGCGAAGTTCTTGGAAGGGGAACCTGAGTTGGTCAATCCCCCACTGGCAACCAATAAATACGGTTTTCCCTTTATTATTACCAGTTGCATTCCATTGGTAGAATGATTTTCTTCCGACCTTGGAAGCCCCCTTACCAAATCGATTACCTCCCAATTTGATCCGTTCCACGTCAATCTGGTGATGATGCCGGAGTTGGTATCCAAAGCTTTGTCCCCACTTGGCCCGCCCCACTTTGGATCGCTCGAACTCACATAAATAACAGGGTTCGCCGCAGTACCTGCCACAGTGATCCCGGTGGACTGCCTCTTACTTCTCTTATCATAGGCTGGATCTCCATTATCATCGTAATTCGGTATAGTTTTCACTCCATCCAAAGTCTCCGTTGCCATAACCTTATATTGATTTGGACCAGGTTTTTCAATAGTGAGAATTTTAATATTCCCGTCTATCTCTACGGTGTACAACCTTCCATCAGGACCAAATTGTAAAGAGGTACCCGAATTAATTCCTTCCAGATCATTAAAATCCAAAGCAGATTGGTCAAAGCTAACTGTTTGGGCAGAAGAAAAAGATCCGATGAATAAAAGGCAAAAAGTGAAAAAACATAAAATTTTGCCCTTACAAAAACAATAATCAATTGATGCTTGCATACTTCATTTAAAAATTAAATAAACTAAAAAGGGGATTCAACAGCCTTGGATTTTCCCATCCATAATTAAAATATTATAAGAAAAAGTCTAAACCACCTGAGGATGTTTACATGTATATAAGTGTACCTCAATACACAATTACTGTATTAGACACCAAACATAATAAACATTAATTTAATAAACTATATTTGGCTGGTTAAAAATTATCTATCCAAGATTACCAATTCCACTCTTCTATTGAGTTTTCTCCCTTCTTCACTATGATTGCTGGCACGGGGTTTAATTCCGCCCCATCCTGCTATTCGGATCCTTTCAAATTCCACCCCTTTATCCACGAGGTAACTTCTTATGGCAGAAGCCCTATCCAATGACAATTCCTTGTTGAGTTGGGCATTTCCGAGGTTATCGGTGTGCCCTTCCAATAGGATTTTTATGGTCGGATTATCCATTAAAAAATCTGCCAAGCTTGATATAAACTCCATTGAATTACCATCCAATAATTCAGCAGTGCCCCTTTTGAATAAAACCTGCTCCAATACCATACTTGCTCCTTTGGACGCCGGAGTCATCAGGAGTGGTAATGGGATATTTTGCACTTCATTTTCCATGCTTGGAATGAAAGGTTCGGTCTTTCCCTTTTCCTCCATTTGCAGGGTATCCGTGGTAATTGTTTTTTCTTTTGTGATTTCCTTGGGAGGCATTGGAATTTCATCTTTCTGTTTTTGGTTTGCTTCCATTTCTACCAGCACTATGTTTTCAGCATGTACCATCAAAATGTCTCCGTAACCTTCACTGTTTTGGGTGGTGGTGAAAATGGCTTTGGTAGGATCATCAGGGAGTTGAAAATAGGAAAGCTCCACACCCACTGTATTTCCTGTGGTCAAAGGCTTCGGGGCACTCCATTTTTCCCAGGAATCATCTAGCCTTTCCGCGTAAAATATATCCCTTCCCGCATTACTTCCATGGCCATTTGAACTGAAAAAAAGCACCCGCTTGTCAAAAGAAAGAGACGGGGTTACTTCCTGTTGAAAAGTATTAATGTGTGGCCCCAAATTCTGGGGAGAAGTCCAATTGCCATCCTCCTTTAAAAAACTCACATAGATATCTTCATTTCCATAAGAACCAAAAGAGGCCAAGGATAATAGGAGTGTATCCCCTGAAGGGGACAAACGTCCGCTAAAATGGGTGGAATGATTTCTAAAGCTCCCAAGATTGAGTTTCTTTTCGTACTTCCAAGAATTGCCAGATCCGGAATATTGATGAAGGCCCTGCATTCTTTCCTTCCCATCATGGTAGACCAATATGGAATTCCCGTTTAAAAAACCCACAACCACATCATAGCCTGAAGTAGATAAATCTTTTATTTTAGAGGGTTTCTGGAAATCCATGGTTTCATTCCCGGTGCTTAGCCAAACATCACCAAGATCTTCCACTCCATTTTGGTTGTCAGGATGGAAAGCTATGGTAAAATACAAATCACCGGAAGGAGATAGGACCGGATGTTGCTCATCATAGGGGGATTTAACCTGAGCTAAATTATTAATTACCTGACTTTGGACAGGTAATATAGGAGAAAAAGCAAGCTTGAAAAGCAAGCATGCTTTAAGTAGTTTGAAATTTACCCCTGTTTTTTTGATCATTCTATTTATTGGTCCAATACAATGGCAAATACTAAGGGGGCCACAATGGTTGCGTCGGATTCAATAATAAATTTTGGTGTGCCCAAACCCAATTTGCCCCATGTTATTTTTTCGTTCGGCACTGCGCCGGAATAGGAACCATAGGAAGTGGTCGAATCGGAAACCTGGCAAAAATACCCCCATAAAGGAACCTCCGGCCTTTGCAGGTCCTGGTGAAGCATAGGTACCACGCATATAGGAAAGTCACCTGCTATTCCCCCACCAATTTGAAAGAAGCCAATTGTGCTGTCCTCCGTGGCATTCTGGGTATACCAGTCCGCTAAGAACATCATATACTGGATGCCGCTCTTCACGGTATGAACGTCTTTAATATCTCCGTCAATGCAATGTCCTGCATACATATTTCCCAACGTAGAGTCTTCCCATCCTGGTACGACAATGGGAAGGTTTTTCTTTGCGGCCTCCAGAAGCCAACTGTCTTTGGGATCAATTTGGTAAGAACCTTCCAATTTTCCAGATAACAATATCCTGTAGAAAAATTCATGGGGGAAAAAGCTTTCTCCATTTTGATCTGCTTTCTGCCATTCCTCTAATATTACATTTTCAATCCTTCTCATGGCTTCCATTTCAGGGATACAGGTATCGGTTACCCTGTTCATGTGGCGGTTCAAAAGATCCTGTTCTTGATCTGGAGAAAGTTCTCTGTAATGGGGGATCCGCTCATAATAATCATGGGCCACTAAATTAAAGACATCTTCCTCCAGGTTTGCCCCTGTACAGGTAATTATCTGTACTTTGTCCTGTCGAATCATCTCTGCCAATGAAATTCCTAATTCTGCGGTGGACATGGCCCCGGCAAGAGTGATCATCATTTTCCCGTTATTGTCCAAGTGGGCTTTGTAGCCTTCAGCTGCATCAATCAGGGAAGCGGCATTGAAATGCCTGAAATTATGCTTCAAAAATTCCGAAACTTTCATTTTTGCTTACTTTATGGTTAATGCTTATAAAATTACTTATTAATCCATATCAAAAAAAAACCCGGCAAAAACCGGGCTCAAATTAATGACAGGAAAAATTGATGTTAATTGTTGGTAACCGAATCTTCTTTTTCTGGAGTGATTTTGGACGAATAGTCGTTGTTTATCCCTTCAGAAACAGACTTTGTAATATCCAGGGCCTCATTGGCATACCATACACCGCCGCCCCTTGTATAGGACAAGATCATCTCCAAATCATTTTCTTTGGCATATTCTTTTAAATATTCCTGTATTTTATCATATACCTCATTATAAAGTGTGTTTTCATCAGCAGACAATTCCTTCATCAAATTGTCCCTATAGGAAACAAGGTTCCTTTCTTTGGTAACCAATTCCTCCTCTTTGGCCCTTGCCTGATTCATGGTCATGTTGCTCGCTGATTCTTGAAAATTAGCTACCTCCTGCTCAAAACCCTTTGCCCTTGAAGACAACTCCCCTTCAAAACGTTTTCCTTTTTCTGCAATATCTGCAGAACGCTCAATAAAATAAGTATAATTATTGATCACGCTATCTGTGTGAATATAAGCAATCTTTAAATCGCTGATATCGACCGCTGAAGTTTCTCCATCTATGGCAACGGTAGAAGATGTTTTACCTTGATTTTCGCAGGCAGAAAAAACAATAGCTGTAATCCCTAAAACCCCAAGTACTGTACTTAATTTTCTCACGTTTATCTTGTATAGTTTGTTCATTTTGCCCCAAATATAAACATTCTATCCTTTCTTCAAATTGAAAAAATAAATTTACATGTTAATTCATGTTAAAAATGCCCGTGCATATTGCTTATCTTATAGGATCAGTCCTCTTCTTCATCCATTTCTTCCTCTTCTGATTGATAGGCATAAAGGGTGTCATCCAATTTAATAGTGTCTTCATTAAAGCCCTTTACGAATTTGGCTATTATTTGATCATCTATCGACTCCACATGGAGCGCTGCATCAAGCCCAATCCCGTAGTCATGGTAGGTGTCAATATCTATAAACTCCTGTACTTTCACTTCCTCTGCCTCCTCCAATTCCATAATTATCTCTGTAATGTACCAACCGATTTCCTCTTCATCACCGGACAGCGGTTTAAGATTGCCATTCTCATCCTCTTCATATTTAATGCCCGTAAAATCCGGAAACTTCTGAGCTGCTTTATGTTCTGCTAATTCATATACTTCACTGGCATGATGTAAACGAAGTGTATATAAAGCGGCATCATAAATAACTTCCTTTCCTTCATACATCCCTGTAAAATAAAAGTTGACAAATTCTTCCGAATTATCGCTACTAGGGATGATTTTATACGATTTACCAGAAGCAATTAATTCTTTCTTTAAAGCTTCAATGGATTCAGGTGAAAATCCTTCATTCTTATTCTGCATGATTAAATTTACTTGTTTATAAAGACAATTCAACTTAAATTTTTGTATAATTTTTTCTATGGTTATTTCTTTAAATAATATTGATTATTAAATAATCTCTTAAGTTCAACTATTTACCCTAAATAAAAAAATGATTGTGTTAGAAAAGATAATGAATTTATCAAATATCTCAAAATGCAATGAAAATCAGGCCTATAGACTTTAAGCATTTTTTTTCGAAATCAACAATTAACAGCCACAAATCCTATGCCTTACCACACTTTTGCGGACAAATTGTAATTGAAAGCAATGATCAAAAAATAATGCAGACATACAAAATAAAAAGTTCCTCGGTCAAACAGATTAACCATTTTATCGTCTCCTACATCAATTATTCTCTACTCTTAAAAGTGACGCTCAGCAGTGAATTTATTATGGAAAGGATCAAACTGAACAAAACAGCCCATAAAAAGCCCTCTACCACAAAGCCAGGGACAATTTCGGCTGCTATGATAACCATTAGCGCATTAATCACCAATAAAAACAGACCCAAGGTCACCAAAGTGATCGGAATAGTTAAAAAAATTAAAACGGGTTTTATTGTAATGTTAAGCAAAGCCAACAAAGCAGCAATAACAATACCTGTGAAAAAATCCTCTACAGATATGCCGGGCAATATATAAGCGGCAAGAATCACAGCCAAACCGGATATTATTATCTGTAGAATAATCCCCAACACCTCTCTTGCTTGACTCATATCCAATGTTTCATTAAAGAATGCTAAAAGTAAATATAAATAAAATCTTCACAAAAACGGCCCTTATCTTGCAAATAGCTCTCTGCTAAGTAAAAAAATAGAAAAGGCCTCCATTATCTGCCTATTTGCATTTATATTTACATGATTATTAAATTAAAATGAATTTAAGTGATCTTAATAATATTCTTCTTACTCCACTGGTATTTCTCTTTATTTTGCCAAAGTTTCTTCTTGCACCGCTATGCGGCCCATCAAATGTTTGAGATGAATAAGTTTTGGGGAAAATTTTTTTACCTGTTCACCTGGACCTGCCAAGGCAGTTCCTACCTATCACCCAGGGCTTATGCCATCCTGCACAGGATGCATCATGCCTATAGTGATACGCCAAAGGATCCCCATAGTCCCCATCACACTGAAAATCTTTTTACCATGATGTGGAAAACGAAAAACATATATAATGACCATTTTTCCTTTCGGATCAAACCTGAGGAACGTTTTTCCAAAGATGTTCCGGATTGGAACAAGTTTGATCGGCTTGCGGATTCCATGACGGCCCGTGTAGGTTGGGGTTTATTTTATGTTTTGATATATGTGCTGAGTATTAATGTGTTTGAATTGGCTGCAACACACTGGTGGATGTATTTCTTGCTGCCCATCCACTTTATGATGGGGCCTGTACATGGAGCCATAGTAAACTGGAGCGGTCATAAATATGGCTATGCCAACTTTGACAATAATGATAAATCAAAAAACTCCCTCCTTTTGGATTTCCTTATGTTAGGAGAGCTGTTCCAAAATAACCACCATAGATTACCCAAGAGGATAAACTTTGCGGTCAAGTGGTTTGAATTTGACCCTACCTACCCTATTGTTAAATTGCTTCATGCCACTAAAATCATCAAATTAAAAACTGCTTAGAGCCTGTCCATAATGCCCTGTTCCGCAGAGCAGATCCAAGCTGATTATTTTTGGTCTTCATCGGCAAAAATCAAGGTGATCTGCGGGAAAACTCTTCTAAGCTCATGGCAAATTTCACGATACCTTATAACTATTTTTTTAGTATTAACTGTAAAAATAGTTGCACAACTGGTTTTTTAATTCTATTTTTACTTGACCAATAGGAAGATTCCGTCTCTTCCTTGATTAAACAAAACTAAATGCTTAAGTTGACAAAAAAAGTTAGCACCGATGAGAGAATTAACAAGAGCAGAAGAGCAAGTCATGCAGATCTTATGGGGTATCGAGAAAGGTTTTGTCAAAGATATCCTTGCAAAAATGGATGAGCCCAAGCCGGCTTACAATACGGTATCCACCATTATCCGCATTTTGGAAAGAAAAGGTTTTGTTAAACACAAGACCTACGGTAAGTCCCACGAATATTATCCAATTGTCACCAAAGATCATTACAGAAGTTTTTCCATAAAAAATCTTTTGACCGGCTATTTTGGAGGTTCATTTTCGAGACTGGCCTCATTCTTTGCCAAAGATGAGAACCTTGACATCAAGGAATTGGAAAAATTAATGGCTGAAGTAAAAAATGATGTAGATGAAAGCTAATGGCTGATATAATCAACTATATCTGGCAGAGTTCCTTCTGTCTGTTGTCTTTTTTTGGGTCTACAGCTTTTATGGCAATTATTCCAACTCCGCATGCTACTACGAAAAGGCTGGTACCAGACCACTTATAAATTAAGGGACAACTATTTCCTGGTCCCTACTTTCGGTATGGCCCCGGTGTTTTCCTTTTTCGATAAGTTATTTTGGGATGAAACCCAAAATTTACGGACTGATGAAAAAGACCACATCTTCAAGCACGAGATCGAACATATCCGGCAAGGTCACTCTTGGGATGTGCTTTATTACCGGATTCTAGGTATTCTGTTTTGGTTTAACCCTGCCATTCACCTGATGAGGTCTGCCTTGGTTGACACCCATGAATATTTAGCTGATGCGCATGTCCTCAGAAGAACGGATAACAAAGAATCCTATAGAAAGCTTATTGTCAAAATTGCATTTAAGGGACTGGATCTTCCTATTGGTAACTATTTTATTAGATCTACTACCTTAAAAAGAATTATGATGATGAAAAAATCAAGTAAAACCAACTGGTTCAAGCTGGTCATGGTGCTGCCATTGACAGCGATGCTATTGGGATTGGTTTCATTGAAAACCATGCCCGATTCCAACTTTCTGAATGAAAGCAGAGCAGATAACCTCTCAATGATCAAAAAATATTAACTGCACATGATTCCATCAAAGTGACCACTAAGGTGAAAAAAATTGATTCTCCGGTTCATTACGAATATGTAAGTGGCTTAAAGGAGGGAAAAATCACAGCTCAAATAGGTGGATTACAGTATGAAATAGGGGACATCTCAGATACAGAAGAGTATCGAAAAGTGCTGGAAATGATCCAGATCTTCAAGCAGAATACTGCGCCTACAAAAGGTTATCCCAAGATAGATTTGGAAAAAGACCCGGATAATATGCCTTCCCCTGTTGGAGGGATGGCTGCCTGGGTGGAGTTTCTATCCAAAAACCTGAAAATGACGGCCGAAGCCAAGGAGCTGGGCGTAAACGGATCCATATTTATCGAATTCATTGTCGATAAGGAAGGCAAAATATTGTCCCCGGCAATTAAAAAATCACTTGGAATGGGTTTGGATGACGAAGTACTGAGGATTATGTCCCTGCCCAATGTTCCCGAATGGACTCCGGGAATTAAAGATGGCAAAGCCGTAAATTCCTTATTGATCCTTCCGGTGCAGTTTATGACGGACCAGATGGCAGAAACCATTCCTTTCTTTCACCAGGCGGACAGAACTTCTCATCCACAAGAACCACCCCAGAAGGCAGACATCTTTGACGTCGTGGAGCAAATACCGGTCCCTGGAGGGGGGATGGAAGGATGGAATGCTTATGTTGCCAATCATCTAAAATATCCTGAGGCGGCCAAAGAAGCAGGCATAGAAGGGACCGTTTATGTATCGTTTACCGTCAATAAGGAAGGTCAAATAATAACCCCCAGATCCTTAGGGGAATCGGAGGGGGTGCAGACGAAGAAGCGCTAAGATTGATTTCAGCTGCGCCCAAATGGACTCCAGGAATGCAAAATGGACAAAATGTGAATGTAAAAATGAGAGTTCCTATCCGGTTCGAGTTATCTGAAAAAGACAAGGAAGGAACCACCAAGTAAAGCTTCCTCATTTAATTGACTCGGCCAATTGAAGGGCTTGATAAGCATTAACCACCCCCCCTGTGATACTTAAGCTGCCAAAAGCCACTTCTTCTTCATTGCCAGGTTTGATGACGAGCTGTTCGGCCTGGTTGTAAACAGACTGTTTGAGGATGGCCTTGACCTCTGAAGGTTTCAGGTCCGGGTAATACGCCATGATAAGGGCGGTAACGCCTGATACTACCGGTGCGGCCATACTGGTTCCACTATTTGATTTGTATTCATTTCCGGGTAACGTAGAGTACATGTCCACTCCAGGGGCAAATAAATCTACCCCTTGATCGCTATAATTGGAAAAACTTCCCGGTAAGTTTTTATCACCTTGCCAGGCATTGGCCCCAACTTCTATCCAATTGGGGGCTTTTCTTCTTTTGGTCAACCACCTATTGGGAAAGTTATTGTCGGCATGCACTTCTTTCCCACTGTTACCGGCGGCATGGACCAATAATACCCCTTTCCTTTTGGCATATTTTACAGCCTTGTCCACTTTGTTTTTGCCCGGGGAATACGATTTCCCAAAACTCATGTTGATTATATGGGCACCATTATCCACTGCATAGTAAATGGCGTTGGCGATATCCTTGTCCCGCTCATCCCCGTTAGGAACAGCCCTGACGGGCATAATGAGTACGTGCTCTGCTATCCCCTGAATACCTAAATCATTGGTTCTGTCCGCGGCAATGATACCCGCTACATGCGTCCCATGACTTGCGTCAGGACCTATTACATCCGGGTTACCGTACGTTTTATCCTTGTAATCAATGGGATCGTCCCCCACTATTTCCCGGGGATCAAAATGAGGGTTATACGCAAATTTGACCTGATTTTCATAATGCTCCACCACACCTGCCAGATCTTCTAAAATTTCGTTTAAACTGGTTCCTTCCTGGCCTATCCTCATAAACATTTGCCCAACCATGGCAGCGGCCTTCTCTACTTCCTCATTCCCCGATTCCAGTCCTGCCAAGTCTTCCTCCTTCATGTCTTCCTTTCCCAACGCTTCTTTGAGTACCTCAGCCACCGCAATTAGATTCTCCTGAAGACCTGAAGTGAATTTGTAATTTAATTCTGCCTCCTCTTTTTTTTCCTCCAATTCTTTCTTAATCCTTAACCAATAGTCATATTCTTCCTGATGTCTCCTTTTTATCCTATCCGGATCTGCGTCTTCATAAATTGGCTTCAGCCTTACATATTCCCGCGTGAGTTCATAGGAATCTTCCTCAATGTTGGCCCCATCAGCACCTCCAATAAAATTCCATCCATTCACATCATCTATATACCCATTCCCGTCATCATCTTTACCATTTCCTTGGATTTCATCCTGATTGACCCAGATCTTTCCCTGCAAGTCCTCATGCTCGATATCCACTCCTGAATCTATCACCGCTACTATCACTGTTCTTTGTGGATTTTTGCCTTCCAAAAGCTTTTCATGGGCTCTGTTGGCACTGGTTCCCATTACCCCATCCTTCTCGGGATCCAGATTAAACCAATTTTTAGGTGTTTTTAGACTGTCCGGCTCATTAATTTCCAGTGGAAACGGACTGGCAAAAGACAAGGCGGACCAAAAAACCAGTCCCCAAATAAAAATAAATCTCCGGTAATTTTGCATATATTTTTTTTATTAATTCTTTAAATTTTCCAAATTGATGTTTAGCCATTCCTTTTAAAACGGGCAACTTTCCACTCTATTACAAAAAAGGGTAAATCATCATTTCATGTGTATGTAATTTGATTTTAAAGGGCACCATTGTCCCGCCAAAGCGGGATAGACATTAACTATACCTTTATAATTTCTAATTTTTTTTAACCACCAGGTGCACAATGACTGCACAAAGTAACACAAAGAAGGCTTTGTGGAACTTAGAGCAAACTTTTGTGATCCTTGTGGCCCATGCCTGAAACTCACGGAAATATTCATCCCGGCGGGTGATAACCTTTTATCATGCTCGACTTTATGAGCTCCAAATATAGCATATTTTTAGTATCTCCCTAGAACCCGCAGGAAGTTAGGAACAAACCTCCCATTTTAATGGTTTATAAAAAAAATCGGCCCTACAATATTGCATATTAAATATTTCATTCCGTTATTTGTGCAATCCTTTTACTTTTTGGTAATAGGATTTATACAGAAGAGGCGAGAGACAGGCTTTTAGACCCTCTGGCAACCTGGAGAATTCAAGGTGCCAATTCCTGCCAAATGGGAATATCCTCATTTGGACATATAAATTCTAAATGTATGATTTATATAAAAAGCTTTTACCCCTCATCAAAACACACTACTTCAGAAGTATTCATTCCCTCTCCATTGATACGATATTGTATGGTTTATGGTATGAGTAGGCTTTCCTGCATTTCCTTCTAAGCCCTTTCCTATACTGTTTTTTTGGGAAAAAACAGAGGAAGTAATGCAAACAAGCCCCATTTATTAATTTTCAATAATCACTCAAAAAAACTATCATGTCACAAAAGTACAAATTCGAAACCTTACAAGTACATGCGGGTCAGGAACCAGACCCAGCCACTAATTCCAGGGCGGTACCTATCTACCAAACAACCTCCTTTGTTTTTAATTCCGCCGAACACGGTGCCAATCTTTTCGGGCTTAAGGAATTTGGGAACATTTATACCCGCATCATGAATCCCACCACAGACGTTTTTGAGAAGAGAATGGCCGCACTTGAAGGTGGTGTAGCGGCTTTGGCTACTGCTTCCGGTCAATCAGCACAATTTTTGGCAATCACCAATATCCTTACAGCAGGGGAAAATTTCGTTACCTCCCCCTTTCTTTATGGAGGAAGCTTTAACCAGTTTAAAGTTTCATTTAAGCGGATCGGTATAGAGGCCAAGTTTACCAAAGGAGATAAAGCAGCAGACTTCGAAGCTTTGATCGATGAAAACACCAAGGCACTTTATGTAGAAACTATTGGTAATCCGGAATTCAATATTCCGGATTTTGAAGCTATTGCCGCAGTAGCTATAAAGCATGATATTCCTTTTATTGTCGACAATACATTCGGTGCAGGCGGATATCTTTTCAGGCCCATAGAATATGGGGCCAATGTCGTGGTGGAATCTGCCACCAAATGGATTGGAGGGCATGGTAATTCCATAGGGGGCGTCATTGTGGATGCAGGTAACTTCAATTGGGGCAATGGCAAGTTTCCTCAGTTTTCCGAACCTTCTGAAGGGTATCATGGACTGAATTTCTGGGAGACCTTTGGCGAAAATAATCCTTTGGGCTTGCCCAATATCTCTTTTGCCATGAGGGCAAGGGTAGAAGGATTGAGGGATTTTGGCCCTGCTATGAGTCCTTTCAATGCATTCCTGCTAATCCAAGGGCTCGAAACACTTTCCTTAAGAGTGCAAAGAACAGTAGAGAATGCTTTGGAAATTGCGAAATGGCTGGAATCCCTTCCACAGGTAAAAAAGGTAAATTATCCGGGCTTGGAAAGCAGCCCCTATCACACCCTTGCCAATAAATACTTGGAAAATGGCTTTGGTGGAGTAATGAGCTTTGAGCTTGAGGGTGACAAAGAAGCCGCTTCAAATTTCATCAACAACCTGAAACTAATATCCCATCTGGCTAATGTCGGAGATGGCAAAACGTTGATCATCCAGCCATCCGCCACTACCCATCAGCAACTTTCTGATGAAGAGCAAATCGCCGCCGGGGTATACCCCACACAGCTTCGCCTTTCATTGGGAATAGAACATATAGATGACATTAAAGCTGATCTAACAGCTGCTTTTGAGCAAATACAGTAAATCATGAATCTGCAGTCCCAGTATCTTATAGTTGATATGACCCAAGAAGTTTTCAGTTATGACGGGGAGTTAATACTGGAATCCGGAGAATCACTTCCCGGATTCCAGATTAGCTACACCACCCAAGGTCACCTTACCCCCAAAAAAGACAACGTCATTTGGGTTTTACATGCCTTGACAGGTGATGCCAATGTCCAGGAGTGGTGGAGTGGTTTGGTAGGAGATGATAAATTTTATGACCCTACCAAACACTTTATTGTCTGTGCGAATCTATTGGGCTCCTGTTATGGTTCCACGCAACCTTTGAGCGAAAATCCAAAAACAGGTAAACCTTATTACTATGATTTTCCCAATCTGACCACCAGAGATATGGCCATGGTCTTTGATCATCTACGGGAACATTTGGGTATAGAAAAGATTGATACCCTCATCGGGGGCTCACTGGGGGGGCAGGTGGCTCTGGAATGGGCCTATGCCCTGGAAAGCAGGTTAAAACATGCGGTTATCCTTGCTTCCAATGCAAAAGCCTCTCCCTGGATCATTGGTTTTAACGAAACGCAAAGAATGGCCATTGAATCCGACTGCACCTGGGGATTAAACCAGCCGGACGCCGGTAAAAAAGGATTGGAAACAGCCAGGGCCATTGGGATGCTCAGCTACAGGCACCATGAGACCTTCCTGCAAAGTCAAAATGACACTGGTGAAAATCGGGACAATTATAAGATCAGTTCTTATTTGAGGTATCAGGGCCTGAAATTGGCCAATCGGTTTAATGCCCTTTCCTACTGGATTCTATCCAAAGCCATGGATAGTCACAACCTCGGCAGGGGCCGTGGGGGAGTAGAAAAAGCCCTCTCCCAGATCCAATCAAAAGTGTTGGCCATAGGAGTGGACACGGATGTTTTATTTACTACAGCAGAATCCCAATTTATCAGTAAACACGTATCCAAGGGCACCTACCGTGAAATCACCTCTATTTATGGTCATGATGCTTTTTTAATAGAATTTGAACAGCTAAGTTATTTGTTGAAATCCTTTTATCTGGAAAGCAACTGATTACCCATACAGCTGATCCGGAAACAAAGAGGAATTGGAATAATGGAATGGTGGAATAACCATCAATAAGAATAAAGTGAGAAGAAGACAGATATCAAAACGGAATTAGTCATGTAAACGGCCGATGAGCCATTAAGCCCCCCAATCATCCTCTTTTTAAAACGAGGACGCAGGAGCCTGGCGATTGTATTGCCCCTGTTAAAGCTTAACTATTAAAATATTAGAGAAAGCAATATCCAAATTTCAGATATTTCTTGATTGTTATTCGTGGAAACAGAAATTAAATTCAGTACCATGCTCACCCGAATCCATTTCGATTTCTATCCCTAAATACAGAGCGATTTTAAAAATGATCTGAAGTCCAAAACCTGATCTGTCGACTTTGGCATCTTTTAAAAAGACTATTCCGGTTTTAACCTGTTCCATGAGCTCAGGGGAAATTCCAGGGCCGGTATCTTTTATGCTGATCCTGTAACCTAGATTGCAAGGAGTGCCGCTCATTTCTATGCTTCCTCCACTAGGGGTATACTTGATCGCATTAATAAGAACGTTTTGCAGCATGATGGTACACAACGAAATATTAGTGGCTTTAAGCTGAAATGATTCACTGGTTAAAAGTCTAATATCAATGGATTTATCCTCTGCCACAGATTCCCATTCTTCGAATAGATCCTCCAATATCAGCGCAATATCCACGGTTTCACTTTTCAGAAACTGGGCATTATTAACTTTGGAGAGTAAAAGAAGGGAATTAACGGTTTTTTTAAACTTTTGAACAGTGGATTGCATTTCCATAAGCCTGTCCAAATCTTTGTCACTTAAATTTTCCTCCGAGAAAAATGATTCAATTTGGGATTGTAAGACAGAAATAGGTGTTTTTAATTCGTGTGAGGCATGTGAGATAAAAACTCTTTCCTGGTTAAAGGACTTTTGAATCCGCTTCATCATCTCACTTATGGAGCTATCCAAAAGCTGGAAATCTATTGTGGAGGTTTTGACAGGTTGATAAGGAAATTGTTGGGGTTCATCGATCTGAGATAACTTCTGATGAATAATTTGTCTAAAAGGCTCAATCAACCTTTTATTAAAGGCGATGTCCAGGAAAAAAGTCATCATCAAAAAAAACCAGAAGGTTACCAATAGGATTTTATAAATGATGTTTTCCGTATCTTTGATGGTTCCGAGGCTCCTGCCTATTTCAAGCAAAAAATAATCCTCTTGAAATGAAAACATATAAGCCCTGACCCTATAAGGCACTCTTTCATTTTCCAAAATCCGGTCTCGATTGTAAATGGTATCCAATGGCTCAGGATCCTGGATCTTTTCCAATAAAATATATTCTTCCTTTAAAATATTATAACTGCCAAATCCACTTAAGGTATCTTCTTCTGAGAAAAATTGGGACATCCCTTCCCGCTTTATGATGGACAATACCTGTTCTTTTTTTTCGTCCAGTTGGAGATCAGTGTTTTTCAATGCAAAATGATTGAAAAGAAAGGGGGCTGAAATAAAAAACATCGATAGAATCACCCCTTTGGCCAAAAGGTTGAACAAAACCATTTTAGAGGATAAATACATTTTATTATAATTGAATTCTATAACCTATTCCTCTTATTGTTTCAAGCCAATCTACAGAGGCATATTCTCCCAGTTTTTTGCGGATATTTTTGATGTGGACATTTATAAAATTTGATTGGTATTCATCTTCTACATGGTCACCCCAAAGGTGCTCCGCAAGCTGAAACCGATTGATTACCCTGTTTTTGTGAACCAATAGGAAGTAAAGAAGTCTGAACTCTTTTTTCGTTAAATGTACCCTTTCCCCTTTGTGGATGACAACGGAATTGTGAGTATCCAGGGTAAACTCCCCAACAACCATTTGTTCATTGTTCCAGCCGCTTTTTCTTCTCAAAATGGCCTGCATGCGGGCTTGCAGTTCTAACAAGGAGAAAGGCTTTGGCAGGTAATCATCTGCGCCTTTCTCAAGGGCTTCTATTTTATCACTCACTTCAGATCTGGCTGTCAAAATGATGACTAAAGAATTTTTCTGATGATCATTGATTTCATCCAGAAGATCCATTCCATTCCCATCGGGAAGCCCCAAATCCAACAAGATAAAATCATAGGGATTTACCGCTATATTTTCAGATGCTTCCAAAAAGTTAGCCGCCCAATCGCAAACCCATTCATTTTCTTTAAGGAAGAAAACTATTTCTTTGGCAAGTGGCTTCTCATCCTCTACAATCAATACTCTCATTTTTTTCTTTTAACGGGGACAAAGTAATTCAACTGAAGTCCATAAACAAATCTGCTACTTGAGGAATCGAATTCCGGAACGTTTAATGGCGACACATATTTGGTGAAAATCTCCAGATCCAAACTTCTCAAACCAAAACTGACCGGTAAAGAGAAATCCCAGTTCAGAAGCTGTATCTTTTCCATTTCCTTACTGGCAGTATCCTCCCTTTCAGGAAATTCCCCCAACAAATAATACCTGCTGGTGCCAGCTGTCAGGGAGAATTTAGGCTCAAAAGAAACGGTGATTTTGTTAAATAATTTTTGGTCGAACTGAAAATACCTGGAATGTTGGGAAACAAAGAAAAAATCCGGATTTTCAGAAAATAAAAACTGGGCCTGAATTGTTGAGTACATGTAATTCCAATCCCATCCAAAAGTACTTTGCAGGAAACCCAGATTTTGGATTCCTGCTACCGAACTATTACCTGAAACCAGAAACTGGGAATAACTGAAGTTAATATTGGTATAGGAGGATATTTCCCTTTGGTATCCTACCGAAAGTGAAGACTGGAGTGGCAATTCAGTATCTAAAAACTTGAAACCTGAGGAATTAATAAACCATCCGCTATTAAAATAATACATGACATCCGTAGAAACAAAAGGAATGGCCTGGCCAAAATCCCTCCCCAGAAAAGTAAAGGTATTATGAATTTTTCCGCTGAGGATAATAAAATCATAGACCTCTTTTTTCGGTTCTTTTATCAATGAATCAGGTTCCTGCGCTAACATTTCCCCTGAAGTTGAAAGACAGAACATCATGCAGATCCAATAGGGTAGAAAATTTTTCATATGTTGTTCTTTTATGTTTTTGGTCCATTAAAATTGTATAAATAGGACTATGTAAGGTATTAAAAGCATTTAATAATTTAATACATATATAACTGTGTTATATTCCCCCTCTAGGTATTCCGCTAGGCGGGCCTGCTGGAGGCTTGGGTGTGTTTCGTGCAGGGCCATTTGGCCTCACTACGGGAGGTGTAGGCTTGGCAGGAGGAACTACTATTGCCGGTCTTCCCCGTTGAGCAGGATTTTCTGGCGGAATCCCTTTCATTGTTTGGGCATTTTGGGATTTACCCTCTCCTTTTTCAGCCATTTCCCCACCTTTAACAGCCCTGCCATTCATGAGCGAGCTTTTTCTGGCAGCACTGCTAATGCTGATCCCTTTTTTCGTACCACCATCCTGCGTTGTAGCCATCTTACTGATCTCTCCCCCTTTACTTGCTTCTTCAGGAACTTCCTGTTCGACAATTGGAATTTTAACTTCTTTTTTTTCTCTAGATTGGGCAAATGCAACGCCGACCATTAAGAGGAGGGCGGTTATTAAATTTAATTTTTTCATAATTGATTTTTTTGACCTGGTGTAAATATCATACAGGCAAGTGAAGGCTTGATGGAGGAAAAAGGCTTCTTTAGTAAAGAAATGGCTGCCAAAAGAGGCAGCCATTAATACCACAAGTAAAAATCAAGCAGTGGTATTTAAATTATAAGGAAATACCCAGTTCAATTGCAACATCCACTTCAACGGATTTTTTACTTTCAACTTTAATATTGGATTTTGTTTTTACCACAGTAGGGTTGCCTTCCGCATCAAACTCTACGAAAATCAGTTCGTGAGCCTTGGGTGCCAAAAAAGCCACTACAAACTCCCCACTTGCCTTAGCACCGGTACTTGTAATGGCATTAGGGAACCTTGGAGCTTCCTTAGTTGGCTCAGAAGCCTCCTCCTCGGTGTAAGTCCCTTCTTCATAAGCAAAAACCACATAGTTTTTCCCCTCCTCCGTGTTGGAAATATTTCCTTTTATTTCACCGGACTCATTGTTTACAATGGTTCTGATGGTGGGTTTAAGTAAATACATTCCGGTTGCTCCTGCTTTGGCCACAGATTTTCTGAGGTCAAAATCCGCAGTAACTTCAACGGTCCCGTTTACAGGTACTGAGAAATCAGCGATGGCTTTGTAGCCGGTCTGGTCTCCGCTGGGTACAAACAAAGGTTTTTCTGTCCCATCCTCAAAAGTCATATAGCAACCTGAAGTTGAGGAAGTGTTGCCTTGGGATTCTGCATCCAATAGAAATCTAAAGCCGGTGTAATTTCCTGCTCCGGCATTAAAATCTCCCAACAATGCTGTTTTACCATTTTGCAATTCCAACAGATTGATGGTAACCGGTCCTTCAAATTCCTCAAAAATTTCCCAGGAGCCTCCGTCCTTTTGATACTCAATACCCGTAAAAGTAATATAAACACCGGTAACTCCTTCTGCATCAATGGGTGCATCGGTAACCTGCATACTTATTTGCCCGTCTCCGCCCATGTCTTCATCGTTGTTACATGCCGTAAAAGTACCTACTGAAGATACTAAAAATAAGGTTAAAAATCTGAACCATTTTGTTTTGTTCGTTTTCATAATATTTTAATTTTAAATGATGCTGTAAAATAAATACATGAAGATGAAGAAAACATGAAGAAATAAAATAAATTGAAAACAAAGATTAAAAGAACAGATTCCGGTTTATCACCTGAGTATTACATACAATTAGTGGAAAGATGCTTCACTGCTGTTCAGCAGGGCAAAAGTATTCCATTTTTCCATGGCTCCATTTTTTACAAGTGTTGGACAAATTCATTAAATTAGGGCATGAACTTCACCCAGATCAAAGAAACCTGCCTTTATATTTCCGACCTGGACCAGGCGGAAGAATTCTATCATGGCCTGTTGGAATTCCCCCTGATTTCAAAAGTAAAGGACAGGCATATCTTTTTCAGATGCGGATCCTCGGTCCTGCTCTGCTTCCTTCCTGAAATCACCAAAAATGAACCTGTGCTCCCCCCTCACTATGCCGAAGGAAAGCAACATATAGCCTTTGAGGTAGAAAAAGCCGATTACCCGGCCATAAAACAGGAACTGGTACAAAGCGGCATTAAGATCACCCACACACAGGAATGGAAGGATGGATTGGAAAGCATTTATTTTGAAGATCCTTTCGGTCATGTATTGGAAATTGTACCGAAGGGGATCTGGGAGAAAGGATAATTTTTGTAAAAAGTACAATCAATAATTACATATTTGGTTTTTGGTTACCTCATTCCTGTTTCTCCTGAAGGAGAAATGATAAAAGGTATGTGTAATTATTTATTTGATCCGATATAAATTGGAGGCCAGAACTATAGGGCTTTAAAAGGAAGATCAGGAACTGTTGATGAATTCAACTACAACCCCTGATCCTACCAATATTCAATAAAAGCATTTACCGTCAACCATTGATCTGCTTGGAAAATTCCTTAATGATCCTGTCAACCGAAACCCGTATGTTTTTGGTCTTTTGTTTCTCCTTCGTGACCTCTCCTACCGCACTGATCCTTAAGATAGCCTCGTCCTTTTGGGTATCGATAAAATCCAGGACTACCTCGCCCAGGTTGTATTTTTCCGTTTGATACCCACCGGATCCGGACCTATAGGAGTAAGGTGTCCTCCACATCCAAGGATTGTACATGCCCCATCCCCAGGGATTATGGGCCATGGTGTTAATTTCCTTTTGATTTTGACTCAAAATAGTATTGTAGCGGACGATTAGATCCGGATCATTGATATCCAGTTCATAACCTTTTTCCTCCATCACTTCGATCAGCTGCCTTTGCAAGCTTTCTTCCAATTCGGGCGAACCATAGGCATTTTTGCCCGGATATTCGCTGATGACCATAAAGGTTTTATAATCCTTGACTGCAGATACTTCATCTTTTTCCAGAAATACCCTGACAGGGCTACAAGCCCCTAATAAAGCAATCAAGAAAATAAAACCGAAATAAAAACCATTTTTCATTTTATACTCCTTTTTTTGTAGTAAAAACGATGAAGATGGCTAAAAGTTGTATCGTAAATTATTCTATTAATGTGGTTTCTTCTTCTGGCAATTCTTCTACCTCCTTGAGCTTTCTTTGGATAACCCTTGTTCTGGTACCGGCCAGGTGGTCCAGGTCAGTGTTAGCCTCATTCAACTTTTTCTGGGCCTTTTGTATGAGGTCGCCGAATTTGCCAAATTCCGTTTTCACCGCTCCCAACACTTTCCAAACCTCGCCACTTCGTTTTTGAATAGCAAGCGTTTTAAAACCCATCTGAAGGCTGTTCAGCATGGCGGCCAGGGTAGTGGGGCCTGTTACCACCACTTTATATTCTTTTTGCAACATTTGGGACAGCGCCGGATCGCGGACCACTTCTGCATAGAGGCTTTCCATAGGCAAAAACATTAAGGCAAAATCAGTGGTGTTTGGCGGATTGATATATTTTTGACAGATATCCTGTGCCGATTTTCTGATCGCCTTGAACAATTCCACTTTGCAGCTGGCAATGACAATTTTGTCCCCCACATCATAGGCATCCAGTAACCGGTTATAAGCATCTTGGGGGAATTTGGCATCTATGGGCAAATAAACAGGTTCTCCAGCATTATTTCCCGGTAATTTGACCACAAATTCCACCCGCTCACTGCCGGCACTTTTGAGGGCAACATTGGATTCATATTGATCAGGGGCCAGTATATTTTCCAGGATAGCCGCCAATTGGTATTCCCCCAAGACACCCCTGCTCTTGACATTGCTCAGGACCCTTTTCAAATCCCCCACCCCAGTGGCCAGGGACTGCATTTCCCCCAATCCTTTTTGGACCGCCAACAATTGGTGGGACACGGCTTCGAAGGATTTTCCTATTCTGGATTCCAGCGTTTTCTGTAATTTTTCATCCACAGTTTCCCGCATCTTATCCAACCTTTCTTCCGTAGACAAGAGCATCCGTTCTTGCCTCAGACTCAATTCGCTGAATTTTTTCCTTTGCAACTCATTAAACTCCCTCACATTTTCCCTGAACAGTTGCCCAAAATCTTTCAGGGTCTCGTTCTGGTCTTTGGAAGTAGCCCTCAAAGTATCGAACACCATCCGGAACTGTTCATTGACAGTCTGATTGATTTCACGACGGTTATCGAACATCTGCCGGTTAAAATCCTCTTTTAATCCTTCCATATAACTGTCCAGTTCTTTGCGGTTCTTTTCTTTTCCGGACAGGCGTACCAGGACAAGAATCAGCAAAAGAATATTGGCTGCTGATAAAACCAGTATCAAAAGGTAATTTTCCATCACTTCTCTTTTTTTTTGCAAAATAACCTGTTGAAGATTCAATCCCTAAGATTGCAGGCTAGGAATGATAATGGATGGCCATAAAAATCCGCCATTTGATGAAACCTTTGATGATCAAGCGGGTGCTTTTTAGAAAAAAAGGTCTAAATTTAATCTTCCAGTACTATAAACTGAATTTTTATAGATGTTATGAAGAAAAATTTAAAGGTAGGTACAATTTTCGCAATTTTTTGTTGTTTTACAATAGCCTGCAACGAACCAAAAAAATGGGAATCCGCAAGTATTTCACAGGAAAAAGAAGAAATTGGTTTTTCCTCGCCGAGGGTGGTAAGTGGAAACCCTACCATAGTTCCTTTATCTCCCCAGGAAAGCCTTCACTCGTTCCGTTTACCCAAAGGTTATCGACTTGAAGTGGTGGCCAGCGAGCCTATGATTTCAGAACCGGTAGCTATTGCCTGGGATGGAAATGGCCGCATGTATGTGGCTCAACTGGAAACCTATATGCAATCCGTTGACGCCGAAGGCCAAAATGAGGCAAGCAGCCGGATTATGCTCTTGGAAGATACTGACAGCGACGGCAAAATGGATAAAGCTTCAGTATTCCTGGACAGCTTGACCCTTCCTCGTATGATTTTATGCGTGGGCAATGAATTGTTGGTAAATGAAACCCATTCCTTTAACATTTATGCCTATAGTGACAGCAATGGTGACGGGAAAGCTGATCATAAAAGAGCCGTCTTCCAAACAGATAAAAAAGCATTTGGTAATGTAGAACATCAACGGAGTGGCCTAAACTGGAATTTGGATAACTGGATCTATGTGACCATAGATCCCGTACGTTTTAAATATAAAAATGGGATGCTAGAAGTAGACTCACTGGTAAGCGGCTCCAATGGACAATGGGGCTTGACCCACGACAATTATGGTCGCCTATTTTTTAGCCGGGCGGCTGCAGGCATGGCGGCGACAGGATTTCAGATCAACCCTGTCTACGGACAACTTGATTTGGAAGAGGCATATGATTCTACCTTTAACCAAGTATGGCCTATTACCAAAACACCTGATGTGGGGGCGGGACCAGGGACTTTACGGGAGGATAGCACCTTGATAAATTTCACCGCTGTAGCTGGCCAGTCTATTTACAGGGGCGATCGCCTTCCCCAATCTATGGTTGGGGATTATATAGTTGCCGAGCCTGTTGGCAGACTTATCCGGCGAGCAAAGGTAAGCCAAAAGGATGGTTTAACCATGCTAAAAAATGCCTATCACCAAGAGGAATTTATTTCTTCTACTGATTTTAACTTCAGGCCTATAAACACCTACACAGGCCCAGATGGGTGTCTCTATATAGTAGATATGTACAGGGGGATCATCCAGGAATCCACCTGGGCCCAACCGGGCAGTTTTCTCTTTTCACAGATCATGGGTAAGGGATTGGACAAAAACGTCAAAAATGGCCGTATTTACCGCTTAGTGCACGAAGATATGCAGCCAGGGCCAATGCCTAAGATGCTCGATGAACCTACAAGCAAACTGGTAACATATTTGGACCATCCTAACGGTTGGTGGAGAGATAATGCACAAAAGGAAATTATTGTACGAAAGGACAAATCAATAATAGCGGGATTAAGGAAAATAGTTTTTGGAGAACAAGGGCCTCTGTCTGAGGCACCCTCACCTTTGGCCAGGCTGCATGCCTTGTGGACGCTTGAAGGACTTGAGGAGATAAACAAGGAAATTCTGACAAGAGCCATGGAAGATAAAGATCCTCAGGTGAGAAAAGCAGCGATTTGGATCAGTGAGCGGTATCTTAAGGACAATGATATCAAGATAATTGAAAAACTGGAATCAATAAAAGAGGACGAGAGTTATGATGTGCGCGCACAAATCGTACTCTCTCTCCAGCATAGCCAAAGTGAAATAGCTAGAACAATCTCAAAGGATATCACAACAAAACATTCAAAGAATCAGTTTTTAGCAGGTATTCAAAGAAGCCTGGAAAAGAAGGAGGAAGCAAAAAAGCATGGGGCAAAATTAATTGCTCTCAAGGAAAATGACCGGGAAATGGTAATAAAAGGATCCAACATCTTCAAATCACTTTGCGCTGCCTGCCATGGTCCAGAAGGGGAAGGGCTTCCTACTAATATAGCTCCGCCTTTAATCGGCAAGTTCAAATTAATTGAGAATAAAGAAGGGTTAATTAAAATTATGCTTCATGGATTACAAGGACCCGTGGATGGGGAGACGTATGCTGAAATTATGCCGCCTATGGGTGACAATGATGATGAATGGATTGCCTCAGTACTGAATTATGTCCGCTTTGATCTTGGTATGAGAAGCTTTCCCGTTATGCCACAAAATTACCTGAATTGGGTAATCATTAAACCTGAACAGGTCAAAAAAATACGAGAGGAATACGCCCATAGAAAAGATCCTTGGACCTGGGAAGAAATAAAGAAATCCTCCTAATAGTATGATTTCATGTGGATTAAAAAACCAATCCAATACACCATGAAAACAATTGATTTCAACTGTGACTTAGGGGAAGGCAGTGGCAATGACGCTGCCATTATGCCTTTTATCAGCAGTTGTAATATCGCCTGCGGTGGCCATGCAGGAGATCTGACCACCATGAGGAAAACAGTACTCCTGGCCACGGCCCACCAGGTGAAAATTGGAGCCCATCCCTCCTACCCTGACCCTCAAAATTTCGGCAGAAAAATTATTCCTATGTCCCTTCCCGATCTGACAGAAAGCCTGATCCATCAAATCAGGACATTGGAAAATATTGCTCACCACTTCGGCCTGAAACTTCATCATATAAAACTCCATGGGGCCCTGTACAATCAGGCAGCCCAGGAAGCGGAAGCTGCCCGATTAATTGTTGACATGATGAAAAAATATTTTATGCAATATACTTTATATGCTCCTTATCCATCGGTTCTTTCCCAAATTGCCTTAAAAGAAGGACTTCAAATAAAATATGAAGTATTTGCAGATAGAAATTATAATGCAGATCTTTCTTTGGTCAGCCGAAGATTTCCCTATGCTGTGCTATTGGATCATCAAAAGGTCCTGGAACACGTAGAAAGAATATTGAAGGAAGGCAAGGTCAAAACCATCTCCGGGGAATTGGTCGCTATCCGTGCAGATACCCTTTGTGTCCATGGAGACAATCCCGAAGCCGTATCACTTGCCGCCACCATTTATAAAAAGCTTAAACGAGAAGGTTATTTTATCCGATGATGGACTATCCTATAAAATACCGCTATATATCCCCCTTTATTCTGGAGGTATGTTGGCCAGCTGATATATGTGAGGGAATATTATTGGATATTATTAGATTGAAAAAAGGTTTACAAACCATCTGGGGCCCCGATTTAAGGGATATGACAATGGGATACCATTGTTTAAGTCTCCATTTCAATTCAGCTATCAATTTCCCCCTCGTTCTTTCGGAAATTGAGGAAGTACGTACCTCCACCGGTTTTTCTATTTTACCGGCAAGAAAAAGGTGGCACATTCCCATTTGCTATGATTTAGAATTTGGAAAAGACCTGTCGATCATGGCCAAAACCACTAAGCTTAACATTGAAGAAATTATTGATCTTCACAGCAGCACAATTTACCTGCTTTATTTTTACGGCTTTATGCCAGGCTTCATGTACCTGGGAGGTTTAGCGGAAGAGCTCTACACCCCTAGGAAAAACATGCCTGACCGCAAAGTAAAAAAAGGTTCCTTGGCCATTGGAGGCAGGCAAACGGGGATTTATCCCATGGATAGTCCGGGAGGATGGTCGATAATTGGCAAAACCCCAGTGAATATTTTTAATCTTCATTCAAAAGATCTTGTCCTCGCCCAGCCGGGAGATGAAATACAATTTGAAAAAATTGATAAAGATCTCTTTTATTTTATACAGGATCAAGACGCGGCAAGCAGGTATGTTCTAAAAAATGAAACCATTCATGGGCAAAATTACGGTCATTAAGCCTGGGTTTTATACCTCGGTGCAGGATTTGGGCAGGTATGGTTATGCACATTTGGGGGTGCCTGTATCCGGGGCTATGGACCTTATTTCCTTTAATTTGGCCAATCACCTACTCAAAAACCAACCTGATGCTGCCTGCTTGGAAATGACCATGATGGGAGCAACCCTTTTTTTTGACCAACCCACCTTAATCGTATTATGTGGAGCAGAGGCCCCAATTTCAATTAATGGTCAACCACAAACATTAAACCGGATCATCCCTATCCAGGCAGGGGATTGCCTGAAAATCAGCCAATTCCAAAGCGGCCAAAGGGTGTATTTGGCTATTAAAGAAGGCTTTATGTCAGAAGTTATCCTAAATAGCCGAAGTTTTTACAAAGGAATAACTTCTCAAAGTCACTTGAAGCAGGGCAATATCCTCTTTTATCCCTCTTCTACATTTACCGGAACTTCCGCTCATGCTCACCTAAAATTTGTGGATTGGACCAGGGATGGTAAATATTTGGAGGTTTACCCTGGGCCTGAAATCAATAATCTAAGAGAAGAAATATACGATAAGCTCTTCCAAAACAAATTCACCATTTCCACTTTGCAAGACAGAATGGGCATACAATTAGAGGAACATCTCCCCAATAATCTGAAAGAAATCCTCACAGCACCTGTTTATCCGGGAACTGTTCAACTTACCCCTTCCGGAAGGCTGATCATCCTGATGCGGGATGCGCAGGTCACCGGGGGGTATCCGAGAATTCTCCAGCTCACTGACAAAGCCGTTTCCCTTCTGTCACAAAAAAGGCCCGGACAAGCAATACAGTTTAATTTGTTGGAGGGAGGATAAGGGACTGAACTGAGGAAATGATAGACTTGTCCCTATTTTATAGATCAAGCCCATCTGTTTTAAAATATTTGACATCTGTTGGCAAAATTTATTTTTTTCTGGTTTTGTCTGTTTTTTCATTAATTTGCTTTCCGGGAAAACAACACACCATGAATGGAAATCTGCTTTCCTTTATCAGCTTAGGAGGAAAAAAGGGTATACCGCCCCTCCTATTTGGGGCCTTGTTTTTGATAATCTACTGGCTTTTTGGTTATGATGGCATTACTTTCAGCGATGAGGTTGCTTACCTGAAATTGGGCGATCAGCTTTGGAATCTTACTCCCGTTATTTATGAAGATCATTTTAGTTCCAGATGGGGCACCTATTTGTTCCCGGGATTATTTACCCATCTATTCGGGTTTCATGACCGCAATGCCAGCATAGCTTCCTTACTCTTTTATTTAGCCACGCTATTTGTACTATGGAAAATAACGCCTTCTGCCAACCTGAGAAAATGGGTGATGATCTTCTTTATCAGTCATATTTATTTATTGCATTTTCTTCCCAAAGTTTATCCGGATACATTTTTGATCTTTTGGGTCGTCTTAATTCCCGTATCGGCCCTTTTCCGGGACAAGCAACCCATTTTAGCTGCTTTGGTAATGAGCATGGCCTTTGTGGTGGGATTTTGCACAAAGGAAACGATGGTTCTACTGTTTCCATTCCCCCTCTTGTTGCTTTTTATTGACCTAAAATGGACAAAATCTTTGGCCTTCTATTATTACTTTGCCCTATTCGCATTGCTGCTGATCATCCTTTATTTAGGCTATTACCAATTGAAGTTCGGCGATATGCTTTTTCAGTTCAAAAGTATCCATAGAGGCCATTATATTTCTGGATTTTCCTATCATGACAAAGGCTGGATAATTATCCTGAAAAGGATCACCTATTTGCCCTTTTTTGCTTTTATAGAACGGACCTATTGGCTATGGCTGGTTATGGCAATTCCAGGGATCTTTTATGGACTCAAAAGCAAAGGAAAGCCAAACCTGGAGTTTGCACTTTGTTCTATTTGTCTCCTTATAGGCTTTTGGTTGATGACTACCTCTCTGGAATTTTATAACCCTATTCCCCTGAACCCCAGGCATTTCATTATAATGGTGGGACCACTTTCTGTTAATATTGCCTTAGGCGCAAAATATTGGCTGCATGATCAATGGTGGAAAAGGTTTATCACTTTCCTGCTTATGGTTGGAGGATTTTATGCCTTTGCTTTGCTGGATTGGAAAATCGGCGCATTTCATTTCCTTTTTGCAGGGTTCATTTTATTAAGAAAGGAAAAACTAAAGTACTGGGCAATGACCATTTCCCTTATCCTAACGGTAACTATTGCTGTTTATCATCAACATCAACTTAAAAATTACCCTCACTTTCTGAAGACTTTTCAATCTTTGGTCAAAAATTCGTCTGAGGCATCTCCACTATTGACCCATGAGTTTATTGTGCAAAGTAAAGATGTTTTGCTAAACCAGCCCAATATACAAGCCCCGCTTCAATCCCTATACCACCTGGATGGTCTTAAGGAAACACCGCCGCATAAGTTCACCCTTTTTGTCTATAATTATTACCGGCATGCCTACGTAAAGGAGCAGGAATTCCTTGACAAGGCAGAAGAGTGGATTAAAAAAGAAGGGTATGAAATCACCAGCTCTTCCAAAGACCAATGGATGAGAATTGAAGTTTATGAAAAGTAGGGAATTCTTTTGCTCTGTTCATAATGGTTAAAAATGTTTGCGTTGCAGGATTTCGGATACAACTATGGCTTCCCGTACGGTATTTGGATTTTTCAATAAAGCAGCATATTTATTGGACTGCGAATAATCCTCTGCAACATCTTCCACTTCTCTCAAGATTTTCTCATCAGCTTCCAAATCCACCTGATCGTCCAACTTTACCAAAGGTTGGGTTTCATACTTTCTTATACTTCCCTGGCTCTCTCCATAAGAGGTATACTGCGGCTTTTGGTATTTCTCCGGTTCGTCAAAGGTCACATTGGGGAGAGGCTCGGGAGTGTCATTTTCTGTTTCCTCTTGTCCTCCAACTTCCAATTCCCGTTCCCTCTCCTTCTGCTCATTTCTAATATCTTTTAATAAATCCTCAAAAGAAACGGTTTTCCTGGGTTCGGTCTCTGGCTGGTCAGCCTCTTCTTCTGATCCTACCTGGGGTTCTTTTTTCCTGAAGAAAGTGGTGTACAGGAAATAGATGATGATGGCAACGATATATACGAGGGTACTAGAATCTAAATCCATAGGTTTTAATTATCAAGCTCCAAGATAGTGAAATTTTTCAATTGGGTCAATTGTTTTACTCTCCCCTGAAGGGTTTGACAAAAAACTCCACTCCCATCAAATGAATTATTTGAGTTGATCAAAGAGTCCGGTGCTTTGCATGGGTCAGCAAAAATGCAGATTACTCAATGGCCCATAACGGATCCATACTGGATACACCAACAAAATGTGCTCTATTATTTCTCATTGGTTAGGATTCATTGAGTTTAAACTTGCCCCTGGATTGTCAGTGAGCATGTTTTTTGTTAAATGAACTGGAAAGTGCTTTATCGATTTATGCCGGAGAATTTCTGCCCATGGACCGCTATATGGAGTGGGCTTCATTTCCCCGTGAACATTATCGCCAACTTTATCTTGATGTCCTTACCTCAATATGATGTTTGTAGGGAGATCCTTCGGGGTGAACTTGGCATGAGCCCGTCGCCCGGGACCAAGAAGACCCTGGATGATGTAGTGGAAGGAAAACTCCGGGATAAGGTAGAACCACATGCTCATCGAGCTCCCGTTTCCGGCCCCGCAACACCTATTATTGGTCGTGCCGAAGAGTGTGCTATGATCGACCAACGACTTGAAAACCTAAGCAATGGACTATTTGGTGGTGGCTTATTTATAAATGGCGAAGCAGGAACTGGGAAAACACGGTTGGTCCAGGAGCTCATCCAGCGGGCCCGTAAAAAGCACCTGCCTTTCTTTTTAGGGCGTACCAATGCCGGTACGGGGAATATGGTGTACGGACCGTTCATTGAATTGTTCATTGATATCCTGAACAAACAACCTGAGATGGAAAATATGCTACCTGTTGAACTGGGACATCTTATACCCGGTTTTTCCGGCAAAGGCCAGTCCTTGCCTTATGCAGACAAGCTGGCTGCAAAAGGATATCTCTTTGCCCAGGTCTATCGGTTTTTCATCAAACTCACTTTAGAAGGACCTGCTGTCATCATACTGGAAGATCTTCACGCTGCAGACCAGGGTAGCAAAGAATTGATATCGTATTTGATTCAGTATCGGGGCCAGTTGCCCATCCTTTTTGTCGCAACTTTACGAAAGGAAGTAGGTGACCCATTACCAGGGTTTGTTTTCGATCTACAGGATCATTTCGTGGGAGTACTCGCGCTTGCTCCGTTGACGTATGAAGAACATGTAACCCTGCTCCATCTGCATACTGAAGAAAATGCCATTATAGGAACGGATACGGCCAACCATATTTATCACCTCGCAGAGGGAAATCCGTTGTATGCACTTGAACTGCTACGGCATTACTCTGAAGATAGAACCGCCTCTCCGCCAAAACAGCGTCAAGATGCCGGGATAATGCCTTCCTCTCCGGTTTGGGAAAATATTCCAACGTCTATTTTCCAAATGGTTGAACAGAAGCTGGAAAAACTGTCACCCCCTGCTCATCACCTGTTGTACATTGCAGCCGTTATCGGGCGGCAGGTACCCTATGAACTTTTGGCGTCGATATGGAACAGCGGAAACAGGAATGCAGAAGATGGGCTCTTTAATGCGCTTCAGGAGGTTATCCGTGCCCGGTTACTTGAAGAACATGGCCTCGATTACTGCTTTCGCCATGCCCTTGTCCAGGAAACAATCTATTTGTCTATCTCTGAAGCCCGCCGGCAGATTCTGCATAAGCAGGTAGCTGGCCGGATTTTGGAACTTTCAGCAGATCCAGATGAAGCCCCGGTGGAACTGATTGCCTGGCATTATCTGGGGGCTAGGGACATGCTTGAGGCTGCAAACTATTTGAAAAAAGCTGGCAAACGTGCTGAAAATGTATATGCACATGAAGATGCACTCCAGCGTTACAGGGAAGCTTGCGATGTCCTCAAGAGAGAGAAAGGCAATCCGGCCATGAATCTGAAGCGTGAAATTCTTGAACGTATTGGTGATGTCTATCGCGCCTGTGGTCAACTTGAGAAGAGCTATGGTGCTTATGAGAAAGCCATATCCCTCACTCAAGATACATCTTTGAATAATCTGTACCTGATGGAGCTGCACAGGAAAATGGCTGTGGCCGCTATCTCCCTAACGGAAAATGACCGCTCCAAAAAACACCTGATGAAAGCGTTTGAGCTTGCAGGTGGCAATCCCCGACTCCAGGCTCGCCTGTTCCTTACCAAAGCACTTTACTTGTGGCACCTGAACCGTCTGGAGGAAGCTTATGAGTTGGCACAAAAAGCACTAAGGCGGGCAAAAAAGACAGAGGCCAAGGCTGAGGCTTCACAGGCTTGCGAAATTCTGGCAATGACCTGCCTTCCGCTCGGGCGCTGGGAAGAAGGCTTAAAATATGAGATGGAACTTCAATTCATGGGTGGTCCCCGGAAATTGTTGTCGCAACCGATTTACACCATTGTCTGGGAGAATATCATGTCTCCGGAGGTCAGCCTATACAAAAGGCACGACCCTTAATGGAGCATGTAGCTGGTCAGGCTTCGCAGGTTGGAGATTTGCTTTGCGTTCCTGTTCCTCACCACGCATTAGACACAATGAACCCTTTGCGTGGCAATCACTGTCATGCTATAGAAAAACTATCTTCAAGCCTTGAGCTTTATGAAAGGGTAGGTTCTCCTGCAGGTATGGCGTATTCATTGGCCCGTAAAAGTGTGCTTCATACCTTAACGGGGGACAAAGGGCTTGGATGGCAGATCGTGCAAGACGGCTTTGTTTATGCCATGCAGGCTGGCTTAGGCGATCATTGCTTGCGGCGGCTTTACGCTGTTGGAATCTGGAACCGTCTGGAAGCAGGTGATCTGGAACAGGCAGGGAAATTAATTGAAAGCACTGAAAAGTTATTGGCCAAATCGGATGCCTGTGCAGCCTGTATTTTGGAACTCTATCCCTGGTTTTCCTATTATTTTTTACAAACAAGACAGATTGAGAAAGCGTGTGGATGTTACAAAGCAGTCTCCAGACTATCGGGAAAAACAGGCAATCCTATAGGCAAAACGATTGCCGCCATGATTAAATCCAACCTTTATATTACCGAAATGAACTGGAAACAAGCAGAGGAGTACAGTCAAAAATCCCATCAAATGCTGGAAGAAGCAGTTCCGGCAACTGCCCAATCTCCCATTGCATACTTTCTGAAGCGGATGGTTGAGCAACAGGGGGAATTGCAACAGGTTTAGAGCGCTCATTTAGCACAACTTGTCCCGATTTTTCGGGAGTGGCAAGCCGCTCAGGCAAACACACAAACCCCAGCTTGCCAAAGAGCCAATTTTTCCCTCCCGCAAGGACAGAGATTCAATAAAAAATTGTATTTTTGACATAAATTGTCCAGATTGCATTTTCAAGAAAAATAAGGAAATGACTATTAGGGAATCCTTCGGAGAACACATTAGGAAGTTAAGGGAAGAAAATGGTCTTCCTTTAAGAAAAGTTGCTGCAGTACTTGACATAGACCCGTCCACACTTAGCAAGATTGAAAGAGGAGAACGGTCTGCAAACAAAGATATGATCCCTGTTTTAGCAGAACTATTCAAAGAAGATGCAGAAACACTTGGATTGATTTTGCTCAGCGACAAAGTAGCCTATGATTTAATGCAGGAGAAAAACCCAAGTGAAATTCTTAAAGTGGCGGAAGAGAAAATCAAGTATTTAAAAACCAAAAGACATCAGCAAGGCAAATTAGATTTTGACAAGCAATGACCATTCAAGACCTTGTAGAGAAATATCGTTCGGACAGAGTAAGTTGCCTTAAAACAACTTACAATGAAACGCAATTGCGTAACGACTTTATTGATCCGCTTTTGAAGTGCCTTGGATGGGATGTGGATAATAATAAAGGAAAAACGCAATTTTTGAGAGATGTTATTCAGGAAGAGTATATTGAGGTGGAAGATGAAACCACCAAAAAGAATCCTGACTATACTTTGCGCATCAACGGTACAAGGAAACTGTTTGTTGAAGTCAAAAAGCCTTCGGTTAACATCTTAAAATCTGCCAAAGCTGCTTTTCAAACGAGAAGATATGGCTGGAACGCTAATATTGGTATTTCGATTCTAACCAATTTTGAACACCTAATTATCTATGATTGTAGGTATAAACCAGATGTTTATGAGGAAGAACAAGTAGCCCGTATCAGGATTTTGAACTTTGAAGAATATGTTGATGCCCTTGACGAAATACAGCAACTAATTTCTTTTAATGCAGCCAATTCCGGTCGGTTGGATGACCTGTTCTCCATTTACGAGCGAAAAGGGCAAACTTTTGACGACTATTTCTTAAAGCAAATCGAAGATTGGAGACAAAAATTAGCCATTACTGCTATTGAGAAAAATGAGAGCCTTGATGATGAAGACATCAACTTTTTGATTCAAAGGCTATTAAACCGGATTATCTTCCTGAGAATTTGTGAAGACTGAACGATCGAAAAGTTTGAAACGCTGAAAAGTATTCAAAGCTATGATGAACTGAAACGACTTTTTCAACAATCGGATAAGAAATTTAACTCTGGCCTTTTCGACTTCATTGAGGATACACTTTCGCTTATAATTGACATTGACTCCGAAGTATTGATTGAGATTTTTAATGAACTTTATTATCCATTAAGTCCCTACGATTTTTCCGTTGTTGACCCGACAATTTTAAGCCAGATCTACGAAAGGTTTTTAGGGAGCCGCATTGTTCTCGAAGAAGGAAGACAACTCTCCATCCTGGAAGAACCGGAAGTTTCTGCATCTAATGGTGTTGTTCCGACTCCTAAAATTATTGTAGAGCAAATCATCAAGGACACCTTGTCTCCATTAACGACAAGAAAAACCTTTGCTGAGCTAAGCACAATCAAAATTGCGGATATATGCTGTGGCTCAGGAACCTTTCTTATTTCTGCCTATGACTTCATGCAGCAAACGTTCCTGGAAAAACTGATTGAAGAAGATGCAAATAACAGGCAGTTGATCTACCAATTGGATGAAACCACACTTGCGCTTACGCTCAAAGCTAAACGAAACATTCTTGAGCAGAATATTTATGGTGTAGATATAAATCCTTATGCTACCGAAGTATCCGAATTTAGTTTGCTTCTGAAATTTTTGGAAGGAGAAAATAAGGCTACGGTTGACAACTTCATTAATCAACATGCCGAAAAAGTGCTGCCAAGTCTCAAAGGAAATATTAAATGTGGCAACTCATTGGTTGATTCCAAATTCTTTGAGTTTATGCCTGAAGCTCTTGAAAATGACCAAGTGTTGCATAATGTCAAGCCTTTTGATTGGGAGATAGAATTTTCTTTTTTGAAAGAGACAAACGGTTTTGACGCAATTATTGGCAACCCTCCTTATGTACGTATACAAAATCTTGTAAAATATGCTCCTGAGGAGATCAAGTACTATCAATCAAGTATCTCCGGTTACGGTGTTGCCAAAAAGGAGACTATAGATAAATACTATGTCTTTATTCAGCGAGCTTTAGCCCTATTAAATACAAATGGATTACTCGGCTACATTGTACCACATAAATTTTTCCTCATCAAAGGAGATAAAGCACTACGAGAGTTTATAACAACGAATAGTCAAATTTCCAAAATCACACACTTTGGGGTTACGCAAGCATTTCCGGATCGCTCGACATACACGGCTATTTTAATCCTTCAAAAAGCTAAAAAGCCGGCCTTCCAATTTAAGCGGGTCAAAAAAATCACACCTGAATTGCTTGAGAAACACGATGCCTTTGTTTCATACCAAACCGATGATTTCAATGCTGACCCATGGATATTTCTATCACCGGATACAGAAAAAGTCTTCAACAAGCTTCGTTCTGAGCAGTCTGTTCCATTAAAGGAATTGGCGGAAATTTGTGTGGGGTTACAAACCAGTGCTGATAAGATTTACATTTTTGACCCGGAAAGTGAAACATCAAGTACCTATAGATTTACCAAAAATGGAAGACAATGGGAAATTGAAAAAGATATATGCCTTCCAGCTATTTATGATCTGTCATTTGGCTTATTCGATGCCATAGCAGCCAATGCCCAGATTATATTTCCTTATTCGGTTGAAAATAGTGGGGCAAGTTTATTCAGCGAAAAGTACTTTGAAAGCAACTTTCCGCTTGCCTGGGCATATTTGTACGAGCATAAACCGCAATTAGAGAAAAGAAGTTTACAAGGGAACAACCCCAAATGGTATCAATTTGGACGTTCTCAAAGCCTGACAAGGTTTTACAACACGCCAAAACTTGTTTGGTCTGTATTAGCAACAAGTCCGCCCTATGCACTTGACAATAATGATCTTCAATTCACTGGCGGAGGAAACGGTCCTTATTACGCATTAATTAAGCGATCAGACTATTCACTTCTTTACTTCCTCGGTATTTTATCACATCCCCTGTTTGAGAATATGGTTAAATCAGGAGCAAGTGAATTCCGAGGGGCTTATTATTCGCATGGCAAGCAGTTTATTGAAAATATTCCTATCCGGCAGATTGATTTCGACAATTCTTCGGAAAAAGAATCATATAACGCTATTGTTAAACTGGTAGAAAATCTGATCAAAACGAAAGCACAACTCAAAAGTGCTGCTTATGGATCAAAAAGAACAGTACTCCAAAGAAAATCAGACACACTCTTTGATCAATTAATTGAAAGCATCAACGGCTTGTATGGCATCAGTGAGGAGGAATTTAGCCTGGTTATGAATGATGATATGTTCACCACAGAATTAGCAATAGAAGAATAATGGGACAGGTAAAAGAAAACATAAGTGCTCAAAAGTTAAGAGGTGGTTATTATACTCCTCAGGCAATTGCTGATTTTTTGTGCCAATGGAGTATTGACAAAAACACTGAGCGAATTTTAGAACCGAGTTGTGGTGACGGAAACTTTATTGAATCGGCCATACTTCGGTTCAAAGAACTGGGGATTAAAGGAGAAGACTTAAAAGGCCGTATCAAAGGAATTGAATTAATGGAAGAAGAATCACTGAAAGCTAAAGCCAGAGCTGCCAATTTGGGTCTCAATTCCAATACCATCGTTAATAATGACTTTTTCCATTACATCAGCAGTAATGGAAAAGAGAAATATGATGTCGTCATTGGCAACCCTCCTTTTATCCGCTATCAAAGCTTTCCCGAAGAGCACCGGAAACTGGCTATTGAAATGATGCAGAACCTTGGTTTGAATCCCAATAAACTAACCAATATCTGGGTTCCTTTTCTCATTGTTTCTGCATCATTATTGAAAGATGATGGAAGAATGGCCATGGTGATTCCAGCCGAATTGTTTCAGGTGAGGTATGCTGCCGAAACCAGGGTTTTCCTCTCCAAATACTTCGAGCGAATTACCATAGTTACATTTAAAAAATTGGTTTTTGCCAATATCCAGCAAGAAATAGTCTTGCTTTTATGCGAAAAGAAGGTAAAACCCGGAAAAGGAATCCGTGTGATTGAGTGTGAGACCCTTGAGGATTTGAAATCAATCAATTTCAAGGCGATTAATGGAGCAAATGTTAAGCCTATTGATCATACTACCGAGAAGTGGACAAAGTATTTTCTCAACGAAGATGAAATCAATCTTTTGAAAAGATTGAGAAAAGACAAACGAGTAATCTCCTGTGGTGATATAATGGAAGTGGATGTTGGGTTAGTAACAGGCAGAAATGAATTTTTCATGATGAAGGAAGATCAGGTTAAAGAATGGAATTTAAAACCCTATACTATTCCTGTTGCCAGCAAATCCAATCAATTAAAAGGCATTACATTGTCTGAAAGGGATTTTTCCGAAAATTCTCAAGCACAGAACGCCATTCATTTATTTATTCCTCCCAACGAAGATTTTGAAAAGCTGCCGAAGGTCTGTCAAAAGTATATTCAGTATGGTGAGCAACAAGGATTTAATACAGGCTACAAAACACGAATAAGAAAACGCTGGTATATCACCCCTTCCCTTTGGGTACCGGATGCTTTCGCATTGCGGCAAGTAGGCGATTATCCCAAACTCGTTCTGAATGAAACCGTAGCCTCTTCCACAGATACTATTCACAGGGTCAGGTTTAAGGAAGGGGTAAATAGAAATATGGCCGCTGTTTCTTTTCTAAACTCGCTTTCTTTTGCCTTTTCGGAAATTACCGGACGGAGTTATGGGGGTGGTGTGATGACTTTTGAACCAACGGAAATCGAGGAGATACAAATTCCCGTCTTAGCTGATTTAGCGGTTGACTTTGACCAAATTGATGCACTGATCCGCAAGCGAAAAATTGAGGAGGTTTTGGATATAGTGGATGAAGCTCTTATGATACAGCATCATGGGTTCACTAAAGATGAAGTTGGTTCACTGAGAGGAATTTGGAGGAAGTTATCACAAAGGAGGATTAATAGGAAAAAATAATGGTTAGAAATGAGGAACATAAACTAACCCTCATCAACTCCCTTTTCAAGTCCCGAAGAGATGTTTTCGCCATCCATTGGCAAAAGGGAAACAAAAGCGGGTATATGCCAGCTTATCATTTTGACCCTTACATGTACCGCTTGCATAAAATGAAGGGTGGTACATTTAAGGACTATAAAAGGCAAATTGCACTATCAGGCATGTAATGCTTTCAAATGCTATTTCCCCGGTGATCTCCATTTTACCATGAAAATAAATATACAGTAGTGTATCGTGGTGGGATATGCCATTTAAGAATTGTTGAGTGAACTCAACGAGGCCTGCTGGCTTTAGCAAATATGTTCATTCCCGAAAGGATCAAAGAGCTTGGAGTGCTCCCAATTCAACTCCGCATCCATATCAAATCAGATTCTGTCTTGGTTATTGAATTGTACTGATTATTTTTGTCTGGATTTTCATTTTAACCGCATATCCATGCAGCTGTCCAAGCTTGAAATAAAAGGGTTCAAAAGTTTCGGGGACAGAGTGGTCATTCACTTTGACAAAGGAATAACAGGAATAGTGGGTCCAAATGGCTGTGGTAAATCAAATGTCGTAGATGCGATCCGATGGGTACTGGGAGAGCAAAAAACCCGGATGCTGCGTTCGGACAAAATGGAAAATGTCATATTCAATGGTACCAAGACCAGAAAGCCGGTAAATATGGCAGAAGTATCCCTGACTTTTGAAAATACCAAAAACCTCTTGCCCACGGAATACACCTATGTCACTATTTCAAGGAGGTATTACCGCTCGGGGGATAGTGAGTACCTGCTCAACGGAATCACCTGCAGGCTAAAGGACATCAATAATCTGTTTATGGATACCGGTGTCCAATCAAACAGTTATGCCATCATCGAGCTTAAAATGATCGATGAACTGCTCAATGACAAGAACAATTCCCGAAGGGAGCTTTTTGAAGAAGCGGCGGGTATTTCCAAATTTAAATCAAGAAAAAAGGAAACTTTAAAAAAACTGGAGGATACCGATGCAGACTTGGATCGGGTAGAAGATTTGTTGTTTGAAATAGAGAAAAACCTTAAATCGCTGGAAAAGCAGGCCAGGCAGACGGCAAAGTATTTTGAGGTCAAAAAAGAATACAAAACTGCCAGCATGGCCCTGGCAAAGAAAAACGTCAACAAACATACTGATGACCTCATCGCCATTAACCAAAAGATCAACCAGGAAAACGATACAAAACTCCAGTTGAACAGCAAAATGGCTGAAAAAGAGGCCTTGCTGGAAAGCAACAAATCCGGGTTGATCAACAAGGAAAAACTTCTCTCCTCAAGGCAGAAAACCCTCAATGAGCATGTCAATAAGTTAAGGCAATTTGAAAGTGACAAAAAAATAAAAAACGAAAGGTTGAGGTTTTTGGAAGACCGTGCCCAAAAATTACGGGAACAAATAGAACAGGACCGGAAAAGTAATGAAAGGGCGGGGTTCAGCATCAAATCCCTGGCAGAGGAAAATGTAGTAGCAGGAAAAATTTTAGCGGAAAAGAAATTCACGATAGAAAACCTGAAAACTGAATTTGAGCAGCAGAAGTCTGCCCATGCGGAAATGCAGGAAAAACAAAAATTGCTCAACAAGGAACATTCACATAAAAAGGACCTTGTTTACCAACTTTCCAAAGACCTTGAAATCCATCAGATTCAGTTATCTACCTTGAAGCAGGAATTGGAAAAAACAGCATCTGATGACAATAGCCAAGAAGAAAATTTATCCGAATTTGAGGACAAGCTGATTTTGGTCCGGGAAGAGCTGGATTTGAAATCCAGCGAACTGACCAAAATTAAAATCAAAGAAGAAGATCAAAACCGACAGATTGAAGAAGTAAACCACACCATTGAACTCATCCGGGAGGAAGTGACTCAAGCGGGCAGAAAGCTTGATGCCAAACAAAATGAGTTTAACCTTACCAAATCCATGGTGGATAACCTGGAAGGTTTTCCCGAAGCCATAAAATTTTTAAAGAAAAACTCTTCATGGGGCAAAGACACGCCCCTTTTATCGGATATTCTCACCACTGACGAAAAGTACAGGGTGGCCATAGAAAACTACCTGGAAAACTACATGAACTATTATGTGGTAGATACCCAGGATCAGGCCATAGCGGCAGTAAACCTTCTGAGTGATGCGGCCAGGGGAAAGGCCAATTTTTTGATTTTGGAGCATTTTGAAAAATTTCAGGCCACACAAAATAAATTATACCCCCAGGCCATCTCTGCCACTGAAATCGTGGAATATGATCTTAAATATGCTAAATTAATTTCATATATTTTGGATGATGTCTATGTCATTGAGCATGAGACTAAAGAGATTCTTTCTGATAATACCGCCATTTTCATCACTGAAAGCGGGAAATTTATCAAGAGAAAATTCAGCATTTCAGGTGGCTCCGTAGGCTTGTTTGAAGGAAAAAGAATTGGTAGGGCCAAAAATCTGGAAAAGCTGGAAAAGGAAATAAAAGAACTCCAAAAAAGAATAAGCAGCACCCGGTCAAATTTGGACAGTAAGATAAGTGACTTAATGAAACTAAAAGAAGTCTCTTATCAATCTACTCTTGAAAACCTTCGAAATCAAATCAACGAGATCAATCAGGAGTATGTTTCCCTCCGCACCAAAAAGGAGCAATTGACCGAGATGCTTTCTTCCAATGCCAATAAAAGAGAGGATATACTGGACAGGATAACCACTTTAGAGGATGAGCTGGAAGAAATTTCATCAAAATTATCGGTAGAAAGGAGCGGTTTTAAACACCTGGAAGAACAGTTGATTGAAGTGGACGATCAACTCCAAAAAGAGGGTAAAATCCTTAATGTAAAATCAAATCATTATAATCAGGAAAACATTCAATACCATCAGTACCTTAACAAGGTCGACCGACTCGAGCAGGAAATTTCCTTTAAACAAAGTGCCTTTGAAAGCAGCAAGGAAAGAATAAATAAATCCCAGGAAGAACTGACCTTTACAGATCAGGATATTAAATCCCTTCTGGACAACAATGAAATAAAAGATGATGAGCTTATTGAACTGTATTCAGAAAAGGAAAGTATAGAAACAGGCGTCAATGAGGCAGAAAAAAACTATTATGCCAGCAGGGGAGATATAGATGAGCTGGAAAAATCCATGAGGGAGATCCAAAAAACGAAAGAAAATGCAGATAGCCTGATTATGGACCTTCAACAATCCCTCAATGAGGTCAAGCTGAAGCTGAACGGGATGAAAGAAAGGTTAAGTGTGGAATTTGAAATAGATTTGGACCAACTAATGGAGGAAGATCCGGAAATTGAGCCGGAATATATGGACAAAGATGAGGCCACTATCCGAATGGAAGTGACCAGGTCCAAGGAAAAAATGGAAAAAATGGGCCCGATTAACCCTATGGCCATGGAAGCCTACGATGAAATCAAAGAAAGGTATACCTTTATTGCCGAGCAAAGGGACGATTTGATAAAGGCCAAAAACTCCTTAATGGAAACAATCCATGCTATTGATCAGGTAGCTAAAGAAACCTTTTTGGATGCCTTTGGGAAAATAAAAGAAAATTTCGTGAAGGTATTCAGGTCCCTGTTTACAGCGGAAGATGACTGCGATTTAAAACTTAAAGATCCGGACCACCCCTTGGAAAGTCCAATTGAAATCATGGCCAAGCCAAAAGGAAAGCGTCCACTGTCCATCAATCAACTCTCGGGAGGGGAAAAAACCCTTACGGCCACCTCCCTCCTGTTTGCCATTTATCTGTTAAAACCAGCTCCTTTCTGTATTTTTGATGAGGTGGATGCTCCTTTGGATGATGCCAATATTGATAAGTTCAATCAGATCATCCAGACCTTTTCCCAAGATTCCCAATTTATCATCGTCACCCATAACAAACGCACCATGGCCAGTACCGATATCATTTATGGTATTACGATGATTGAAGCAGGTATTTCCCGGGTCGTTCCCGTTGACCTAAGAGAACTGACCGAATCTGTTTAAAAAAGGGCTTTGGCTGATTCGTTAATTGACTTTGAAGAAAATAGGGTTTCAAATCCATAAGGCTTATTGTCAGTTTGGAGAGATTGATCCTTTTGAACAAATCCCTCCTTTTGTTATCCAAAATAGGCAGAAAGTCGTAACCTTTCAAAATTTGGGAAATTCCACCCTTTGTTCATCAATATGACAGGAATAATAAAACCGATAAACTATTTTTCCTACTTTGTGCAATACAAGATTTTATGTAGATTTATGTAATCTAAAAAACCTTGCGTTATGAACAAATTCATAATAAAAGGCTGAGATTTCCAAAAAGATTACGATTGCCTCTTTTTAAATCCAACCCTATGAGCAAAGAAAAAAAATTATGGATAGCTTTTATCCTGGTAACTGTAATTTCCTTTGCGGTACTAGGTTATTATGGATATGAAATCTATCAAAAAGCACCTCCCCTGCCCGAACAAGTCGTTACAACCGATGGGACTGTAGTTTTTGAAGGCCAAGACATTAAAGATGGTCAAAATGTATGGCAAAGTATGGGCGGCCAGGAAGTTGGTTCTGTTTGGGGACATGGAGCCTATTTAGCCCCCGATTGGACTGCCGACTGGCTTCATCGGGAATCGCTCTTTATCCTGAATGAATGGGCCGAGCGAGACCATAACCAATCTTATGAATCATTGAGCAGTGAAAATCAAGCGGCCCTGGAAAGGCGGCTCCAATTAGAACTGCGGGAAAACACTTATAACGAGAGCAAAGGCACCATCACCATCTCTCCTATTCGAGCCAAAGCTGTTGAGTATTTAATTGAATATTATGAAGGCCTGTTTATGGAAAATCCTGAACTTGATGAGTTGAGGGCAAATTATGCTATTCCTAAAAATTCTATTAAAGACGAAGCAAGAATGCGCCAAATGAGCGGTTTTTTCTTCTGGGCAACCTGGGCCTGTGTAACAGAAAGGCCGGGAAGCGATATTACCTACACCCATAATTGGCCTCCCGAGGAATTGGTAGGCAACAAACCGACCGGTGATTTACTTATCTGGACTGGTGTCAGCATCATCTTATTGCTAATTGGGATTGCACTTATGGTTTTCTACCATGCAAGCTTAAGGGAGGAAGAAGAACCCGAAATGCCGGTAGAGGATCCGCTTATGCGTCAAACTCTCACCCCTTCAATGCTTGCGATAAAAAAGTATTTATGGATAGTAAATATCCTGATTATAATACAGGTCACCTTTGGGGTTGTCACGGCTCATTACGGTGTGGAAGGCGATGCCTTTTATGGATTTGATCTTTCCAATATTTTGCCCTACTCCGTTTCCAGGACCTGGCATGTGCAACTGGGAATTTTGTGGATAGCCACAGCCTGGCTTGCCACAGGATTGTACATAGCACCATCAGTTACAGGCAAAGATCCTAAATTTCAGAAACTGGGGGTAAACTTCCTGTTTATTTGCATCCTCATTATTGTACTGGGATCCATGGCAGGTCAATGGATGGGAATAATGCAAAGATTGGGGTTGGAAGCAAATTTCTGGTTCGGCCATCAAGGATATGAATATGTGGATTTGGGCAGGTTCTGGCAAATATTTTTGCTTGTTGGTTTGTTTCTATGGCTGGCTTTAATGGTGAGGCCTTTACTGCCGGTGTTCAGGAGCAAAACTTCAGAAAAAAGTTTATTGATTATGTTTATCGTGGCTTCCGCAGCTATTGCCTTATTTTATGCAGCCGGCTTGATGTGGGGGCGTCAAACAAACCTTGCCATTGCCGAATATTGGCGCTGGTGGGTGGTACACCTTTGGGTAGAAGGCTTCTTTGAAGTTTTTGCAACCGTTGTTTCTGCCTTCCTTTTTGTGAGATTAGGGCTTTTAAGAACCAATACTGCAACTTTAAGTGTGCTTTTGGCAACAGTGATTTTTTTATCGGGAGGTATTTTGGGAACTTTCCACCACTTGTACTTCAGCGGGACCCCAACCGCGGTAATGGCCATTGGGGCCAGTTTTAGTGCCCTGGAAGTGGTGCCATTAATTTTAATTGGTTTTGAAGCTTACCATAATTACCGTTTAAGCAAGGCGACACAATGGTTGAAGGATTATAAATGGCCTATTTATTGTTTAGTGGCCGTGGCATTTTGGAATTTCTTTGGAGCGGGAATTTTGGGATTCATTATTAATCCACCCATAGCACTTTATTACATCCAGGGTTTAAACACTACCGCAGCACATGCCCACGGAGCGCTATTTGGTGTTTATGGCATGTTGGGGATTGGCTTGATGTTGTTTGTGCTAAGAAGTCTGTACCGGGTTCAGGTTTGGAATGACAAGCTTATAGGCTTTGCTTTTTGGTCGATTAACATAGGGCTAATGCTCATGCTAGTGCTGAGTCTGCTGCCTATGGGTGTGGTTCAAGCTGTTGCAAGTGTGAACGAAGGAATGTGGTATGCAAGGTCGGCTGAATTCATGCAACAACCGGGAATGGACACTATAAAATGGTTGCGTGTTATCGGAGATACCATTTTTGCAGTTGGTTTGTTTGCTTTTGTTTGGTTTGCATTCTCATTGGACAGCAAGCATAAATTGCCTACAGATAAGAAGCCCCCCAATTTGCTGCTTTAAGCAATAACGAGGAATACCAAGGCCCAGTAAGTATGATCGTAGCCTTCCGCAGAAAAACAGGAACAGGCTCCTTTTGAATCAGGTGACGCCAGATGCCGAGGATAATAAGGAGCGGGATCCACCAGGTACCGGCGGCCCAGAAAAAAAAAGTAAAACCTTTAGGGATCATAACTCGGTATTTTTAGTTTACTTTCCATTTAATAAAATTCCATAGCCGAATCTACGCATAAGAACAATTACGTTAAAATTTTGGATGATTTTTTCGTGGGTATTGGTATTTTATAAAGTATGGTCCCGAAAATAAACAGGCAGATAACTTTTATGATTTCAAAGGCTATATAATAAAAATGCAATGCGGACCCAGGTACTTCGCTCCCCTTGATATATAATTCTGCCCGTGCGTCCAAAGCTGGTAATAGCCATAAAGATTGCATCAACAACAATAGAATAGGAACAAAATATAACAATTCATTTTTTGTGATAGGTTCATCTTTTGCCAGGAACAGGTTTGCGCCAATAACGATTGCAAAAATCCATTCCATAATATTAAGTGCACCAAAAACAAGCCGACCTATTCCCAAACCAAGGGGCACTGTAATTCCGGGGGCGCTGAATTTTAACCAGGCTTCCATGAAACTGATGGCACAAACAAAACCGATCCAAAGGAAAACAGCGGTTTGTGCGATGGGATATTTTACTTGTGAAGTCATAGTGAACTGTTTTTTCTATATTTACCTCAATTTGTTTCCTTCTAAGAAATCCCATTAAAATATATTGCAATATTCGCCATTTTGATAATAGGCTATTTCAATTCAGAATCCAAACGTGCCCTGGCCTCCTGTTACGATCAAATACCACCACCGTTCTCCCTAAAGGTAAAAGAAAACAAGGGTGTATTTTACAATCAGGACTTAAACAGTGTCTATTAATGAAGTGAGCATCTTAAGCAAATTACTAATTGATGTATTGATTTATTTCAGAAAAAAGAGGTGTAATAATCCGGTGTCCAATACATAATCCCATAAAACAGGGCCCAGCCGATAAAGCCGATTAAGATCGCCCAGATCCAGGTAGGAATGCCTTTGGGTGTTTCAGATCCCGTCACGATAAAGAAATCCTTTCTTTCACTGCCATACGCATTGATGGTCAGGGTCACATTATCATCTACCACGTCATTTTCCTTAAGTCCGATCAAATCTATAGCCGGACCGTTCCTTACTTCAAAATTGACTTCTTTAATCCCTTCAATCCCATTGGTTGACTTAGCTACTATTTTTAACTTATGTTTCCCATCAGGTATTTTTGTGGTATCCACTATAAATTTTACAGGTGGCTTAAATTCCCCGAAGGGGGAAGGATCATCGTCAAGAAAAACTTTGATTATTCTGTTGTCTTCCATAGTCTAATAATTTCTCAGTACGATACGCTTAACATGGCTGGGGGAATTTTCCCCTGGCTTCAGCAGGTATTTCACATTAAGGACCAGGGTCAAAAGGACAATAGCTATAGCGATAGTAATAATGATAAAATCCGTCTGTCCCTGTGGGCCTGCGCCATGGGTGATATTCTGTACCACTTTAGGTTGCTGGGATTTGCACACCTCACAGGCCACCAAGGGAGATGATATCCATACCACCATCAAGCCCATGATAAATAAAATTTTTCCCTTCATGATATATTGGTTTATTTTGTAATCCGCTTTAATCCGGCTATTCAATAATGCTGGTCGGTGCCATTTTCAGGGCCCGTAGTTACATTTCTTCAATCATCTTTCTAATGTCCGTTACCTGCTCGACACTTACCTCAGGGGCATTATTGCCCCAACCGCTTTTTTCATGGTTGATGATGGCCGCTATTTCTTCATCAGTCAACAAATTAGCAAAGCCGGGCATTTGGCCCCATTCAGGATGGGCGTCATAACCCTGCATAATAATCCGGATCATAAGTTCCGGGTCTGCATCATTAACCACGGGACTATTTGCAAGGGGAGGAAATGCTCCAGGTATACCTTTACCATCAGCCTGATGACAGGCGGCACAGGTATTGGTATATAGATTTGCCCCATCCGGTAATAAAGCCTCTCCGGCGTCATCATCGCCGCCCCCGGAAAGATCTATGGGTTCAGATCTTGAGGGTATAAAACTCATCCCTTCAGCGACGAGGGGAGGCTGTTTAAGGGATTTCAGATAAGCTACCAGATCCAGCGCTTCCTGGGAGGCCACCACTTCTCCGGTTCCGTTCCTGAAGTTGGACGGCACCGCCACGACAACCTCATCTTCGGCAGGATTTTCCTCATAGGTGAATAACCAGGGATAGGCGGGCATTACAGATTCCTCCACCACGATGCGGGGATTGTAAAGATGCAATAAATGCCACTGGTCTCCAGGTTGTCTCTGGCCCACATTGGACAGATCCGGTCCGGTTCTTTGACTCCCCAGTATGGAAGGGGACTGCCTCCAGATACCCATTCTTTGTTTGGAGTAATAATAATCCGAAGGCATGGAGGGCCTGCTGCCCCAAACATTATCCATTTCTATGCTTCTTACCTGTTGGGTATGACAGGATACGCATCCTTCTGAGATATACAAACTTAATCCCTTAACTTCTGCTTCTGTCATGGGTTCGTCTTCCGGTAGAGGCTGATTATCCTGCATTTTGTAGGCTGGTATGACCGCAATAAAAATGCTTAGAAAAACAAAGGCAACCAAAATGGTAATGAGCAGTAACTGGTGGTTTTTATGAAAATCTAACATAATAATTACAGTTTAAGAGTTGGCTGGTTCTTTTTCCATGATCCACTTATTTTTTATGGCCAATTCTTTCTCCTGCATGCGGTAGCCTTTGATCATCCGGTAAATGTTCCAACCAAAAACCAGGTGGGACACAAACATCATGGATCCCCCTACCGCTCGCCATAGCCAGTAAGGTGCCATGGATGGAATGGTTTCCAAAAATGGAACAGAATCCGCCCAGCCCATACCTTTCTCTGTACCGCCAATAAACAAGGAGAAAACATAAATAATCAGACCCAGAAATGCAAACCAGAAGTGTATCCCCACGGCAATCTGATTAGGTTCGGTACGGGTAAGTTTGGGAATAATCGCATAAATGCTGCCCCAAAGAAAGAAAGCAATTATTCCATACATGGTAATATGCGAATGACCCACATTAAAATCAGTAAAATGCCAGATATAGTTGGTGAAGCGGAAAGCCTGAAAACTTCCCTGGGTGGAACCTACAAAATAAAAGATCACCCCTACGAGCATAAAAGGCAACACATAAGAATCTTCTATTGCTTTCCGGCTGCCCCGCATGGTCATCAGGAAATTGGTGGTACCGGCCAGTACCGGGATAAACATCCCCGCACTGAAAACAATGGCCACGGTCTGCAGCCACCAAGGTATTGGGCTAAATATAAAGTGATGGGTGCCGATCAGGGTATAAAACAACATCTGGGTCCAAAAAGCCAGTACCCCCAGGGAATAAGAATAAATCGGTTTATTAAGCGAAGAAGGCAGATAATAATAGATTAAACCCAAAGTAAAGGTCATAAACCACATCCCCACCGCAGAATGCATGTAATAGCCCTGGATAATGGTTTCCCCCATTCCTTCCTGGTAGAATGGCAGATAACCAATGGTAACCAAAGTCAGGGTCCATACACAGGCTCCTAAAATATACCAATTGGATATGTAGATTTCCTCGGTATTCCTATGGGCAATGGTTTTATAAAAATTAACGGTGGTAAGTATAAGACCAATGGCAAAAAGCATCATTACCGGCCATATATACTCCCGGTATTCCCCTCCCCCATTATTGATCCCATTGACTAGGCAGATATTCCCGATTATAACACAGGCATTGATAAGATAAAAAGATATCCAGGCCCATTTATAATTATAGATTTTGACATTGGAGGTCCGGCTTACCACAAAATAAGCCAATCCGATCATAGCTAAAGAGGACCAGCCCCAGAAAACCGTATTGGTGTGCATAGGCCTTAATCTGCCAAATGATAACCATTCTATATGATCCATATCCGGCCAGACGAATTTCATGCCCACATATTGCCCGATCGCAGTTCCAAAGATCAGCCAAAAAGCTGCTACTACTATGTGGGCCAAAACCAGACGGATGAGTTTATCATCGGTTTCAATTTTAATTTTTCCCATCTTCTTTTCATCTGCCAAAGGATAATTGGGATTATGGGTGATTTTTTGTACCAGCCCTCGTCTTAATGCCACCGGTCCCTTACCGGCCAGTTCATCCCCTATTAATTGATAGCGGCCACTTTGCTGTCTTAGCTGGAGGATTTCATCAATTTCTTTGGAATCAATATTGATGATGGCATCTTTTATCTGCTGGATGTTCTCTTTCTCCTCCGTTTTATCAGAAACATTCAAAAGTTTACTGATCCTAAGGACCATTATTATGGAAAAAACCAACAGTACAATAATACAAAGGACAATGGTGCCGATTATTCCAGGTTGGGTGTACCATAAATCGGTATTGATTTCAGATTGGGCAAAACAGTCAGCTGGCAATCCAATTAGCCAAAGCAAAACAACCAAGCAATGAATTATTGAGGTTTTCATTCGAATTTTGTATAATGATATTAATACCTTTTTATCCTTTAATAGCAGGTGATTGTTTCAAAGGAGCTCCTGCATTATAATTAATTGAACCGACTCAAAAAGACCGTTCCTTTTTCCAGGTCAGCGGCCAGATCTCGAATGGATGTCGAGTGCAGCATAACCTTCAACTGGTCACGGATAGATTTAAATTGATCATGGATGGGGCATGGATTCACTTCGGAGCAGACTTTTAGGCCCAGGCCACACCCTTCGAAAATCTGGTTTCCATCGATGGCCTCCACCAACTCCAAAAGTGTTAATTTTTCCTGTTCTTTTTCTATATAAAAACCACCATTGGGCCCTTTTGCTGAACTGATAATCCCCTTCCGGGCAAGGGCCTGCAGTATTTTGGCGGTAAAAAACTCTGGGGAATCAATTTCTTTACAGATATCCTTGATACCGATTTTCTTTCCTTTGCTGTTTTGGGACCAAATGTAAATTACTGCCCTTATGCCATATTCGCATGCTTTTGAAAACATATTTTTTAATTTTTAAGCCAAAACTCATCCTCCCAATTTTCTTGCACTTTTTGGTGTATGGTATCCATTCTCTTCTCGAATTCCAATAAATCCTTTTCTACAAGTTCCACCTGGATATAAGGAAACAATTTCCTTTCTTCAAACCGGATATGGTTGTCAAGCCCCTCTGCAAATTCAAGGAGATCCCCGTTTTCTACGGTGGGCGTGGATACCATTTTTCTATGTAATGACCGGAGCGAATCATGTTGCTTTTCTGCTTCCTTTCTTAACAGGTCATTTTTTGCCAAATAAACAAACAGGAAATCTTCTTCCATTTTGAAATGGGAAACCAGATGCTCCAGCATAAAATAGTGAAGGTAATCCATAATCCGTTTATTATCTATTTTTTGGTTGATCCCCTTCCGGATTTTCCAGGACAATAAAAGCCCAAAATGATGATCCTGGGAAAGGGGAACAAGTGCTGGATGTCGTTTTAATGGTTTTGCCATTTTGAATACAGGTAATAGTTTTATCAACGAAAGCTTTCAAAAGATAGATTAACTCATTCATTTACTTTAACAAAGTTAATCAAAAGCCATTATAATAAAGATAGTTTTATCTTTTATTATAAATACTTATGACTGAATAGTTTAACGGAGATTAATATCTCTTAACTTTTTATTTTAATTCCAATTGCTGCGCCTTCTCCTCATGTTCAATGGCTTTTGGAAAAAGTATATTGTTCTCCAAATGGATATGTTTGTGCAAATCGCTCTCAAATTCATCCAGCAGGGCATAGGTTACGCGATAAGTATTGCAGGCATCGGCAGGAGGATTGTATTTTTCTGTCAGGGCAGCAATCTTCCCAAACCGGTCCCCCTCATTTTCATGCTCCTGCATCATCATATTAATAGGACTTTTTACGGAACGAAAATGAGCCGTACCGGCAAGAAAAGAATCATCCTTGGCTTTCTTCAACATTTTTCTGATATCGGGAAATAAAATCAATTCCTCTTTCTTCATATGGGCAGTAAGTTCTCCGGCGGTTTCACTGAACAGTTTAGTGATTTCAAACAGTTCGGGATGAACTTCTCCATGAACTTTGCAGAGTTTGTTTAAATATTGCAGCAAAAGAGGAATACGGTCCTCCACATATCGGTGGTGTTTTTTTTCTATATAATCCGCCAGTAGATCCAAGGGCCAAAACTTAAAGTCCATATTGGCATCACTTGGTATAATTATCACTTTATCCAAGGCTTCTTTGACTGTTACCGCATCAATATTTTTTTGCTCACAGGCATCTTCCAAGGTCCGGTTGCCCTTACAGCAGAAGTCTATTCCGAATGATTCAAACACTGCAGCAGCACGATAATCTTTTGCCACCATTTCACCGATTGTCTCCTTTTTTGTAGTTTCCATGATTTTGTGTTGAGATGTATATTGCCTAATTTGAGATATTAATACCTTTTTATCCTTTTACTTGAGCAAATATATGCATAAAATATTTAAAGACAAATTTATCCTTTATTATTTTTGAAAAAATCCAGATTGTTTCCTGGATTCTTTGGGATTAGGGATTCATTAATCCATCAATAGCATCAAGAAGCATGGGCTGATTCGTGCTGTTTTTTCATTCCGGTAAACTTAAATTTATCAAGAGAAAATTCAGCATTGGGAAAATCAAAGAAAATTTCGTGAAGGTATTCAGGTCCCTGTTTACAGCGGAAGATGACTGCGATTTAAAACTTAAAGATCCGGACCACCCCTTGGAAAGTCCAATTGAAATCATGGCCAAGCCAAAAGGAAAGCGTCCACTGTCCATCAATCAACTCTCGGGAGGGGAAAAAACCCTTACGGCCACCTCCCTCCTGTTTGCCATTTATCTGTTAAAACCAGCTCCTTTCTGTATTTTTGATGAGGTGGATGCTCCTTTGGATGATGCCAATATTGATAAGTTCAATCAGATCATCCAGACCTTTTCCCAAGATTCCCAATTTATCATCGTCACCCATAACAAACGCACCATGGCCAGTACCGATATCATTTATGGTATTACGATGATTGAAGCAGGTATTTCCCGGGTCGTTCCCGTTGACCTAAGGGAACTGACCGAATCAGTTTAAAGAAGGGTCCTGACTGATCCTCGATTTAATCGTCTTGGAGGAAAAAATCAATAAGTAAATAATAACCAGTAAAATTATAAGAACCGCCAGTTCCAATTGCGCCCATATGTTGGACTGGTTAACTATTTTCCCTGATCCTTTGGTGAGTTTTTCCCCTTCAAGAAGCTGGATTTCGGACAGGGTCTTAAGTTCCATAAAGGCTTCCTCAAAGTGCCTATTGAAAATTTCAGCATGGATCATTTTGTCTTCATCGGAAGTTTTTGTGAAGGCTTGGCTAGCTAGGT
>JBBDSC010000189.1:0-20215 GCA_040905145.1 Anditalea sp.
CATTATATGGAGAATTGCATCTGCCTAATAAGTGCGCTTTTAAAGTTAAATTGCGACACCACAATTTACGGCCTTACCTTCTTATTTTGAATTTTTTTAGCTCAAGTCAGGATTTCTGAAATTAGATCTTATTTCGACATGTATTTCCAACTCACCTTCGCAATGGAACTGGGCTTTCCTTTTTCGGCCTTTGAAATAGATTCTCTGAATTTTCCGTCGTTTAACCGTTCTACTTTTATTTCCCTCCAGGAAAATTGTCCCTGCTCGTAATCAAATGTTTCCCCATCGTCATCATACAATTGATACAGACCCGGCTTTTCCCCATAATGCCGGATTTCCAGGTCCACCTTTTCCCCTGACGCGGGTGCATGGAGTCTGGGCTCCATCATAGGGACAATCCCTCCATCTTTGACAAAAACAGGGATTTTGTCCAATCCTGGAGTGACGGTGATCACCTCGCCATTGCCCACATAGTCCCCGGTATAGAAATCATACCAGTTCCCCATGGGAAGTATTATTTTCCTGGAAGTCTGGCCGGTAAACATGGGAGCAACCAGTAAATATTCACCTGCCATATATTGGTCTTTTACCTCCTTGCGCACTGCTTCCGCATAAGGGTTTTCTTCCAGATTGACTGCCGCGTCTTTCAGGGTCATGGCACTTTGTTCTTGTTGGAAACCTTCCTCCAGGTTCATGGCCCTAAACGGAGGAGTACCCTCAAAATGGTACTTGGCAAATTCAGTATACCAATACGGCATCATCTGCATGCGGAGCATGGTCATCTGTTTTACCTCTTCTGCTACTTCGGGAAAGGACCAGGGTTTGGTTCCGCTTGACCAGGCATTGAGCATGGCCATGGGAGAGAAAATCACCGACTGCATTCTTCTAAGCCACTCCTCTCCCGTTTCTGAAGCCCGTGCCTCCGGTGTCCAAAGCACCCCGGCAAATCCGCTGTTGATCAAGGCGGTAATAAAATCCCTATGATTATAATTATCATTGTAAATTACATAAGGAAAGGATGATCCACCTCCGTTGGATGCCCTGATCAATCCATAGGTGCGGGTATTTCTTTTGCGAAAGCGATCGTTACTTTGTCTTTGAACCAAAAGCCCGTAGGTCTGCCTCATTTGCTCAGCAGTGATACCGGAGGGAAAAGTAGCCACATCAGGCCATAACCAACTATCATATCCGTCTACTTCGTCAATCTTATAGCCACTTACCCCTATGTCAATATGGTCTTTTTCAAAATGATCCCAAAAAATATCCTCCGCTGCAGGAATGGTAAAATCAGGTACCACGCCTGCCCAGACCGTATGGGAAGCAGTGTAAGGTAAAATTTCGGGATAGATTCCCGCATCAGGTGATACATAAGGATTAATCCACAGATTGACCCTCACCTTCATCTTTTTTAGCTCCTGGACAAATTTTTCCGGTTCCGGAAATCTACCTTCATCCCATTCAAAAGTATTGGGATAGGATTTGCTTTGCCAGCCTGGCTCCAGCCCAATGAAATCCAGGGGAAAGCCTCTTTCTTCAAATTCATTTGCCTCAGCAATCACCTCTTCAGCCGAATATAGCCTATGGACTCTTTGGGTAAATCCAAGTCCCCAACGCGGGGGCAGCGGCCCTCCCCCATTGAACAAATTATACCGCCTGATGGCATCCAGCGGTGTGGGCCCGGCAAAAAGATATATTTCGACCCCTTTGGTTGGGACCAGCATTTCAACCGCATCGGAATAAGGCTGGGAAGTCCAGTTTTCATCAGTGTTTCTGTCACGTGCTTCCGGTGGGTTCTCACTGTCTTTTCTGGCAGCAGTTCCTGCATATACATCAATGTACCTGGCGGCATTGACAAAGACCCCGTAACCTTTGGAAGAAATATAAAAAGGGGTGGGTGCATGGGTCCTTCCATTATCCTCTCCCCCATAATGATCCACATGCAACCTTTTGATCTCGCCCCGCTGATGTACCGTCTTAAAATTCAGCCCAAATCCATAAAGCTGCTCTTCCCGCCCCAAAGGAAACCGCAAAAAAGTCTTCCCCTCTTCTACCCTGCCCACAATATCATTGGATGGGAAAGGAAAATCAGCTTTGCCCATTTTTGCCAGACTTTCCTTCTTGGGGGTTACACCAGCTGCTTTCAGCAAATCATAGTCATCCGGATCGCCTACCACTGCTTTCCAAACCCCGGGAACCACTTCAGACCAGGTTAATTGCTGTGCATTTGTTGAAAAGGAAAACATCAGAAAAAGCAAAACAACGGGCAAAATTCTATTTTTTTTCATCTTAAGTATAGCGGGATTGATGGAATATTCCTAAAAAACATCTTGGACTGGTTAACCAATGCCCATCAGCTTGATTTTCAATTGTTGTTGTACAATAACTTAATTAATGGTCATAAAAGCAAAATATTTACTTTTCAAAATAAGACTAAAGCCATTATTTTTGTTAACATTGCATTTCCAAGTGATCTCTGTTAATTAATCTTCAGTGCGAACAATATTGTTTTTTCACCTTAAAAAGCCAGAAATTTCTTTACTTTCAAATAATCAATTATACATACAATGAAAAAATTATTAGCAATAGTAGCTTTATCTGTTCTTTTAAACGCCTGTTCGACTACCACATCCACAAATAATTCAGAAGGTGAAATAGGCGAATGGATCCAGCTCTTTAATGGAAAGGACATGGATGACTGGAAAGTAAAAATTTCAAAGCATGAACTGCATGACAACTTTGCCAATACGTTTAGAGTAGAAGATGGCATGTTAAAAGTAAATTATGAGGGTTACGAGGACTTTGATAGAAAATATGGCCATATTTTTTACAAAGATCCTTTTTCTGCTTACCTCTTAAGGTTGGAATATCGCTTTACAGGAGAACAGGCTCCAGGTGGTGAAGGATGGGCCTGGCGCAACAGCGGAGCCATGTTGCATGGACAGTCTCCGGAAAGCATGATGAAAGACCAGGATTTTCCCATATCCATAGAAGGACAGTTGCTGGGCGGAGACGGAACCAATGACCGGACGACCAATAACCTTTGTACCCCGGGAACCAATGTGGTCATGGACAATGAGCTGTTCACCCCTCACTGTGTGAATTCCAGCTCCAAAACCTATCAAGGGGATCAATGGGTAACGGCTGAATTTCTGGTCCTGGCCGATTCTGTCATTCACCATATCGTGGAAGGAGATACCGTATTGACCTATTATCAACCGCAAATAGGCGGGGGCAATGTTTCCAACCATGATCCGGCAGTAAAAAAAGACGGGCAATTGATAAAAGAAGGGTACATTTCCCTCCAAAGTGAAAGCCATCCCATCGAGTTCCGTAAGGTTGCTTTATTTGACCTGGATCCTTTTATGGACGATCCTGAAAAATTGCAGGAAGTGCTGGGGAAATTAAAAGAAGACTGATTTCCTGAAAACAGCAAACCTTCCAGGTCTTCCAGGGTCTTGGTCGCAAAGGGGTACTTCCGAAGTAGCCCAATTATTGAAAAAGTAGTTGGAAAAACGAGCCGTGCTGATTGTCAGCATATTGCTATGGCTACAGTATATAAGGCTGACGTATTAACAAGTTGGAATTTCAAACATATTGTCAACCTGGATAAAATTAGAGGATACAACTCGATAAATTTTCGTGAAGGTTATCCAATGATAGAAATTAGAACTCCTAAAGAAATATTTGGAAATGACGATTGAGAAAAAAAGCATGATTAAGCGTATGAGAGAAATCCGTGACCAGTTAAATAAGCAATTTGAGGATATGGATTATCAGGAGGAAAAAGCATACATCAAGAGAGAATTAGAAAAACTGAAAAAGAAAAGGAAGGCGGCAGGTAACAAAGGATAGCCTCAAGCCTCGGTGGATACGTAATTCGGTGGCTTTATGCTCTAAAGTGCTTTTTCTTCAGGACGTGTCCAATTAGCCCTTGGAGGGCCTGGAAGGTTTTTTCCTTAACAGGAATACACTGCTGATAGTGATAAAAAAAAGGAAGAGGGGACTGCCCCTCTTCCTTTTTTGCTATCTCAATCAATGTCCAAACCGCATTAAATTCTCACCCCGGTGTTTCCGCCCCCTGCCAGGGTGAGGTCTACCGGCGTGTTTTCTATCCAGGATCCGCCTGTAAAGTCAGGCACGTCAATAGAATTCGACCTATTGGCCACTGACCATTCACTTAATGGGGCAATGGAACTCCAAAGTGCCGCATCATAAACATTCTGATCCAAGGGTAGGCCGTTTCTCAAACAATCGATCAATCTCCAATCCATCATAAAATCCATGCCGCCATGTCCGCCGATTTCCTTGGCCATAGCCCCCACTTTTTTTACTATTTCTGGGGTATACTGCTCCTCCAAAGCTTTTAACTTTTCTTCCTCGAACCATTCGTGGCCGGTAGAAACACCCGGCTTGGGCCATTTCCGGGCTACTCCTTTGGTACCACTTACCAGATGTATCCGGGAATATGGCCTGGGAGAGGTCACATCATGTTGTATCATGATAGAACGGCCATTTTTGGTTTTAATCGACGTGGTATTCATATTCCCCCTGAACTCCTTGGTGGCGAATGGATTATAAAAAGGATCACTTTGGGCCAATTCCTGGGCATGGGCCTTCATTTGGAAATCGTTACTGGATAAAGAAGTCAGATAATCCATCTGATCACCCCGGTTGATGTCCATGATCTGGCAGATAGGTCCTAAACCGTGGGTGGGATATATGTTGCCGTTCCTTAAATTTTCCTTTAATCTCCACATATCGTAATAACCTTCCTTGCTAAAGTTAAGCGCCAACAGATCATGGATATAAGCCCCTTCTCCATGGACGATGTCCCCAAAGAATCCCTGCCTGGCCATATTTAAGGTCATCAGCTCAAAGAAATCATAACAGCAATTTTCCAACATCATGCAATGCTTCCTTGTATTTTCAGAAGTCTCCACCAACTGCCAACATTCTTCCAAAGTAGTGGCAGCAGGCACTTCTATCGCTACATGCTTTCCTGCTTCCATGGCATAAACAGCCATTGGCACGTGCCAATCCCAGGGACTGGCGATATAGATCAAGTCAATGTCCTCCCTGTCGCACATTTCTTTCCATGCAAAGGCAGAATCCGTGTAAGAATCCGGCTTGTGGGGCGTATTCTCCAGTAATTTCTTTGCTTTATCGATTTGTGCGGGCCTAAGGTCACAAAGTGCCTTTATATCTACGTTTTCTATTTTACTAATCCTGTTCACCGCACCCGGGCCTCTCGAACCCAGTCCCACAAAGCCAATCCTCACTACATCCATTTTTGGGGCAGCATATCCGGACATATTAAAGCGTTGCTTACGCTGGCGTTTGCTTTGATGAAGTACTTTATCCAATTCCGGTTGGGTGAACCCTGTAATTCCTGTACCTACCAGGCCCATTCCGGCCAATCCGGATAACTTAAGGAAGTCGCGTCTGTTATTGCTCATTCGTTTTCTTGGTTTTTAGATACCGGCAAATCCATAATTACTTTGGTCCTGCCTGGAACAGCATAGGGATAGTAACCATCCTCGTTGGGCAACACCTTAGGCATGGCATCCCAAGCCAATGTCTCCGGCATCAGCACAACGTTTGAATTCAATGCTTCGTCCCAACTTATTTCTTTGCCGGAATAGGTGGCATATCTTCCTAAAATAGCGGTCATGGTACTTTTGGCAGTTCTTTCCGCGTCCGCGTATTTATATTCCCCTTTAGAGATAGCTCCAAAGAGTTCATTATGTTCTTGCTGGTAAGGGTTGATATTGCCAGTGCCATCATGGTTGTAGATTTCCTTGCCATCATGCGACCAGAGCTTACCTTGGTTCCCTGCGCTCATGTATACTTTTCCCTTGGTGCCCACAAATGACTCGTCCACCTTGTTGTCTGCTCCTGGAAAGTGGCGACATTCACTGTTGATGATCGTCCCATCTGCATAAGTGTATCGGAGACTGTGGTGGTCGAAGATTTCCCCATGCTCCTTGCCTGTCCGTACCATTCTGCCTCCTGTTCCTTCTGCTTTTACGGGAAAGGATCCTTTGACCCAGTTGGCCACATCAAGATTATGTACATGTTGTTCTACTATATGATCTCCACATAGCCAGTTGAAATAATACCAGTTTCTCATTTGATATTCCATTTCAGTCTGTCCTTCCTCACGGGCACGGACCCAGACGCCCCCGTCATTCCAATATACCTGACCTCCTACAATGTCCCCAATGGCTCCATCGTTGATCCTGTTGATGGTTTCGATATAATTGGATTGGTACCGTCGTTGTAAGCCGGCAACCACATTGAGGTTCTTGTTTTTAGCCACTTCTGCCGCTGCCAATACCTGACGTATACCAGGAGCATCTGTGGCTACAGGTTTTTCCAAAAAGACATGCTTGCCCTGACGTACCGCCTCTTCAAAATGGGACGGCCTAAAGCCCGGAGGTGCGGCCAATAGCACTACATCCGCTTCTTTCATGGCTTCTTTATATCCATCAAACCCTACAAACTTTCTTTCTTCCGGCACATCCACTTTATCCGGATGTTTTTGGGAAATCGGCCCGAAACTTTTATCCAAGCGGTCTCTGAAAGCATCTGCCATGGCCACCAACTTGATATTATGCCCAGTTGCAAAGGCTTGGAAAACGGCTCCAGTACCACGCCCACCGCAGCCAATTAAGGCGATCTTAATGGTGTCTGATCCTGATGCATAAGCACCGGGCATAGTAAAAGGACTTATCATGGCACCACCTGTGAGTATAGCGCTTGTTTTTAGAAAATCTCTTCTCGGGTTTTTTGTATTTTGATCCATTATTCTGTGTTTATAATTAATAATCTTCTATAGGTGTCTGGTCATAATAAGCCATTATTTCTTCCACTGGAGGCGAAACTTGTGGCCTAACTACCCTCAGGCCCAGAAAAGGGGCTTCAGGAAACCACCACCGACTTTTGGGAATCTGAGGGTCCAATTGCTTCCACACAGGGGTAGAAGCAAATCGTCTGGCTGAGCGTAAATCCTCTGCCCCACTTTTATAATGCCCTCCACGTAAGACCCGTGGGTATAGGTCTTCCGCTTTTACTACTGGATTTTCAATGGGTTTTTCTGGGTCGGTTACCTGATATTGGGGCAAGTACTTGTCATAGGTCCATTCCATCACATTGCCCAGAATATCATATAAACCCCAAGGGTTGGGCTTTTTTTGTCCTATTTCATGGGTGACATCACTACTGTTTTTTGCGTACCATGCATATTGGTCCAATTCATCGGGATTGTCCCCAAAAAAATAGGTGGTGTTTTCCCCTGCCCTTGCTGCATATTCCCATTCTGCTTCTGTAGGCAATCGGTAAAAGATATCCGTTTTGGTATAAAGCCATTTACAAAATTGGATCGCACCATATTGGGTCATCGCCACAGCTGGTTTGTTTTCCTTTCCCATCCCAAACGTCATATCCAAATAAGGGGTAGAGGGACGGGTCAGGCCATCCACCTCCGCAGGAAGTGGTTTTTCACTGATGGCTGCCTCATGGTGTTTGTCCAAGAACAATTCAAAAATATCCCAAGAGATTTCCTGCGTACCCATCCAGAAAGCATCAAGGACCACTTTATGACGGGGGGATTCATCAGGTTGTGTTCCTTGATTCTGAGCCGATGATCCCATCATAAATTCCCCTGAAGGAATCGGAGCCATGTCAAAGGACAAGGAGGTGTTGGGAATTTTTTGCCTGTAAGGTTCAAATTCATTGGGTGAAGTAGAGGTTTTTTCAGCTATCGGCACTATGCCAACAATTAAGATAAGTAAGAAAAGCAATTTGTGGGTAATCATATTTATCAATAACGTATTAATTCAGGATGGGAAATTAACAACTAATTTTGATTTTTTTCGTCCATTCATGGAATATTGGAAAATAACTCAACATTTTTGTAGTGGTTCGGTGGTTTTGACTGGTTATCGGTTATTGGTGATTGGATAATGGTTACTCAGTGAGCCGTGATCGGTGGTTGGTAATCAGGTTACTGATTACTTTGTCGTTGTACTTAGTGCTTCATACTAAATACCATATACTAAATACCATTCTGTCCATAATAAGCCTCCTTGCCATGTTTACGCTGATAATGTTTCCTGATCAAGGAGTCCTTTAGTCGAGGAGCATTTGGGTTGATCTGAAGGGTAAGATAGGCCATTCTTCCTATTTCTTCCAAAACCATACTGTTGTACAGGGCTTTACTGGCAGTCTTCCCCCAGGTAAATGGCCCATGATTCCCTATTAAAACCATTTCCACCTCTTCATAAGATAGGTTCTTTTCTTTAAAGCAATCAAGGATCTGTTGCCCTGTCATGTGTTCATAATTCCCCTGTATCAGTTCATCAGCCATAGGCGGAGCGCAGGGTATATCAGCCGTCAAATGATCCGCATGGGTAGTGCCTAAAATGGGAATATCCATTTGTGCCTGTGCCCAGGAAACCGCATAAGTAGAATGGGTATGTACAATACCTCCGATATTCTCCCAGCTTTTATATAAAAAAGCATGGGTTTTGGTATCGGAAGATGGCTTCATTGAGCCTTCTATAATATTATTATCAAAGTCAACTATTACCATATCCTCCGGCTTTAGCTGGACATAGGGGACACCACTCGGCTTGATGGCAAAGACTTTGTTTTCCCTGTCTACAGTACTTACATTGCCAAACGTATGGACCACCAGGCCCAATTCAGGAAGTTGCCTATTGGCATCGTAGCATTCTCTCTTTAAAGTCCTGTAGTTCATGGTTGTTTTGATTTTAAGTTTAATTGGTTATATAAAGTGCAATTACACATTTGGTTTTTTGGTTACCTCATTCATGACCGCAATTTAGTTGACACTTTCAATTAAAAGCCGACGGTCAACAGTCCACAGCTTTAAGTTCATCTCTTTAATTCAAAATCAACAGATCAAGTCGGCGACTTGATCTACAGTCGGACGGGGCAATTTCTTATCAATTAAAATTTTCCATTCTGACATCTGACCTTCTCCTGTCTTCGGGCTCCGGTCTTCCAGCTTACTTTGTTCTTGATTCTTTGATCTTTGTTCAATCCATTGTCCACAGATCCCGGTCCATAGCAAGGTTAATTCCCGCTCCTGTACAACATTACCTCGGATTCATCCCTACACCTGAGCAATAGCTCCTGATTGCTGATTTGAAATACAGGATGAATAAAATCTGGCATGATTTCCACCAAAGGTACCAGAACGAATTTTCTTTCCGACATCAAAGGATGGGGAATTATTAAATTTTCATCTTGATAAATCATGTCATCAAAATAAATAAGGTCAATATCCATCGTACGGCTGCCCCATTTTTCACTTCTGGTCCGCCCCAATTTGTTTTCTATTTTTTGGGTCAGCCCGAGAAAATCCATAGGGGCTTTTTCCGTTAGAACCACCAAAACCTGATTAAGATAATTTCCATCCGAAACATTTCCCCAAGCTTCGGTTTCATAAAGGGAGGACATTGCTTTTGGCGTACATAATTCATCCAGCAAGTCAATTGCTTCTTTGATCAATTGCTCCCTATCCCCTAAATTCCCCCCAATCGATAGAACTACCTGATGCATGTAACAGTAATTTTTATTAAAGATTAACAATAAAAAACGAGAAAAAAGAAGTATTTTCGGGACATAATTACAACAAAAATATGAGATTTTTAAGTAACGTACTGGCTGTCATTGTAGGCCTTCTGATCTTTGGGGTAATCAGTTTCTTTATTATTGCCGGTATTGTGGCTATTTCCGCTGGTGAATCTAAAGTAGAAACCGTTGAAAATTCTGTTTTACACCTGAATTTGGAAAATGCGATTTTAGTTGAACGGGCAACAGAGGAAGAATTTGATCTATCCGCCTTCGGCAGCTTTGGAAATGTCCCCACAATAGGGTTAAACCAACTAAAAAGAGCCATAAAAGCGGCTAAGAGTGATAACAATATAAAAGGCATTTATCTACAGGCCGGAAACATAATTTCCGGGCATGCCATTCTATCAGAACTTAGAGATGAATTTGAATCTTTCAAAACATCGGGTAAATTCATCATTTCTTATTCTGAAATCTTTACGGAAAAAGGTTACTTTTTATCCTCTATCGCCGATAAAGTTTACCTGAATCCAATGGGAGTGATCGAATTTAACGGCCTTTCCTCAGAAATGGTTTTTCTGAAAGGCTTTTTCGAAAAAATAGAAGTGGAACCGATAGTGTTCCGGGTGGGGGAATTCAAAAGTGCGGTGGAGCCATTTTTATTGGAAAAAATGAGCGAGGAAAGCCGCCTACAAACGGAATCTTATTTAAATGATCTGAACAATTATTCACTTCAGGAAATTGCGGAAGCCAGGTCTTTGAGCATTGAAAGAATTACAGAAATCAATGATCAGATGTTGGTAAGGAATAACCAGGATGCCTTGGATTTCGCATTGGTAGATGGCCTTTGGTACGATGACCAGGTGAAAGACCTGTTGAGGGAAAAATTGGGATTGAAAGAGGCCGACGATATTAAGAGCATTAATATCACCAATATCAATAAAACGGCCAAAACTGAAAACCGTACCTCCTCAAATAGGATTGCTGTAATTGTGGCGGATGGGGAAATTGTAAGCGGAAAGGCGGATGAGGTGATCAGTTCGGAAAAATTTCTCCAGGAAATTAGAAAAGCAAGAAAAAACGAGGATGTGAAAGCCATCGTCCTGAGGGTCAATTCCCCAGGCGGCTCTGTATTGGCCTCCGAGGTCATTTGGAGGGAGCTTAGTGAAGCCCAACAGGAAAAGCCCCTGATTGCTTCCATGTCTGATGTAGCTGCCTCGGGAGGGTATTATATTTCTGCCCCTGCAGATACTATCGTGGCCCATCCCAACACCATTACCGGATCGATTGGTATTTTCGGCCTTTGGTTCAATGCAAAAGATTTGTTGAACAACAAACTGGGTATCACCACTGATGTAGCCAAGACTGGTGAGCTGTCGGATTTTATGAGCCCTGCCAGAGAACTTTCAGAAGTGGAGATAAGTATTGTCCAGAATCAAGTGGAAGATGGCTATGACACTTTCATCAGCAGGGTAGCCGAAGGAAGGGGAATGAGCAGGGATGCAGTGTTGGCTGTAGCCTCAGGAAGAGTATGGAGTGGCATACAGGCCAAAGAAAACGGGTTGGTGGATGTTTTGGGAGGCCTGGATGATGCCATTCGGATTGCCGCGGACAAAGCTGGGGTGCAGGATGATTACCGACTGGTGTATTATCCGGAGCAAAAAAGCATGTTGGAGAGATTGTTGAGTGAATTTTCAAAGGATATACAGACTTTTTATAAGCAGTTCAAACTGGGAAGCAGCTATTTAATTTATCAGCAGCTGGAAAAAGCCAGACAATATGAAGGAATAATGGTCCGGTTGCCCTATGATATTGTCATTCAATAAAAGCTGCTGATTGAAACGGTATTATTAACCAGAGTTCGACTTTAAAAACTTAATTTGATGTCTTTATCATATGGGACCTTGTCCTTTATCATGGTATAGATGGTTTTACCATTTGTGGGCAGTGGCCACCACCCCTCCTTTTTTTCCCAGCCTCGCTTTCATCTTTCTGGAATTCAACTCTTTTACTTTATTTTGATAATCATACTGCAGGTCCTCATGCAGCTGATTTAAAAGCTTTTCGATTTTACCTACCTGGAGGTTGTACAGGTTTTCTATGATCGGGTGACAAAAGGTTAAGTAGCCGTACTCGGAAAGCATTTCGCAGAAAAAAACGATCAGCTCTATACGGGTAGGTTTGTCTTTGGTGAACTTTAGATATTTATTGAGCTTTCTTCGGATGCTTTGGGCGGATTTTTTGGCATAATGGTAATTTCGGGTATTGGCATTTCGGAATTCATGGGTCAGCTCTTCCTGCACCATTTCAGCAAACAATTGAGGATGGTCCTTTCCATAAAGCTGGAAAAACAAAAACAATTTATTGTCCGTACTGAATTTGATTAGCTCAGTAATCAGTACGATCAACTCTTTATCGGATAAATGTTGAAGCTCTTTTTTGATTTCCGCTAAACTGGCTATTTTCATATGGATTGTTTTTTTCGACCCAAATATGCCAAAAATACTATTCCTTTGACTAATCCTTGATGTTCAAGGGAGGATATACGTTCGCTTTTAGGCATAAAAAAAGAGCCATCCGCCTAGGCGGTGGCTCTTTTTTATATAAGGATAGAATATATTAATCAATCAATTCAACATTGACTGCATTCATTCCTTTTTTTCCTCTTTCTACATCAAATTTTACTTTGTCATCCTCTCGGATGTCATCAATAAGACCGCTCTCGTGTACGAAAATGTCTTCACTTGAATCTGATGGTTTAATAAAACCAAATCCTTTGGTATTATTAAAAAACTTTACTGTTCCTTCTTTCATTACTGTTATTATATTAATTATTGTGTTTTTTTATTTTTATTCCGACATTCCATTCAACAAAATGGAATGCACTTTTTATTTATTCGTTGGCATTTGCTTTAGGGGTGCCAGGGTCATTGTTCCCAACTGACGAAGCATTTTGATGTGGTCCACAATAGCAGCCAAAAATGTTTTTTTGGTATGGTAAGGTACGCCGTATTCTTTGGCGGTCTCCGCCACTATATGGGATAATTTCCTATAGTGAACATGGCAAACGTGAGGTAAGAGATGATGTTCTACCTGATAATTCAACCCGCCTATCAACCAGGAGAAAAACCGGCTTCGGGGTGCATAATTACTGGTGGTGGCCAATTGGTGAATGGTCCAACTGTTGGCGATAAGGCCATTTTCATCAGGCAAGGGGAATTCTGCACTGGGCATTACATGAGCCGTCTGAAAAACAATACTGATGGAAAGGCCGGTAACAAAATGCATACTGACAAAAGCCAAAATGATGATCCATGGAGCAAGTGGAACTATAATCAATGGCAATACAAGAGCATAAGAATAATAAAACAATTTCCATCCTATCAGTTTTATGACTTCTTTCCTGTATTCATTTTTTCCACTGAAGAAACCCTTGTTCTTGTATCGATTAAGTCGGATAAAATCCTTGGTTGTCACCCATGAAAGAGTGGACAAGCCATAGAACAACCAGATATAAAAATGTTGAAACCTATGCAGCCAATATCTTTTTGCGTGCGGGGAAAAACGCAGGAAAAAGGGAGCGTTGAGGTCATCATCAGCCTCCTCAATATTGGTGTAATTATGATGAAGTACGTTGTGCTGGACCCTCCAAACACTGGCATTGGCTCCGATAAGGTTCATGGTATACCCCAGGTATTTATTTACCTGACGGTTTTTTGAATAAGAGCCATGAATGGCATCATGCATCACGCCCATCCCGATTCCGGCCATGCCGAATCCACTGAGAATATATAAGGAGAAAAGGGTTAAGGGGGTGGTGACTAGGCCCGTGTTGACGATGATTATCGGGATTAAGAACAAAGAAAGCATGCATATCGTCTTAAGCATCATGCTCCTGTTGCCGTATTTGCTTAGATTATTCGTTTTAAAATAATCATTGACCCTGATTTTTAACGTTTTTGCAAAATCTGCGCCAGTAACTTTTGAAAATTTTGGATGCTTGATAATAATATGTTTTAATTTATAGCTTTTTTAAAGGCCCTGAATGTTTATGAGCAGGAGAACAAAATGCTTTTAGTGATTATACTCTCAATTGAATTTTGTTGCCTGATAAATTTAGGAAGGGTGTAGAAATTTTCGAATCTTTAATATTACTAGAGGTGACTTGGATTGATCTATACAAAGAGCAACGGTAATAAAACATCTCCCCTGTTCTTTAAGTTCAGCTAGTTAAATTTTTTCTGATGAAAAATAAATGGAGGGGTAAATCAATTATAAATTTAGGTGAGATTTATTAAGTTAAGGCCACTTCCTTCTTTATTGCCTTCAAAATTACGCTTAATTAATCGCTATTCCTAATTTAAAGCCAGAAGAATATTAAACCCATCCCTAGGCTATTTCCTTTTCTTGTAAAAAAGGATTAACTTAATCCCCGCGGCTCTCCAAGTCAGTATCAAGAATCCTCTTCTTAAAATTGAAATGGAAGGAAATATAAAAGATGAAAAATTATGCAGGAATTCCGGGAATTTGATTTAACAAACTCAATAGAAGCCTTTGAAAATGAATCTTATGTAGAGGAAATAATAAAGGTAATGGAACAAAATAAAAAAGAATTGGGTATTTTTTTGTCCTACTATTTCAAAGAAGAAGGTGGATTGGTCGAGGAGGTTAAGCTTTCCGATAAAATAAGTTTCCTGACCTCTACGACGGGCACCTTTAAGGTAAACTTTAAAGTGGTGTATTTTAATGCTTGCTGGGACATCCATAGTGATAACAAGGAAGAAATGCTCATACATTTTGACTTTTATCCCGCCCAAAAGAAGATGAGGTTAACCGGTCCCCGTTGGCCTGAGCGGGAACCGGATGAAATATAAAGGATCAATCATTCCTGTTGAGGGTAAGCGATTTGAATTCCCTGGTCAAATTGGTCAATGATTCTTCAACTCCCATCCTTTCCAATGAGGAGGCCCCCACAAATCCATGGGCATCCGTTTGAGAGAGTATGGCACGGACATCTTCAGGGGTATTGATCGGCCCTCCATGGGTAAGGAAGAATATATCCGGATTGACTTCCCTTCCTGCTTCCATGATCCTATTCGTCCGGTCAATGGCCTCGTCCATAGAACAAGTGGCTCCCACTACTCCTATGGAGCCCCCCACGGTAGTGCCCACATGGGCAATGATAGCATCTGCACCTGCCTCCGCCATCAATTTGGCTTCCTCCGGTTTGGCTACATAAACGATGGAAAACAATTCCATCTTGGTCGCCAACCTTACCATCTCCACTTCCTTTTCAAAGCCCATTCCTGTTTCTTCCAGTACATTTCTAAAATGGCCGTCCACTATAGAATGGGTAGGGAAATTATTGATGCCTGAAAAGCCCATCTCTTTTACCTTCAACAAATGGTGCCACATTCTCCGGCGCGGATCGGAGCCATGAACCCCACAGATCACCGGGATTTCCTCCACCACGGGCAAAACTTCGAACTCGCCTATCTCCATGGCCACCGCATTGGCATCTCCATAAGCCATTAAACCTGCAGAAGAACCATGTCCAGCCATACGGAATCGGCCGGAATTGTAGATAATGATTAAATCCGCGCCGCCTTTTTCAATAAATTTGGCACTTATTCCCGTGCCCGCTCCTGCGGCTATAATTGCTTTATTTTTATCCAAGGTAAGCTGTAGACGATCTCTGACTTCTTGTTTGGTATAAGGGTTTCCCTTACCTGTCCATGGGTTTGGCATAATTGCGATTTTAAGGTTATAAATATTTGTGGTTGATCTGTTATCAATTAAAAACTGATTGAACAAAATAATTTCATGTATATAATTTGATTTTTAAAGGGCACGACTTGAATGCACTTACTATACCACCAGGTGCACGATGACTGCACAAAGTAACGCAAAAAGACTTTGTGGAACTTAAAATCCCGCGTAATAAAGCTAAAGTAAAGAACTCCGATGGATTTCCAAAGGTGTTTCAAGTTAGAAAATCCAGCCAGATTCCGAATGGACTATCGGAAATTAAAAGAACCTATATTAAAATCAGCTCCTTGATTCAGATCTCTTTTACCTTTATTCATCTTAACAAAGATAATTATAGGTATTAAATAGAGATTCTGTCCGCATTCTGCAGGGTTTCTTTTATTTTACTGAAACTTATCATAAATTTATATAAAAAATAGACAGCAAACGATTAATGTTATTTGCTGATTGTTCTCACTTATAAGTACGACTCATATAATTACTTTTATGAATTTGACCCATAGTACGTTTTCAGAATTTATTAAAGATTTTGAAGAAACCCTAAAATATCTATTTCACGAGAAAGAAGATATCAACCAACTAAGCTTGGAGAGGGGCTTGCCTCCTTCAGTAATGAGTGGAATTATGTCCAAAGTACCGTTGGCTGTTGCAATCCCTGAGCAATATGGGGGACGGGGTAGTAAAGTAAAAGAATGTTTGGGGATTTTGGCGGCAGCCTCCTATGAATCACTATCACTTTCTTTAACATTTGGAATTAATATAGCCCTCTTTTTAGAACCTGTTTCTAAATATGCCAATGAAGCAGTTAAGAAAGATATTTTTGATCGCTTTCTTAAAAACCAGAATATGGGCGGACTCATGATCACCGAACCCGACTATGGCAGTGATGCTTTAAATATGAAAACCTCCTATAAGGAATCCGAAAACGGATTTAATATTAAGGGGACAAAACATTGGCAAGGACTGACAGGTTTGGCTGAGTACTGGCTTATTGCATCGAGAAAAGAACTTGACAATGGAGAATTGGCCAGGGATATTGATTTCTTTATATGTGATGTTTCAAAAGAAAATCAGAAGGTAGTGGTAGAAGAGCTGTATGATAATGCAGGACTTTACATGATTCCTTATGGGCTGAATAAATTAGACTTAGAAGTTCCGGCAAATTATAAATTAGAGCCAGAAACTACAGGTATCAAAATGATGCTGGATATTTTACATAGAAGCAGATTGCAATTTCCAGGTATGGGGATGGGCTTTATCAAGCGAATGTTGGATGAAGCAATAGCCCATTGTAAAAACAGAATTGTTGGAGCAGGTAATTTATTGTCAATGGATCAGGTACAATTCCAAATATCAAGGATTCAGTCCGCCTATACCATTTGTTCTGCCATGTGTGCCAGGAGTAGTAAAATAAGCGGAATTGAGCACAACTTAGCTGCTGAAGGTTTAGAAGCCAATAGTATGAAAGCAGTGGTTACCGACTTAATGCAGGAATCCGCCCAGATACTTGTTCAGGTATCTGGTGCCAATGGCTATAGAATAAGCCATATCGGTGGAAGGGGGATCATGGACAGCAGACCTTTTCAGATTTTTGAAGGTTCCAATGAAATGCTTTATGCCCAGATTGCCGAAATGATTACCCGGTTAATGAAAAAACAAAAGCAATTGCACTTGTTTGAGTTTCTAAAAGACTTTAAACTTACTTCCGAATCCTGCCTGCCATTTAAAAAGGATTTGAGTTTTATAATCAGCAATACAATTTCCCAGCGTAAACTGGTTGATTTGGGTAAAATTATGGGCAGGATAGTTTCTGTGGGCTATGTCTTGGAACTTCAGGGAAAAGGGTTCAGAAAAGACCTCATCGATAACTGCCTAGCCACAGTTAAACAAGAAGTGTCTGCTTTGATCTGCTCATTTAAATCTGACAATACTGTTAATGTGATAGAGGATTATTCAGAGGATAGCTCATGGCTAAAGTTTGTGTAAGAAATCAGATTGTAAGTCCACCCGCCTTCGGGGTGGACTTTTAATAAAAATGGCTATAAAAAAAGCATGTCTACATGAGGTTCTCTATTTTAAACCCTTTTAACGCTTCCTGCTCCACAAAAGGCTGATTGTGCAAGCGCTTGCCTGTGGCTTTAAAGAACGCATTGGCAATGGCCCCCCCAGTAGGTGGAAGTGCCGGCTCTCCCAAACCAGTAGGATCAATGCCATTATCAACAAAATGTACCTCTATCTCGGGCACTTCTTTCATCCGGATCAATCGGTAGGTGTCAAAATTCTTCTGTTCCGAAACACCATCTTTAAAGGTCAGATTACTGAACATGGCATGACCCATGCCATCTACCATCCCCCCTCTCACCTGCTGATCAGCCCCGGTTGGGTTGACTACCACCCCACAATCAGTGACGGCATAGATCTTTTCCAACTTCGGATTGCCTTGCTCCATACTTACCTCTGCGACCTGTGCCACATAGGAGCGATGTGAAAAATAAACACTAAAACCTTGGGATAAACCCTTCTTTTGCCCCCAGCTTGATTTTTCTGCGGCCAATTGAATGACTTCTTTCATTCTGTCGATATCGTAAGTGATTTCACCTACTGGAGTTTCCTTGGCCTTGTCCAAAAGATCCAGGCGGAATTGGACCTGGTCCTTTCCTACAGATTCCGCCACTTCATCCAGAAAAGACTGCTCAGCAAAGGCCAGAAAATTGGTAATGGGTGCCCTCCAGGCGTTGGTGGTGATCGGCGATTGATGTTCAATGGATTCGATCAGGAGATTATCCACCGCACCGGATGGAAAGTTGTCCTGTCTGGTACAATTTCCGGCATTTATCCCTGCCCCGCGAAGTTTGTAGCCCGTCATATTCCCTTCTGCATCCAGGGCCGCTTCAAACCTGTAACGGACGGCAGGCCTATAGGCACCTCCAGTAATGTCATCTTCCCTGGTCCAGGTTACCTTTACAGGGGCATTGATCAATTTGGACAATTCCACAGCTTCCACTACAAAATCCGCCCGCAACCTCCGTCCAAATCCACCTCCGAGCCGCGTCAATTCCAAGGTGATTTTCTCAGGAGAAATCCCCAGTAATTCCGCAGTTTCAGTTCTTGCCCGCTCAGGGGTCTGCGTGGGACCTACCAGCTCCACACCATCTTCACGCACATGCGCAAAGAAGTTCATCGGTTCCATGGGTGAATGCGAAAGGAAGGGACACTGGTATTCGCTTTTGATGACCCGGGCCGCCTTTTCAAACGCTTTGTCCACGTTTCCATCTTTGCGCATGATTTCTGCATCTTTGCTGTCCAGCAGCTCCTTAAACAAACGGTCATGGTCTGATGAGCTTTCCAGGGCCCCATCTGCTTCATATTCTATTTTAAGCAGCTTCCGTGCTTTGATAATCGGCCAGGTAGATTTCCCCACCACGGCCACTTTGTCTTTAAAGGTTACCACATCCACTATTCCGGGAACTCCCTTGGCCGCTTCAGCATCCACTGATTTTAATTTCATGCCAAATGCCGGGCGCTGGATCATGGCATGTAACATTCCTTCCCTATAAAAATCAAGACCATAAAGCGGCTTGCCTGTAAACATGGCCTGGTTGTCCACATTGCGTACCGCCGTGCCGATGATTTTGAAGTCCTTTTTGTCTTTAAGCTTTACTTCAGTGGGAACATCAACCTGGGCCGCATCATTTGCCAACTCACCATAGCTCAACTTCCGGCCACTTTCTTGGTGCAGTACCTCACCTTTTGCAGTGGTCAATGAATTGACCGGTACTTCCCAGCGTTTTGCGGCAGCTTCCATCAACATGTGACGGGCTGTGGCACCTGCTTTGCGCAAGCGTTCCCAGGAATGGGGCATGGCACCACTTCCCCCTGTGACCTGACGGTCAAATTTTTCCGTGTCCAGATTGGCCTGCATTACCCTTACTTTTGACCAATCCGCATCCAATTCTTCGGCTACGATCATAGGAAAGGAAGTCTTGATATTTTGCCCTAATTCGGGATTGGGGGAAAAAATGATAACCTGGCCTTCGGGCGAAACGGAAAGATAACTGTTAAAGTTTAAAGCCCCATCCAGCATATCCTTATCGCTCATTACAGCCATCACAGGAGACTCGCAACCTCCCATATGAAAACCCAAAAACAAGCCACCACCTGCAGTGGCTGCTATCTTCAGGAAATTTCTTCGATTTGTTTTCAAAAGGTTTGCCATGGTTATTTAATTTTTGAAGAGGCCAAAACAACCGCTTCTTTAATGCGATGATATGTGCCACAGCGGCAAATATTTCCGTTCATGGCGTTTTCGATTTCCTCTTCGGTTGGTTGGTTGTTTTTATTAAGAAGTGCCGATGCTGTCATGATCTGCCCCGACTGGCAGTAACCACATTGGGCCACATCCACTTCATCCCAAGCCAATTGCACCGGGTGGTCACCTTTGGCTGAAAGACCTTCAATGGTAGTGATTTTACTGCTGCCCACAGCCGATACCGGCAAGGCACAAGATTTTACTGCATCATCATTCATGTGCACGGTACAGGCGCCACATTGAGAGATGCCACAGGAATACTTGGTGCCTACCAGTCCGAGATGGTCCCGTAGCACCCACAGTAAAGGAGTATCGGAGTCCACCTCTACCTCATAGCTTTGGTCGTTGATTTTCAATTTGTAGTTGGCCATTATTTCATGAAATGTGGTTTTAATCTTTAAAGTAAGGAAAAATATCCTAAAATATAGCGCAAACCAGTATTTTTTTGTGATCGGTGATCAGTGATCGGTTACTGATTATCGAATACTGATTACTGCTTGCTGATCACTGATTACCAGTTTATTATGCTTTTATACT
>JBBDSC010000190.1:0-20212 GCA_040905145.1 Anditalea sp.
GCGTTCCTTTGCACGTGTTTCCCAATCAATATTTATCATGTTTTTTCGTCCCTTTCTTACATACTAAATATACAAAAAAGGAAAGAATAACACAGCAAATGGAACGAAATAATATTACTGAATTTTGGTATTTAATTCACCCCACCTGAAAGGGCGAAAGACTGACCCCATAACAAGAGATTGCGCCCTTTCAAAGCTTTGATTCGGTGGCACTTTAACAACAGGGCTACACCCTGTGTTAAGATATGCCGCCCCTTTAGGGCTTTCCATATGGCTGCAGCACTCTGGCCAGGGATTCATATCCTTTGGCTTCGATCTTCGGTCTTCCTGTCTTCGCCGGTCTTCCAGCCTTGTCACGTCTTCAATCTTCAGTCTTCCCTCCCACAACATCCTCCTTTAACCTCAGCATAAAATCACTTAATGCGTTCATATAATTAATAAAAGCTTCATAGGGGCTTTCATAAGGGCTAAAGTAAGTATGGATGTCCCCGTCGGAGAAGAATTTGGTGCACATGTAGTAAAAATGATCGCTGGTTTGCAGGTATCTCCAATCCTTCTGGATTTCCGGATCTGCCGACTGATTGACCTGCTCTTCCAATTCATAAAGCCTTTCAAAAGCCTCGTCCTGAAGATCGTTACCAAGCCACGCCGTCAAGTCCCTCTCCTCATCAGCCCATGAGATGGGTGTGGAAACATGGATTTTCCCTACCGGATGAGCATTGGCCACTACCTCTGATGGTGTAGAAAAGGTGAAATTTGAATGGTTAAAGATCTTCTCCGGGAGGTGCTCCATAAATTCGAATATCCCACTTTCACCCCACTGGTGCTCACCAAAAGTTTCATAGTCCATGAACAAATTGAGGACCTCTTCATCTTGTGGGATTTGATTGATCCAATTGATGAATTTGTCTGTGGTAAGGGGCCAATCAGACCAGGCTCTTTCCGAAAACCTGAAAGCAATATCGTCACTCAACCGGAAATTTTTCAGTAATATTTTCAACTTGGGCGTGATGGCATTGACATAGACAAAATTAGGACTCTTCCATCCCAAAACGTGCTTTGCCCCTTCCGTAAGCATCCCCTCATATCCCAGTTCAGCAACCATTTCCCCAATTTTATCGGAATAGATCAACTCCGTGTTCCTAAAAACTTTCGGGGTATAACCATTAAAAAGAGATTTTACTTTCCTTTGATGCCTGTGGATCATATCATAAAATTCCTTTTTGCTTTTGAGTGCGCACAGGGCATGGCTGTCCGTTTCGTTTAACAATTCAACATTACCGGTAGCTATCAGCTTCTGAAAACTTTCCAGGACATCAGGGGCATACGCTTCAAATTGATCCAAAGCCGTACCCGAGATGGAAAAACTGACCTTAAACCTCCCTCTATGCCTGTCGATCAATTTTAAAAGGAGGGCATTCATGGGCAGGTAGCATTTATCCGCTACTTTTCTCATTATGCTTTTGTTGGCAAAATCATCCCAATAATGATGATCATCACCAATATCAAAAAACCGGTAAGGTTTTATTCTGTAGGGTTGATGTACCTGAAAATAAAAACAGATCGTTCTCATAGGTTTAGTTTTTTAATGTTTGCTGATAGAGCGTAATTACCTTGGCGGCTACATGCTCCCATTTTAACTTTTTGAGTTCTTCGCTCCCCATGTCCCTGAACATTTTAGAAATTCCATCATAATGAAGTAAAGCGAAAATGGCATCGGCCATGGCATCAGTATCCCAGAAGTCAATTTTTATGGCGTTGTGCAATACTTCAGCCACCCCAGACTGTTTGGAAATAATCACCGGCGTATTGTGCCTTACCGCCTCCAATGGTGAAATTCCAAAAGGTTCGGATACAGAAGGCATAACATAGACATCACTTATGGCGTACATTTCGTCCACATCATCCCCTTTTAAAAACCCTGTGAAATGAAACTTAGTAGCTATTTTTAATTCTGCCACACGGACAATCATCCGGTTCAATAAATCACCTGACCCTGCCATCACAAACCGCACATTGTCATCCCTCTGAAGTACTTTATTAGCGGCCTCAACAAAATATTCCGGGCCTTTTTGAAAAGTTATCCTTCCCAGAAAAGTAACTATCTTTTCCGGTACTTTCTTTCTGGTCTCTCTTTTGATAATACTGACATCCAATACCGCATTATGAACCACTGTTACCTTATCCGAGGGTATTCCATACTTGGAAACGATGATGTTCTTTGTCAATTGACTGACCGCGATGATATGATCAGACTCTTCCATCCCCGACCGTTCTATTTCATAAACCCGCCGATTGATAGTTTCCCCTGATCGGTCATATTCCGTAGCGTGTACATGTACAATCAAAGGCTTACCGCTGATCCTTTTTGCAGCAATACCTGCTGGAAAAGCCAGCCAATCATGCGCATGAATAATATCATGCTTCTTGTTTTTTGCAATTTGACCCGCTACCAAAGCATATCTGGAAACTTCCATGATCAAATCTTTTCCATAGGTCCCGCTAAACTCGAATTTATTGGAGAATATACTGTCATCCACATCAGTCCTGTCATGAAGGCTTTTGTCTGTAAATTTAGCGTATTCTTCAGGATCTAAATAAGGAACCAAAAAGGAGCTCACTTCCAGATAGGTGAGATTTTTCCAGATTTCTTTAAACCGTCTTTCCCTATAATCTATCTGAACCTCACTGGCATTGACAAAATCGGCCAATGAATCCTCATCCCCCCATAATTTAGGGACTACAAAGATGATATCCTGATGATAGTGTGCCATTCCTTTCACCAAACCATAACATGCAGTCCCTAATCCCCCGGAGATATGGGGAGGAAACTCCCAACCAAACATTAGTACCTTCATAAAAAGTAGTTTTAGATTTTGTTAACTAAATACATCATTCTTAATAATTCCCCAATACTCCAGGCTTGTGATATAGCTCCTTTAGGGCGGTGGGGGGGATCACCATCATATATTTCGGCGACTGTTCCTACTCCATACTGGGTCATTACCCCATCAAAATCCTTGATCATTTTTTCAACAAATCCTTTTCCGGCTTTTCCATGTATGTTTAAATAACCCTCAGCAAAATGTCCCATGAGCCAGGGCCAAACTGTTCCCTGGTGATAGGCCTTGTCTCTTTGATGTTGATTTCCGTGATAATAGCCTTTGTATTGTGGGTCATCCGGAGCCAGCGATCTTATTCCCCGGTTGGTGAGCAGGTTTGATTTTGCCACTTCAAGGATTTCCGCCATTTGGGATTCTTCCAAAGGGGAATACGGAAGTGAAGTTGCAATGATCATATTGGGTCGAATGGACCAATCTTTTTGTTTTCCATTAACCACATCAGCCAAATAGCCCTTGTCTTCATCCCAAAAATTTTCTATAAAAGAAGCTTTGACCTTTTTTGATAATCCATCAATATAAGCTTCACCAGTTAATGAATAGTAAAAGCACAAGGCATTATACCAAAGTGCATTAACCTCTACCGGGCAACCCTTTCTTGGCGTTACCGGGCCGTCAAAAGTAACCACATCCATCCAAGTCAAGGCAATCCCCTCCTGTCCGCCATATAGTAGACCATCTTCCTGAACTTTAATATTAAAATCCGTGCCCTCTATAAATCCATCAATAATTCTTTTTAGCTTCTCCAAATACCTGTCTTTGATGGTAAGGACATCTCCTGTAAATTGCTCATATTGCTGCAAAGCCCAAAAATACCATAATGGCGCATCCAAAGAATTCCTATTAGGCTCGGCACCACTCCCAACATTTGGAAAAAGCGCTCCTGTAAGGTCTTTGGACATGGTATCCATCACCTCAAGAAAAGTATGCTTGTCTCCTAAGGTCAAGGTTAGCCCAGGCAAAGCAATAAAAGTATCCCGGCTCCACCAGCCAAACCAAGGAAAGCCTGCAATCACCCTGGTTTCGCCCCCTCGAGTATAAATAAACTGGCCAGCAGAATTTTTCAAACAATTTTCAAAACTGTTCCTTGGAATCCTTCTGCTTATTTCTTTGGCAAATGATTCTTGTCTGGTCTGCGCCTTTGCTACTTCAAGACCTGCAGAAAAAATCACCGATTCCCCCTTTTCAATGTCCAATTCAAAATATCCCGGAACATAGAGATCTTCATGGTATTCATAACCCCTTTCCCTTTCCATAATGTACTCGATATTATAATGCCAATCAGGGGCAGGAATAAATTCATTCTCCTTAGAAATCTGAAGGGATAAGGGAGAATAGGTTCCATAAAGTCTAAACTGTACGCCATGATCAATTTTCTCATACTTTTTGTTCACATAAGTGTTTGCCTTGGACAGTTCATGGTGTCCCCTAAAAGCCAAAAAAGGACTGAGCCTGAGCTTGGTGGAAGAATGGGCATCCAAGAGGGTATACCTTATCATTACCCGGTCTTTTTTGGTGTCCAGGATTATTTCCTTCTGAAGCAAAACTCCTCCCACGCGATAGGTCAACTTAGGTATCGGTTCTGAATCAAAATCCTCTAAATATTTATGGCCCCTGGGAAAGTAATTCCCGGGATATTTACTGATACCCAAATTAAAGCTGGACCCGTGTTGAATGACTGTTTCATGAACCGTAGAAAGCATTACATGAAGTTGTGAATCTATTTGAGGTTGTGGCGCCACCAATAAACCATGGTACTTTCGGGTATTACAGCCTATAATGGTGGTACTTGTATAACATCCTGAGCGATTGGCCCGGATTATTTCCTTCTCCAAAGAATAATTCAGATTGATCAACTGTGTTTTATCAAAATGTATGTAGCTCATAGATGAAAAGTTTTGAGTATCTTATAAAAATAATCTAATCCTGCTGAAAGAAAAATAAATAAGCAAAAAATGAAATAATATAATTTATGCGGGGAAAAAGAAAATTTGCAGGCTTTCTGAAAAGAAAAACGTTTTTTTTACAAAACATTGAATATCAATAAGATATTTTCCATAAAAAATAATAGAGGCAGGTATTGCGCACCTGAGTTTAATAGAGAAAGCCGCAAGTTTGAAGAGATACAACTCCTCCAAAAAAAATAGCACCAAGGCACTTACCTTGATGCTGGTTCTTTGTGCATTCCCAAAGGGAAAAGCTGTTATCTTGATTTTACCATTTCCTTTTGTAATTCGTCAAAATTTTTAAGTGACTCTTCAAATTTTACCATGTACAAATGAATGACCTTCAAATTGACATTTTGAACTTTAGGGGACCTTTTCGTAGAATTGAATAATGTGAACATGTTGTAATAATTTTTATCTATCACTCTATTGACAAAAAATATGCCATTAAAGCAGGGGTGATATGTAAAACAAAACCCCCCGCTTTGCGGAGGGTTTTGGGTGAAAGACCGGGTTCGAACCGGCGACCTCTGGATCCACAAACCAGCGCTCTAACCAGCTGAGCTACAATCACCATATATACTGCTCAACCAAACTTTTTTTATTGAGACTGCAAATGTAATATTACCATACCTTCCAAACAACAGTCTCCCTAGATTTTTTTTCTTGAGAACATCAATCTTTTTCCTTTTACCTCTTCATGAAAGGTGCCGTTTTCGTACACTAAATGACCGGAAACAATAGTATGGGTGATTTTCGACTGAAAAACCTGTCCTTCAAAAGGCGACCAGCCACATTTTGACAGGATATTCTCTTTCTTTACGGTCCAGGGGTCATCAAGGTCCACCAGCACCAGATCCGCATGAAAACCTGCTCTGATATAGCCCCTTTTTTCAATTTCAAAGAGGAGGGATACATTATGGCTTGTCTTTTGGGCTATTTCTTCTAAGCGGATTTTTCCCTGATGATACATTTCCAAAAGAACCACCAGGCTGTGCTGGGCCAAGGGCCCTCCGGAAGGGGCTTTTAAATAGGTGTTGTTTTTTTCTTCCAGCGTATGGGGGGCATGATCGGTTGCAATCACATCAATATGCCCATCCAGCACACCTTCCAAAAGCTTTTCCCTATCATCGGCGGTTTTTATGGCAGGATTCCATTTGATCAAGGTTCCTTTGGCTTCATAATCTTCTTCGGAAAACCAAAGATGGTGCACACAGGCTTCCGCGGTTATTCTCTTTTGCGCTAAGGGAAGGGTCTTATCGAACAACTGGACTTCCTTGGCAGTACTAATGTGAAGGACATGTAACTTAGTGCCATAGTTCCTTGCCAGGTCCACCACTCTTTTTGAGGCGTCATAACAGGCCGATGCTGACCGGATTTCAGGATGATATTTTACAGGAATATCCTCGCCAAACTTCTCCTGATATTTTTCCAGGTTCCTTTTGATCATTTGGTCGTTTTCACTGTGCGTAGCAATCAATAATTTACATTCCGAGAAGATCTTCTTCAGGCTCTCCTGATTATCAACTAACATATTCCCTGTTGAAGAACCCTGAAACACTTTTATGCCACAGACATTTTCCGGGTCTACTTTCAACAATTCATCCAGATTATCATTGGTAGCCCCAATGTAAAAGGAATAGTTGGCCAATGATTTTTCTGAAGCTATCTTATACTTCTCCTCCAGCAGTTCGAGGGTGGTAGTCTGGGGAACAGTATTGGGCATTTCCATATAACTGGTAATGCCACCGGCCACAGCGGCCTTACTTTCTGTACCAATATCTGCTTTGTGGGTCAATCCTGGCTCTCTAAAATGGACCTGATCATCTATTAGCCCCGGGAAAAGGTATTTTCCATTCCCTTTAATGGTGATATCGGCTTCATAATCTTTTAAATTACCGCCCGCGGTAAAAATCAACCCATTCTTAACATACACATCCCCACGGATAATCTTACCTTCATTTACTATATTTGCATCAGTGATCAATATTTTCTTCATAGACCTGTTTTGTTGAGTGGTATCGGTTTCGTCACAATTCTTACTGAAATTTATTTAAATTTAATAAATCATGTCCCATACCCCACCTTCTTTCGAGAATTTTAAATTAAATAAGCAACTTTTGGAGGCCATAAAGGATGCTGGTTATGCTAAACCCACCCCGATCCAGGAAAAAGCGGTTCCTTTAGCCTTGGCTGGACATGATTTACTGGGCATTGCCCAAACAGGTACAGGCAAGACTGCGGCTTATGTTCTGCCTATTTTAATGAAAGTAAAATATGCCCAGGGAATTCATCCAAGGGCTTTGATCCTTGCCCCTACCAGGGAACTGGTCATGCAGATCGAAAAGGTTCTTGTGCAGTTGAGTAAATATACTGATTTGAGAGTAGCATGTCTGTATGGGGGACTTGGCCCAAAAACACAGATTGAGAAGGTAAAAGAGGGAGCTGATATCATAGTGGCCACCCCAGGCCGCTTTATGGACTTATACAGCAGAGGTGAATTGTTCGTGAAGGAGATTAAAACCATGGTGTTGGATGAAGCGGATAAGATGATGGATATGGGCTTCCTTCCCCAGATCAGGGCCATACTTGAAATAATCCCAGTAAAAAGGCAGAACTTGCTTTTTTCTGCCACCTTCTCTGAAAGGGTAGAAAAGATATCCTATGATTTCCTGGAATTTCCCGAAAAAATTGAGATCAACCTTCAAGCGACCACCGCAGAAACAGTATCACAGGTAAGGTATGCAGTGCCCAACCTGAACACTAAAATCCATCTGTTGGATTATCTTCTTCAGGATCAGAACATCACGAGGGTAATGGTATTCACCAAATCAAAAACGCATGCGGAGGCTGTTTATCATTTTATTGAGAAAAAGAAACATGGGGAGACCCGTGTCATTCATGCCAATAAAGGACAGAACACCAGGATCAACTCCATGGAAGATTTTAAGGCCGGTCATGTCCGGGTTTTGGTCGCCACAGATGTGGCAGCAAGAGGCTTGGATATAGGAATGGTCAGCCATGTGATCAATTTCGACGTGCCCCTGATCTACGAGGATTATGTACATAGAATAGGAAGATCAGGAAGGGCAGAAAATGAAGGCGCAGCCATTACTTTTGTGAATCCTGCAGAAGAATATCATTTTGGAAGAATCCAGGAAATTATCCGAATGGAAGTTCCCTGTTTGGATATTCCGGAAGAAGTGAAAATAACCCCTACACCTTTTGCTGAAAAACAAGCCTATGAGCGGGAAATCGATAACCAAAAGAGAAAGGCTGATCCGGATTTTAAAGGGGCTTTTCATGAGAAAAAACCACTTCCACAAACAAAATATATTAAAGAAAAACCAAAGGGAAATAAGTACAGCAAGGCTAAGAGGAACAGGAATCAGATGAAAAAAAAGGGGGGGAAAAGGTAATCGGAAGTAAAGGGTAAATAAAAACCAGCCTTACCTCATATGAAAAATTTCAGATGATGATATCAGGACCAGGCATATCCCCTATATTTGTACCTAATTTTGACATCCTAAAAATTCTAATTCTAATTGACAGAGACTGTTCTAATCTCTATCGCTGTTTTACTAAGAGTATTTTCCAATCCTCTCGGAAACGTTTTTCAAAAGCAACTCACTTCAGAAGGAAACCACCCTTTACTCGTCAATTTTCTGACTTATGCATTATTGTCTTTTGTTTGCATTTTTATTGCTTCATTCACTGAATGGAATGAACTGTCCCGACATTTTTGGCTTTATTCTATTTTAGGTGGAGTTGCAGGAGCAGTAGGAAATGGTTTTTTGGTCAAGGCACTACAAAAAGGAGATCTTTCGGTTCTTGGCCCCATCAATTCTTATAAACCGGTTATAGGAATTATTGCCGGAGTTTTCCTTTTAGGAGAGATTCCCAATCTTTGGGGAGTGCTTGGCATTGCATTGATCATTTACGGAAGTTATTTCGTATTGGACACCACTGAAGAGAGATTTACTTTGTCTTTATTAAATAAAAGTGAAATACAATTCCGTCTATGGGCAATGATATTGACCGCAGTGGAGGCTGTATTCGTAAAGAAAGTCATTTTGGCATCTTCCATTTCCATTGCCTTTATTAGCTGGTGCTGCTTTGGTGCTATTTTTTCATTTCTTCTCATATTTATTTACCGGCTGGACTTCAAAAGAGAAATAAGAAAAATAACATCCTCCGACCTTAGTAGATATGTGTTTCTTATCGTGTGTATTGGTACCATGCAGTTTACAACCAATTATTCTTTTGACCATATGCCTGTTGGATATGCCTTATCACTTTTTCAACTTTCCACAATTGTTGGGGTAATGTTCGGATACAGGATCTTTAAAGAGCAAGACATTCGCAAAAAATTGATCGGTTCAGTTATAATGTTACTAGGCTCAATTGTAATTATTCTATTAAAAGACCAATAAAATAAATAGGGCTTACCTTATTTTGAATACAACTCCAGAGATTTGGATACTTTCTTTGCATCAAATTTGAGAAGCAGATCATTTACCTAAGAAACGCCCGGAATTATTCACTCCAAAGTAAATACGTTCCTTAAAGGACTTGAAACCGGGGAGCTATCAGGATTGGTTTCCATTATATCCGCCATATATTTCCACCACTTTTGCACAACCTCTGCATTTCTTAAGTCTTGGGAAGAACCAATGCCTTTTACGGTTTGAACAGCAAATAAGGTCGAACTTTCTTTATCCAGATAGATGGAATAATCCACTACTCCGGATTCCTTTAACAAATTGATCAACTCCGGCCAGATTTCCCGGTGCCTTTTTTCGTATTCCTCTTCAAAACCTGGGATCAGTTTCATTTGGAAGGCTATTTTCCTTGTTTCCATGTGCTATTGCTGTTTGGTTATTAATGCACCCGGAATGGACCGATGAAGTTCTTCAATTTTCAATTCTTTTTTGGTTACTTTGAACACCCTGCCATGCCTGTTCCCATTAAGGAAACTGACCTGATCGGAAATATCTCCACAATTATATTTCTCTTAAGGCAGGATAGAGCAGGATGCATAAATTTATATTTAATACTTCCTTAGGAATAAATATTTATGTTCTTTTATAGATTACGTAAATCTAAAATTTCTTTTTAGATGAAACCAAAGTATGATTGAAGTTAAATATTTCCTAATTTAAACAACAGGTTTGTTTATTGATAAGAGCCAGCAGGTACTGGCCATAAGGTTGATTATTCCATATAGGTATATAATTCTAAAACAGGACCGCAAATTTTAAATAATGAAGATGAATTGTTTCAACAATCAAAGACCACCGCAATTCTTGGTGACAGGAAAGATTATGGTGAGCCTAACGATAATGCTCTTGGCTTCCCTTTCCTGTCAGGGCCAAGATTCCGAACAGTGGATCCAATATGAGGGCAAGGAAGGACCCGGAAAAGGAAAACATATCGTCTTGATCAGTGGGGACGATGAATACCGTTCGGAGGAAGGATTGCCCATGTTGGGAAAATTGTTGGCCGAACGCTATGGGTTTAATTGCACGGTACTATTTGCCATTGATCCTGAAACGGATGAAGTCACTCCCAACTATCCCAATAATATTCCTGGATTGGAACATTTAAAAACGGCAGATCTGATGATTATGCTCATGCGGTTCAGGGAACTGCCCGATGAGCAGATGAAGCACATTGATGACTATATCAGGGCCGGCAAACCCTTAATTGGGTTGCGTACCTCAACGCATGCCTTCAACTACAGCGAAAACCAGAATAGTCCTTATGCGAAATACAGTTGGCAAAGCGAGGAGGAGAACTGGGAACAAGGATTTGGACGTCAGGTTTTGGGTGAAACCTGGGTGAGTCATCATGGGCACCATGGTCATGAAGGGACTAGAGCCTTGATAGATGGAATAAATCAGCTCAAGGATCACCCTATCTTAAGAGGCATAAAAGACATATGGGGACCTTCGGATGTGTACACTGTCAGAAATTTGCCAGATGACGCCAATGTGCTGGTTTACGGGCAACCCACAAAGGGGATGACGCCGGATACTGAACTGAATTGGGAAAAAGCCGTAATGCCCATAGCATGGACCACCAACTACACCAGCGAAGATGGCAATACCTCAAAAGTATTCACCACAACAATGGGGGCATCAGTTGACTTGGAGAGTGAAGACCTAAGAAAATTGATCGTCAACGCCAGCTTTTGGTGCCTGGACATGGAGCAGGCCATTACTGATAATATGAATGTGGATTATGTGGGGGATTACCAGCCTACCATGTTCGGGTTTGATAAATTCCAAAAAGGATTGAAACCCGCTGATTTTAAATAGGCATCCAAATCCGTAAACCTTCCAGGTTTCACTGGGAGAGTTTTTGATAATAGGCAGGTTCTCAACAAAACCCTAGAAGGTTTTATCCACTAAAAAGTGCAGAAATGGTTTTTTTCCCTAAATTTATTTTCCCAACAAAAAAATAAGGAAATGAATATGAATGTCAAATTGGATCGAAGGAAATTCATCAATGTCCTCTCTGTTACCGGAACAGGCTTAGCTGTGGGAATACCACACCTTGCAAGTTCTGGCCCGCAAGATTCCAAACCGGCCATTTTAGGTGGGGCCAAGGCCCATCCCGCAGGGTTCCCTGGCTGGCCGGTGTTTGACCAGACGGAAGAAAATGCACTGACAGAGGTACTGGAAAGCAAATCCTGGGGCCGTCTCAACGGAAATGTGGTCGCCACTTTTGAAAAAGAATACGGAAAAGCTTTTGGTGCAAAACACTGCCTTGGCGTATCCAGTGGTACCAGTGCCCTATATACTATCCTTGGTGCAATGGACATTGGCCCGGGTGACGAGGTTATTATGCCTGTTTACACCTTTGTGGCTACCTACAATGTAGTTGTACTGAATTACGCTTTGCCCATATTTGTGGATACGGACATAGAAAGCTTTCAGATAGATGCCAACAAAATCGAACCTGCCATCACCAAGCAAACAAAAGCCATCATGCCCGTACATATCGGTGGCTCCCCGGCAAATATGGATAAGATCCTTGAGGTGGCCAATAAGGCAAATGTTCCACTCATCGAAGATGCCTGCCAGGCACATTTGGCGGAGTGGAGAGGAAAGCCTGTGGGGAATTTTGGATTGGCTGGAGCCTTCAGCTTTCAGTCATCAAAAAACCTTAACACCGGTGAAGGCGGGGCCATTATCACGAATGATGAGCAGTTTGCCCAAACCTGCTATCGCTTCCATAACCAGGGACAGGGAGGCACGTCCACCTCTTATCAAGCAGGCTCGGGGACTCGCGCCACCAACATGCGGCTCACTGAATTTCAAGGAAGCATATTACTTGCCCAAATGACACGGTTAGAAGAGCAGAGCAATCGCAGAAGCAAAAATGCGGCTTATTTGACTTCCATGCTTGAAGAAATCCCAGGCATAAAACCGGCAAAACTTTATGAAGGGACCACCAACAGTGCCTATCATCTTTATATGTTCCGTTTTGATAAAAATCATTTTGCCAATATGAGCCGTGACAGGTTTCTGGAGGCCTTAAATGCGGAAGGTGTGCCCTGCTCCTCAGGGTATGGTACCATGAACAGGGACGAATATGTAACAGGATTGGCAGAGAACAAGCATTACCAGAAGATCTACGGCAAGAAAGTTATGCAGGAGTGGCTGGAGCGAAATCAATGTCCGCAAAATGATATATTGGCCCGAGAGCAAGCTGTATGGTTCACCCAGACTATGTTATTGGGTACAAAGTCGGACATGGACCAGATCGTGGAAGCTATCCGCAAGATCCAAAAATATGCAGGGGAGATATCCAAAGCATAAACTGAGCATTGGCTACATTTGCATGCGCAGGATAGATAAAGAAGATCCTACATTACATGAATTCTAAATGATTATGACAGTTGGATAATGACAAAGATTACAGAACAGCCTTCGCGGTATAACCACCTCGAGCAAAAAACAATAGAAGAATTAACCAGCCTGATCAACCAGGAAGATAAGAGCGTTCCCCTGGCGATTGAAAAGGCTCTCCCGGATATCCGGAAATTGATAAAAGCAATTGTAGCAAAATTAAAGGATGGGGGCAGAATGTTTTACATAGGGGCTGGTAGCGGGGGGAGGTTATCTGTACTGGATATCATTGAGCTCCCTACAACCTATGGGATTGAAAAAGGACGGGTAAATGCAGTGCTTGCCGGGGGAATAGAGCATTTGATAAAAGCATTGGAAGACAAGGAAGATGATGAACAAGAAGGTTGGAAGTCCCTTCAGAACCAGGATATATCTACAAAGGACATAGTAATAGGGATTTCAGCCAGTGGTACTACCCCTTTTGTGCTGGCAGCACTTAAAAAGTGCCGGGAAAATCAGATAACAACAGGATGTGTAGTGAGTAACCCAGACTCTCCCATTGCAGAACAAGCAGATTATCCTATAGAAGTTATCACTGGACCGGAGTTTATTACCGGCAGCACAAGGATGAAATGTGGAACGGCCCAAAAAATGATCTTTGATATGATCAGCACGACGGTCATGATTCAGTTGGGTCGTGTGGAAGATAATAAAATGGTGCATGTAAAGCTCATCAACAATAAAATTATTGACCGGGCGGTACATATGCTGATGGAATTTTCCGGACTCAATGATTACGGACAAGCTAAAGGGTTATTGATAAGCCACGGCAGTGTGGACAGTGTCCTGCAGCATGTAAAGAAACAACAACCTAATCAAGAATGAATTTTCGGCCTTTTCTGCTTTTGATTTGGTCCTTCCATCTTTCAATTTTGGCTTATGGCCAGGAAGAATTTTTGGTTGGAATGGCAAGGGAGAGCCTCCAACCGGGAGATGAAGCCTTTTCTCTGACCTTGGCTGGATATGGGGCTCCACGTGCAGGCCGGTTTACCTTGAATTGGGAAAGAAAAGACAGTATTGGCCACTTGACTTTGGCCCCTGCCAGCGGGGATTTTTATGCCGTCGGGGAAAACGGAGAAATGTCAAAAGCCAATGGAGATGCTTGGCCACTAAAATGGTCCCCCACTGGCAAAGCGATGTCCGCCAAAAGCATGACCAGCGAAAACAATATAATATTTTTGCTGGATGCTGCTGGAGATATCTACAGCCGGTCAGGTCCCGATCAAAAATTCTCCTTGGAATACCAGGGCAATAATGGCCTTAAAGAAATAGTATTCTTTAAGGAAGAGTTGTACGGGTTAATGGACAATGGAGAGATAATAAAGACCAAGGGAAAATCAGAAAAATGGAAATGGGAAAGCGTCGCCCTGTTACCAGGAGCTGTCAGCTTTACCCTCCACCATCAGTCCATCTATGCAACTACAGGAACAGACACCTTGTGGAAAACGGATGCGACCAATACTGCTGCAGGATGGATAAAAGCAGGATATTCCAACGGGTTCATCCAAGATGTACAAATAAAGAAACTGTTGGGGGCAAACGATAAACTATTTGCAATTGATGCTCAGGGTATCCTTTTTGAGGCCACAAAAAATTACGGCAAGGAACAGGATGAACTATTTGCCAGTGCCCTTGCCATTCAAAAAAAGAATCAAACGGTGGTGATCATATGTCTGGACCTCTGTGGCTTTGACTACAGCCTGATAGACGAAGTGAAACAAACTTTGTTAAGGAACAGGGGATTGCCCGCCTCCTCCATTTTGGTCAATGCCTCCCACACCCATTTTGCCCCGGTCACCCAGTCGTGGGCAACATGGGCTCCCCACAATCAAACCCCGGACATCAATTATATGAATAAGGTGGTCAAACCTGCTATATTGAAGGCCGCTGGAAAAGCGCTGGACAATATGGAACCTTCTTTCATCTCCTTCGGCAGGGGCCATACACAGATTGGACGTAACCGCAGTAATGAGGGAAAAGATTCGCCCTATGATGATGCAGTTGATGTAATAAAAGTGGAAAACAGGAACAGGGACCAGGAATTTTTAATGGTCCTCGCCGGCTGCCATCCTGTAGCCGGTACTTCCGGCCTGGACAATTTTACCATTAGCAGCAATTATCCGGGATATATGCGGCATGTACTGGAAAAAACGAGGAAAAACACCACTTCCCTTTTCATGCAAGGCTGTGGGGGGGACATTAATCCAAGGGATAGCCAACCTGAAATGACGGGGATGAAATTAGCTACTGATGTCCTACAGGTGCTAAACCATGATATGAAACGGCTATCCGGCAATATTTCCTTTTTTCTGGATACCCTGTCCGTACCTTCTTCCCCTTGGAGTCCGAAAACAATAGAAGCCTTCAAACATGAAAACCAAAAGCAGAAGGGAAATTTAGATGCAGAGAAAAATGTTCGTTGGTCAGATCTTATGTTGAAGCATCATGAGCAGGGAACCATGCCCAATCAAATGCCCATATACCTTCAAACCATTAATATTGGGGATTGGAAATTAGTTGGCCTGTCCCGTGAGGTGGTCACAGAATATAGCCTTGGCATCAAGCAGATCTGGCCGGATCAGCAGGTTTCGGTAGCTGGCTATTGCAATGACGTTTCCAGCTATCTCCCTACAGAAAGACATATCCGTACAGGAGTCTATGAAGGATATAATTCTTTTCTTTGGTATGCACAGCCTTCTGCTTTTCCGGAGAATATTTATGATCGGGTAATTGATCAAGTGAAAACCAGTAATTATTAAGCTTATAAATTAAAATAAAGGCCCCTCAATGACAGAGGCTGCCAATTATTAAATTTTTGCAACATGAATAAAATAGGATTTAATCTGCTGGCCTGGTCAGCGGTAATGTCGGACGAATTATTGCCCATACTGGATAGGCTTAAAGAAATAGGATATGACGGTGCCGAGTTTCTGGTCGGGTCTCCCGATGAGCCCGCCTATAAGCGAATTGGTGATCATGCTCAAAATATAGGGCTGGAAGTCACTACTGTATTTATATTGGGAGCAGATGAAAATCCCATAAACCCATCCCCAGCTGTCAGGGAAAAAGCTTTGGAAAAGATAAAATGGACCATTGATCGGTCTCATGATCTGCAGTCACAACTTATTTGCGGTCCTTTCCATTCGGCCTTTACGACCTTTGCCCAACGGGCTCCGGAGGAACAGGAATATCAACGGAGTGCAGAAGTTTTGCATAAGGCAGGTGAATATGCTGCCCAGACGGGCATTATGCTTGCCCCTGAATCCGTCAACAGGTTTGAATGCTACTTGTGCAATACCATGGAACAATTGGCTTATCTGGTCAACAAGGTGGATCATCCGAATGTGAAGGCCATGTTTGATACCCATCATGCCAACATCGAAGAAAAAAAGCTCAAGGATGCCATACAATTAATCGCTCCCATTCTCAGGCATGTACATATCAGCGAAAATGATCGCGGAACTCCGGGAAGCGGACATGTATCCTTTGATGAGACTTTTGCCGCCCTGGCATCGATTGATTATAAGGGCTGGCTTACCATAGAAGGGTTTACCAGGAACGATCCGGATTTCGCCAATTCTATCGGGGTATGGCGGGAGTTTTCACAGCCATGGGATATGGCTGAAAATGGCTACCAACTGATAAAAGAAATGGGCTTGAAACACGGACTTTGATAACTAAACCAATTTTGAGATGACGACAAACATACCTTTCCGTTTAGGGGCCGAGGTGTATACCTGGTACATGAACAACAATGGGGAAACCTATAAAGGCCAATTAGGGCACATGATTGAGGTGATTGCCAAAGCAGGTTTTACCGGCATTCAGCCCATCTTCTCCTGGATGGGCGATTTAAATGACCCCGATCGTTTAGCAGACAAATTAAAAGAGCAGAATATTGAACTTGCTGCAGTGGCTTTGGCCCTGGATTGGAACGGAAATGAAGAAACCGAAAAGGAAAGGCTGGAAGCCGACAGGGCAATCAGCTTATTGCAGCGGTTTCCCGGAGCTGTTTTATGTACGGTGCAGATTCCCACCGGCAGACATGAGCTGAATACCCGCCGTAAGAATTTGGTCAATACCGTAAATACAGTTTCCAGAAGGGCCACGGAAAAAGACGTTCCCTGTAGCTTTCACCCCAATTCACCCCACTCCTCCATTACCCGTACGGAAGAAGATTATACGATGATATTGGAATCTTTGGACAATTCCGCCACAGGCTGGTGCCCAGACGTTGGTCATATCATCAATGGGGGCATGGATCCCCTTGAAAAGATGAAAGAATATGTCTCCTTGATCAACCATGTACATTATAAAGATTGGGACGGGGAACCGGAATTTGCGTTAATGGGCAAGGGCAAAGTGGACCTGTTAGGCATTACACAATGGCTGAAAGACATTGATTACAAAGGATGGATCATATGTGAGGATGAAGGAAAGGAAGCCTTGGAAGATCCGGATTTTGTCACACTGCATGATGGACGTTGGCTTTTTGATGATTTATTACCAAAGTTAAAATAATTTTTAAATGCCGATCATTCAAAGTAACGGAATTGACCTTTATTACGAAGAACGTGGAGCCGGTGAGCCTCTTTTACTCATCATGGGGATTACAGCTTCTGGGGCTGTTTGGGAAAAGCATGTAGCGGCCTGGGAAAAAGACTTCAGATGCATATTAGTGGACAATAGAGGAGTAGGAAATTCAAGCAAGCCTCCTGGGCCCTATACCACCGCACAAATGGCCGATGATTGTGCGGGTTTGTTGGATGCCCTACAGCTTCAGAAAGTAAGGGTGGTGGGCTGTTCCATGGGAAGTACTATTGCCCAGCAACTGGCCATCCGTCATCCTGCAAAAGTGCAATCCATGGTGCTCATGTGCCCCTGGGCCCGCTGCGACAATACTGCAAAGGCAATATTTCAACATATGATGGATTGCAAAGCCAGATTAAGACCGGAGGAATTCAGTCTTTTCATCCAACTGTTGATCTTTTCCAAAAAATCCTGGGATGATGAAAAAACAAGCGCGGATCTTGCAGAAGACCGGAAGAATGCCGCTTTAGATTCGGACCCTCAGCCTTTGTTGGGCTTAGAAGGCCAGGCGGCGGCCTGTATCTCCCATAATGTGCTTGCGGAGCTCCACCAAATTAAAGTCCCTACATTGGTGATTGACGGGGAAGAAGATGCTTTTACACCTCAATGGATGGCACGTGAAGTGGCAGAGGCTATCCCTAATGCTGATCTCCACCTCTATAAGGAGAGTGGTCATGCTTTCCATTGGGAAAATATAGAAGATTTCAATCCCCGGGTCCGGAATTGGTTAAATCAAAGGTAACCTTATAATCAAAAAAATCCTTTAATAAATAAAGTTCAAAAAGGGAAGGATGAACCTTCCCCTTTTTTGTTTTGGGGCCTTTATATATCTTTGCGATTTCAATCAACAAATAATGGAAATAAAGAACCAACAATATCAGATCCAGGGATTGTCTTTGGTAGAAATTGCAAACAAATACGGAACCCCTGTTTACGTATATGATGGACAAAAAATATTAGATCAGGTAGATTTGCTCAAAAGTGCATTTGCCACCATCAATATGAAAATCAAATATGCCGCTAAAGCACTTTCTAATATCAACATCCTCCAATTGATGAAAAAGGCAGGTATTGGGATGGATGCGGTCTCAATTGAGGAAGTTAAGCTCTGCTTCCATGTCGGTTTTGCACCGCAGGAAATCATGTACACACCCAATTGTGTGTCATTTGAAGAAATCCAGGAAGCGGTGGATTTGGGTGTTATTGTCAATATTGATAACATCCCGATGCTGGAGCATTTTGGAACACATTATGGTTCTTCCATTCCCATCTGCATCCGCTTGAACCCCCACATTCTCGCCGGTGGAAACGCAAAAATTTCAGTTGGCCATATTGATAGTAAATTTGGTATTTCCATTCTACAATTAAAGCATGTTTTAAAAATAATAGCTGCCCATGACCTGAAGGTTTTCGGACTTCATGTACATACAGGATCGGACATTTTAGATGCTGAAGTCTTTTTAAAAGGGGCAGAAATCCTATTTGATGCGGCAAAGGAATTTAAGGATTTACAGTTTCTCGACTTTGGAGGAGGATTTAAAGTCGCCTATAAGACCGGGGATATTACTACGGATATTTTGGAGGTAGGGGATAAAGTGTCCGCAGCCTTCAAGGAATTTTGCAAGGAATATGGAAGGGAACTTGAACTATGGTTTGAGCCCGGAAAATTCCTGGTAAGCGAAAGCGGATCTCTACTGGTAAGCGCCAATGTGATCAAATCCACCCCGGCCTCCACTTTTGTAGGGGTAAATTCCGGTTTGAACCATCTTATCAGGCCCATGATGTACGATGCTTACCATGAAGTAGTCAATATTTCAAGATTACAGGGCCCCGAAAGGGTCTATACCATCGTGGGATATATCTGCGAAACAGACACCATAGCGGCTGACAGAAAGCTTAAGGAAGTGAAGGAGGAAGATGTAATCGCTATAAAAAATGCAGGTGCTTATGGCTTCAGCATGGCGTCCAATTATAATTCCAGATTAAGGCCACCTGAAATCCTTATCCTGAACGGGAAAGCACAGTTGATACGCAGCAGGGAAACATTCTCAGACCTCCTGCGGCACCAGATTGAAGTGGACCTTGAATGACATTCATCAAGCCCCGCTCGAAAGCGGGGCTTTTTTTTTGCTGACAATTCAAAAAGCTGTTCATAGAAAATGATTCCCTCTAGCTCTGGAATAAATTTATTTTTATTGCCAAACGTTTGTTAAGACAAAAAAATGTAAACCGAAATTACAAAAATGTATTTTAACATTATTTAAGCTTTTTCTAAGAATTATTGCCGGATATCGGAAAAATATATTTTTTACTTTATTTTGTTTTTTCCGATTAATATTCATTAATTAAGTGATATAGCAAAACTTATTGTAAATCATTTTGTTGTATGTATAATACATAAAATAATATTTTAATTATTTAAATACATTAATCGTATTGTATACAGCAAATAAAAGATAGTATAAATATTGGGTGGATTTGCCCTTTAGTAAATTGATAAGCAATTGTGTCAAAGAGAAGTTTGCTATTAAAGAGAACTTTTTCTCCTGTTTGTTCATCATTTCATTTGGGCAATAAGGTGGAATAATATTAAAAATTAAGTTCAAAAATATGAATTTGTCTAAAAACAAACCTATAATGCAGATCCAATTGGATCAAACTGATCCTCAAAGCCTTTTTCAGGATCTGAAAGAGTATGCCATCACGTTGAGCAATGCATTAGGATATAACACATCGGAAATTCTGGAAGAAATGACAAAAGATAATGCAGATCAAATAATTGAAATATTCAATAAATATTTCGGTGAGTATATTGAATTATTGGAATCAGACCATGTAATAGTTTCAAGAAAGAAATAAT
>JBBDSC010000191.1:0-15847 GCA_040905145.1 Anditalea sp.
ACATGGTCGGTAACAGCATTGGTTTAAAGACGGGGTGAATATACAATTGTGATAGCGACCGGCCCATATCTTTTGTTTCAGCCCTGTAGGCTGAGGCTTATTTTTCATGCACCTGTCCGGGCGATACCCCATGTTTTGATGTTAAAGCCTTGCAGGCTTAATGCCATACCATAGTTCCCAAATAACATGGGGAGACCATCTCAAACGTTTGGCAAATCTCTTAAGATAACCATCAATGATTATATGGAGAATTGCATCTGCCTAATAAGTGCGCTTTTAAAGTTAAATTTGCGACACCACAATCGGCCTTACCTTCTTAGAAGTCAATAGTTATAAAAAAGGCATGTCGCTGAGGAAAAAATGATCGGCTGGTTTGGCCACCATATAATGATAATGTATTCCTGAAGGGGGGCATCTTTACAACCCCCCAATGGGCTTTAAATATGCCAAATTACAATAGGTATTCGAATGGGAATTTCCATGGATCTCTATAATTTGGAATAGCGAGATATTGTGCTTCTTTATCACCAACAATCTCTTCTTTCACAGGATCAAATTTAATAGAACGGCCAAGCTTCAAAGATAAGGTACTAAGTGCCATAGGTACATCAATCTTTACATGGTATTCCGGATTGCAACTAGGTTGTTTTCGTGATTTTATACATTCTATCCATTCATGCTCATGCCCAGGAGAAGGAGGCAACCATTTGCCAGGGTTTTCCATTCCTTCCATTTTATTTCCTTCCGGAAGTATTGAATGGCTGTCATAATCTGATAGAAGGGTTCCATTACTTCCATGAAAATAAACTCCTAATCGACGCTGGATATTTTGATCGCGGAGAAAATCAAACCCATAGCTATTGGTTGAGGAGTGCATCCATGTCATGGTAAGATTAGGATACCGAAACAAAACCTCGTGGTTGTCATAGGCATCTCCATCATCATCAATATTAAAGCGCCCTCCTGATGATGATACTTCAAGTGGGTATCCTAATTCCATAGCCCAAATAGGTAGATCTATGATATGCGGTGCCATCCCGGGAGTCCAACCACCACTATAATCCATCCAAAAACAATGAAAAAAAGCGTTTTTCACCAAATTAGGATTAAATGGCTTCATAGAGGCAGGCCCAACCCACATATCCCAGTCCATTCCTTCGGGAACATTAGTTGTATTGTACCCCTTTCCAATGCCAAAATCTGCCTCGTTCATAACAAAGAAAGATCTTACAGTATTTATATTCCCTAAATTCCCTGATCTGACTAGTTCGACAACTCGACGATAATTCTCACTTGCATGAATTTGTGTGCCGACTTGGCATATAATTCCATGTTGCTTAACTGCATTACGTACAGCTAAACTTTCTCCCAGGTGCATCGTCATCGGCTTTTGTAAATAAATATCTATCCCTGCTTTGCAAGCCTCAATAGCTTGTATGGCATGCCAGTGAGCTGGAGTAGCAATAATGACTGCATCTAAATCTTTATGTAAAAGCATTTCCCGAAAGTCTGTATAGCCAGTACATGTCTCTTTGAACTCCTCAACTATTGGATCTAATCTTTCCTTCCATACATCACAGGCTGCCGTCAACACAACATCCGCTCGGGATGTGCAGGTATATAAACTGGATTTACCAAGGTCTCCACAGCCAATTATCCCAAGATTGATTTTGTCATTTGCATTCACCTTCTTTTTGCTTGAAGCAAAGGAAGTGTAAGGAAGGATTATTGGAGTTCCTAGGGTGGCCATCGAAGCCTTTTTTATAAATTCCCTACGGGTTGAGAAAAAACTATCTTTCATCATTAATTATATTTATATAAAATTCAATTTTATTGTTTCATGTTGCCGCTCACCTATAAAGGAGATATTTGAGAATGGTATGCGTCCCATAAATAGCTCAGATCTCCTTCTTCTAGTTTTTCATTGGAATGGACATAAAATCGGAAATTAAGGGTTAGTGGCTCTCCTGGGATAAGTTTATGCCTTTTGCCAGAAGCGGGGAAAGTTGGCTGAGACCATGATAATTCAGGAAACTGCACCCAGTCACCTGGATAATGAGGATTTTGGGCATTTTGAAGAATGACAAGCCCGGATAGGTCATCACTTTCTTTGAATTTCCCATCTAATACAGACCATGACCTAGCTGGTTGATTTTCAAGATCGCCATTGTGAACTGATATCTCCTGCGAGTCAGGGGTCATCATGCGAATATTTAGTCCTCCATAACCCTCAGTGCCTCTCCTGGCAATTGAAATATCTTCTTTCAAGGCTTCCATTTTCACTTTGAAATCAATAACTCTCCCTTGATTATTTGATTTATAAGATTGGATCGTAACGTGTTCTCTTACTATAGGCACAATCCCTTCTTCCCAGATCCAAAGGTTTTCGGCTTTAATCTCCGCGAATACAGGACCTCCTTTATATGATATTTTTCCTGTAGGGCGCGCAAAAACTTTCTGAAGCGCATGCAAATCCCCCATCTGATCTCCAAATATCACTTCCGGCCAAGCCCAATATATACCCCTATGATGTGGATGATCCTTGGCCCAATCCCTTGTCAAAATCTCCCCATTCAGTCCATATAAAGGATGAATATAATTACTTCGTGGAACAGCATATATACTCGGGTTAACCATGAAAGTATCTTCCTCTGTAACTATATATTCATTGGCAGGAAGTAGGTTTAATTCATCATGCTCATATACTGTTTCGTAATTATATCTTAGCACATGATTACCATTCTCAGTTATCTCAATCTGCCCTTTGGGATTTTTGTCTGCTTTTAAGTTATCTTCATTTTGATCTTCGGTGATATACCATTTCATTTCTGAGAGTGTGTGCGTACCATCTCCAGCATAGACTGCTATTGCACGAAAATTACTCTCATCATGAGAAATATCCCATTGGACCGGAATTACAAAATCCTCTCCTCCGTCCTGTTTTGCAAGAAGGTTTAAAGTCCCTCCCATGGCAGCATCTTTATATTTTCCTTCCAAGTCCGGTGTAAAATTAAAAGGAGCGCCACTCTTTATCAACTTCTCCTCAATTTCGCTAATCTCCACACTTGGAGGTGATTGACATGAGCCTATGCTGAACAACAAAAAAACAATCACCAACTTATTCATTCGATCGAATTTTTTAAATCTTATTTGTTTCATAAATATTAAATAAAGTAAAATAACAAACATCTTCTTTTCCGGCGATTACTACCAGCCCGGATTCTGGACTAATTCCGGATTTAATGTCAACTCTTGTGTTGAAATTGGGCTTAAGTAGTCCCTCCCAACTTCAAAACCAAAACCGGCCGGAAGGACCTCCTTGTAGTCATCAAAATAACCGTTTGTGAGTCTAAAATCGGAAGGTGATAAATCAGAATAATCCGTACTATTAAATTTGGCTCCCAAAAAGCGCTTTCCTACTATTAATTCATCAGCGGCAGCCCATCGGGCAATATCATCCCAACGAAAGCCTTCCAACACCAATTCTACTCTTCGTTCCCGTCTAATTTCATTAATGGTAGGAGAAAGGGTCGGGAATTGCCAATTTGGATCAGGCTGAATGTCCGAAAGGATAAGGTTAGGCATACTCACGCGATCCCGCAATAATTTTATAGATTTGTCCACATCACTTTGAGTGAGTGTTCCCAACTCTGCTTTCGCTTCAGCATAATTCAGAAGAACTTCCGCATACCTGAAAATTATCCAGCCAGTATAACCAACAGGCAATGTCTCAGTTGTTATATGATGAATAGGATCAAAATTTAAAGTCTTAGAAATTTGATATCCTGTAGTATTTTTGGTGTGAGCCGGCTCATCTATCACTGGACGGGTGAATTTAACTGTATCGGCTCCAATTATTTGCAATGGGAATCCTGGCGTAAAAACAGTCTGGCGAAGGCGCGGATCCCGATTTGACACCACTTTATTTAAAGTACCATCTCCTTCATATAAAGGATTTGTTGAACCACCTGATAAATAAATGGGGTTCCCATCTCTGCATAAATAGGAGTCAACAAGAGATTTAGTTAAACCGGTTCCTCCTGATTTACCGTTCGCAATCTGAAATTGTCTGGCATGGCCCTGATTTAATGACAAATCATATTTCTTCCATAACAACACTTCCTGATTGTTTGAATAATCAATTTCCCCGAACATGAAGTAATCCCATTCTGAATTACCAGTAGAATAAATCTCATATATTCCCGTATTCATAACAGCCTCGGCTGCTTGTTCGGCAAGTTGGAAGTACTTTTCCGGATCCGGATTTTCCACGCCAAAGACGGTTCCCTGATGATACTTTTCCCAGGTCCCTTCATATAAACAAACCCGCGATTTAAACAACAAGGCAATCTCCTTGCTTAATCTTGTTCTGTTTTCATTAATTCCAGATGTCATATATTCAATTGCGAGATCCAGATCAGCGACCACTAAATCTATTACTTGATTTCGTGGTGATTTTGGGCCATAAAGTTCTTCTGAGTCCATATTAAGGACTTTTCCCACTAATGGCACATCACCATATTGTTTGACAAGTGAGAAATAAAAGAATGCCCGAAAAAAATACGCCTCGCCAACATAATGCTTATATGATTCAAAATCATCTTCCACATTGGTATAGTTTTCCAGAAAATAATTCACGCTTCTAATTGATGAATAATTCCACCCTCCTGTTGACGGAACCACTCTACTTCCCCGTAAACGATCATTTACCTGAACAGGAACCATGTCATCCGTTGAAAGATCCGCAGCAAAGATACCCTCATATCGATCCCCTCCATTTACCGCAAAGGCGGTAGGATAAAATTGGTTTACATATAGTTCCAGATCTCCGGAGGTCTTCCAGTAATCAGCCGAAGATATTGCGTCCATAGGAGATCTGTCTAGATAATCTTCCTCACACGACACAATAAATGGAATAAGAGAATAAAAGAAAATTCTTGTTAAACTTTTCATGATTTGTTATTTATAAGACAACATTAACTCCAAAGGAAAAAGATCTTCTAAGTGGATGGACTTTCCCAGATCCCCAACCTATATTAGATAGGGCTTCAGGGTCGAATAACTTAGTCAGCTTTGTCAATGTACCGAGGTTTTCCCCCGACAAGAAAATGGATGCGCTATTAAATACCCCAAAAGTATTAAGTAGTTTTTCAGGTACTGAATAACTGATACTTACATTTTTCAGCCTTATATAAGCAGCATTCTGCATATATCGATTCTGAATTTGTTTGTTCTTAAAATCTTCAGTTGACAAATATGGTTTAGGATAATAGGCAGTAACATTAGAACCCAATATATTCGCTTCATCGAGAGGTCGCCAATAATCCAGATGTTGGTCCATAACTGTCATGTCCCACCATGCCTGCCCGTTAAAACCATAAAACAACATATCAGCCTGTGTAAAAGCAAAATCTCTTTTCCCAACACCTTGTAGAAACACCCTTAGCTCAAAACCTTTCCAGTTGGCACCCATCGAAGTACCTACCATATAGCGCGGACTGTTGTTTCCAATTATTATATAATCTCCAGGATCATCAGCTGTCCCCGCGCCCCTTGTAATCTTATCATCTCCGTCGATATCTGTATAGTGAATGTCACCCGCACCCCATGTCGGAAAAAAAAGTGTTTGATCCGGGCCGTCACCTGCCTGTTCATCTGTTTGATAGATTCCTGCTGTTTTTAAACCCCAGATTTCCCCTATCTCCTGTCCTTCATACCAGGTACTAAGAGTTTTAGTAGGATTATTGTATTCCGTCACTACGGACTTATTATCTGCTAAGGTGAGTCTCACATCGTATGACAGATCGGTAGTGATATCATCCTGCCAGCTTAAAGACAATTCAAAGCCGCGAGTCTGAAGTGAGGCATTGTTTCTTTGCGGAATATCGGCACCTAATGTGATAGGAAGTGCTTCAGCAGGTCCAAACATGTTAGTGGTTGATCGCTCATAATAGTCAAAGGAAGAAATTAAACGACCTTCAGCAAACGAAACATCTGCCCCAAAATTATAGGTCTCCGAAGTTTCCCAAGTGAGATCTGGACTTATCATATTAGGCGCTAACACGTAATTTGGGCGTTCGCTTCCCATTATCCAGCCAAGGTTTGTTCCTATTCCCATGGTCTCGATGTGCAGATAATCACTTACGTTTTGGTTTCCAAGTCTTCCCCATGATCCCCTAATTTTAAATTCAGGAACATAAGCTTCCAACGTATTCCAAAAAGCCTCCTGGGAAATATTGTATCCGGCAGAGAAAGAGGGGAAATACCCCCATCGTCTATCTTGACCAAATTTGGATGAACCATCATAACGAATGTTAAATTCAGCTAAATACTTTTCATCATAATTGTACTGGAAGCGACCAAAAATTCCTTGAGTAGACCAGTGGGAATGTACATCATCTAAATACACCTGGCCTGTGGAAGTTGATATTGATGGAACATTGCCAGTTAAAATATTGTCCTTCTGGCCCCAAAGCCCGCTATGTTGGTTCAATTCACTCTCAAATCCAACCATTCCAAACAAATTATGTCGATCTACCACCTTTGTATAGGAGCTTAAGGCATTAAACAATTGGTAATTATCTGTGTATTTAGACATGAGGTAGGAGCTCAACGGATAGGCCACAGCGACAGAAGAGCCATCTGGATAACTTCCGTTAACTGTTGCTCTGTTATTATTGATTTCCAAAAAATCTCCTTTATAATTATAACTGATGGTGGTTTTCCAATCCTTCACAGGCTCTAATTCCATACTTAACCTGGCTATATAACTTTTTTGACTATGCTTTTCTTTACCTCCATTCATTAAAGGTATATTGGAGATTTGGGAGAACTCTCCATTAGGAAGATGCAGTGGCCTAAACACGTTAGTTCTTGCAAAATTATGGTACATGGTACCCCGGTCCCAACCTGTGGTGGTATTAAAATACTGTGTATTCTCATTTATAAACTTACTATTCAATTGAACCTCCATCCATTCTGTTACTTTTGAGGAGAGGTTAACCGTAAGATTATGTCTTTTGAAATACTGGTCGCCATATCTCAATTCACCTGGTTGATCCCAAAGTCCTGCTGAAATGTAATAAGTGTTGTTTTCCCCACCACCACTGATACTTACATCGTGCTTCTGCCGCATTACAAGATCATCGTAAAAGATATGTAACCAATCATTATTCCCATTACCCGCAATGCTCCATATTCCATTACCCGCCCAGTCACTGTTATCCGGCAGAACCCAAGTCTCATCTGTGATTTCTCCTGCCATGTATTGTTTAATCCGTTCAATATTATATTCACTGAAATTTGGGGAAAGACCGGCGTTTACACTTGCCTGATCATATGCTGTAACAAATTTTAGGGAGTTAGCCATGTGAGGTAACCCCATTGGACTAGAAAAAGAAAAGCTGTTTGAATATTGTATAGAGGGTTTTTGTTCGCCTCTTTCTCCCCTCTTTGTGGTAACCAAGATGACACCAAATGGCGCTCTGGATCCATAGATGGCAGAAGCAGCAGCATCTTTTAAAACGGTGATTGATGCTATATCATGAGGGTTTACTGCATTAATATCCATAGGGACCCCATCTACAAGAACATAAGGTGCATCATTTCCAGTTAAGGAACCGACTCCTCTAATGTTCAAATCTAATTTACCACCCGGCTCACCGCTTGTTCCGGTATGAGTTACATTTAGATTCGCTGACACTCCTTGTAATGCTTCAGAAACGTTAGTCACAGCCCTCCCGGAAAGATCCTTGCTTGTTATCACATCTACTGACCCGGTTAAATTGGATTTCTTCTGGGTGCCATATCCTACTACCACCACCTCATCCAAAGAAGCTACATCTTCAATTAAAGTAATATTGATTTCACTTTGGTTTTCCACCACGACCCGCTGGGTTTCGAAACCTATAAAGGAAAAAACCAAAGTGGCTCCTTCCGGCACTGACAAAGCATATTTTCCATCAAGGTCCGTAGCGGTCCCTATGGAGGCTCCCATAAGTGAAACAGTCACACCTGGAAATCCATTTCCATCTTCATCTGTCACAACACCAGAGACAGTGATAGATTCTTGGGAAAAAGCATTGTAGGATATACAAAGCATACATAAAATTATAAATAATTTGCTATAATATTTCATCATAAGATATGAGGTTAGAGGAATAATATTTATTTTTCATTCTGACAATGTATAACTTATTTTTATTGCTATTTATATACAATGGTACTATAATACTATTGTATACTTTACAAAAACATATATATCCATTCGGTAAGGAAATCTTCCATTGAAACCGTCTCCTTATCCGATATCGTGCAAAAAATATTGTTACGGCTTGGTTGCATCATTTTTCACATCCCTATTTCCTGTATGATCGTAACCTCGATCTCGTTCATATTTAATCATATCTTTTGGACGGAAATTGGTAATAAAGGCTCTTCTATTACTGTCAGTAGCGTTCCCTCTACTATAATGTACTGTTGCACCGTGGTGAAAAATTCCTGTTCCAGGCTGAATTTCAACAAATACTCCTTCTTCCTCTGAAGCGTCGCACTCAAGGGCACCACCACCTTTCCCTGCGGGTTTGTGCTTTCGCATAGGTAATTTATGTGAACCAGGTATATACCACATGCAGCCATTTTCAAGAAGTGCTTCGTCCAAAGCTATCCAACAACTTGAAGCTCTGACATCCGGCAGATTTATCCAGTAAGAACAATCCTGGTGCCAGGGAGTGGGTGTATCGGTTTTGGGTGCCTTATTTATCAGCATGTCGAAATCAAGTTCCATATCTTGACCAAGAAGCTGTTTTGAGATCGACAATGTTTTCCGATGTAGGGCACCGGCCAATAATTCTGGCATAATTCGGCTCGGCACCATTATTTGTGTAATTCTTTCCTTAGATTCTTTTGAAGTATCAGTAACGTGTATACCCAAATCAGATCTAAAACGTGAAGCATCTATGCGATTATTCAGAAAATCATCATAAAGGCGCTGATAATAGTCAAGTTCTAGGTCGGTAAGCAGATTTTCCACTACTAAGTAACCGTTTTCTTCAAAAAAAATGATCTGTTCTTTATTAATATGGTAAGACATAATTATAATTATTTTGTTTTTTGTAAACTTACCGATATTAATGAAAAGAGATTCGCACATTTGTACTATAATACAATAATGTAAATACAGCATTGATCTGATTGTTTTCTGAAAACTTGGGTGATCCTGATAACCCACCAGACTATTTTAAATGAGAAGGGATTCGCACATTAGTAATATAAGAGACTTAAAATGTTAAAACTCGATCGTTTATGTACCGAGGAAAGAACCATTATTGACTTTAGTAGATGGAATTATACTGATGCTATCCAACTCCTTGGACATTATAAATATAACCGTGTTTACCCGCACTTACCGCCGCATCAACATAAAGGAATAATTGAAATTTGTTATTCTGTAAAAGGGGAGCAAACATACGAGGTAGAATCCAAGCCATACAAGATCAAGGGAGGTGATGTATTTATTACATTTCCAGATGAATGGCATAGTAGTGACGGAGAACCCGAAGATAGAGGAGAGTTATTTTGGATGCTGATAGATGTGAAGCAAGCTAAAAAGAATAATTCCTTTCTGAATTTCGGCGGAGAGCTGTCCAACGCTTTTTGTGATAATTTACTGAATATCTCAAAAAGACACTTCAAGGGGACTCCGGAATTAAAAAACAAGTTGCAACAATTAATAGCATTCCACTCGAAAAAAACATTGGATGTTTTGGATTTTATATGGATCAACCATCTGATTTCCGGTTTTTTGTTGGAAGTAATTTCCGCAAGTAGAAATTCGAAGAATATAGTTAACAATCATTCCCTATCTAAGGTAAAAAATTTTATAGAAGAAAACATAGAAGACAATTTTTCGGTAGCGCAACTTGCGGATTTGGTTAATTTATCCGAATCGAGATTTAAACCATGGTTTAAACAACAAACTGGCCTTCCTCCTTTAGAGTATGTTACAAGGAAAAAAATATATTACGCCAAAACATTATTGAAAGAGGAAGATTATCCTATAATTGACGTAGCCTATAAATTAGGCTTTTCATCCCCTCAATATTTCTCGAAAGTCTTCAAGAAATATACCGGTAGGAAACCATTGGAGTACCGTAGGGAGAGAAAGTTAACACCTAACATATTAAATTCCGACCTATCTTTACCTTCAGATCCTTATCATACATATTGAAGTTTTTGAACTGAAGTTTGCTTCAATAAAAAATTGCTCCTTTTCCATCTTTTTGGTATGGGTAATAATATTCATTCCCAAAATAATATATGCCTATTAGATTATTCCACAAACAGACAAAAAAATATAGAATTAATGTGGGTATATCTGATTAACCAACCTAAATCCTGATGATTGTAATAATTTTTACATATCTTTAAAAATTATAAGCAAGAAAATGATCAGCAATACCAAAACCCTCCTCTAAATATGCTCTTACAACCTGAAATAGCACCTTTCAAACGACAAAGCAAAGGTCTGCAAAAAAGTTGTTATCAACCTTTGCCGGATGAAAGTCAGGTATGGAAAGATTTTAAAAATGAAAACCAGTAAGCATTTTCCCGCATATTACAAACAGAAGATCAGATAATATTTGAAGACACCAGTCAATAAAAATAATCCCGGAATCCTTGCCTCTGCAAAAGTAGGGGGCAGGGAATTATCCATAAATAAATATCAAACCACAAACTTACAAAGTTATGAGAAAAAAAATACCCTATTCCGCCCGATTTCTCTTCCGCAATGCGGGATGGTTATTACTGGCGCTAATATGGCTTAATCCCAGCCATGCTTTTTCACAAGTGCTTGCTTCAGCAGACAAGGTTGAGCACAACCTGGACTCAAAACAAAACCAAAGTAATAGGCAAGACATTAATGTTAACGGCACAGTTACCTCACAGGAAACTGGTGAATCATTGCCCGGGGTAAATGTTTTAATAAAAGGGACCACAACAGGGACCGTAACCGATATCGATGGTAACTATACCGTCAATGCACCTGAAGATGAAATTTTGGTGTTTTCATTTATTGGGTATGAAACGAAGGAAATTGCAGTGAATGGAAGATCTGTTATTGATGTTGTTTTGGAAGAGGACATGCAGGGTTTGGAAGAAGTTGTGGTTGTCGGTTATGGTACGCAAAAAAAGGTCAATGTTATAGGTTCTATTACTTCCATAGACAGTGATGCAGTGATTGCCGCACCTGTTTCAAGTATTTCCAATGCGCTGACCGGCCGCTTGCCCGGGGCCATAGTTATGCAGACAAGTGGAGAACCCGGAAATGATGCCGGCACTATACGCATCAGAGGTAATTCCACACTTGGGAACAATCAACCTCTAATAGTAGTTGATGGTATTCCGGGTCGCGATTTGAACTCATTGCATTCTGATGATATAGAAAGTATAACCGTACTTAAAGATGCATCAGCTGCAATTTATGGTGCAAGAGCAGCCAACGGTGTTATCCTTGTAACCACGAAAAGCGGAGCAACAGATACGCCTATCTCTTTTAACTATGGTTTTTATACGGGGGTTATTTCACCCACCAAATTACCGGAAATGGCCGATGCCCCTACCTATGCCAGGATGATACGGGAAATGCAGTCATACAGGGGGGTTGACGAAGTCAATATGGCGTTCTCCCTGGATGATATTGCCAAGTATGAGTCGGGAGAATATCCGTGGACACACCCCAATACAAACTGGTATGACGCAGGACTTAAAGATTACAGCCAATCCCACCACCATAATTTATCCGTGACAGGCGGTACTTCAAGTATCAGCTACTATTTGTCTTTTGGTAGTGAGTTTAACGATGGTATATATACCAATTCCGCTACTTCCTACAACAGGAATAATTTAAGAGCCAATATTGACATGAGGATCAATAAGTATCTGAGTATGGGACTTAATTTGAGTGGTTCCCAGGAAAACAGGATGTATCCCTCAATAACGTCCGCGCAGACTTTCCAAGGCATCATTAGAAGTAGGCCTACCCAACCCGCACTTTTTCCTAACGGACTTCCGGGTCCGCCTGTTACAGCCGGAAACCAGCCTATGGTGACTGCTTCCTTTGAAACAGGTTTTGACGATGATAAACGTTACAGGAGCAACAATATCTTATCGGCCAATTTGAAAATCCCCTGGGTAGAGGGTCTAAGTCTTTCCGGTTATTATGGTTATGACAAGTATTTTCAGAGTCGGAAATGGTTCATGAAACCCTATACTATTTACCAGTTGAATACCCCAGACTATTTGGCTGCCGGAAACACCGGAAAAGAAGACGGATCGGAGTTTCTGGAGGAAACTACACTGGCGGCAGTAGGAGATAATTTATTTACGGACCCACAGTTAAGGGACACTTATAACGAATCCCAATCAAGTACGGTTAATGTAAAGTTTGATTATACCAAGTCATTTGATGAGGTACATAATATCAGCGCTTTTATCGCATACGAACAGAATGATTTTGGATCGAAAGGTATTGAGGCTTACCGCAGGTTTTTTTCAACCGATCAGTTACCCTATCTTTTCGGGGGAGGAGATGAGCAAAAAAATAATAACGGATGGGTAGATCTCGATGCAAGGGTTAACTACTTCGGACGTTTTTCCTATAACTATAATCAAACCTACTTATTTCAGTTCAGTCTCCGCAGGGATGGTTCCTTAAGGTTTGCCGAGGAAGCGGGACGCTGGGGTAATTTCCCCTCTGTACTGGTGGGTTGGATGCCCTCCGAGAAAACCTGGTGGAAGAATAGTCTTGGTTATATTGATTTTTTCAAACTTAAAGCCTCTTGGGGGCAGTTGGGTAACGACCTTGTCCCCCCCTTCCAGTATCTGACAAGTTATAGTATTGGTACAGGCACGATTTTCGGATCAGGCAGAGCTTACACCACCGGCATGTATCAGACAGGAACCCCTAACCCCTATATCACCTGGGAGGTGGCTAATATGTTCAATTTTGGCTGGGAGACCACATTCCTGGATAACAAAATGAATTTTGATGCAGACTTTTTCTACCAAAGACGTAATGATATCCTGGTACGCAGGAATGCATCAGTACCTACCTATACAGGTATTTCCCTGCCTGACGAAAATTTTGGTATTGTTGACAGCCATGGTATGGAACTTATTCTTGGATACAATGATCGACAGGGTGATTACAGATATGGATTTGAGGGAAACTTTGCCTTTGCACGTAACAAAATTATTGAGTATGATGAACCGGAACGCAGTGTGCCATGGCAGGTACTTACCGGTAGTCCGATAGGATCTTTACTGTTGTATAAGTCAGCCGGTATTTTCAGGGACTTGGAGCATGTGAATTCCTTACCTCATGTAGGTGGAGCCCGTCCTGGTGATATAATTATAGAAGACTATGACGGTGATGGGGAGATTACATCTGATGACAAAGTCTTATTCCCGCTTACCACCACTCCTGAAATATCTTTCGGTTTTGCTTTTAATTTCGGCTACAAAAACTGGGAACTAAGTGGTCTTGTACAGGGACAGGGGAGAGCCTTGAGATACATCTACAATGACTCACGTCAGGGTACTTCAGGCAATTACTTCCAGTATGATGCAGAAGGAAGGTGGACCCCCGATAATACAGATGCAACCAAACCAAGGGCATTTGATAGGAACGAGGAGTATTGGAGAGGTACTCATATAACCGATCATCATTATACGGATATCTCTTATGCACGTCTGAAAAACCTGAGGCTTAATTATACTATTCCACAGAATTTAATGGAATCCATCGGGGTTAAAGGTGCCAACGTTTACTTTGCCGGACAGAACCTGTGGCTGATCCATTCCGGTAATAAGATTATGGACCCTGAAAGTGGGGGTATGGGCTCCTATCCCATTATGAAGGTGATGTCTTTGGGTGCACAAATATCCCTTTAATTGATTAATTGCACCGTTATATTAAAAAAAACACGTTATGAAAGAATATAGAATAAGCTTAAAATTATTTATCATCCTGATCCTTGTGCTTCCGGCCTGCGACAGTGAAATTTTGGACCAGTCGCCTCAGGACAGGTACTCAGGACCAATTGTCTGGTCTGATATCAATCTCGTTAATGGAGTTCTTAATGATTGTTATACTCAAATCGCCTGGGGTTTTGGTTATAAGATGTTAAGTATGGTTTCCGATGAATGTCATCAACTCGACGGTTATGCAGTAAACTATGTGAGTGGTGATATATCTGGTGATAATCCCCGTCCCTGGGATCATACTGCTGGTTCATATACACAATTTACCCAATCATCATGGGGGCTGTTCAACAGGGTACAAAAGTTTAATGTATTTCTTTCCAATATTGACCAGGTAAAGGACTTTTATGAAGGAAGTGCAAAGGAATCTATTGCGGAAAGAGCCGACAGAATGAAGGGTGAGGCATTATTCCTTAGGGCTTATGCCTATACCCAGCTGGCCCGTACGTACGGAGGTGTGCCCATTATTACAGAGCCTTTTAATGTTGGTGATGAGTATCTTACCTTCGAAAGGGCTTCTTTTGAAGAAACTGTGGATTTTATTTTGGCAGATTGTGATGCAGCAGCTTCACTTCTTGGAACAAAGAATGAGATGGAAATGGGCAGAGCAACCAAAGAGGCTGCACTGGCACTTAAATCACGGATACTACTGTTTGCAGCCAGTGACCTTACTGCCGACGGCAATGCCGTAAACAAATATGTGGGTTATGAAAATCCAGACAGGCAGGCATTGTGGACTGCGGCCAAAAATGCAGCTTTAGCCGTAATGAACCAAGGAACTGCCAGTCTATCCGATTTTGGAGCTCCAGACCAGCAAGCTATGGCAGAAGGCTACAATGCTTTTTTTCGGCAAACCGATCTGTCCAGCCCTGAAATAATATGGGGTAAAATGTTTGATCCGGCAGTAGGAGAAAGACATTCCATGAACATGTGGAATGGACCAAATGGCTATTATGGCTGGGGAGGAAGCGGTCCCACCGCGAATCTTGTTGATTCCTACCAGATGGCCGATGGGTCGGATTTTTGGGATCATTTTGAACTGGATGAAAATAATTATTATAAAAATATTTCTTCCACATATACTAATGAAAATCCATATTTTAACCGGGAACCCAGATTTTACGGCTCAATTTTATATGACGGTGCATTATGGCAGCAACGTGCCCCGGCCCAACGGGAGATAGATCCTCTCGGTATATATGACAGGAGAACCAGGATAAAGAGTGTTGACGGCCAGGTGGTTAGTACTCGCTTCGGACTGGATACCCGCAAGGGTCCTTTTTACGAATGGTGTGGGACGTATACCGGATATTCGATGAAAAAGATGCTGGACCATACTGTTATTATACAGAGTGGAATACATGAGAATGTATGGGTTGAATTCAGGTATGCCGAAATACTTTTGAACTATGCCGAGGCTAGTCTTGAATTGGGAGAGACCGCCGAAGCTGCATCCTATATCAACAAGATCAGAAATCGTTCAGGCATGCCTGACTTTACCGGCGATATTACTGAGGCTCTTCGTTATGAGCGTCAAATTGAACTGGTTTTCGAAGATCAGAGATTCTATGATATCAGAAGGTGGAAAATTTTGGAAGAGACTCTCACTCCTGCCATGGGCGTGGATATACTAGAAAAAAATGAGGATGGTGTTACAACAACCACGTGGCAAAGAATTTTGGTTGAGGACCGTAAAGTGGATCCAAAAATGTACTGGATCCCCATTCCTATTAATGAAATACAAAAAGCTCCTCAGTTAATACAAAATCCCGGATACTGAATGTGACTAACAACGGAAGTTGAT
>JBBDSC010000191.1:15947-20153 GCA_040905145.1 Anditalea sp.
TCAGAGGGAAGAACCCAAGGATGCCTCAAGAAACATTCAAGAAAATCAAAAGGTCTTTTGAACTTTAACAGACGACCAGTGAAACAACGTAGTCTGATCCAACTCTTCCCTTAGGCTCTCCACTTCTTGGGGCTTTAAGGCTATAAGGGGCAATACCACCGGCCCACAATCAGCACCCACCATTCTCATGATAGCTTTCTGGGCCGGAAGGGAATCGTATTTTAGGAAGGTCTTGATGATTTTTACCGCTTCAAGCTGATGTTGGGCGGCAGATTTAAGGTCTCCTTTCTTGAAATTTTCCATTATTTCATGGTACAAGGGTGCCATAAAATTATAGGTACTGCCAATCATACATTCTGCTCCCGCGGCCAGTCCACTCAGCAGCATCTCGTCCATTCCATAAAGTATCTGATACTTTCCACCGCTCATATTGAGGCAGCTTTGGTATTCATGTATATCAGGTGAGGTGAATTTTATGCCTTGCAAAGAGGGAAGCCGACTGGAGCTTAACCTCAGGAATTCTTCCATGTCAAATTTAAAGCCTGTCATGGCAGGAATATGATAATAATAGAAAGGGATCTCCGGTGCTTCTGCTGTTATTTTTTCAAATGTTTTGATCAACTGATCCTCAGAACGCAGCTTATAATAAACCGGGGGAGCAGCGGATATCGCATCTGCATTGATAAACCTTGCATGACGGGTAAGGTCACAGGCATCCTCTATACTGTTGTGTCCGACATTGATGATAATCTTCATCCTGCCGTTGACGGCTTGGATAAAACTTTCCGTTACGAGTTTTCTGTCCCTTACTGATAACGAATGCCCCTCTCCGGTACTTCCGCAAATATATATTCCTGAAATGTTGTGCGCTATCAGTCTTTCCACTATGGCCGGAATGGCAGAAACATTAATTTTGCCATCTTGAGTCATTGGTGTAAACGTAGCCGCAATCAATCCTTTAAACTTCATACTTTCTATCTTGATTTATTGCTAAATAATTTATTGTAAATTGTTAATTCCTTGCCTTTTTCATTACCTGAATCTTTGATGACCAGACTCGCCAGATGGCCAATAGCCACGCAAGTCACCAAGCCTGTCCCTGCATATAAAAATAGATGGAGGCTTGTATAACTGACGACCAAATACTGGACAATACTACTTGCCACTAACCCGATAATTGCACCTGTCCCATTGGCTTGTTTTGAGATAATACCCAACAGGAACAAACCTCCCAGCCCTCCAGTAAAGAGCCCTAAAACCTTAAAAAACATATCCCATAGGGATACAATATTCGATGTAGCCATCCAAAGGGCAAACAACGTTCCTAAAACCCCGCAAACCAGCGTGGCTATTTTTGCTACCGTTAATAGTTCTTTTCCGTGTGTGTTTCCTTTTAACCTCTCATAAAAATCTGAAGTAAAGGCTGTTGCTGTAGAGTTCATGCTACTACTAAGGCTTGACATGGCCGCAGAAAATACCCCAGCAATTAAAAGCCCCGAAATGCCATTCGGAAGATCACGTATGATGTACCAAGGGAAAACAGCATCAATATCTTGGGCAAAAGGATCCATCTTTTGGGGAAATTCCAGATAATAGAGATAAAGCGCTGTTCCCACCCCAAAAAACAACAGGCTTGCAGGTATCACCAAAATGGCATTGGTCCAAGCTGTTTTTGCGGCACCCTGCTCATCCTTAGTGGTAAGGTACCGTTGAACCATGGTCTGGTCACTGCTGTAGGTTACCAAATTGGCGAAGAATCCTCCAATTATTACCACCCATAGGGTTGGCTCCGTTAATCTCAAATCAAGGTTGGCAATATTAAACTTTTCATGGGCTGAAGCAGTATCCATAAGGGTAAAAAAACTTTCGTTCATGTCAAAAAACATGATCAAAATTGCAAACAAAGCTCCTCCCATCAGCACGACTACCTGGATCACATCGGTCCATATAACCGCCTCAATCCCTCCGATTAGTGTATATACCATACTGATTATCCCCATGGTAATGATGCAAAAATAAATATCAATTCCTGTCACCAATGCCAGCGCAATGGACGGCAGGTAAAGCACTATGCCTATCCTGCCTACCTGAAACAGGATAAAAGATGCGCTTCCAAACAACCTCACGATCAGGTTAAATCGCTTTTCCAGATATTCATAGGCTGTGGTTACATTTAACCTTCTGAAAAAGGGGATAAACAACAATACTACTACAGGAGTAGCCAAAAGAACACTCATATTGTACAGGAAGTAGGACCAATCCGTAGCGAAGGTTTTGGCAGGGATGGCCATAAAGGTGATTGCACTTAGGGCAGTGCCAAAAACGCTCAATCCTGCCGCCCACCAGGGTATTCTGCCGCCACCCTTAAAATAATCCTGCGTGGTTTTTTGTCGGAAAGAAAAATAAATCCCCATTCCCAACAACACCCCAAAATAAATGGTCAACACACCATAGTTCAGCAGGCCAAATTCACCGGTTACCTTCAACGGAGATCCGATAAGCACTTCGGGGGTTCTGACACCGGGGTAAATTTCACCGCTTGGCAGAAAGATCCCATCATTCCAGAGAACAGCATTGGTAACAACGGGGGATGGACCGGGTAGTGTATCTATTTCATGAATGGTATGAGTGATGGTATTATAGACTACAATTCGGTTATTAAATCCGGGATGGTTTTTAAAACTGTTGCTTAACTGTTGTTGTAGGGAATCTTTTATAGGACCTTCACCAGCAGTGGCAATGGCCCGCTCCAGCTGACTCCGTTCCAGGAATAACTTTCCATTATCCCCGCCAAAAAGAAAAATACTGCTCGCCCCGTATGCCAAAGCAGGTGCCCCCATAGGGAACTTATAATGAACTTTCGGGGTGATTTTTTTCCAACTCTTTTTTGCCACGTTAAATGCATAGGCATCTGTTAACAAGGTATCTTTCCCGTTGATATTGGCCCTTCCTCCAAATAAATAAAAATTAGGATCCTCCCCATCACTTTGGGCGACAGATGACATCAGTCTCCTCGGAGGACCAGGACAGGCAGGAAGATTCTTCCAAGCCGGTTCTTCCTGCACTAGCAGTTCGCTTAATCCAATGCTAACAAAGTGATTTCTGTTATCCGAAATTCCGGAAATATAAATAACACCGTCAATCAGAGCACCACCGGTGGCCTCAAAGGAAGCTGGAAGCGGTCCAAGTTTACTTTGGATAATTGTTTTGTTGGCGGCATCCCACTGTAATAGGGAAATGTCTGGAAGAACATGATTATCCCGGTCACCGCCAATACATAGTAATCCTTCCGGCGAAGAAATGGATACCCCATAAGCTTTCGGTATTTCCAATCTGAACTCCCCATTGCTTAACCATCCATAGCTATTTCCTTGTTTGGAAAGTACATATATCTGATCATTCCAGACCTTTTTGCCTCCTTCCCATGGCGGATTGTCGGGAAAGTTGGCCCCGCCTGCAATGATAAGAACATCATTACTCAAGCCGCTGAATGCTCCCGCAAGTCCGGGCTGGTGGGTATCTCCAGGTGGTATGGGTAGTGGGGATTCAGCCCATTTAAAATAGGGTTGCTGATCAGAATTTCCCTCTCCTTTTGCCTCTATTTCCAAAAAGAAGAAAATCAAAAACAGCAGCGGTACATTAATTACAAATGGATGAAGCTTTTGAAAAACCCTTTCAGTTAATTTTACCAGAGATTTTTGCCTTTCCTTATAAATATTATTCATTTAAATTCAGATCGGCTGGTGAAATAATTTTAAATGCAAGCCCTTCGTAAGGCCGTTCATGTCCCGCTTCGAAGAAAATTCCCAAATAACCATCAGGTAGGGATATTAGATTGGAATAGGCGGAGGGTCCTTCATGGATGGTTTTAGAGACGGACCATGTTTTTCCATCATCGGGACTGATGCGGACAGTCATATTGATCCGTTTATCTTTATTTCCCGGGTTTGAAAAGGCTAAAAAGCCTTCTTCGGAAAACCGGTGGCTGATCAGACTGCCCTGACAGATGGGTTCAAGTAAGGTTGTATCACTATAGACTTCCGACCAGGTATTTCCCCCATCCTTACTGAGGGCAACTTTCCGGAAATCCTCCTCCTTATCATAGTTCCGCATGTTGAGCATCAGGTCCCCTGAAGATAATTCCGTTACGGTGGATTCATTTACCTGATCGTGGGGAGCAATCCCTCCTAATTGCCAGGTTTTACC
>JBBDSC010000192.1:0-20114 GCA_040905145.1 Anditalea sp.
ACAAATTAACACGCTCATTTACAAATAATTGAGATTTAAATGGGTAACCCTATTAATGTATTTTCCAAAGCAGCAATGCTGTTTTCAGGAAAACCTTCTGCCATTCCTCCTCGATGGCCACTGATCAGGGACCTGTCATTATCCCTGTACGTAAAAAAGTCATGCAACTTTTTTACGTTCTTTATCTTCAGGAAATGTGTTTCCCCCTGCCCCAGACAGCCGTTGGAAAAACCGGCCGCAACCAAGATAAGGAGGCCCAGCATAACTATTTTACAATGAATGGAAAACAAGCTCATGTTTTATGAATTGATTTTTAAATATACAAAAGGGATAAATTGGTCCTTTTCAAAACGGGCTATCCTTTACTGTTTAATTTCATTAAAGAGAAGCCCTCCTTTCCGCCAATGCCCAAAACCGTCAACGAGGAGTTTTCCTGGATTATTCTTCTGTAGTGTTTTAAACCCATCCCCAGTTGTCGGGCAATAAAAAAACGATTGATCCCATTATGTGCCACCACGAGAATCTTTCCGGTAGGATTTTTTTGTTTTACTTCTGAAAAGAAATCTTCCACCCTATCCACCACTTCCAAAGCCGTTTCACCGGTTCCCCCTGCCCTGGTGATTCCTGGGTTTTCACACCATCTGGCCCATAATTCCGGATCCTCCGCGATAAACTCTTCCCTGGTTTTTCCTTCCCATTTTCCAAAGTCGGCTTCAATCAACCTGCCCTCCTTTTCTACCTGCCCATTGCCACTGGCTATTCTGGCTGTATCAAAAGCCCTGTTTAATGGGGAGGAGTAAATACCATCAAACCTTATATCCTTCAACAGTCTGGCTACTTCTTCGGCTTGTTGTATGCCCTTTTCTGTCAATGGGGCATCCGTCCTTCCACAATATCGGTTCCCATCTGCATTGTAGGTGGTTTCACCATGTCTGAGCATATACACTTTAAGCACCGAAACCTCCTTTGATATATCCTTTATCTTTCATCAAATCTATAAATTTTTTATAATTTGCTTCATACCTATCACTTAATCTTTTATCCGGATAAATTATCTTTTCCGTACAGATCAAGGCTTTCCCTGCCTCTATCAGGGAACTAAAATGGGTTTTTGAAGCCGCCAATACAGCCGCTCCCACCGCTCCGGAGACAAATTTCATTTTATAGAGGGGAAGGTTAAGTACATTGCTCCTGATCTTCAGCCAAACCTCACTCTTACTTCCTCCTCCTGCTGTGTACACCGCCTTTACTTCCTCACCGGATAGGTAACTTACCAGTTCCAATGCATGCCTTTCCAAATAAGCCACCCCTTCCATATTAGCGGTATAACGCTCTTCCAAAGACAGGCCATCAGGTTCAAATCCTTCCGCACAAGCTGCGATAAAAGGAAAGCGTTCCCCTTTTTGCCTTAGCGGATAGCTGATATGGTTCGTTGGGATCAACTTTTTGGCCATTTCATTAAGTGTCTCCATTTGTCCTTCAAATTCCCGAGTGACCCAATCTGCTCCCGTATTACTTGCCCCTCCGGGCATCCAATAACCCATGGGATGCCGATGGCTGTAAAGCCTGCCTATGGGGTCAATGATTTGATTTTTGGTTACCCCCTTTACCACCATGGTTGTACCGATGGTCGTATTCCAGTCACCGGGATTAATCGCCCCGGAAGCGATTTGTGAAGCACAGCCGTCAGTTATCCCCACAGCCACTTGGATCATAGGGGAAAGATTCAATTCCTTTGCTACCTTGGAATCCAGATTCCCTAGGACCTCGCCAGAGGGAAGAACTTGGGGCAACCATTCTTTTTCCAATGGCAAATGATCAAATAAATGCAGGGGCTCATTTTTCTTGTCCAATGGGATAACCGTGCCTGAAGTAGAAGTTACAGCTATACCTTTAATATCCATAGGCTCAATGTGCCCTTTGATCTCTGTGGCAAGCTTTTTTAACCCTCTAAAACATGCCTCCCACCAAACCGATGGAGACTGTTCCTCCCTGGATGCTTCATTTAAAAGAAAAATTTCTTCGGCACTTGCCAGCATTTCCCCTTCTATATTGATAAGCACAACCCTTGCCCCCTGGGTCCCAATATCAATTCCGATGAAAAACGGGCCTTTCATTCTTCTACCTCCCTTGAATATAACCGACTCAGCCCAGTCCGTAGGTTTTTCCACTCTTTATAAGCATTGTGTAAATCCACTTGGGTCTCTGGATAAAACTCTTTCACTTCCGTCCCAAATTGCCCCTCATCCCCCAAAGATTCCCTACAGACCAATGCCCCTCCCACTACAGACGCTTGGCTGAAATTATTTCTGATCATTACACGTTTGTTGATCAGGTTAGCGACGTATTGTGTGAAGGTAGGACTTTGGAAGCCTCCACCGCACACCCATACATAATCTCTTTCATAAGGTTCTACTTCGCACAAAACCTCATAATTCTCCTTAATGCTACAGGCAATGTCCCACAATACCGCCTGAACAAAGCTGGACCTTGTCAGTTGATGGGAAACCGGTGCGTTAAAAATAAAGCCTCCCCTGATCAACGGTTTAGGTTCGTTGGCCAATAAAGAACCCAATGAAGCGATGCATTGATGCCCATTGGCATTCTTCAGCTCCTTCTCTATCACCTCATAACCTTCATTGGGATAAAAAATTTCTTTCACCCGCTGATAGTTTAATCCGGTGACCCCGGCATTGGCTTCCAAGACCAATGCCCCTTTTTCAATATGCCGGCCTGTCCAGGTGCGTTGTTTAGGATCCAACTGGTATTTCTCTATTACTTTGATGATAGGAGTGGTGGTGCCGGATACGATCACTATGTCCCCCGTAATGGGCTGCGTACTCTTTATAGCCAGCTGGGTGTCCGCTCCGCCCACTATGACGGTTATATTTGAAGGCAAATCCAGCAGTTCCGATTGTTCGGGAAGGATATTTCCCAAGAGGGTCCCGGAATGATGTAAATCCGGCAGTATCCTTTGGTCTACACCAAAGATCCCGCACAGTTCCTCCGACCACCTCGTTTCGGCTACATCGTAAAGTAAAGTCTCTGATGCCTGTGAATGTTCATATCCCATGACGCCACTGAACATGTATTGGGCCCAATCACTAATGCTTAATATTTTATCTATTTTTTCGTAAATGGCAGGACTTTTTTCTTTTATTCCCCTTAATTTAAGAGCTGAAAACAGTGAAGTAGGATACCTGCCGACCAATTCGTACACCCTATTTTTATTCTGTACGGTATCTTCCCATTGCCTTCCCCGGTGATCATGATTGGGAAGGCCTATCAAAGCCTTTCCTTCTTCATCCATTAATACGATGCCTTCCCTTTGACTGGAAGCGGTTATCGCCCGGATCTCTACCCCCTTAGCTGATTGCAATACCTTTTTGGTCAGGTGAAGTATTTGGGACCAAAGTATTTCGGGATCAAAGCTCAGGGCCTCGGAACAACCCTCTTCTTCTTTGTAGACCACATTATCCCGCTGCATGTCCAATATTTCCCCTTCTGCCCCCACCATGGCGACACGTACATTGCCGGTGCCGATATCGACAATCATGTATCCTTGCTTCAATGACATATTCTATTGGTGTTTAATAAAGCCTTTTTTTTCTGCAAAATGACCAAACAAGGCCTTGTTTAGAATAGAAACATGGTGATCCTCTACTTCGTGGGTAGCTCCGGCAATATGCGGTGTGGCCAATACATGAGGCAAATGGATCAATTCATAATCAACCTTATCCGGTGGTTCATGATCAAACACGTCCAAAACAGCCCCCAAAATCTTGCGATCTTGTAATGCTTCTAATAAATCCTGACGTTTGACCACAACTGCCCTTGACATGTTTACAAAGATGCCATTTGGTTTCATCAGTGAAATCAGTCGTTTGTCTATCATGCCTTTGGTCTGCTCATTCACCGGCAGGTGGATCGTCACGATATCACTTGAGCTGAATATATCCTCTAAACTTTCCTTCTGGAAATCCGGAAACTCATGATTTACATAAGGATCAAAGTATTGGATATTGCAGGGAAAATGTTTGATCATCGCCGCGATCCTTTGTCCTACAGCACCAAAACCAACCATTCCCACCGTTTTTCCTGCCAACTCATTGCCTTTAAACTGCAGATAAGAGGCATGAGCTCCATCTCCCCATTTTTCACTGTCCAGCCATTTTATCCCTTCCAGTGTATTTCTCATAAAAGTGATCACATTGGCTATGAACATTTCCGCTACAGCTTGGGCATTTCTTGCAGGGGTATTGAAAACAGGAATATCCTTGGCTTTGGCTGTAGCCAGGGAGACATTGGATGGTGTGCCCCTGCATACCCCTATAAATTCAAGTTCCGGAAAGTTTTCTATTAGTTTTTCAGTCACTTCATCATGCTCCGTTATCAAGGCATCTGCCCGTGTTTCTTTCAACAGGCCAATCAGCTCTTCTTCATGATAAGTCCTGCCATGAGGTTTCCAAGGGCGGTATTCGACCTCTCCGAAAAAATCTTCCAATTCTCTTATTCCATTGTTGTTATAGGGTGCCGTTATTAGAATTCTCATCTATAGTTGGTATTGGTTTAATAGTTATTTGGTTACTGGGTTATTGGTTATTTCTTAACTCATAATTCATAATTCATCACTTCCGCCTCCGGTCTTCCCGTTTCAAACTTTCACCTCTTCTGCTATATGATGAGAAGTTTTAGCATTCCCTGAAAGAGTAATAAACTTCGTCATTACAGCGCTCAACAGATATAGGGCAGCCAATATCCATGCAAGACCTTCATTCCCCACAGTGCCTATAAAAACCCATACAATCAAGGGGCCCGCAAACACGGCAAGGCCTGCCCCAAAGTTCAATATAGCCATAGCCGCCCCTTTGTCTTTCCTTACCAGTGAGGGGACCAGTGCCGATAACGGAACATAACCAGCAAGCAATGCTCCCCAAACAACCCCGCAGGCCATCACCATCCAAAAACTGCCATTGAAGAGGAGTGGAGAATAATAAAATAGCAGGGTAGACAGGAAAGGCAAATTGTGCAGTTGTATTGATAATCCGTACTATCCCTCCCAATAACACCTTAGGTTCTTCTTTAATAATGGTAACCCCTTTCAACAGTTCTTCCATTTTGCCCCCTCTGTCTTTAGGGATTGCGAGACTTACTTTTTTTCCTGTAAACAGCAAAGCAAAAACTGTCCCTACCATAATCCAGAATATGGCACTCCACAAGGTGTCTATATAACCGAGGCTATTAATGGCCCAGGTACTGTAATAAGCCCCAAGGACATTTAATCCCCCTGTAAAAACAAACCAAAACCAACCTACTGCCCTCCCCCATTTCCTTTGGGGGCTATTATAGGTGATCCAAACCAAAAACGAATAGGCAAACAGGGGATATCCAAAGCCTCGAACAGCATAGGTAATCAGCATGGTGGGATAATCCAGCACATTGATTCCATAACCAACAAAGCCAATGGTTCCTAAAATATAAAGAACCGATCCCATAAGCATGGTTTTTCTTGGACCAAAACCTTCAGCCAATACACCCGAAAACCAGGAAGATATGGCAATAGTGATCCCATAAACCGTAAATAATATGGCCGATTGCTGTATGGTCATTCCCTGTTCTATAAGATAGGGGCTAAGCCATCCTTGTTCTATTCCATCAGCCATCATGAACACAAGGACACCAAGATAGCCCCACCCCATTCCAAAAGGGATTCCTGCCCTGTTCAGCAAAGAAACATTTTTCATCTTGTTTCAACGGGATTGGAAACAAAAGAAAAACCTGGCTTAGCCTGGGCATTACTTCTGTCTAATTGAAAAAAGCATACTTTAAAAATACCTGTTGTAGTTTTTAAAGCCTCATTGAAAGAGGACGCTTTTGCCCAATCGAGAGGAGGAATAATGGTGAAATCAAGTTTTTGCTTCATGAGTTTTGGGGTATCGTTCTTACAAGGATTAAAGTAAACATTAAGAAATAATAAAAACAAACATTTCGAAACAATTCGAAACATGCTTAAACCGCACAGAGAAAATCCCATTATTTTTCGGACCTGGTATTGGTTATTCCGGTTATCTGCCCTTTCTGTCCTAGATAGAAAGCAATATTTCACATGGATCTGATTTAAAAGGATGCTTCCTTAATTGTGAATATTTTCTAATTTTACTAAAACAAAAAAACATTTTGGGAATTTCGGAGAGACATCAACAAATTTTAAAGAGATTAAAAGAAGAAGGCAAGGTCCATATTCAGGAATTGAGTGAGGAAATGCAGGTTTCCAATGTCACGATAAGAAAAGACCTGAAATTTCTTGAAGACATGAACCTGCTCTTCCGTACCCGTGGTGGAGGTTCTTTGAACAACCCCTATACCATGGAAAGGTCCATCAATGAAAAAGCACTGATCAATGCGGGGGAAAAGCAAAAAATTGCCAAAGCGGCCCTTCAATTAATTGATGCCCACGAAACCATTATCATCGGCTCCGGAACCACCGTGTTTGAGCTGGCCAAACAGCTGCATCCTTCCCGCCAAATCACAGTCATCACGCCAGCTGCCAAAGTGACCTTGGAATTGAGCAATAGGCTCAATATAGAACTGTTTCAGTTAGGGGGGACAATCAGGCCCAAATCATCCTCTGTGGTAGGATCCAGTGCAGAAAGTGCTTTGGAAAATATTTCATGCGGCCTCTTATTTTTGGGAGTAGATGGGATAGATCTCGATTTTGGCCTCTCCACCACCATCCTCAATGAGGCCAGTTTGGGCTTTAAAATGATAGAGTCTGCCCAAACCGTTGTGATCATGGCTGATAGTACAAAATTCAATAAAAGGGGATTGGCCAAAATCTGTGGTCTGGATCAGATCCATTACATCATAACAGATTCCAAGGCCCCTGCCAAAGCAATACGGGTTTTGGAAGATAAGGGCATCAGGGTGATCATTGCAAATGGACAGTGATCGCCCACTATCTATTGGAATCCATACAGCCGAACATCACATTTTTCCTAGAGCAACAACTGTTTTCAGCAATCTGTCGTGTACCGCTTTCCTTGATTCTGTAAATCTTGATTTATCATAACAATGGGTATAATTACTAAGATGCAAAACGATTTTGTTTTCATCTTCGGAAAATTCGACTGAAATCCTAAGACCGCTGGAATAGTCCAATTGAACCAAATTCATTTGGTCCAAATCAGTGGTACCTTTCCTGCCGGTCAATAGGTTCGCGAAAACCCTTTTTTTATAATCAGTGATCAAGATCAGCTCTTCATGAATTATGTCTGCCGGTGGATTTGACCTGTACTTATCAAACATTTTTTTTGATCCTGAGGCTATATTAAAAGTTTTCTCCCCATAAAGGTTATACCTGGTTTGAATAGCAACATGTTTATCAAAAAGAGAAAGCTCCTGGGATTTCAGGCGCACCATCATTCTCGACACCATATCCAGTAGAGCCAATGCATTTTTAGTGGTATCTGAATGCAATAAAACGGTATTTCTATCATCAAAACAAATTACCACGTCTTCATCCTCGTTTTGCAGGGCTTCTTTCAAAGAGTCGTAGCCTACATGAGTATATTTTATTTTCCCTTCATTTTTTTTAACAACATTGTCGATCTGATTGGACAGAAGCAAAGATTTAATCACAAGTTTTTCAACAGGGGCTGAAGATTCTTCCGGAATACTTTCTGTCAAAAAAAATTCGGTCAGCAAAGCGGCTTGCTGATGCGCATTAAAAGCCTGAAACTTATCTTCCGGATTTTTATAGGCCAAAATCACTCTTTTCAACTCAGCATCGAAACCCACAATAAAGTCAGTCGCTTCATTTTTCGAGGTCTCTATAGCGGGCAATAAAAATTTATAATTGAGATTGCCATCATCCACTAGCGCAGGATCATAAAGCAATACCTTAAACTCCAAGGAACCTGAAATTTCAGGAAAATTTAATTTATGGTTTTTCGGCAAATATAATATTCCTTTGACCAATTCATTCAATTCTGATGATTCCATACTTTCCATGATCATTATTTTCCTTATAGTTGAGCTATTAATTTCAGGCAATGAGTGTTTTCAGGGTAATAATTATCAAAGCATTTGTCATTTTGATTTGAAATGAAAAAGCTTTTCACAGCCCAAAGGGGCGATAAGGCATGGGTAATAAAATTACCTGATTTTTATTGGATATTACTCCGGTGATTAGAATGCAAAATTAGTTTAAATGCCCAAATAAAACAAACCGGGATCTGAACATAAAATAATTAAAAAGACCTCAGAAACCCTCTTTTTTCCCAAATGGACTCTATCCTTAATTTTCTTTGTCAGCATTAGCTTCAGAGGCTATGAAACCATCTGCCTCTAAATGAGCTTTAGCCCAAGTTACCTGTCTATCTTAAATTATTCTTATTTAATTTCATAAGCCGGCACCTGAGGCTTTATTGAAGGTTGTTCCTTTAAAAGCCTGAGCACTTCTTCTATGGCTTTTTCCAATTGCGGATCCTCCCCTTCTGCAAGCTGGGTGGGGTCTTCAGGAATTTCAATATCCGGATCTACCCCGTGTCCTTCCTTAAACCATTCCCCCTCAGCATCAAACATCCTAAAAGTAGGTACCGTCACCATCCCTCCATCAATCAATGAAGGGGCACCAGTGATCCCTATCAAACCGCCCCAGGTACGTGTACCGATCAAGGGGCCGAGACCTGATTTGCGGAAGTAGTCTGGGAACGCGTCTCCCCCTGATCCGCTCCATCCATTGATCAGCATTACTTTTGGACCAAAATTGGCTACCTGTGGCCATTGCCAGGTCTGTCCATCCCTGACAGCCCAGAAAGCCGATGGCTTTCTGTTCAACAATTCTATAAAGCGGTCGGGAATCTGTCCTCCATTATTAAAGCGTTCATCTATGATCAGCCCTTCCTTGTTAAATTGCGCATAAAACATTCTTGTCAGTTCATATTGACCATCAAGGCCGGTGCTGGGCACATAAATATACCCTATTTTACCATCTGTTGCTTCCTCTACCCTTCTCCTGTTAGATTCTATCCATTCCAGGTTTCGAAGGCGGGTTTCATCGTTCAATGTTTTGACCAATACCGTTCTGGCCCCCTCTAAGGTTGGCTTGTTGTTCACTGTTAGTTCAATGGCCTGATCATCCAGTCCTTCAAAAGCAGCCCAAGGATCTTTATTTACATCCAAAAGGTTGTGGTTTACTTCCAGGATGTAATCCCCTTCACTGATGTTTATTCCTGGTTGATCCAAGGCAGACTTGACTTCATCCCATGGTGCCCCCTTCACCTTCCGCTCTACAAAATAGGCCCCTTCTTTTAATCCCCAGTCAATGCCCAAATAACCCATGGCTTTTTGAGGAGCCTGTTCAAGGTCTCCTCCTCCCCTGTAGGTATGAGAAGCACTGATTTCACCGATCAGTTCGCCTATTATATAGTTGATGTCCCAACGTGTGACCGCATGATCCACCAGCTGGCCATATTGCTTCTTCATGGCTTCCCAGTCAATCCCATGCATGTTCGGATCATAGAAAAAATCCCTTTCCAACCTCCAGGCTTCTAAAAACAGCTGCTTCCATTCCTCTTGTGGCACCAGGGTCATCTCCATCTTGTCCACAGGCATTTTTTCCTCCATTTTCTGGTCTTCTGCTATATCTACCACGGCAAAGGACCCTTCCGAATGGACCAATATCCTTTCCCCATTGGCCGACAAACTATAGCCACTTACCTTGTCCATAATGGCTTTCTCCTCCCTTTCTTTCACATCGTAATAAACAGCTTTACCACTCATCTCTTCAGTACCGGAGACAGGATATTTCAAATAGATGATTTTTCCGGCTACGGCATTCAACCTCCGGTAATTTCCGGCTGTTGGCGGCAAGAGGACCATCCGGTTTTCTATCCCCTCCCAATCAATTTGAACTGGCTCATTATCGCCAGAGGATTCTTCCTCCTTTTCTTCTTCTTTTGTCACAGAAGTAGTGTCATTTTCAGGAGCTATAGGAGAGAGGGTTTCCTTTTTTAAAGGCAGTGCAGCTATTTGTGTCGAATTGGCATATATCCATGATCCTTCAAAATCACTGTAAACAGGGGAAAATTCACGATTGGTCAGGAAGTACAGGTATTTGCCCTCCGGATCAAAGACGGGATTCATATTATTATAAAACCCCGAAGTGATTTCTCTCAGGGTTTTATCTTTCACATCATATACAGCTATGGCATTGTTCCTATTTGAAAGGTTTTTTTCAAAGGCCAAATAACGGCTGTCGGGGGACCAAGAAACAGTAAATTCGTGCAGGTTATATTGGTACAGAAACTTTTGTTTATCCACCTTGATGGTTTCATTATTGATCAGATCATAGATCTGAATAACCATGGCCTTATCCACAAAGGCAATAAATTTGCTGTCTGGTGACCAGTAGGTTTGGTACCGATATCCGGCGCCATAAGAGGTAAGCTTTTTTCTTCCCGTGGATTTTGTACATCCCTCAAGGTAAGTTCATATTCCCCCGACCGGTCACTCCAGTAGGCAATATATTGGCCATCAGGGGACCATGAGGGATAGCGTTCGGCTACACCGGATGACTGGGTGAGGTTGAATACCGGGCCATTTTCAGCAGGTACCGAGAATATTTCACCTCTGGCCTCAAAAAGCCCCCGCTTTCCATCATGGGTTAGCCAAGCATTTTGGATCAGCTTACTCACTGGTTCCTTCGGGGCCATAAGCGTGGAAGCATCGGTTGTTACTTGAATGGCTACACGATCATACTTTTCAGTTTCCAAGTTTAACAGGTAGACATTTCCCCCTGCTTCAAAAACCATATCTCCCGGGCCTATGCTGGGAAACCGGATGTCAAAATCACTAAAGTTGGTAATCTGCCGCATTTCTTTAGTTTTAAGATCATAGTTCCAAATATTGTTACGCTGGTCCTCCCCCCTATCAGAAAGGAAATAGATGTTGTCCCCTGACCACATGGGGAATTCATCATTCGCTATGCTGTTGCTGATGTTTTCCGAACGGTTGTTCTCCAGGTTAAATAGCCAAATATCCGTTGCCATGCCACCTCGATATCTTTTCCAGGTTCTAAACGCCCTGCTTTTAGGGGTATAGGCTATTTACTTTCCATCAGGGGAAATCATTCCAAATTCCCCATAGGGTACTGGTAGTTTTACAGGAAGCCCGCCCTGATCAGAAACTTTGAAAAACTGACTATAACGCTGCTTTTCACTTTGGGCATGCCCCCTTGGGAAGGCATGACATATACATCCACATTGCCACTATAGTTGCCACTAAAGGCGATCCGGGAACCATCAGGAGAAAAGCGGGGGAACACTTCTTCCCCCTTCGCAGAGGTCAATTTGCTGGCCACGCCCCCTCCCTTGGGCACCACCCAAATGTCCCCGCCGTAAGAAAAGGTAATATGCGTCTCTGAAACATCCGGATATTGTACAATTTTGGCATCAATTTGGCCCTTTAAGACCAGTGGTACGGCAAGGAAAGCCAGAATAAGGAAAGGGATATTTTTCATGGGTATATCATTTGTTATTGAATTGAAAAGATAGCTATTGGCTTGTACCTGGTTAAGAACTGCCCTGACCCAGCGAGATGAAATAAAATGCAGGTTAATTTAAGTATTATTATCCAAATTTTTCAAAATTCTTTTCTCATAAACATCCTTGGTTTTGGCTTCAACAAATTTTTACTTAATTGGTTAAACCGATAGATCAAAAGTACCCCTGTGCAGGTTAGCCCGATCAATAATCCATACCAAATCCCCTGCTCTTTGAACCCAAGATAAAAAGCAAAGAAATAACCCAAGGGCAAGCCCACCACCCAATAAGCAATTAAAGTAATAATAGTTGGGGTTTTGACATCTGCCATGCCGCGAAGTGCCCCAAGCCCCACCACTTGAAGCCCATCTGAAAGTTGAAAAAAGCCGGCAATCACCAGTAAACTGGCAGTCATCTTTATTACCGGCAGATCCTCTATGTAAAACAGCGGTAGATAATTCCGGAAAGCAATAAGCATAATGGCAAAGGCCAACATAAATATGGCCACCATTCCAAAAGCGGTAAACCCTATTTCCCTAAGGCTTTTAATATCATTTCTTCCCAGTTGATTTCCCACCCTCACCATGGCTGCCGCAGAGAGGCCCGAAGCCATCATATAACTAATGGAAGCTAAATTAACGGCAATCTGATGAGCGGCCAAAGCATTCACCCCGATCCAGCCCATCATTATCGCCGCTGCACTAAAGGCACCCACTTCAAAAATAAACTGAAACCCAGTGGGCACTCCAATGTGGAGCATTCGTGTTATCAACGGGAAACTTAATTTCTTAAACCCAAAGCCAATTTTATACGAGGCATATCTTTTGGAAATCCAAACGTAATAAAAGATCATTACTGCCATCAGAATCCTGGAAATCAGGGTGGCCCATCCTGCGCCATTAAGTCCCATTGCGGGAAAACCCAATTCCCCATAGATCAGTACCCAATTCAAAAAAATATTGATCAGATTGCAAAAAATAGTGATGGACATGGCTTGTTTGGTCTGTGACAATCCCTCGGTAAACTGCTTGAAGGTCTGAAAAAACATAAAAGGAATCAGGGAAAGTGTAATGATCCCAAGGTAAGGTATTGCCAATTTAACCACTTCCACCGGTTGGTTCAGATGGAATAAGGACGGAGCTGCAAGAAGGACCAAAAGGAACAGAACACATCCTGTAAAAGCATTGATAACAAATCCATGTTTTAAAAGTCGGGCTATTCTTTTATGTTTTCCTTCTCCGTCAGCCGCAGCTACCAAAGGTGTTATGGCCATTGAAATGCCAATGCCAAACATCAGTACCACAAAAAATATACTGTTGGCCAAAGAGGCCGCAGCCAATGGTTCTGCCCCCAGTCTTCCTACCATCATACTATCGGCAACGCCGACCATGACCTGACCCAGCTGACTCAACATGACGGGGTAAGCCAAAGATAGCGTCTTGGGAAAATGTGCCCTGAAATTTACCCCACTCATATTTTATATGAAGTTGAAGTGTTGAAAAGTGAAGGAGTTATTAAACCCATACACTTATAAACCCTGGAGTTGAAGTTATTAAAGCCATACATTTATTACTCTTTATCCTATCCCCAACAATTTCCCTGTCTTTAGTAACCCAGCTATACTTATGGCATCTGTAATCTCCCCTTTCATTACTTTATCTATGGCTTCTGCCAAGGGCAACTTTAGGATTTCCAGATCTTCTGTATCCTCAAATTCCGTTACCCCCAAGGTCAGGTCTTCCGCCAAAAAAACATAACCTTCCTCATCGGAAACGGAATTGGAAGGATGAATCTTCATGATCATTGTCCATTTGGAAGCCGTTAATCCTGTTTCCTCTTTTAATTCTCTTTTGGCACTTTCAAGAACACTTTGGGCAAGCGGGCCTCCTCCCATAGGTATTTCCCAGGAATATTCCTGTAAAGTATACCGGAACTGACCGATAAGCCAGGTATTAAGTTCCTCATCCACAGGAATAACAGCAGCAGCAACATTCTGAAAAAGCACCTTACCATAAATACCCTCCTTGCCACCGGGAGTGATCACCTCATGTTCTTCCAGGTTTATCCATGGATTGGCATAGATCAACTTCTTGTGTATTGTCTTCCAAGGGTTCTTCATCGCTAATAATCCATAAAAAAAGGGTGACTAAAAGCCACCCTTTTTAGTTAATCTACATGAGATTTATGCTGGGATGGGCAACACTTTGCTGTCCTTGAAAGTAGAAAGAATTACCATAGACTGCATGGAATCTACTTCTTTGATTTCACTTACTTTCTCCAACATTAATTTTTGATAAGCAGTGATATCTTTGGAAATGATTTTAAGTATGAAATCACCGGTACCTGTGATGTGATGGCATTCAATGATTTCCTGAATACCATTAATTTCTTTCATAAAAGCATCAATATTGCTTTTGTTGTGTCCGATAAGGCCCACCAATACAAAAGTGCTTACTCCAAGACCGATCTTTTCAGGATCAAGTTTGGCATGATAACTTTTGATGATTCCTGATTGCTCCAGCTTTTTCACCCTTTCCAAAGTAGGTGCAGGGGACAGTCCAATGTCTTTTGAAAGTTGTGCATTGGTGATCTTAGCATGAGCCTGAAGAATCTCTAGAATCTTGCGGTCTATTTTGTCAAATTTCACTTTTATGTTATTATCCATATTATAAAGTATTTACAGAATTATATGTCGTGCAAAGGTAATATATTTTCATTATATTTTAAAAGTATTTTTAAAAAAAACGGCCAGACTTACGGAATATTGTTATCAGATGCAATAATTTTATAAAACAAACAGGTCCCTTTTATCCCTTTTCGCAGAAAAAGTTAAATTTTCTCCTGACTTTAATTAAATCCGATCTTCAGACAATAATTAAAGTTTATTCTTTTTAATAAAATCCCGGGCTTCTTTATGGGCCGGATGTTTCCGCTTAGCAATCTTTTTCACTTGGTTAAAATAATCCTTTGCCTTTTTCTTATTCCCTTCATATGTTGTTATTTTCCCCAGATGGATCAATGAATATAAATAATAACCGCTCTCCTGACTTTCCGACTCCATCCCAAAATCAACGGCTCTTTGATAATATTTTTTTGCTTCCGTTAACTGATTGATCCTTTCATAAAATTGGGCGGCAAAAAAAGAAGCATATCTCCCACTATTCGCTTCATACCCGATTTGGTTTTCATCTATTCTTCTAAGGATTTCCATCGAAACTTCCTTTGCTTCCGCGTCTCTGCCTACAGCATACAGTTGCCTGGCATAAAATCTATGGAAGTAGGGGTTGTTGGGAAACTTTTCATGCAGATAAGAAGTAATGTTCAAGGCTTCATAGGGTTTCCGTTCTTCAGATGCATACAAACGAAAAAGGAAATACTGTGCCTCAACTCTTGCATAAAATGCATTATCCGAAACCTCCTCCAATTGCTTTAGCCCCAAATCCTTATCTCCCTCTGGGAAAAGCATCATCACCGGCCTCAAAAGGGGATAATTTTTAGGTATCCATACGGAAAAGTAATTGAACAATGCATCTCCAAGCAATAATTCAACATTCAGTTCCTCTTCCCCCCTACTCAACTCCAGGTATTTCAAAGCATTTCTACCAGAAAAACCTGCCTTGGCCCAACTTTTCCGTTCGCTGTACAGCCTGCCTTCAAAACCATACGCTGCTGCCAGAAAAAAAGCAGCTTCCTTATTATCGGAGTCGGCATCCAATAAGACATGGGCTTTTTCAATCGTCTCCCCCATATACCTCAAAAATATATCATCATATTTTTTGTTCTCCATATCTGGGACAATCTTCCACCATTGGCTTAATCCCATCAAAAAATAAGGCAAAGGGTGATCGGGATAAGTATAGCTCATGACCGTAAATCCTTTTTCGGCAGTCTCAAAATCAAAATTATAAAGGCTGTTCACAGCTTCCGTGATCCTAAATTGAAGACCCTTGTTTAATAATAGATATTTTGATTCTGCCGGTTCGCTGTTTTGTTTCCCGAAAGACATTTGGGCCTCCATAGTTCCAGAGAGTAAAAAGCTGATTATTAAAAGCAATAGGTGCTTTCTCATTGTTTTTTTTTATTTCCCGTAAAATTACATGCTAATCCAAACATTAGCATACTTTTGGATGGATTTAATAAATTTATGGGTTTACCATCCACCATCTTATCCCAACGAACAGAAGAAATAATTAATTTCGATAAAAGGTTATTTTTTATTTTGCTCGTTGTCCTGTTCCTTTTAATAAGGTATCTCACTGATGAATTGATCCTTCAGTCCATCCCAGGATACCGGCAATTAGAGAAGGAGGGTGCCTTCACCTTATTTTATGTTTTCAACACACTCAATTACCTTTGGACGCCCTTTGCCTTACTTTGGAAATTTACGCTGATCGCTTTTACTTTATGGATCGGTGCTTTTATGGCTGGACATAAACTTTCCTTCAGGGAGCTTTGGAAATTCACCATGATTGCCGAAATCATTTTTATCCTTCCGGAATTGATCAGGCTACTGTGGTTCTTAGCCGTGGTACAGCCAGAAAGTTTTCTGGCCATTGAAAATTTCCACCCCTTTTCACTTTTTTCTTTGGTAAATGCAGGTCAGATAGAATCGAGGTTTCATTATCCGCTTAAGGTGCTGAATATTTTTGAAGTGGTCTATTGGTTTATCTTGTCCATAGGTGTACACACCATCAGTCGAACACGCTTTCCCCGTTCTTTAATGATCGTTTTGGGGAGTTATACACTTTGCTTCTTTTTGTGGTTGGGCTTTTATATCGTAGTGTATAAGTAAGATTTGAGTCTTTGTTTTTTGTTTATTGTCATTTGGGTTTTTTCAGGTGTCAGAAAAATCAGCTTTTGTGGGAAACCTTCTAATATCCTGTAAAATCTTCACGTGTTTATTAAAAAGTGTGAAATGCCCTATTATTCCTGAATAATTTTTTATTTTCGCCTTTCATCATTAAGATTAAAAAAATGTTAGATTATAGAAGGGTCAATAACCTGACGGGTTGGATTATTTTTTTGATTGCCTCACTGATCTATTTGGCTACCGTAGAAGAAACAGCTAGCTTCTGGGATCCGGGAGAATTTATTGCAGTAGCTTATAAACTACAGGTACCACATCCTCCTGGAGCTCCCTTTTTTCTACTCGTCTATCGGATGTTCAGCTTCCTGGCTTTTGGTGATGGATTGGAAGTCGCCTATTGGATGAATGTCGGTAGCGCTATATTCTCCGGATTTACCATTTTGTTTCTTTTTTGGTCCATCACTCTCTTGGGAAGAAAGCTTTTCCAAATAGAAAAAGGAAAAGAAAGCAAGGGTCATACCATCGTTTTAATGGGTGCGGGAATTATTGGCGCCCTCAGTTATGCCTTTACGGACAGCTTTTGGTTCTCGGCAGTAGAAGCAGAAGTTTATGCCATGTCTTCTTTTTTCACGGCCATCGTCATTTGGGCCTTTCTTAAATGGGATGTTATCGAAGATCCAAGGGACGAAAACCGTTACATGATTTTTATTGCCTACTTAGTTGGTTTGTCCATTGGTGTGCATTTGCTGAATTTGGTGGCCATTCCGGCCCTGGCATTAATTGTTTACTTTAAGAAATACAAAGACCCCAATCTGAAAGGGGGGATTATTGCCTTTCTTTTAGGGGGTGTGGCCCTGGTCATCATCAACAATATCATTATACCTGGTCTGCCAAGTCTTGCCGGTTCCATGGAAATATTCTTTGTAAACAGTTTGGGTTTGCCCTTTGGATCCGGAATTATAGTATTTGCTATATTGTTTATAGGGGCATTAATAGCCGCTATCCGCTATTCTATCAAAATGCAAAAAGCGGTATTAAACACCATATTGTTATCCCTTACTTTTATTTTGATCGGTTATGGGTCCTATTCTCTAATCGTCATACGGGCCAATGCCGATCCGGTGATCAACGAAAACAATCCCAATGATATCATCAGCTTTGTCAGCTATTTAAAGCGGGAACAATATGGCTATCGACCGCTCATTCATGGTCAATATTTTACAGCAGACGTAATTGAGCAAAAAGAAGGGGATCCGGTTTATGCCAAAGGGGAGGATAAATATGAAATCGTAGATTATCAGTTAAATAATGAATACGACCCTGAGAAAACCACCATTTTGCCCCGGATCTATTCCACGCAGGAAAGGCACAAGGAGCTTTACCGCACCAAACTGGGATTAAGGCAAGGGGAAGAGCCCACTTTTGGCGATAATCTGTATTTTATGTTTTCCCATCAACTGGGCCATATGTATTGGCGCTATTTTATGTGGAATTTTTCAGGCAGGGAAAGTGATTTCAGTGATGCCCCCTGGATAGGTTTAGCGGAAACCTTTAGCATTGATTACCCTGAATATATCACCAATAACAAAGGCCATAACAATTACCTGATGCTCCCTTTACTACTGGGCTTAATTGGTATTTTCTTTCAGGCAAAATACGATGCCAAATCTTTTTGTGTCACTTTACTGCTGTTCCTTATGATGGGCGTGGTATTGGTTCTCTACCTGAATTCACCTCCGGTAGAGCCCAGGGAGAGGGATTATATTTATGTGGGTTCATTTTATGCTTTTGCCATTTGGATCGGCATGGGTGTTATGGCCATTGCCCATGCCATTGGTAAGATGAACAAAAATCTTGCAGTTGCAGGGTTGTTGGCCACTTTGATCGCTTTCCCTGTACCTACTATCCTGGCTCATCAAAACTGGGATGACCATGATAGAAGTGATAGGTATTTCTCAGTGGATTCTGCCAGGAACTTCCTGGCTTCCTGTGCTCCCAATGCCATCCTATTTACCGGTGGGGACAATGATACATTTCCCCTGTGGTATGTTCAGGAAGTAGAAGGCTTCAGAACAGATGTAAGGGTGATTGTATTAAGCTATTTCGATACTGACTGGTATGTGGAACAAATGGCCAGACCTGTCAATGAATCCCCTGCCCTCGACTTTACTTTGGAGAAAAAAAATTATAAAAAAGGCGTCAATGATGTACTTTATGTTACTGAAAGATTGGAAGCCATCTCCTTAAACGAATACCTCAAATTGTTAAGAAACGAAAGTGACTTATTAAAGTTAAGTTCAAGCCTTTCAGGTTCCATTAATTCTGTACCTTCAAGAAACCTGATCCTGAATATTGATCAGGAAAAAGTATTAAGCACGGGGGTCATTCCAGAGGAGATGGAAGATTTGATCGTCCCGCAGATCAATCTGAGGGTTAAGGGCAATTACATGACCAAAGGTAGTCTGATGTTAATGGATCTTATTGCCGCAAATGATTGGGAGAGACCGATCTACTTCAACAACACTTCCTTGGCAACCATTGGGTTTGAACTCGGTAACCATGTGGTCATGGAAGGGTTAACCTATCGGCTATTGCCTGTTCAAAAGCCGGAACATCTGGAGGAATTAGTCAATACCGAATTGGCCTATAAGAACGTGATGGAGGAATTTGCTTTCCGTGGCATGAATAATTCCGACAATTATGTCGATGATGAATACAGAAGGTTTACCTCTAACCACAGAAGTGCTTTAAACAGCCTGACCATTGCCTTACTGGAAGAAAATAAAATGGAAATGGCGGCTGATATCCAAAAGCTGAGCCTTGAAAAATTCCCCAATGAGGCCATTCCCTACGATTTAGCCAGTGGACAGTCAGTTCCCCTTTTATTTGAAATGGGCGAAGATGATCTGGCTTTGGACATTATTGATAAAATGTCCACACGTTCGGTCCAAATGTTGGAATTTTACGAGGAGACGGACAGGCCATTGGACAGGGAAGCAAGGATATCCATTGAAATGCTGAGGTATTTTGTGCCACTTCTTAAGGAGCGGGGATATACAGAGCTGGCCACCAAGATCCAGAATGATTTCGACCGGATTCTGGGACAGCCGGGAGATAATCCCTTGAACAGGAAATAAAAAGAGCGGCAGTTAACCAGGTAAACCAACAGCACATGATGAAACTATCTCTATTTATAGTTGGATTATTGTCTGTTGCAGAGTTCAAGAGACTCAGACCCATTGCCTTCCACTATGGACGTGGATCCATAAAGAAGCACCTGTCCGGACTACACGAAGAACTGACCCTGAAATTCTACGATTCCTACTAAGATAATGCAGTGAAAAAGGATGGGCAACGGCCCTGTAAACATCGTTACCGTTGCAAAAGCGTACACCGTACCGGATGTACTACCTTACATACTGATCATCCCAACGCTCACCCACTGGCAATTCATGTTGATGAATAAAGATATAATAAAATTCGAAATGAATTATCCCTATTCTGGTTGGAACCGGGTTTTGACATACCGGATAAAAGGGGCTTTATTACCGTCTGCTTCAGCTGGCGGACAACAAAACAATTTAACAATAGAGGCTTTAGCCACATTTGATAGGCCCCACTGAAAAATGTGGCTAAAGCCACAAGACCAACTTGCCCATCTTTGTCGGCAATGTTGTTGTCATGAAACTAGTGTCAAGTCACACGTTAATTGATGTCTATGCCTAAAAAACGTTGACCGTTTTATCTCACTTTTGAACATTTAT
>JBBDSC010000193.1:0-20077 GCA_040905145.1 Anditalea sp.
AGATTAATTTAATTAACATTGTAGAATTGTTGTCCTAAGATTGGGGAGTACTATACAAGACAGTTCAAGGTTCCGGTAATATTCCCACTATGGGTTGTTGTCAATAATTCCATAAAGGAAAGTTACAAAATTATTCCTGTTTGGTTCTGGCTTGTCCAGGTTGGGGATACCAAGTCTCCCGATGGTTCGGGACAGGCTCAGACTTGGTATAACGGGTATCCAGAAATTACTTTACAAATTAAAAAATGAAATGATAGACGAAATTGGGCAAAAAGTCCCGGAAGCTTATTTTAGCATCGATAAAGCAACCAAAGAAAAAGGCTTTACCATGCCTTCTGATATTTTAACGGGTTCTTTGCTTAGGACATTGGCTACATCAAAACCGTCCGGAAAATTTCTGGAACTCGGTACCGGGACGGGACTGTCGACATCCTGGATCCTTGACGGAATGGATGGCGGTTCCACTATTATTTCAGTTGACCATGATGAAACGCTTCTGGCCATTGCCCAAAAATCCCTGGGACATGACAAGCGGCTGCAATTGGTCCATGCTGACGGTGAAGAATGGATCAAAGCCAATCCAGGAAAAAAATTTGATTATATATTTGCTGATACCTGGCATGGGAAATACCTTCTTTTGGAGGAAGTTTTGGAAATGGTAAATAAGGGAGGCTTTTATATTATTGATGACATGGCTCCCCAACCAAACTGGCCCGAGGGACACGGGGAAAAAGCCATCAATCTGTTAAACTATTTGGAGAACAGATATGATTTTTGGTTAACAAAGCAAAATTGGGCAACGGGGATTATAATTGCGGTAAAAAAATAATTTATAAATTCAGGTTATCCTGTTGTCATGCGCTTGTATCGTCGTGACGGGTAAAATGAGTCACAGACTCAATGTTAGAAATACCAAGTCACAGACTTGGTATAACGAGAGACTTAGTATAACAGGTTGTTTAATTATTCTCCTCCAACGTAAGCAGAGCAAAAGATAGAAAGTCTTCTTTATTGTCTGGGTTATCCGGATGATTAATGGAAATATATAGACCTTCTTCGGCTACAAAACAGTTATTGGGCACATATTGGCCACCATCAAATAAGGTTTCCCCGAGTACATTCAGCTCACCATCTAAAATCATTATAGAAAAAGTATTGGGAAAGCCCCTCAGTTGCATGATTTCTTCCTGGTTTTTCGCCTCTGCTTCCGGAAAACAAAAGCGGTAGAACACATCCCGGTATTGATCATAAATGATTCCTCCATAATGTGCCGAGGCAAAGGTGTACTTTAAATTTTCAAATGTAACATCCGAAAGGGGATGGTTCGGAAAATCTTCTTTTAGATAATTACTGGGGGCGGATACTGCTTTTATTTCAGATTCAGTCGAATTGGAATAATACAAATGGTGGTCGGCAAAAAAAGAATAAACCATCTTATCTTCCGAAGCAGCAAAACTAAATTCAAAATTCTTTGCACCACCCGACAAATATCCATCTGGATGATAATGCTTTATCGGAACGGTTTCCCCATTGTTCAAATGGATGCTATAGGTGAGGTGCCTTGTGGATAGCTCCTCGTTTTTCATCTTTCTGTAATTGCCCTCAGGTCTGGTTTTTACAATCATTTGATCGCCCCGTATAACAGGAGGGGAGGCAAAAGAATGCATCAACACAAAAGCCGGAGTATGCATGGAAGGTACCTCATAGGTTATTTTTTGGATTTTGGCCTGAGAAGTATCCGTTAAATAAATCGTATTAGTGAAATTGGGGAAAAGAAAAATACTGTCCAGATTATGCACGTGAAATCCTTGTATCTGACCTACCCCCTTGTCTCCTTCTATCTCAAATGTTAATTTTTTGAATAGCTTGCTTTCATTGATGTCATACATCTGGAGCTCATTTTGTTGTTGATTCAGACTGAATAGCCAAGGTTTGGTATCATGAAAATAATTCAATCCAAAGCTAAAATTTGGAGTTTGATCATCAATCTTCAGGGTGAGATTCTTATTTCCGTCTACCAGTTTTTTGGATACTGATAAATCCTCTGTATGGCCGGAACAACCCATAAAAACGGGAACCAAGGCCATCCTTATAAAAAGCAAATGGAGCAGGTTAAAAAATTTACAGGTAGTATAATCACTATTTGATATAGTCATAACATCTCTTTAGCTAAAAATAAAGGATTTCTGTATCAGGAAAAGCAATAAGATTTAAAACTAAAGAATTCTCTTAATAAAACAACTATTAAATCAGGAAATGAAGTGGGATTCGGGTTAGATTTGACGATATAGGTAAAATTAATGAGAAGGTCGAACGTGAGGCAGGTTATGGTCCCTGACTGGGTGTAGATTGTATCTACACTCCATTATTCAGTAGGACATTTACAATGCCGTCCTTGAGGCGTAAATTGATGATTGCCTCAATTATCATCTACGAGGAATTTATGATTTAACTTTTGGGTCATAGACTCAAAGTCAGGGATACCAAGTCTCAGACCGAAGATACCGGACTGGGTGTATTAAGAAGGTGATTGGGCCGGAATTATATTCGAGAAGTTATCTCCAATCCTTCCTTTATAATGGTAAGATTTATAAAATCCTTCTAATTGAAGTTCTCCTGGGCTTCTCTTTTTGAAATGGGCTTCCGATAAATATCCGAACCTTTTTCTCTCCACCGTCTAAAAAGTGATTCCATTTCCGGAGACATCTCAATAATAGGCATATTGGAAGGAAAATCTTTAGGTAATTTTTTTGTAGGCATCTTCGAAGGAAAGGTTAACTTGATTGTGAATCAGGTAATGTATACTATATTTTTCTTAAAAAGGTTTCTAAAAACAAATAAAATTTCATTATTTACCACAAGGGCATTTAGTAAGCGGATATCCTCGTATATTGAACCCGGGAAAACATCCGAAGGTGAGAAGTCAGCGACGGAATATGAAAACCACTGCCGGGGGACTAATTACAGCCCTCCGGTCTGTGGGAAAACATCCTCAGGATCGAATATCGCTCAAGAATATAGTTAAAATAAATGTTCAAAAGTGAGATAAAACGGTCAACGTTTTTTAGGCATAGACAGTCTTTGCAACGCATGACTGCTAACCTTGAGTCTGGGGCTCTTAATGAATGACCATCTCCTATTGTCGGTTTTCTTACAACTACGAATTTGGGAAAGGGAAAGAAAGAGAGCCAGAAGATATCTCCCCAAAATTTAAATGTCAATGTATGAAAGAAAACAATTTAAATGATTTACCTCGAAGAAAATTTTTGACAAATGCTACTATCATGCTGGGGGGAATGGTGTTGCCTTTCCCAACTGTTAATTCTTTTTCCGAATCGCGGGCTTCAGGTTCAACTGCAGAAAGAAATAGTAGTAAAGCTGCAGAAAGACTTTTGCTTGATATTTCTAAAATACCAAATTTTTGTACACATGAACATTGGGGGAGCATCAGTTCTATAGGGAGGGCTCCTGAGCAAGGTGGATTTCGTTGTGATACAATAGCGGGAGCGCAGCCATTACACCCACCATCTATTTGGGATTTATTACTTGATCCTTATGAACATGGATGGATGTCAGCGGCAGACCGTAATCCAAATGTTGCTGCTAAACAAGCGGGTCAAATTTCCTACAACCAATGGTGGAAGAATTCACCTCAGGAATCATTGGATAAATTCAAATTGCTTAACAATGTTTTTGTGATGACTGGAGGATTTCAATGTACCCGAAGAGGCATTCAATACCTATATGACCATGATATAGGCAAGTTTAGTTTGCAGGATTGGGAAAAGGTGGATTTGCAAATTCAAAATAATTATGCGGATATTTTCACCTGGTATCAATTGGCAATGAAGAAGGCTTATTTCTCGGAATTAATACGGCCAGTCCATCCGGAATATTATGTTCAGGAAGAATCCAAACAAAGTAAAATGAAAGAATTGGCGTTTACCCATACCATCATGCGCATTGATCCGTTAATGGATTTGTGGCAGGACAATAGCCCAAGACGTGATGCACTTGCAAAGATTGTAGGAATTGAACCTGGGAATCCTGCCACATGGAGAGAATTTATTAGAAGATTGTTCGATCTTGCTGCAGAAAATCACACGGTCGGTATTAAACAATTGCAGGCCTATAGGCGCAATCTTTCCTATGAATCACGAACCGATTCGGACGTACAATTTAGGGGCCACCTTGATTCCGCTAATATCCTGAAATTTCAGGACTGGGTCATGCATGAATGTTGCAAACAAGCCAATGAAAGAAATTGGATTCACCAGGTTCATGTTGGCACAAATAATATTGGGGATTCGAGTCCATTACCATTGCAATCGCTGGCCGTAAAGTATCCAAAAATGAAAATAGTTATGATTCATTGCTGGCCATTCCTGAAAGAAGCGGGATGGTTAGCTAAGTTCATTCCAAACATGTATATTGATACTTGTTGGCTTCCTATATTAAATCCTGAATTTTTACGCGAGGGATTTCATCTTTGGTTGAATTATGTGCCATCACACAAAATTATGCTTGGACATGATAGTACACATGTAGAGATGGCTACAGGTTCTTCTTTGTTTACCCGCGAAATTCTTAGTGAATCACTAATAGATCAGCAAAAATCTTTAAAAATGTCGGATGAGTCTCTGCGTAGGATTGCAGCGGATTTGCTACAGAATAATGCGGTTCGTCTATATGAAATTGGGAAAGAGGTAAATATTTAAAACGAATCCCCGTTGTCTGTTGTCCCGCGTCTCAGACGCCGGACGCCTAAAGGGGAGTATTCGACTCACAAATCGTCATTTAAAGCCCAAAACGTTTTAAAGCAGAGGCATTCCAATGCTGCTTTAAAACTGGGATTTTTGCTCCCAATTCCGGTTTTGAGTCACAGACTCAAAGTGAGAGGTCCAAAGTCTCAGACTTGGGACAACCCAGGACAACCCAGCAATCCTAAATCCATTCTTCAATGGTTTATTTAATACAGATGCACCTTTGATGTATTTTCATATCGTCTGCAGGGATTTTCCTATTTGCCCAGCGGTGGTGGCAGTTCAATCAACACGAAATTTCTTTGGTTTTCAGTTGTATTGATTTCCACGGTACCTTTTAAAAACGCTATGTTGCTCAGCAAAAAATTCAATTCTGGTTCATCTTTATCTTCAATGTTTTTCAGGCTCTTTCCATTGTCTTCGATATATATGGTCATCGATTTTTTCAGTTCGATGATCTGCACCAGTACATGGGTTGCTGTGGAATGTTGGATAATGTTGCTGAGTATTTCCTGTATGATTTGGTAGAAACTCAGGCAAAGATCCTGGTGCCATGCATCTGTATCATTCAGCCCTATGATGAGTTCTTCGATTTGGGTTTTATTGGTGGCATTGATGGAGGTAAATAGATCGAGGATAGCAGGCTTGAGTCCGCCTCTTTCCAATGCCACAGAGGCTTGGGTATGGTTGATGCTCCGAATGGTCCCGCTAAGGTCGGACAATAGTTTTTGGGTGGTCTTCAATTTGTTTGCGGCATCGCTTTTCGAAGCAAACCCCTTCAGCTCCAATTGACTGGTAGGACCGCCTACCTCATCTGAAAGTCTGCGGGGAATGTTCCCAAGTTCCTTTTCCTGGTTTTTCCTGAACGATTGGAAAGTATCCAGCCTTTGTTGCTGGGAAAGATTTTCGAATAGCGCTGCGTAAATTTCCACGTGCTGTTTTCTTCGTAACAGTTGGAATAAAGAATAAGCCCCCAGGATCAGAAGGGCCAGCACCGATACTAGAATAATTGAAGCCTGTTCTTTGCTCCCTTTTCCTTTTTCAAAATCCATTTGCAGGTCAAGGTTTTCAAAGGTGTATTCGAACCCTGTCATCAGTATATTTATTCCTTCAGCAGTGTTTGGTGAGGGACTGTTCTGATAGGCAAAAAGGATTAATAATAACAAGCAAACTCCCATTAATTTTCCCATATTTCAAGTGTAGAAAGATTATTGTCAGATTAATATAATTGCTACAATAGTATCATTTATTTTTAATAATACATAATTTTTAGAATAAACAATTGCTATTTCATTATAACCAAAATTAAATAAGTTATCTTATAAATAAAAAAATGGGATTTACAGCCACTAATATGTTTTTAACCACTATTTTTTTTCAGATGTAATATGGGATAAAAGTTATTATAAATCCTAAAAAATATTACAAATAAAGATTTCCCCTTTTGATCCGGTTTTTGTACCTAGGCCTTTTTATGTGGTATATTTATTAAAAAATTGCTATAGCCACGCAACCCTTTGGTCATAACAGTTGTATAGCCTCATGCAATCCCGGATTAAGTGGAACAAAAACCAACTTCTACCATACTTATAGGCACTTCAAAAGGAGACAGAAAGTGTCAGGAACTGTTGTACCAGCAGTTTTACAGTTATGGAATGAGTATTTGCCTACGTTATACAGCTACCAGGGAAGAAGCAGTGGAGGTATTGAATGATGGTTACATGAAGGTATTTCTGAATATTGACCTATATGACACAAAAAGGTCGTTTACCTCTTGGTTCAGAAGGATATTGATCAATACTGCCATTAACTACCATAAAAAAAACATCAGGCATAACCATCGTGAGCTGGAGAAGATCCGGGATACTCCTGACTTGCAGCAAGATGCTTTAGATGAGCTGACTTATCAGGAAATGGTCGAGGTCATCCAATCCTTGCCGTTGGCTTACAGGACGGTCTTTAACCTCTACGCAATAGAAGGTTATACCCATGAAGAAATCGCCGCAATGCTCCATATTTCGGTAGGAACCACCAAATCAAATTTGTCCAGAGCGAGGGCCAATTTAAGGAATATATTAACAAGGAACCATGAGGAAGGAGCAGCGAGACATGAGCGATAAAGAACTGGACGATTTCTTCAGCAAGATGACGGGAAATCCCGACATTCCTTATAATCCGGCTGATTGGAGCAAGATGAAAGCCAAACTTGATCATCATGCTACCACAGGGATTGTCAATGGATCAAGACCTTGGTACAAAGGGTGGTTTATCCCCCTGGTGGCTTTTATGATTTTTACGGGCATAGGATTAGGATGGAAATATATGGGGGATAAATCAGGAAAAACCGAAGATATTCTTTCTACAGCTCATTCAACGGTGGAATTGGATCTGAAAAAGATGGAAAAAAAGAAATTGATCACAATGGATTCTGGCGAAAATAATGGCGAGAACAATAGATCCGCTAAACCTGAAGCTAAAGGGACGAAAAAAGATGAAGCAATAGCAATAATTTCTAAAGCCACTGACATAAAACCCACACCTACTGGGGTGGTAAATGGAGGTATTAGAACCAGTGACTTTGGAGGAGGTAAAGTAAATCACGGCCCATCGGCATCTGAAAAGACTGGCTATTCAATGGTGGATAAGATATATTCAAAAATTAAAAAATATAAAGATCAATTTGCCAAAAGCCAAGTGTTAGGGGAAATGCTTCCACCGAGTTTAATCAAGAGTAGGAATGAACAAGGTTCCCCTATTGGCCCACCACCTGAAGTAAAACAGGTTACCCCTTCAAAAAAAGAAAAGGAGAAGGGGGATGAGTATCAATTTAGCATAGCTTTGTTACTGGCACCTGATGTTAGTGCTTTAAAGATAAAGGACATAGCAGGCTTGGGAACCAGTGTTGGGTTTAATGTAGAATATTTTATTCATCACAACATCAGTCTCAATACAGGAGCATTGTATGCATTTAAAACTTACCGGGGAGGTGAGGTAGATTATAAAGGATATGTGCCCTCACCTACGGGCATTAGGGGAGATTGTTACGTATTAGACCTCCCTTTGAACATTCGGTATTATGTCATTAACCGAGAGCTGGACAGGTGGTATATCAGTGGGGGGATGTCCTCTTACTTCATGTTAAGGGAAAAATACGACTTGGATTATAATAATTATAGAGGGGAGGTTTATACCAAGAAAGTGGGAGTAGAAAACAGAAATCGCCATTATTTGGGCATTGTGAACCTTGGTTTAGGTTATCAGAGGGTGCTGTCACAACATTTGGCGATACAGGTAGAACCTTATTTAAAATTGCCGATTGATGGCATAGGAGAAGGCAGGATAAATCTCAAAAGTGCAGGGGCATTGGTAGGCTTAAAGTACAATTGGTAACCAGCTATCCACTTATCTGCTTGTGGGGGCAGTTATCCCACTTAGTGCTTTTCATTTTAAAATCCTGTCATTTTTGGAAGAATGGAATAGTGAAATAATGGAAGTAAATGGAAGATAGAAATGACGAATGATAGAATTTACTGCAACTAAAACCATAAAGAAGATGAAAAAGCAAATGAATTACTGGATCATGAGCACTATAGTAGTGATGCTGATCTGTTTTACGGCCTGTAAAAGTGAGGAAGATCCGCAGCCACAGGAAATGAAAAGGACCTACACCATGACTTCGGTTTCCGATCCGGCGATTAATGGTGAGGTTACCTTTTTGAAGCTGGATGAAAATTCAACCCGGATTACTATAGAGCTGGTTGGAACAAATGAAGGAGATACACATCCTGCCCATATTCATGCCAACTCAGCCAGTGAGGGAGGCGGTATTATAATTGGCCTCAATTCAGTGGATGGGACCACTGGGATGAGTGAAACTACAGTCATGGAATTGAATGATGGTACGGCGATTACCTATGAAGGTCTGCTGACATTTGATGGTCACGCCAATGTTCACCTAAGTTCTTCCGAGATGTCTACGCTGATTGCCCAGGGGGATATTGGAAGTAACGCAACAGGGAATAATGGCGGTAACGGCGGCAACGGGGGCAATGGGGGGTATTGACCCTTAATTATGTCATTTTAAATGAATGAGAGAAAGTGTCAAGGAACGGTTAAAACCCGTAGAACTTTCTCTCCTCATTAAAAACTGAACACCAGTTGCTCTTTTTAACAAAGCTATTGATACGCCTGTTAATGATGTTTTTAACTATGAAACCTTTTTAATCAAAAATAATCCCATGAAATTCGTAAAATATATACTTGTAGGGCTGGCTTTGTCTGCCTCTCTTGGCTGCAACAGTGAAAACGAAGAAGATCTTTTGCCCGAGGAAGAAAAGTGTAGGGACAACACGGCGACCCTTTCCGGAGCAGTTTCCACCATTATAGGCACTAATTGTGCTGTGCCCGGATGTCATGTCTCAGGTACAGGAAGGGTCAATTTTACAGTTAAAGAGAACATTATTCAAAATGCTGCTCAGATCAGGAGTTTCACACAAAATGAAATAATGCCGCCCCCGCAGTCTGGACGTACCCTTAGCGAAAAGCAAAAGGACGATATTTTCTGTTGGGTAGAGAATGGAGCACAGGATAATTAAGAAGATGATGTCTTATGAAATCGAGCATGATTAAAGTTATCGCACATAGGGTGAATATTTTAGCGAGATTATATATAGCCAAGGAAAATAAAATTATATATATATGAAAGTCGTAGTTATTTTGGTTTTGTTGGTAGGTTGTTGCAGCCTTTCCCATGCACAGTCTTTTAAGTCCACGCGGAGTGAAACGACTTTTTTCTCCAGTGCACCACTGGAAGATATAAAGGCGACCAATACCAAAGCTACCAGTCTGTTCAATGGGGAAACAGGGGCCATTGCTTTTTTCGTGCCCATAAAAGCTTTTCAGTTCAGTAAATCATTGATGCAGCAGCATTATAACGAAAGGTTTATGGAATCAAATAAATATCCCCAGGCCACATTTGAAGGAAAGTTAACCGGTTATGATCTGGATGTTTCAGGGGTTCAGGAGGCTTTGGCAGTAGGGAAGATGACCATCCACGGCGTGTCCCGGGATGTTAAAATAAAGGGCCAGTTTACCCATGGATCGGGCCGTGTAAAAATGGAATCCAAGTTTCCAATAAAAGTAGCGGATTATGATATAGATATTCCGAAAGTTGTCTTTTACAATATTGCTGAAGAAGTGGAGGTTACTGTACTGTTTATCTATGAAGAATTTTGAGTCATTTAAACTAAAGCAACCTATTATGAAACATTTTTTACTAGGAGCTCTTTGTTTTATAGGGATTGTATTTTCTGTGAGCGGGCAGGACGATCTTTTGAAACAATTGGAAAAGGAAGCTGAGCCCATAGAGGATAAAACGGCTGGAACATTTAAAGGAACCCGTCTGATCAATGGACATTCGGTGGAAGTCAGGGAAAAAGGGACTTTGGACTTTTTGATTTCCCACCGTTTTGGCAGGATCAACTCCGGGGCTTATTCCCTTTTCGGTCTGGATGAGTCCAATATCAGATTTGGTCTGGAATACGCTTTTATTGACCGTTTTACGTTGGGAGTGGGAAGAAATTCTTTTATGAAAGTCTATGATGGTTTTTTCAAATATAAGATCCTTCAGCAGTCGGGTCAGCAAAAGGTGCCAATCTCCCTGGTATGGTTTTCCGGTGCTGCAGCCAATACCCTCAAAAGGCCAGAACTTCTCATGAACTTTGAACGACGGTTGGGCTTTACCCATCAGGCGCTGATTTCACGGAAATTTAATGAATCCTTGTCCTTACAACTGGCCCCTTCTTATATTCACAGAAATCTTGTTTCCTCAAGTATGGAAGAGAACGGTTTATATGCGTTGGGATTGGGAGGGCGTTATAAAATAACCCCGGGAACTTCACTGAACCTGGAGTATTTTTACCGCTTTGGGGATCAGACCAAAAATACTTTTAATGCCCTTGCTATCGGCTTTGACATAGAGACTGGGGGGCATGTGTTCCAACTGCATCTCACCAATGCCCAATCCATGACAGAAACAGGGTTTATTCCTGCTACCACTGGTGATTTCTTTGGGGGGGACATCCATTTTGGGTTTAATATCTCCCGGACCTTTCAGCTAAAGGAAAAGGAGGAGGGGTGGTAGATTTGAAGACAGAAGTTGGACGTGACACGGTGACGAAGAGAGAGGGAGTCCGAAGTTGAACACTGAAGCCTGGCGGGCTGACAAGATTATAGAACAGGATTAACATTTGAATTTAAACCCTGAGAGGGGTGATATCATTGGGTCAGAAAGTGTCAACTAAAATCAGGACGTGACAGTCCTGAATTGAAGTGACATTTTTCCACTTAATATTTTTTCAGTTTAAGCCGTAATGCTGTCCATGTTGGGGATAGGTTTTGATGAATTCTTTTGGCCATTTTATTCAATTGCCGTTGGCTTTAGCCAACTTTTTTTGGATGGCGCTGTTTAATGGGGCTAAAGCCCGGATTTTTCTCTTTATCCTTTTTCCCCGCCCTGAAGGACGGGGCAATTAAATCTTAAATTTATCTTCTTTCTGTCGAAGAACAGCGCCATCAACTAATTATTTCTCTGTGCTCCTCTTGTGTCTCTGTGGTTGATTTAGTCCATAATAGCCTGCCTCAACTAACGGTCTCCGGGATTTTTAGCGAAAGGTCAAATCTGGAATTCAGTTCTTTTATAAAATGGGCAGAAAGTAAAGGGGATTCCTTTTCTACGTTTTGATGGACAAAAAAGTAAAGTTTCCTCAATCCCTGTGCACGCCAGACCGCAATTTTTTCTATCCAATCATTCAAGCGGCTATAATCAGTTGGGGCATTTGCCCCAACATACCTTATAAAAGCAGTATCACTGGACAAGCGCATGTGGAGCATATCCCTTCTGCCCGCCGTGTCCACGATGATATGGGCCATGTTATTTTCTCTCAAAAGGTGATATAATGCATCAAACACTTCCGGATCAGTAAACCAATCGGTATGGCGCATTTCAACTGCCAAAGGTATTTCTTTGGGGAAATTTTCGGCAAATACCTGCACCCTGTCCAGGTATTTGGGCTGAAAATTGTCCGGCATTTGAAGGAAGGCCATCCCCAGTTTTTCTTCGAAATGACTGATGGCATCGCAAAATTCCTCTATTGGCTGTCTGGCTTCCTGGAGTCTTTTAAAATGACTGACCGTTTGGGGTATTTTTGGGAAAAAGCAGAAGTTGTCCGGTGTTTTGGAGGCCCAGGTTGCCACTTGTTTTTTGTCGGGGGATTTATAAAATGTGGCATTTAATTCTATGGAATTGAACTGGGTGGAATAATAGGAGAGTTCATCTTTTGTGCCTTTTGGATAAAAACCCTTTAGATCGGTCTTGTTCCATTTGGCACAGCCCACATAGGCTTCAAATGCCCCCCCGGATTCTTTAAAGTCTTCCAGGGTTTTGGCCGTATCGGGATGATCTTCCGGTAGGGTGAAATCAATGTTTTCGGGATGTTCTACTCTTCCAAATTTCATGTCCTTGCTGGTTAAGGGGATCCAATCAATCCCCTAATGTCGGAAATTTTATGGTTTTCTTGAAGGCAATAAAAAAAAACCACCTGAAGTTGCCTCAAATGATTAAATTAGCGACTTGTAAGTTTAAAAATAAGCAAATGAAACAGCTTTTATTTATTTTTTTATATGGTTTTCTTTTCGGATGCTCCCTGGATAAGGAGAAAAATTACCTGTTTACCTCTATAGATCCTAAAGCTTCAAAACTTGATTTCACCAATGAATTAGAGGAAACCAATAATTTGGGTATTCTATATTACCTCTATTTCTACAACGGTGGGGGAGTGACTATTGGAGATATCAATAATGACGGTTTACAGGACATTTATTTCACCGGAAACCAGGTCCCTAACAAGCTATTTCTAAACAAGGGTCATTTGGAATTTGAAGATATAACCGCCAGTGCAGGAGTAGCTGGATCCTCAGACTGGAACACAGGTGTAACCATGGCGGATGTGAATGGTGATGGAAATCTTGATATCTATGTGTGTGCGGTTGCAGGAATTCATGGTTTGAAGGGCAAAAATGAGCTGTTTATAAACAATGGGGATCTAACTTTCACCGAAGAAGGAGAAAAGTACCTTCTTGATTTTCAAAATTACTCTACTACCGCTTCATTTTTTGATTATGACAATGATGGAGACCTGGATATGTATTTGCTGAATCATGCCGTACATACCGATAATTCATATGGTCCGGCAGATATAAGAAATAACCGTACGGATGAAAGCGGTGATAAACTGCTGAGGAATGATATCGGAAAGTTTATTGATGTAAGTCATGAAGCGGGCATTTTTGGAGGTGCAAATGGCTATGGTTTGGGATTGGCAACAGCCGATTTTAATAATGACGGTTACACCGATCTTTATGTAAGCAATGATTTTCACGAAGATGATTATTACTACCTCAACAAGGGAGACGGCACATTCACTGAATTACTTAAGGAAAAATTCAGCCAGGTAAGCAGGTTTTCAATGGGTAACGATGTCGCTGATATTAACCAGGACGGGTTTATGGACATCCTGACCCTGGATATGCTTCCTGAGGATGAAGAAGTCCTTAAAGCTTCCATGAGTGATGACCCCATTTACATCCACGACCTGAAAATTGACCGGCTCAAATATCATCCCCAGTACGCCCGCAATATGTTGCAGATTAACCGCGGAGGTGAATACTTTCAGGAAGTCGCCCTATTTGGTGGTATTGCGGCAACTGACTGGAGCTGGAGCCCTCTTTTTGCGGATTTCGACCTTGACGGAAAGCAGGATATATTCATATCAACAGGAATCCCCCGCAGACCCAATGATCATGATTACATCAAATATATATCCAGCGAGGAAGTAGAGCAAAAATTCAATTCTTCAAACCTTTTAGACCGGGAAGCACTGGATAAAATGCCTTCAGGGAAGGTGAACAATTATATATTTAAAGGGGAAGAAAACCTCCGGTTCTCAGACCAATCAGGTACATGGATTTCCGCGGACCCTATCATTTCTACAGGAGCCGCATGGGGGGATTTGGATAATGATGGGGATGTTGACCTGGTAACCAACAACCTCAATCAGCCCGCAAGCTTGTATCAGAACCATTCCGATGATAGTTTAGGTTATTTAAAAATTAAGGCGAATTTTACGGCTCTCAATTCCTTTGGAATCGGAACCAAGGTGATATCCTGGCATCAGGGAAACATGCAGTTGAAACAAATGTTTACTTCCAGGGGATTCCAGTCTTCCTCCGAACCTTTAATTCATTTTGGTTACGGCCATCTTCAACAAGTGGATTCCTTACTGGTGATATGGCCGGACAACACTTATGAAAGGATAAATGACATAGAAGTCAATCAGACCCTGATTTTAAATCCCTCCGAAGATCGCCAAAAGGTGGATTATTCCCGGATTTTCCCCCAACCCGAAACCTGGTTTCAAAAAGCAGCATCATTACCGGGATTAAATTATGAACATCAGGAAAACAGGTTCATAGATTTTAACCGCCAAAAGCTTATTCCCTATAAAATTTCTGATCGTGGACCTGCCGTTGCCGTCAAAGACCTGGATGGCAATGGCAGCGATGACATTTTCTTTGGGGGAGCCAAATTACAACCTGCCAAGGTTTTTCTTCAAACCCGCGATGGTTTTACTGAAAAACAGTTTGACGCTGTAGCCAGTGATTCTCTTCATGAAGATGTGTCCGCAACAGTGGAAGATTTTAATAATGACGGGAGAAATGATTTGTTTATAGTTTCTTCAGGAGGAGAGTTTTACGGAGAAAATGAAGCCTTAAAGGACAGGTTATTTATCCATAAAGGTGCTGGATTTATTAAATATGACCTTCCTGTTTATTTTGAAAATGGTTCAGTAGTAAAAGCACATGATTATGACAAAGACGGAAATATAGATCTTTTTGTCGGTGGCGCAGCCGTTGCCAATGATTTTGGTCAAATCCCACAGTCCTTTCTCCTGAACAATGAAAATGGAAACTTTACAATCGTAGAAAATAAAGCGCTGCAAAATATCGGGATGGTGACCGATGCCGTCTGGACAGATTTTGACGGTGATGAATGGACGGATCTTATCGTGGTGGGGGAATGGATGAGCCCCAGGTTTTTTCAAAACCAGAAAGGAATTTTAAAAGACGTCACCCCGAAATTCGTTGATCAGGAACTAAATGGTCTTTGGCAATCCATAATTCCGTTTGACATCAATGGAGATGGTGAGTTGGATTATTTGCTGGGGAATTGGGGACTAAACACCAAATTTACTGCCAAAGAAAAGTATCCTTTAAAAATGTATTATGCCGATTTTGATGATAACGGAAGTACGGAAACCATATTGGCCTATGAAAAAAAAGGAAAATATTATACCGTGGCAGGGTTGGATGAACTGGGAAGTCAAATGAGCTTTCTTAAGAAAAAGTTTACCGCTTACAAGGATTTTGCCGGCAAACCCCTGGAGGAAATATTTGACAAAGACCAGCTGGAAAATGCCGACCTGTTGACTGTGAATAATATGGCGTCAGGATATTTAATAAATTCCGGTGGGAAGTTTACTTTTGAAGCTTTTGACGCCTCCTTACAGGTAGCCCCTCTAACCGCTTTTTTAAAGTTCGATTTTAATAAAGACGGTAAGGAAGAAGTGCTGGCAGGTGGAAATTATTTTGGTGTAACACCTTTTCATGGCCGATTTGGGAGTCTTTCAGGAAACATAATCAATTCCGGGGGAGAAACAATTGATGGAAACCGTCTGGGACTCAATTTCACCCAAAAGGCTGTAAGGAGTTTAGATATCATCAATTTTCAAGGTAGCCCCTACCTTTTGGTTACCTTTAATAATGATAAGCCGGATGTCTATAAATTTTAAATAGGGGTGTGCCAGGTGCGCCTTATGCTGAGGAACCGGCCTTTGGTTTTGGTCCCAAAAAATCCTGGGTAAAAAAGGAGTTAACCACAGATGGACACAGATTAACACAGAGAAATATCTGAAAAATCTGTGAGAATCCGAGAAATCTGTGGTGAAAAAAGGATAGATGGAATGGTCTTAGATAGATATATCCGGTTAATTATTAATCGCATGAACTCGGTAACTGGAACCGTTGCCGATTTGAAGTAGGGTTTAACAGCCTTGATTTTTTGGTACTTTTCGATCAAGCCAAAAGTACGGTTTATCTAACTGATCATAGAATATATAGCTCTGGGTATCCTTGTGGTCAAAACAGGATTAAACAAAAGCCGGCACCTCTGGCCATTGCCAGGGTGCCGGCTTTATGCTAATTCCCTTATGGATTTCTTTACAAGAAATCAATCATTTGTTGCTCCTGGTCCTCAATAACCGGGATTCTGTTCCAGCACGTTACTGGCGGAAAGAGCCTCCGTAGGCACCGGGAATCTATTAAGGTGGTCAGAATTGGAAGGCTGGTGATCCCACCATTCTTCCGTGGTGAAAAAACCCAATCTTATTAAGTCAGTCCTTCTTCTGCCTTCCCCTAAAAATTCAATTCCCCATTCATCGGCCATTCTATATAAATCCAGATTTTCGGCTGTGACGGGGTTTGGATCATTTCCTCCCTCAAAAGCCCTCTGCCTTACGGCATTTATCAAATCTGCTGCGGTAGAAGAAGGTTCTCCCAATCTTAATTGACTTTCAGCAAGCATAAAATAAACTTCAGCTAATCTCAAGACGGGATGATCTGCTCCCCATCTTAAAGTCATATCCTGACTGGAAGGAATAGGAATTTTAACCAACCGTATCCCCGAATTTTCTTCACCTGCATTTATATTGGAAGGAACTTCCTCCACAGATGAATAGGTCTCACCCACTTCCGAAAATCTCCCAACCTGATCCACAAAAACCACCAGTTCCCCACTATACTCCTCATTACCAATTACTGAGGCGCCGGTAACGGGAGAAATCTGGGGCCCTACCAAAAACATTCCTTCGTAATTGCCACCACCAAAGTATTTAAATGGCCTTTTCCTGAGATCAGTATCTTCGAATTTTTCATAGGGCGACCCTAACCTGAAATCCTCCGAATACAAGGTCCCATCAGGCTTTCTGGAAGGCTGCAAATGTGTACCATTATTTGAACCCAAATCTATATCAAAATAGACACGGGAATTGTAATGATACATATGACCGTAATGGGAATATTCCAACCGGTTAAATTCTGAAGGGATGGACCATATAACTTCAGGGGACTCATGATTGTCAAAATCGTGAGGGCCCTTCCATTCCGGATCCAGGCTGTAATTTCCATATTCCCCGGCAATGATACCTTCAGAAATCCTGGCCGCTTCATCATACATGGCTTCTCCAATGTAGGCTTCGGCATTAAAATACAACCGGGCCAGCATCACTGCCGCAGCCCCTTTGGTGATCGCCCCTTCCTGAGGTGCGCCTTCTTCCTTTATAGGTAAATCCATGATGGCTTGCTGCAACAAACCTTCTATATGCTGAAAAGTTTCCCTGTCGGTACTTCTCGGCACATCTTCCTGATCTAAACTGGTGAATACGGGGAGTCCGCCAAAGAAATCCAGCCCTCTTAAATAGAAAAAAGCGGTTAAGGCATCCAACTGGCCGAGGTGTGCGGCTTTATCTTCTTCGGTAAGTGCCAGTTCCTGATAATCCAATCTTCCCAGATCCTCTTTTACATCAAGGGCCAAGGCCACCCCTTGCAACGTTCCTCTCCATGTGCCAAACAGCTGGGTTTCATCTGCTGTCCATTCATGATGCTGATAACGGGCATAACGTCCTCCGTCGTACCAATGCCGTCCTTTGGTCGTACGGGCAAATTGATCTGCTGATAATTCCTGGGCAATCCAGCGGTCCCCGGTAAGATACCACCTCGCATGAGTGAATGGCCTGTAAAGAGCTGCCAATACATCTCCTTCAGTTTTAAAGAAGGTCTCCGGCACCACCTCGTCATACCAAACCTCATCCAGGGAACAGCTCGTAATGATAACACCAAAGAGGATTACAATATATTTTTTAAATTTCATAATCTTAATGTTTTCGTGGTTAGAAATTCGCTTGTACACCCAACATGAAAGTACGGGTTTGGGGATAGGTAGCCCTTTCTTCAAATCCAGGGTCTAAACCATTGATATTTACTTCAGGGTTTAACCCTGAATAATTAGTGAGAACAAATAAATTTTGTCCCGTGGCATATACACGCAGGCTTTTCAGATATCTGCTTGCCCTGTCTCCCCCCAAGTCAAAGGAATAACCTACCGATAAAACATCCAGCTTCAAGAAATCACCGTCTTCAATCCAGTAATCACTCAGCTCTTTCTCCCCGGTGATGTGCTTTTGCTCTTCATAGTTTTCTACCAGCACATTTCTTCCCTCCAAAGGTATCCCGTAATAAAAATTAGGCATATTAAAAATATCATGCCCTATCCAACCCCGGAAATAAGCACTGACATCAAAGTTTCCGATATTGAACTGGTTGTTCCAGGCCAAGACCACCCTTGGAATAGCGTTCCCGATAAATTTTTTATCCTGGGGGGTTTTGGTCCTTTCTGTCACATCAAACACTTCTCCGTCGGCGGCCCTCAGCATCCAATTCCCATCATCCGTAAATCCCGCATGTTCCCATACAAAAAACCGGCCTATCGGTTCACCCGGGAACAACCTTACTGCATTGCCGGGACTTCCGGGTGCCGGAAAACCCTTCCGGTCCCAAAAAGTCTGATTCCCCCAAAGACTTACCAGCTCGCTTTTGTAGGAAGAACCTATAAAAGTAGTAGCATACTGGAAATTTGCATTATTGATGGCGTTCCAGGTCAGTTCAGCTTCCCAGCCGGTGTTTCTTAAAACCCCTACGTTCATAGTGGTTTTGTCATGAATAGCAGGTGGCTGCGGGACGGAAATATCATAAATCAAATCATCCACATCCCTTTGAAAAACATCAAACCTACCGGAAATGTCACCATTAAGAATGGCAAAGTCAAAACCGATGTTGTATTCCTTTTTTGTTTCCCATTTTAAATCCATATTCTGATTATGGGAGACTCCATAGGTTCTTCTCCATTCACCGTTCATTAACCACCAGGTATCAGGGCCATACATCCTGGTTGCCACGCCCGGATCAAAACCTTCATTCCCTGTTTCACCATAGCCTCCCCGAAGTTTTAAATTAGTAAATAAGTCCTGGCCTGCCATAAAGGGTTCATTATGAATATTCCATCCCAAAGAAAGGGCTGGAAAAGTACCCCATCTGTTGCCTTCAGCAAATTTTGAAGAACCTTCTCTTCTCATGCTTGCCGTAATCAGATATCTGTTGTTCCAACTGTAATTCACCCTTCCAAAAAAAGCCATCAGCCTCACCCGGGGATCTTTATAGGATCCCAATCCGGCTCTTCCCTCCGCTAAAAACCTGCCTGTGCCCAAATCATGTTCTTCTATACCGTCCACGGCAAAGTCGGAATTGTTGGCGGAAAAACCCTGTGCATTGAACTCCTGGAAACTATATCCTCCCACCACATTGATGTTATGCTGACCAAAGATTTGGTTGTAGGTAGCAAAAGTTTCAAAGGTATTGTCCATCGATTCCCCGTAATTCTGACTTGCAAAACCTCCTACCCCTTGATCCAAAGAAGTTTTATGTTGCGCTGATCTCCAAAAAGTGAAATATTCACTATTATTGTTCATGGAATATCTGCCCGTGACAGATATATTATCCGTAAGATTTAACACGATACTCGTGGTGTTTAGAAAATAAGTATATTTTCTTTGATCTTTTCGTAACCGGATTTCTGCCACAGGATTATACCAGTCATAGCCCCCTGTCCAGACATTGAGGCCATGTGGCGCAGTAGGATCATAGGGAGTTTCCGTAGGGTTGAGCTGCAAAGCCATCCTGAACATATCATTGTTTGCAAATTCATCTCCCCTTCCACTATCATTGTTTGCAAATTCGGATTGCCTTTGACTATAGGAAAGGTTATTGGTTATTTCCATAAATCCATCAAACAATAAAAAATCGGTATTTATTCTGGCCTGGATTTCATCCCTACCTGAACCTATAGCCAAACCCGTAGCATTTCTATGACTGACTGTGGCACGGATCTTAGCTTGTTCCACTCCCCCGCTAAAGCTCAATACATTCCGGTAACTGAGAGGAAGATCATTGGTGACCTCGTCGAACCAGTCCGTATTATGCCCCAGGTCCTCACCTATTCCTTCTTCAAGAAAGCGGTCCCTGCCCAAAGGCTTATTATAACGGCGTACGGTTTCTGCAAACATTTCTCCGGTATAACTAACGGATAA
>JBBDSC010000194.1:0-20052 GCA_040905145.1 Anditalea sp.
ATATCCACCCCATTTAATATAGGTGTCCAAAACCTTATCGCCTCTTCCTGAAAGATTAATTACAATAATATCATCCTTTTTATATTTAATCTGGTTCAGGGCAGAAAGGGCATGGGCCGATTCTATGGCCGGAATAATTCCCTCCAAACGGCTGAGCTGCACCCCTGCTTTCATGGCATCTTCATCTTCTACCGCCACAAATTCCGCTCTTCCAGTATCAAATAAATGTGCATGGACCGGACCTATTCCTGGATAATCCAAACCAGCTGAAATGGAGTGGGGCTCGGTCACCTGACCGTCCTCGGTCTGCATCAACAGGGTTTTACTCCCGTGTAATATTCCTGGTTTTCCCAAAATGGTCGTGGCAGCAGACTTGCCGGAATGAATGCCCATACCTGCAGCTTCTACAGCGACCAATCTTACCTTGTCTGTATTATAATAATGATAAAAAGCCCCAGCAGCGTTACTGCCCCCGCCTACGCAGGCAATAACCACATCAGGGTTTTCAGTCCCTTCTTTCTCCACCAGCTGGGATTTAATCTCTTCACTGATGATGGACTGAAACTGGGCCACCATCTCTGGATAGGGATGGGGACCAACTACCGAACCAATAATATAATGGGTATCTACGGGATTATTGATCCATTGCCTCATGGCTTCATTGGTAGCATCCTTCAGAGTCTTGCTTCCTGAATTGGCAGGGACCACTTGGGCACCAAGGATTTTCATCCTTTCTACGTTGGGTTTCTGTCGTTCCATATCAATGGCTCCCATATACACGGTACATTCCATTCCCATCAAGGCACATACGGTGGCTGTGGCCACCCCGTGTTGTCCGGCACCGGTTTCTGCGATAATCCTCTTCTTCCCCAGTTTCCTGGCGAGAATGATCTGCCCAATGGTGTTGTTGACTTTATGGGCCCCTGTATGGCATAAATCCTCTCTTTTCAGGTAAATCTTAGTCCCAAAGTGTGAGGAGAGGCGTTTGGCAAGATACAAGGGAGTTGGCCTACCCACATAGTCCCTTAACAGCAGTGCAAATTCCTTTTGAAATTCTTCTGAGGCGGTGATGATGGGAAAATTTACCCTCAGCTCCTCTATATTAGGATAAAGCATTTCCGGTATATATGCACCACCGAATTTGCCATAAAATCCTTTTTCATCTACTCCTATCATAATTCATTCATTAAATATTATTCAGTCGACCTTATTTCTCATTTTCTTCACAAAACCCTGGACTTTGACAATGTCCTTCAGCCCTGGTTGAATCTCAAATTTTGAGTTTATATCTACTCCCAACAATTGGGGAATTTTTACAGCAAGTGCATGGAGGGTTTCTATGCTTTCCTCATCCACTCCTCCACTCAATAAAAATCCTTTTTGAAAAGGATATTTTTCCAGGACTGACCAGTCAAACTGTTTTCCTGATCCTCCGAACTTTTGGGTTTGGGTGTCAAAAAGAAACAAATCAACCACCTCATCAAAAGGCTGGAATTCCTCCCAATCAATAGCTGTTCCCACTCTTAATACCTTTATGACCTTTATTGGAGAAACCGCTTTGAGGTTGTTGATAAATTCTACTGTTTCATCTCCATGCAGTTGAACATAATCTAAGCCAAAATCATTGATTTTTTTTAGTAAATAGTCCAAATCCGAATTTACAAAGATCCCTACTTTTGATATTTGTAATCTTTTATAAAAATCAAGATCAACTTTTTCCTTTTCAACAAAACGGGAGGATTCGCCATAAAAAATCAATCCCATCAGATCCGGCGATGTGCTTTCCATCAATTGCAGGATATTCTCCTGTTCCCTCATGCCACAAACTTTGATTATCATCTGCCTAAATTTTGGTGCTCAGAACCGGAAGACAATTTCCTGAATTCATTCATGAAATTATAGGCTGCCTGATGGGGCCTGCTGGATTTCATGAAATTCTCTCCGATCAGGAAACCGTCAAAACCTGCTTTTTTTAATTCTACCAATGTTTCCGGTACAGAAATTCCGCTTTCAGAAATTTTCACAAATTGAGGAGGGATTTTACCAATTAAATCAAAAGAGGTCTCCAATGATACATCAAAAGTTTTCAAACTTCTGTTGTTGATTCCAACCAGATCCAGATACTCATTTAACGATCGGTTCAATTCCGATTCATCATGCACTTCCATCAATACCTCTAAACCAAGGCGACGGGCAAACCGGGCCAATTCTTTCAAACGGCCCGGCTCCAGGACGGCAGCAATCAAAAGGATACAATCCGCTCCAATGGATTTGGCTTCAATAATTTGATATTCATCAATCACAAAATCCTTACGGAGAATGGGACAAAAGTTAAATTTTCTTGCCAAGGTCAGGTCATTGTTCGATCCCCCAAAAAACTGCGTGTCTGTCAATATTGATAGCGCAGAAGCTCCAGCCTGCATATAGCCAATACTGGTCCTTTCTACCTGGGCGGTAACATTAATCTGTCCTTTTGAGGGTGACCGCCTTTTAAATTCGGCAATTATACCGGTCTTTTCAGGGTGGGTCACGTATTTCTTCACGGAAATCACCTGATTATTGTAGTAGATACTTTGCTCGAGTAGTTTTATGGGAACCAAGCTTTTACGCTCTGCAACCTCCTTTATTTTGTGGGCTATTATCTTATCCAGAATGTTCATTATACCAATTTATGCTGTTGAAATGGAGGTTTTTGGCGTCAGCAAAGCTTTAAATACTTTCAGCGCCCTTCCGCTCTTAAGGGCTTCTTCCGCTTTTTCAATTGCATCCAAAAAGGACAATTGTTGATCGGCGGCTTGCAAAGCTGCAGCTGAATTGGCTATAACAACCGAATTTTGTGCTTCAGTTCCCTTTCCCTTTAATACATCTTCGAATATTTTAGCGGATTCTTCAACCGTCGCCCCCCCACTGATAGACGCAGCGGTTAAAGTAGGAAACCCTATATTATTCGGGGAAATTACTTTTTCCCCCTGATTGGTAACCATTTTGAAATCACCTGTAAGCGAAATTTCATCGTAGCCATCCAAAGAATGGATGATACTGAACTTCATGCCATTGTTCTGGTAGAGATAGGCATATAACCGGGCCAGTTCCAAACTAAACACCCCTATCATTTGCTTCTTAGGCCTACTTGGATTTACCATTGGCCCCAACATATTGAAAAAGGTCTTTACCCCTAGTTCCTTTCTAATCGGTCCTACATTTTTCATGGCAGGATGAAAAAGCGGCGCATGAAGAAAGGCAATCCCTGCTTCATCCAAACTTCTTCTAATCTCCCCCATATCATTGGTGAACTGATAACCGAAATAGGCCAATAAATTGGAAGAACCACAAATAGAAGATACGCCTATGTTGCCATGCTTTGCCACATGTTGACCGGCCGCAGCCACGATAAATGAGGACAGGGTGGAAATATTAAAGGTATCCTTACCATCACCTCCGGTTCCACAAAGGTCAATGGCATCATATTCGGCTATTTCCACAGGAATGCAAAGATCCAACATGGCTTCCCTAAATCCCCCTAGTTCATCCACTGTGATGCTCCTCATTAAATAAACGGTAAGAAAAGCTGCTATCTGGCTTTGATTGTATTCACCCGTGGTTATTTTTTTCAAAACCTCTTTGGCCTGTTCCTTACTTAAAGTCCTATGCTCTATGAGTTGATTTAGTATATCTTTCATAATCTGAGTGTGTTTTTAATCCATTAATCCAATTTTCCATGATTACTTTTCCATGCTCCGTCAATATGCTTTCGGGATGAAACTGAAGTCCCCTTACATTGAAAACTTTATGTCGGACCCCCATGATCTGCCCGTCCGGAGTCTTGGCCGTGATGGTCAAATCCCCGGGAAGGGTACTTTCATCAATGACCCAACTGTGGTACCTCCCAATTTTAAAACTTCCTGGAAGACCTTTAAAAAGTAAATCATCTTGGATTTTCACTATTGATTCCACACCATGGACCACTTCGGTGAGATTATTTAAGCTTCCGCCAAAAGCTTCCCCAATAGCCTGATGTCCCAAACAAACACCCAGGATATCTTTTGTAGCAGCATATCTTTTTATCAGCTCCGGCATAATCCCTGCCTCACAGGGCAATCCAGGACCAGGGGACAAAAGGATTTTATCATATTTATTCACTCCTTCCAAAGAAATCTTATCGTTTCTAAAAATATCCATTTGAGCACCATAACCTAATTCCCGGATAATATATACCAGGTTATAGGTAAAGGAGTCATAATTGTCAAGTACCAGTATTTTCATTTTTCCTTATGTTCACTCTATGATTAGACTTCTTCTGCTTTTTTCAAAGCCACCCTTAACGCTTCCAGCTTGTTACTTACTTCCTGGAGTTCACTCTCTATGGAAGACTTTGCCACTACTCCTGCGCCTGCCTGATATCTTAGTTGATTCCCGTCAGAAACAAAAGACCTGATGAGAATTGCATGGTTAAAATCACCATTGAAACCTAAAAAACCTATGGCGCCGCCATAAAATCTCCTGGAGGTATTTTCCAGTTCATCTATCAATTCCATTGCCTTATATTTTGGCGCACCTGATAAAGTTCCCGCCGGAAAAGTATCTGCAACCAGCTGAAGGGGATTGGCACCATTGGGTAGGATTCCTGTGACTTTGGAAACCAGATGAATAACATGGGAATAATATTGGATTTCTTTAAAGACTTCTACTTCTACCTTTTCTGAAGAGCGGCTTAAATCATTTCGGGCAAGGTCCACCAACATCACATGTTCTGAATTTTCCTTTGGATCATCATACAGCTTAAGGGCCAAATTCGCATCAGCCTGATCATTTCCGGTCCTTTTGAAGGTACCTGCGATGGGATAGATGGTGGCTTTATTGCTTTTTACAACGATTTGTGCCTCAGGAGAACTTCCGAAAACCTTAAATGAGCCGTAATCAAAGTAAAACAAATAAGGGGAAGGATTAACGGATCTCAGGGCCCTGTAAACATTAAACTCGTCCCCTTTGAATCCAGTGGTAAAAGCCCGTGAAAGTACGATTTGAAAAACATCCCCCTTAAAGCAATGTTCCCTTCCTTTCCTCAAAATATCCAAAAACTCTTCATCAGAATAATTAGAGGTTTCCTCTCCTACCATTTCAAATTGATATGAGGGAATATTTTTATTCTTCAGCAAAGTCTCAATTTGGTCAATACTGGTGTTTTCCTCCTCCGTATCCAAATGATGCTCAAAAATGTGAAGTTCGTTCTTAAAATGATCTACCACTATCACATTTTTGTAAACCGCATAATGCATCATTGGCACAGATGATTGCTGGGTGTTCTTCAAAGAAATATCCTCAAAAAAAGATAAAGTATCATACTGCATGTATCCGAAAAGCCCATTGGAAATAAACTTAAAGTCTTTTTTCTCTTCTGTAAATTTCCTTGAAAAATTCCGGAGCGCATCCACCAGCTTATTTTCCTTCTGAATTGGATAAGAGGTGATTTGCCCGAAAGGAAGTTCCTCCTTTACCTGTCCATTGTTTAAAGTAAAGGTGGCCAATGGATTGAAACATATATACGAATAACTGTTTTCCTGTCCATGATAATCCGAACTTTCCAGCAGGATCGGATTAGAAAACCTGTCCCTCACCTGCAGGTAAATACTGACAGGGGTGATGGTGTCCGCCAGCAGTTTTTTGTACCGGGTCTTCAAATAGAATTTTTCTAATGTTTCCATAATAAAAGGTATTAAAAGAAAAAAAGGCTTACCGGAAATCCAGCAAGCCTCTTCTTTAATTTATAATCGAATTTTTAGGCAAAAAATAGCTGTTCTCCTTTTTTGGAAGGTCTAAAATGCCACCACCATATTTGATCATTAATGTTTTTCATACTTGTCAGAGGACAAAGATAGAAACGCATTCTATTTAACAAAAATAAATCATGAAAATTTAACCTATGTTCCGGAAAATTTTCCCCGATAAGAGGATAATTCCCAAACAATCATTGATTATCCTCCTCCATCATCCTTTGCTGTGGCCATTCTGGTCCCAATTCCCTTTCCTCAAAATTGATGAGTTGCTCATTCTCAAACGTTGCCAGGATATAAAATCCATCATCCCTTGGGACCCTATAGGTTTTCACCTCCCCCTCCAGGTTGTGGAGTACGGCTGATTTATTTTGACGTAAAAACTTACTTTCTTCCATTCCCAATTCATAAGGGATGCGGGGTTGGAAGATGCTACATGAAGCCATAATAAAGCTCATGGACAATATCATTAACAACTTTTTCATAATCTCCACTCTTTTTTAATGATAAAATTTTTCCCAATTATAAGTTAGTTTATAGCAATAAATTGGCCACTTTTTTTGGGCTTATTTTCACCGTATTTATTGCGAACATTTTTTGGTAAAAAGAAACTTTTGCTTACCTTTGTAGCAAGCGGCACGACCAGCTCCTGCTCAATCCCCCAGGCCCGGAAGGGAGCAAGGGTAGGCGGTTGTAGCGGTGCGATGCCGCTTACTTTTTTCCTTTTTTCAAGACACGCATTGTTTATTTTTCTCTTTAGTATACCTTTACTGCACAAAAACACACTCAAAACAAATCAACAATGAAATTCTTTATTGACACAGCAAAACTTAATGATATTAAAGAAGCTTTCGAGCTGGGGATATTGGACGGGGTTACTACCAATCCTTCCCTTATGGCCAAAGAAGGTATAATCGGCGAAGAAAATATAAAAGCACATTATAAGTCCATCTGTAATATTGTGGATGACAAGGTAAGTGCGGAAGTTATTGCAACTGATTTTGATGGTATGGTCAGGGAAGGAAAGGAACTCGCTAAAATAGACGATAAAATCGTGGTCAAAATACCCATGATAAAAGAAGGCATAAAAGCCATCAAGTATTTTCATGCAGAAGGGGTGAGGACCAATTGCACTTTAATATTTTCTGCGGGACAGGCTATTTTAGCAGCTAAAGCAGGGGCTTCCTATGTCTCTCCTTTTATAGGGAGACTGGATGATATAGGTTTTGACGGTTTGGATCTTATCGAACAAATTGTGCGGATTTATCAAACCTACGGAATGGCAACAGAAGTGCTGGCCGCCTCCCTACGACATACGATGCACCTCATCAAATGTGCTGAAATTGGTGCCGATGTAGTCACCTGTCCACTAAATGTGATCACTGGGTTGTTAAATCACCCTCTGACCGATAAAGGGTTGGCTCAGTTTTTAGCCGACCATGCCAAGGCAAATAATATATAAATCCCAACCTGGACAAGCCAGAAGGAAAAACAAATATCAAAAAGACAAATAAATTTCAAGTGATAAAAAGCCAAACCTGTCTGCCGGCAGGCAGGCCCGCCTTCCGGCAGGCAGGTAGGTAGGTTCAAAACCTACTATAAAGAACCGAAATCTTTTGGGATGAGAAGCTAAGCGGTTTTTTTTATTTTGAATTTTAAAGATTGTTTTTTATTTGCTTTTTGCGATTTGTTGTTTGAAATTTTGCCAAAAACAACGCGAAAATTACTGATAAGAGCCTAAGTGCCTTAATTAAATTTCGGTATTATTTGCCCATAATCTCATGTATATCATCAAAGTAAAGGGAAAAGCTAAAATCCCCAATTATATTCAGATCAGGGATGAAAACTTTGTGCTTGTCGCCTATTTCAGGGCAGATAGGCCAATGAAGAACATAGAAAGACTTGGTTTGGAGGGAAAAGAAGAGGCACTTGAGGCTTTGATCAAAGACCTTCCTTTTGGTAAATTACAAAAGCTAGACCTATAAACATGGTATTCTCCAATGATCCAGTAGTCAAACTGCATAAAGCTTGTATATTCCAGGGAATAACGGCCATTCTTCAGGATGTTGCTTTCAATATAGAAAAAAGTGAATTTGTATTCCTGATAGGAAGGACCGGTAGTGGGAAAAGTTCTCTTCTCAAAACCTTGTACGCTGATCTTCCATTGAAAATGGGCGAAGGTGAGGTAGCTGGATATAACCTCTCGAATATCAAAATTAAGGCAGTCCCTTTCCTAAGGAGGAAACTTGGGATTGTATTCCAGGACTTTCAGTTGTTTACCGACAGGACAGTAGCTGAAAACCTTTATTTTGTCATGAGGGCCACCGGGTGGAAAGACAAATCAAAAATGAAAACCCGGATGGTGGAAGTACTGTTGAGAGTGGGTTTGGGCAGTGCCGCCACTAAAATGCCCCACCAACTTTCGGGAGGGGAACAGCAGCGGGTTGTAATTGCCAGGGCCTTGTTAAACGAACCTGCTATCCTATTGGCAGATGAGCCTACAGGTAACCTCGATCCGGAAGTGGCTGATGGTATTTTTAAATTATTTCAGGAAATCAGCAAACAGGGAACAGCCATTCTGATGGCCACCCACAATTATGAGTTATTGAAAAAGTATCCTTACCGGGTGCTGAAATGTGAAAAAGGAAAATTGTTGGATAGCAAGACCTCCGATATTTCCTTATCCTCTACTTTTTAGACGCAAGAAGACCGAAGGGACAAAGCTGGAAGACCGGAGACGGAAGATAGGGACAGAACCAAGAATCAAGAATGAAGGACTTAGGAACGTGACAACCGAAGAAGGATTGAGATCTTGGAACGAAATTGAGAATTAGTACAAGGTACTATATACCTCGTACTTCGTACCTTGTACTAAATCCAATCCGGCCCACTTTTATAAAGCCGCCAGATTTTCCTTGGCCATTTCGAATTCAGGGTTTGCTTTCAAAGCCTCATCAAAAGCCGCTTTGGCTTCTTCTGTATTTCCTTGCTCCTTATAAATCAGACCTTTCAAGTTTAATGCCGCTACTTGCATACTCACTTCCTGATTGGTGTCATCCTTTTTGGGAAAGGCTAATTTCTCTTCCGTCGATTTTTTGTTTTTGATCAACATATTCACAGAGTTCAATGCCTCCTCATACTTTTTAAGAGAGTATTGTAAATAAGAGGCTTTATAAAGACTGAACAGGTCTCCTGATAGCAAATGCAAGGATTCAAAGTGGGGCAAAGCTTTGTCCACTGCTCCCAGCTGCTCCAGGGAATAGGCGGCTATTTCCAATGCCGCTATACTTTTGCCATTGATTTTCAACAAATCCAGGGCCACCAAAGCCGCAGAACTGTATTCCTCCAATTCAAAGTAGATATTGCCCAGCAATTCCCTATACCTGGGATTGTCCGGATTCCTTTCTATCAGATCATACAATCTGGATTTCGCTATTGACGGATCATTATAGCGAAGAGCCATCTGATAAATTTTCTGATCGGCCTCGTTTTTTTGTTTGTTCGAATCAGCCTGGACAGTTTGTCCTTCTTCTTGAGCTTGTGCCAAAGCTCCTACACTTACCATGCTTAATAATAAAGCCCAAACTTTAATCTTATTCATATTGTTCTATTTTTCTGTTTTTTTTATTCCTTTAATTGTTGCCAACTTATACATTAACTCAATTGCCTCTGTTTTATTATTTTGAATTTTGCCCTCCAATATAGCTTCTTTTATTTCTTCTTTTAATTCCCCGACAACTTTTGAAGGTTTTAACCCAAAAATTTCCATTATTTCCTCTCCGGATACTGGTGGCTGAAAATTCCTTACCTGATCTTTCCCCTCTACTTCCTGTAACTTTTTTTCTACTTTATCGAAATTTGCCAAAAAACGTTTGACCTTGTTGTTGTTTTTAGAGGTAACATCCGCCCGGCAAAGTGTCAAAAGATCCTCTATATCGTCCCCTGCTTCATATAATAGCCTCCGCAGGGCAGAATCCGTGACTTTTTCATTTACCAAAGCAATGGGCCGAAGATGGAGCCTGACCAATTTCTGCACATACTTCATCCTCTCATCCATGGGCAATTTCAACCGTCTGAAAATAGCAGGGGTCATTCTGGCCCCCTTATCTTCATGTCCATGAAACGTCCACCCTACCCTTTCGTTAAAGCGTTTAGTGGCGGGCTTGGCAATGTCATGCATAATGGCCGCCCATCTTAGCCAAAGCTTGTCGGACATTCCTGCCACATTGTCCAAAACCTGCAGGGTATGGTAGAAATTATCCTTATGTGATTTGTCTCCGACAGAATCAACGCCCTGCAATTCTACCATTTCCGGAAAAAACCGGTGAAGCAATTTGCTGACAAATAACAATTTAAAACCATAGGATGGCGTCTCCGAAGCAATTATTTTATTCAGTTCAACGATAATCCGCTCTCCGGAGATTATATCCAATCTTGAAGCATTGTTGATAATCCCCTCAAAAGTCTCCGGATCTATGTCGAATTGCAGTTGGGCGGCAAAACGAATGGCTCTCATCATCCGCAATGGATCATCAGAAAAAGTGACATCCGCTTCATGCGGGATTCTTATTGTCTTCTTTTTAATATCCCTGAGCCCGTCAAAAGGGTCCAGAAGCTCCCCGAAATTATGGTCATTAACAGATACAGCCATGGCATTGATGGTAAAATCCCTGCGGTCCAAATCTTCCTGAAGCGTGCCATCCTCCACAATAGGTTTTCTGGAATCCTGCCGGTAAGATTCCCTTCGGGCCCCCACGAATTCCAGCTCCCAATCTTCCAGTTTGATCATGGCCGTCCCGTAATTCTTAAATGTGGACAGCGGGGTATGTGGACCAAAAGTGGAAGCTACTTTTTTTGCGAGTTCAATGCCACTGCCCACACAGACAAAGTCAATGTCTTTGCTTTCCCTATTTAAGATCAAATCCCTGACATAGCCACCTACTACATAAGTTTCCAGCCCCAGTTCATTTGCACAGGCCCCCACTTTCCTAAATATCACGGATTTGTTCAAATCTTCCTTTACATTCATCCATTTAATATTTTCACTTCCCCTTCTGGTCCAAGGAACATTTCCTTGACTCCGCCAGCCATTAAAGGAAACTTTTTATTGACCGTATTCTCCACTTCCCCCTGCAAATCCGGCACTTGATAAATCAAGGGCCGTCCGTAATTAAAAAGAAGCTGATTCCAAAACCCTTCTTTGATCAAGGAAAATCTCACTACATGATCACTCACAGGTGCGTTCTTCAGGGCCTCATTGGCAGTGGTATGATAAATAATGGGCTTGGATGCCAACTCCACTATATCCAGCGAAACCTCAGAAAAAGGCAAAGCAATATTCCTGATCTGGAACAAATCAAAGATAAGGAAAACACCATCCTGCCTATCGAGGTGAGCCTTCCATCTTTCAGGTACAATCAGCTCAATTATTTTTCCCTGCCCTTCTTTTATATATATTCTTCCTTCTTTCCTTAGTGTCTGAACGATTTTATTTATCTCCACCCGCCAATAATTAAATTCGCCTCAAAATTATAACACTTAATTGATTAGTCCACCCATTTTTTCGATAAATCCTAAAAATTTCGTCCCCCCATTCCATCATAATTACGGAATATTAATCCTCAATGAAGGGATAAAATCAATAAATTTCCTTAATTTTGTATCCCATAAGAAGCTAAACAAAATATCACCTCACCATTCTTATGGCGTCAACTACCAAATATATATTTATCACTGGAGGAGTTACTTCATCACTGGGAAAAGGCATTATCGCGGCTTCCCTGGCCAAATTACTTCAGTCGAGAGGTCTTACAGTTACTATCCAAAAATTTGATCCTTACCTGAATATTGATCCGGGAACCCTCAATCCTTACGAACATGGGGAATGCTATGTTACAGAAGATGGTGCAGAAACCGATTTGGATTTGGGGCATTATGAACGATTTCTCAATACCACTACCTCACAAAACAACAACATCACCACCGGTAGGATTTATAATAATGTCATTACCAAAGAAAGAAAAGGGGAATTTCTGGGGAAAACGGTCCAGGTTATCCCCCATATTACCGATGAAATCAAAAACAACTTCTATAAATTGGGAGAAGATGGGAAATATGATGTGATCATCACAGAAATAGGCGGATGTGTGGGGGACATAGAATCCCTTCCCTTTATTGAAGCAGTAAGACAGACTAGGTGGGATATAGGACCTGGGAATGTACTGGTCGTCCACCTCACACTAATTCCTTATTTATCCGCTGCTAAAGAATTAAAAACCAAGCCTACCCAGCATTCCGTAAAACAACTCTTGGAAGCAGGTATTCAACCGGATATCCTGGTCTGCCGTACTGAGCATCACCTTCCCTTAGAAGTTAAGAAAAAACTGGCATTGTTCTGCAACGTTCAACTGAATTGCGTGATTGAGGCCATGGATGCAGACACGATCTATGATATTCCTTTGTTGATGAAGAAGGAGAAGCTCGATGAGCGGGTCATTTCCAAGCTCAAGCTAACTCCTAAAGTCCCTTCTGAGTTGGATCATTGGAAAGAATTTTTGGGAAAACTTAAAAACCCAACCCAAGAAGTAAATATAGGACTGATAGGCAAATATGTTTCCCTTCCCGATGCTTACAAATCAATTATTGAATCTTTCACCCATGCCGGAGCAGTGTTGGAGTGCAAAATCAACCTTAAGTTGATTTCATCCGAAGAAATAAAGGACGACAATATTGAAAAAAAGCTGGAGGAACTCAACGGTATTGTGGTGGCACCAGGTTTTGGTGAAAGGGGACTTGAAGGTAAGCTGGAATCAGTTAAATTTGCCCGCACAAATAACATCCCCTTTTTTGGCATTTGCCTGGGAATGCAAATTGCAGTGATAGAATTTGCCAGGAATGTACTGGAACTAAAAGATTCCAATTCCACAGAAATGGACCCTGGTACGAAAGACCCGGTAATAGGACTAATGGAAGATCAGAAAAATATCGAACAAATGGGTGGGACAATGAGATTAGGCTCTTATCCTTGTGAGTTGGTTAAGGGCACCAAATCCAGTGCAGCTTATGGCAAGTCAAAAATTCAGGAACGGCATAGACATCGTTATGAATTCAACAATAAATATTTAAAGGAGTTTGAAAAAAACAAAATGATTGCTTCCGGTGTAAATCCGGAAACAGGATTAGTGGAGATCATGGAGCTCCAAAACCATCCTTGGTTTGTAGGGACACAATTTCATCCGGAATATAAAAGCACCGTTTTAAGCCCTCACCCCTTGTTCGTGAGATTTATTAAAGCCACTATAGAAAATAAAAAAGAACAAATAACAAAATAACACATGTTCTGAGCATCCTTTTGGAAATTCTTTTACATGTTTATAACAAATAAGTATTATGGATAAAAATCAAGCGACGGGACTGATCCTTTTCGCAGCGGTTATTCTGGTCTATTCCTTGTTTTTTGCGAATACACCAGAGCCGGTTACAGATGAACAAACCGTTACCAATACAGAAGTTCAAGATGCTGAGCCTGAAGGCCCTGTCAGTCCTGGACAAGAGTCCGATAGTGCCGCTACCGTAAGAAACCAGCAACAATTTGGGGATCTTGCAAGCTTAACCAAAGGTACCGAAGAAGAGATCACCATAGAAAATGAGGTGTTAAAGGTGCTTCTTTCCTCAAAGGGAGGGGAAATTAAATCCGTAGAACTAAAAGATTTCAAAACGTGGAGTCAGCAGCCCTTAATCTTAATAGATGAGGAAAATGCTTCCATTAATTATCAAATCCAAACCACTACAGGTCATGTAAGCCTAAATGAATTCTATTTTGAGGCGTCCTCCAGAGAAATCACTATGGATGAAAATCCAGCCCAAGAAGTGACTTTTACGGCAGATACGGGCAATGGAAGCATCCAGAGGATTTATACCCTTTCTTCTGAAGGTTATATATTGAACCATCGAATTTCCACAAGTGATCTCGACAACCTTCTTTCAGATCAGAATATAACGATCCATTGGGAAGAAAAACTCAAAAAGCTGGAAGCGGACATTGAAGAGTCCAGAAGAAAGTCTTATATTAATTATTACACCACCGACGAAAGCTACGACTATTTAGGATCTGGTTCTTCTTCCGAAGCTGAGCAAATTGCAAAGCCCCTGAAGTGGATGGCTTTCAAGCAAAGGTTTTTTACCTCCGGAATTATTGCAGATCAACAGTTTTCCAGCGGGAATTTAGCTTCGGATACTCCTGTAGACACTATGTCCGTAAAGAACATGAGTGCTACATTGCAATTGCCTTTAAATCAGCAAGTGGCGGATGTATCCTACTTTTTTGGACCCAATAATTACAACATTTTAAGAAAGGTCACGCCAGAATTTGATACAAACGTGGACATGGGCTATTTCTTTGTGTCCTGGGTCAACAAATACATCATTGTCAATTTATTCCACTTTCTGGAAAATTTCTTTTCCAATTATGGGGTGATCATTATCCTTATCGTTTTTATCATCAAATTGTTCTTATTGCCGCTGACTTATAAATCCTACATAGGCATGGCAAAGATGAGGGTTATAAAACCTGAAATTGATGAGTTGAAGGAAAAGTATGCCGATGATCCGACAAAGATGCAACAGGAACAAATGAAGCTTTTTGGCAAGCTGGGCGTAAGTCCAATTAGTGGCTGTCTGCCCATGCTTCTCCAAATGCCCTTCTTGTTTGCCATGTTCTTTTTCTTTCCGAATTCCATTGAGCTACGACAGGAATCATTCCTTTGGGCCCATGATCTTTCTACCTATGATTCCGTCTTAAGCTTGCCGTTTACTATACCTTTTTATGGTGACCATGTGAGTTTGTTTACCTTATTAATGGCCCTTTCACAAATAGCCTACACCAAATTCAACAACCAAATGACGGCTGTTCAGGGACCCATGAAAAATTTGGGATATATCATGCCAATTACCTTTATGTTTGTGCTTAACTCCTTCCCTGCTGCTTTGAGTTTCTATTATTTTGTTTCCAATATGGTGACTTTTGGACAGCAGGCCCTGATCAAGCAATTTGTAGATGATGATAAAATCAGACAAAAAGTAGAAGAAAGTAAAATCAAAAATGCCTCTAAAAAGAAGTCTGCGTTTCAAATGAAGTTGGAAGAGGCCATGAAAGCCACGGAAGCCAAGGGCAAAACCAAGAAAAAGAAAACTTGAAATATTCATCCCAGTGTGTGTAACTTTTGTCATGCTCGATTTCATGTAAGGGATAAACTTATACCTTTGCATATCAGGAGAACCAAAATAACAATGATATGACAGAGATCACCTATTATGGGCATTCCTCCTTCTTGATTACTATCGGCAATAAAAAAATATTATTTGATCCTTTCATTTCTCCCAATGAAAAGGCCCATGATATTGACATCGATGCCATAGTTGCCGATTACATTTTTGTGACCCATGGCCATCATGACCATGTAACTGATGTAGAAGCTATCGCGAAGAAAAACAATGCAACCCTGGTTGCCAATTATGAGGTCGCTACATGGTTTCAGGAAAAGGGAATTAAAAACGTTCATCCCATGAACCACGGAGGGAGCAAGGTATTTGAGTTCGGAAAAATCAAGTACGTTAATGCCATACACAGCAGTACCCTGCCAGATGGAACCCCCGGAGGGAATCCAGGAGGCTTTGTGGTCCAATCAAATCAGGGGACATTTTATTTCGCCGGAGATACAGCGCTTACTTACGATATGAAGCTGATTGCCGAGGAATTTAAGATTGACTTTGCCTTCCTGCCTATCGGCGATAACTTTACTATGGGAATTGATGATGCCATTAAAGCAGCAGGGTTTGTGGGCACCAAAAAAATTATAGGAATGCATTATGATACCTTCCCTTTTATTGAAATTGATAAAGAAACCGCAAAAAAAGCTACAGATAAGGCAGGAATGGAATTGATTATGCTTAATATTGGAAAAAACATTACCCTTTAAAAAGAAAAATGGGGAAAATAATTGCAATTGCCAACCAAAAAGGCGGAGTAGGTAAAACTACCACTGCCATGAACCTGGCCGCCAGTTTAGGCGTCCTGGAATTTAAGACCTTAGTCATCGATGCTGATCCCCAAGCCAATACCACTTCGGGCTTGGGGCATGATCCAAGGGAAATAGACAAAAGTATTTATGAATGCATGGTCGATGGAATAGATATTTACTCAATTATCATAAAATCAGGAATAGAAAACCTGGACCTGATCCCCTCACACATTGATTTGGTGGGAGCAGAAGTAGAGATGGTCAATCTCGAAAATAGGGAAGAAAAAATGAGGGCTGTAGTTTCAAGTATCAAAGAGCAATATGACTTTATTATTATTGATTGTTCTCCCTCCCTCGGGTTGATTACCATCAATGCGCTTACTGCTGCCAATTCGGTGATCATTCCCGTACAGTGTGAGTATTTTGCTTTGGAAGGTTTAGGGAAACTGTTGAATACCATAAAGATCATTCAAACCAGACTCAACCAGGAATTGGAAATCGAAGGCATCCTTTTGACCATGTATGATGCACGACTCAGGCTTTCCAATCAGGTGGTAGAAGAAGTAAAGCTGCATTTCAAGAACATGACTTTTGAAACCATTATCCCCAGAAATGTGAAGTTAAGTGAATCCCCTAGTTATGGGCTACCCGTTGTAGCTTTTGATGCCACGGGCAAAGGGGCAATTTCTTATCTTAATTTGGCTAACGAGATAGCTGAAAAAAATGGTAAGGTAAAAGTTTAAATATTAAAAGATTTATGGCTGCTAATAAACCTAGTAAAAAGAAAAATGCCATGGGAAGAGGATTAGGTGCATTGCTGCAGGATTCCCCGCAAAAGAATAGCCGACAGGACAACGAATCTTCTCGCCCAACCGCAGGCATATTTGAGATATCCCTTGATGAAATCCAGGTAAACCCTTACCAGCCAAGATCCCATTTTGATAAAGATGCTTTGCATGAACTGTCTGAATCAATTATTGTCCAAGGCATTATACAACCCATAACGGTAAGAAAGCTCACCGATGGGGAATACCAACTCATCTCTGGTGAAAGAAGATATCAAGCTTCAAAAATAGCCGGATTGGAAAAAATACCGGCTTATGTCCGTACGGCCAATGATCAGCAGATGTTGGAAATGGCCCTGATAGAAAACATCCAGAGGGAAAATTTAAATGCCTTGGAAATTGCCAATTCTTATCAGAGATTATTGGCTGAATGCGACTTAAAGCAAGATCAACTGGGCGAGAGAGTAGGTAAAAACAGGACCACAGTTAATAACTATCTCCGTTTACTAAAGCTCCCCCCGGATGTTCAGGCGGGCATAAGGGATCAAAAAATATCTATGGGACATGCCCGGGCTTTGATAAATATCGAAGATGTGGATAAGCAACTTGCGATTTTCAAGAGGGCCGTAAATGAGGAGTTAAGTGTAAGGAAAGTAGAAGTTTTGGTAAAGGAGCTGAACAATGGTCCAGAGGAAAAAGAAAGTGCGGAGAAGCCCAATCCTGATCCTGTTAAAAAATATGAGATGGGGAAATTGCAACAAAGGTTGGCTTCCCATTTTGGCAGCAAAGTTTCTTTAAAAGCAGACAGTAAGGACAAGGGAGAGATAAAAATACCATTCAATTCTACCGATGATTTGAACAGGATTTTAGAAATCCTAGAAATAATTTAAAAAGGTGGGTGTAAAAGGCAGGTCCTTAAATCAAGTAATTAAAGCAATGATTTTATCCAATAAGGCCCTTGCTTTTTTTATTTTGATCCACCTTGTTCATGTGGAGGCGTTCAGTCAGGTGGAGGTTGACACCATAGCCACTCCACCTGTCCGGGAAACCGATGAAGATAGCATTAAAATTACCCCCTCCGAAGCCAAAGATCCCAAAGTTGCTACCATTTTATCCGCCATTCTACCCGGTGCCGGGCAGATTTACAATGAAAAGATCTGGAAAGTGCCTATTATTTATGGCGGGATTATCACCACAGCTTATTTTGTGGAATTTAACAACCGGCGGTATCAAAAATTTAAGGATGCTTTGGAGATTGTGCGGGATCCTTCCCTTGGAACCAATCCTTTCCCCAATCTCAATCAAGATGGCATCATAAGGAATGTTGATTATTGGCGCAGGAATAGGGATTTATGTTACCTAATATTTGGGGCCATTTATGTTTTTGGCATTGTGGATGCACAGGTAGATGCCCATTTATCAGGATTTGATGTCAGTGATGACCTAAGTTTAAAAATAGAACCCGCTTATGAGTCTTTAACGGCTGGAGGGAGCACGATAGGTTTATCTTTTAAATTAAAATTTTAACCCTATGAACATATTAATTCTTGGTTATGGCAAAATGGGTAAAATCATTGCCGAAGTTGCAGAAGGCAGAGGCCACGCCATTGCTGGAAAGATCAATATAGATAACCGCGAAGAACTGGATACCCTGGATACTTCCTCTATCGATGCCGCCATTGAATTCAGTGAACCTACAGCCGCTTTTGAGAATATTTCCTGGGCGCTTGGTCACCATATCCCCGTTATATGCGGCACCACGGGCTGGCTTGAAAGAAAGCCCGAAATAGAGCAATTGGCTCTCTCAAAAGGAGGAAGCTTTTTTTATGCTTCAAATTACAGCATTGGGGTAAACATTTTCTTTAAGGTCAATCGGTTTTTGGCCAAAATCATGGATGGCCAAACCGATTATAAAGTAAGTTTGGAAGAAATCCACCATACAGAGAAAAAAGATGCGCCAAGTGGCACTGCTATCAGCCTTGCCGAAGATATCATCAATAAGATCAGCAGGATAAAACGTTGGGATATGGACACTGACATGAACGAAAGAGAATATAGCCTGCCTATCACCGCCACGAGAGAAGATCCAGCCCCAGGTACCCATAAGGTGGCCTACCATTCTGACGTTGATGACATTGAAATAAAGCATACCGCACACAGTAGAAAAGGATTTGCCCTTGGCTCAATTTTAGTAGCGGAGTGGATAAAAGATAAGAAAGGGGTATTGTCCATGGATGATTTTTTATCCTTTTAAATTTAAAATATACAATGAGTAAAGAAACAAAGAAAAAATCAGCAGTTAGAGAATGGGGGGATGCCCTTCTTTTTGCGGTTATTGCTGCCAGTTTGATCAGATGGTTATTATTGGAGCCTTTCACCATTCCTACGGCCTCCATGGAGAAATCCCTGCTCGTAGGAGACTTTTTATTTGTCAGTAAAATGCATTATGGAACCAGGACTCCCAGGACCATTATTCAAATGCCCCTGACCCATCAAAAAATATGGGGAACGGATATCCCTTCCTATTCCGATGCCATCCAGCTTCCTTATTTTAGGCTGCCCGGGTTTACCAGTGTACAAAGAAATGATGTCGTGGTTTTTAACTATCCCGACGATTTCGACTACCCTGTGGACCTTAAAACCAACTATATTAAAAGGGCCATCGCCATTCCTGGCGATGTCATTGAAATCAAAAATACACAGGTTTATATCAATGGGGAAGTAGGTGAAAACCCTGAAGAAATGCAGTTTTCCTACGATGTCCTCACCAACCGACCTTTGAATGCGGATTTTTTTGATCAGTATGGCATCAATCCAGACAGCTATTATCCATTTTCGGATAATTCGGGTTACATGATCTTTGCTACCGATGAAATGGTGGAAAATCTTAAAAAGTCACCTGCCATTGCTTCAGTAACACTCCGTAAAAGCAAAGAAGGACAAGGGGATCCCAATATCTTTCCTGACGGCGCCTATTTTGGGTGGAACAAGGACTTCTATGGGCCATTGGAGATACCGGGCAAAGGATGGACCATAGAGCTTACAGAAGAAAACGTAATTAAATATGCCTTTACCATTGAGAAGTATGAGGGGCATGAAAATATCCGTATAGAAGCCAATGAAATCTTTATTGATGATCAAAAGCTCGATTCCTATACCTTTAAACAGGATTATTACTTTATGATGGGGGATAATAGACATGACTCCCTTGATTCCAGGTATTGGGGTTTTGTACCTGAAGACCACGTGGTAGGCAAGGCTTGGTTTTTATGGCTCTCCCTGGAGAAACATAAAAACATGTTCAATAAAATCCGGTGGAGCAGGTTCTTCAGTCCCATAGATTAGGTGTTCGGCTAACTGGGTTATCATTTCGGGATTTCACAAAAAACAAAGGCTCGAAGGCACAAAGAAAGATAACCATAAGGGTACTTCTAAAAACCTAAATTACTGAAATACTCCCGATAATTGTTTATCTTT
>JBBDSC010000195.1:0-3218 GCA_040905145.1 Anditalea sp.
AAATCCACAATAATGAACCTTAACCTACTGTGATTATGTAATTTAGATTCGGTCTGAGGAAGCCCTAAATAACGTGAGTTCGAGATGATGGATTGAACTCGAATAATCCCCTTCGAATGGGGAAAGCGAATATAGTAAGCAGGAGGTTACCGTATAAACAGCGGTAATAGCTGAATATTCAATTTTTAAAGATTAAATACCGTTCTTTTCATCCCCCATTTATTATAGGGAGACTCTTCAATAAATATATTTAGTGGAAAAAGCAGAAAATTTTATACTCGTCTTTTAAAGAAAAAGACTTGTGTTCTTAAAGGGTAGATCATTCTGTTGTTTATTCCCATCTGCGTCTGTAAGAACACTTATCCCCACCCTGTATAAAATGTTTCCAAAAAATTATTAAAAAAGGGAGTCGGTCTTTAGATAGGTGGAAAATGAGGGATTTAAAAAAGATATTTTTTATTGAAAATAATTGGAACATTCTAATATTTACAGGGTACGAAGGGTTACTTTTTTATAAAAAATTCCGGGAACATTGCAGTAGAGACACAAAACATTGGAGTTTTCTAATAAAACTGTAACAATCCGAACCCGTACTGATCTTTATAGGACAATTAAGAACTTTAAATTTTTAAGGCTCGTAAATTTTGAGCCGGATATAACCAAATAAATAATCTGATCTGACCTGCTCAATATGAATAACGGAAGGGGACTATACCAGGTCAGGTTCAGAGTATAAATTTTCAACTATTCGATTATAATCGCAGCAGAAGTGAAAAAAACAGTTTTGGCTCTCATCATCACCTGGTTCGCCTTGCCGGGTGTTCTATTTTCTCAAAATGCAGACAGCCGGGCCGGGGATGAACAGGCGCTCGTTGACCTGTATAATGCTACGGACGGGCCAAACTGGCACGACCGTACCGGCTGGAGCGGAACATCCATAAACCTCAACGATGAGATCTCAGGGATCACATCTGAATTGAGGGATGGAGAACTGCGTGTGGTGAGAGTGGATATGCAGAAAATCTACAAAGCCCCGGGCAAATCTGATGCTTCTGACGGAAATAACTTAACGGGATTCTTGCCTGAAAGTATTGGAAATTTAACAAAAGTTGAATATTTCAATGTAAAACAGAATAAACTGTCAGGAGAAATCCCTGAATCCATTGGAAATATGAGTAGTCTAAAGTGGCTTTCATTAGGTGGACAACGGTGTGATGTTTCGATATACAAAAATAGTTCATGGAATTCACCAAATCATCGTGGATGTTCAGAAAGTGGAAAGGAATTTGAAGAAACAAATGAATTTTCAGGAACAATCCCACCCTCTATAGGCCGGCTGATAAATTTAGAGTTGTTTGAAGCAAGAAGACAGTATTTAAGTGGTGAATTGCCTGCTGAATTGGGACAATTAAGTAAATTGATAGGCTTGTTTTTAAATGATCAAAAAGGAGATGGGTTTGGAGGGAATATCCCAAGTGAATGGGGTGGATTGGTCAATTTAAAATGGCTTGATCTTAGCAATGACAATGGAGAAGGGGCCGGATATACCGGAGCAATTCCTCAGGAAGTATTAGACTTACCTGAACTTCGCCATATTCGTTTAAGACACAATAGTCTCAGCGGTGAAATACCGGTTTTTTCTGGCGCATATGATATACGGGTAATTGCTTTATCTGATAACAATTTCACAGGCACTTTCCCAATCGAATATTTCCAGGGAAAAAATGCCTTTATGAGTATGTTTGATATTAGCGGGAATTATCTTGCAGGGGAGATACCAACTAACTTTATTCCCCCACATACTCCAAGAGAGCGAGATAACTACAATACGATTAGTTATTTTGAACTTGGAGGAAATGATTTTACCGGGCCTTTGCCGCAGTGGATTCAGGAATTCAGGGATAATCAACAGTTGAAATTCAGCGGCATCGGTTTTACAGGCCCGTTTCCAAAAACAATGGCTGAGCAACATAAAGTCAGGCTGTTTTGGATTAGCGGGAATGAATTTTCAGGAGACCTTCCCGATGTCAATTGGACAAGTGATAATTTATATTCTGTTATGATAGGCGGAAATAATTTTACAGGCCCGATTCCGGAATCATGGAAAACAATTTTAACAAATCATGTAGATGGTAACGGTAATTTTGAAGGCAGGATATGGAGATTTTATGCAAACAATAACGAACTAAGTGGAGAAATACCTGAATGGTTATCTCAAATACCTACTCTTGAGCGCATTGGATTGGATAATAACCGCTTTACATTCAAAGATATTCTTCCGAATTACGATGCGATCAAGAAAAACCTTCAAAATGCAGTAGATGCCCCCACCGGGCGGGGAAGTGAACCGGAGTTCAACTTATTTCCACAGAAACCTTTTGGGCAGGAAGAACAAATAACATTATCCGAAGGAGTGTTGTTTACTTTTGATTACAGCCATCGTACCGATCCTTCGGATAATATGCAGTGGACGAAAAATGGCCAGCCCGTTCCGGGTGCAACCGGACCGGTCCTAACTATTTCAGCTCTCACCCCGGATGATGCCGGTACATACAGGCTCGAACTTTCCAACAGCAATCTGCCCGATTTGGGTACCCTTGTCAGTGAACCGATAGAGTTGAGAATCGGAGAAGGCGGGGGTAGTAGCAGCGATTCACCGCCATCCACACCTCAACTTTCATCCCCTTCAAACGGAACCGATGGTGTGGCGGTAAGCCCCGTATTGAACTGGAATTCAACAAGTAACGCTGAAACCTACAGGCTGCAGGTATCACAGGGCGGAGGATCTTTTTCGCCGGTAATTGATGAACAGGATATTTCAACATCCAGTTATCAATTAAACAGTATTGCTTATGAAACGGGTTATTCATGGCGTGTAAGAGCTGTAAACGAAAACGGCGAAAGCGACTGGTCGGAAATATGGTCTTTCACTACCATAACGGAGGAAAATAAAAGTGATAATGAGGGTGGCAGCTCAGGAGATGAAGGTGGCAGTGGTGATGATGCCCCAGAATTGATCTCACCGGCATCAAATGCTGAAGATGTTCCTAATCATATAACTTTTGAGTGGAGTACATTGGATGCCGACGAGTATATTCTGCATGTGACCAGGGCCAATGAAAGCGGGAGCCATGATGAATTCTTTTATTCCGATAACGAGGGAGTCATGATTACGGAAACGAATTATACGGTCCAAAAAGAATCGCTGCCCGGCGTAG
>JBBDSC010000196.1:0-19528 GCA_040905145.1 Anditalea sp.
AGGCTTTAACATCAAAACCTGGGGCACCGCCCCAGGACAGGTGCATGAAAAATAAGCCTCAGCCTACAGGGCTGAAACAAAAGATATGGGCCGGTCGCTATCACAATTGTATTCAAATAACACCCTATCTTTAATAATCCTTTTCTCCCCCAACTAAATTAACTGACGAATATAAAGAATATCTTGGTAATGGGAAAGCTGGTAAACATTAAGCGCAACAGGATTAATCAGTTGTTTGGCCTACATCATATAATCAAAGCATTTAAGAATTCTGCTTCGTTGATTCCTGTTTCTGGGTTCACCCATAAAAAACAGGTATCTCAAAGAAATTTCATGGGCTCCCTTGGTCTGTGTACCTATATTGGAAACCATAAAATCATAGCTGTATCCTATCACAATGCCGTTATTGAGCATTACCCCCAAAAGAAAGATGATGGAATCCTGATTGGGCATATTCCTTAGGCCAGGAATCCCTCTATAAGAAATCCCCCCAAGAACCGTTTGGTGTATAATTTGTCCCCCAAAATCAAATTGTTGAAAAGGACCTTGTTTTTTATAACTCAGGAGAATAGAGGCCTGGCTTTCGAAAGAGGTTCCGCTGTAACCATTTGGCTCCAAGGGAAAATTCAATCCCCCCTGGATCCCCCATTTAACGGGTAAATAAATCAGTTCATTATCAGGATAAAAGCTTAGGTTTGGCTGATTGATGTGATGAGCAGCCCCCCCAAGCCAAAAGAAATCATGGTTTACCAAAGCTCCAAAAGAGATGTCAAGATAGCTATAGGGTTCAAAATCAGGTATTAAATCAATGGTATTGGGATTTATTGAGCGGGAAAAAAGGTTCACCTGGTCCCCAAAGATCAGATTATCCAAAGTAGCATTCCTTTGTACCACAGAAGCTTGTCCTCCGAATCTAAAATCCCAGTTTGCTGCCAATTTTAATTTATAAGCATAAAAGAGGGAAACATCACTGGTGTTGATTTTCATGTTTGATTCTTGAAAGCTATTGATTGCCATACCCATTCCACTGTTCAAATCGAAGCTGTAATGGTCAAAATAGGCTGAATAGGCATTGAAGTCATGGGTTAGGCCAGGCCATTGTTTGCGGTAGTTAATACCAAACCGGGAAAGTTCCGTGGATCCGGTCAATGCCGGATTGAGATACAAGGGAGCAGCATAAAATTGAGAATAATGAAAATCCTGGGCTTTGCCTGAAAAGCCAAAAACAAGCATAACAACATAAAAAGCAATAAAAGTTTTCATTATTTTAACAATAAAAAGACGTCTGTTCTTATTTGGCTTCTGCCATCCAAAGTGTGGAAGGAAAGCTTATATACGTAATTTCCAGGCATAGCCGACTCTCCATCAATTTGACCATCCCAGCCCTCGGATTCCAGATCCTGCGTGTGGTAAATAGTTTCTCCCCATTTGTTGAGTACCCAAAAATCAAGCTTTTCAATGTTCAGGAATTTTGGGAAAAAATAATCATTGACACCATCATCATTTGGAGTAAAGACGTTGGGAATGACCAGGTAATAATCAAAAATCTGGATGTTCTTTTTCATCTGGGTCTCACAGCCATAAATGTCCGTTACAGTTAAAGTGATTTCATGTTCTCCTTCCAATAAATAGGTGTGCTTTGGATTTTCTTCAAAACTGGTATTTCCATCACCAAAATCCCAGAAATAGGAGCTGATCTGTCCAATAGAATTATTTTGGAACTGGATTTCAAAGTTTACCAGATAGGAATGATATAACTCGAAGGCAGTGGATTGTATATCCACGCCTAAAATCACCGCTGAATTTTTTACATCAAAAGATTCTTGGTATTGGCACCCATTGCCATCGGTTACGTCCAGGAGATACAAACCCGGTCGGTTGGTGGTCATGACCCTACCATTCTCACTAATGGATCCTCCCGACCAGGTGATAGTATAAGGGGCCATCCCTCCACCGACTGAAATACGTATTTCTTCTTGAATTTCTCTTGGCTCACAGGAAATGTCAGCGGATCTAAAGGCGGAAACCGACAAGGGATCAGGCCTTTTGACCAGGAATTGGCTGGAAGTCGTGCATCCTGACGCATCTTCTACTTCAACACCATATTGGCCAGCCGAAAGATCTGTGAGATTTTGAACAGATTCCCCGTTGCTCCAGCGGATATTGAACGGAGGCGTTCCCCCGGATATGCCGAGGTTGATCCCCCCGCTTTGGGGATTCAGGCAATCCATTGCATCTGTCACCCTGCTTTCCAAAACCAAGGGGGCTGGCTCGTGAATGACGAATTCCTGCCTAATCTCACAGCCCTCTGGATCGGTAATGGTTACACCATAAGATCCGGCAGATAGGTTAAACAGGTTTTCCAGTTCGATTCCGTGATCCCATCGGATCGTAACCTGGGGTCCCTTTCCTTCCAAATTGAGTTTGATTGATCCATCCAGGTTGCCGTAGCATGAAATGTTTTCTACTTCTGGGGAGACTGTAAACACTGGGGCATCAATAATTTCTATGGGTTTTATAATCGAGCAGCCTACATTATCCTGGACTGTAACCGTATAAATTCCTGGTCCTAGGTTATCAAATGCTGTTTGGGAAGACCCAAAATCCCATTGGATGCTATAAGGAGCCTGACCACCCTCTACTTCGATCTTGATGAATCCATCGTTGGCATTATAACAGGAAATGTCCCCTTTTTCTACGGCAATGGCCAATGACCCCTCTGGTTCTGAGATTTCAATTTCATCTAATGATATCGCACAGTTGTTGTTGTCCACTACAGTGACCTGATAGTTCCCTGCGGGAATATTGGTGGCATTTTGAGCCCCCTCATTTATTTTTTGCCCGTTTCTGGTCCATATGAAGGAATAATCTTCCGTTTCTACACCTCCAATAACTTTAATGGAGATCGCACCTGTAGATTCTCCCGCACATAGTACGTCGGTTTTATCTATCAATTCAATGCCTAAAGGAGCAGGCTGGTTGATCTCAAAAGATTCAGAAATATGGCAACCGGAACCGTCACTTATCTCTACATCATATTTTCCCGGTTGGAGATCTTCTATTTTCAGGTCTGAGGAGGTGAACCCATTGGGACCTGACCAAACTATTTGATAATTACCATCCCCTCCCGAGGGATTAATCTGGATGGTGCCATCATTGGCGCCATAACAGGAGATTTGAAAGCCGGAATAATTGGAAACTTCATGGTTGAGTTTTAGGGAAGGGTTTACTGTAATGGTATATATTTGGGGAGTCCCTTCACAAGCATCCTGGCTTTGAGTAGAAGCGATAATTTCATACGCTACTGCAATAGGTTGATCGGTAAGGTTTACCAGGTTTTGAACCGGAACTGTATTGGAATTCCCACTGGTGGATACTCCCTGGACTCCGTTGGCTTTTGCTACCCAGGAAAATGAAGCTCCCGGTACCTCGCTTTCTATAGTCATTTCTTCAGATGGGTTACCTGTGCAAATGACTTGATCCGGAATTGAAAAATCAATGGCAGGAGAGGGCTGGACAATTACTGTTAATTCAAAATCCTCCCCGGGACATAACCCAAGAATAGGGGTTACGGTGTAAGTTATGGATACTGGTGTATTACCACTATTCGTCAAAGTCTGGGCTAAGGAATTTTGGGGAACATCTTGATCGGATGTACCAGAAATGGCGGAAATATCGGCTGCTTCCCAAGTATAAAGTGTGCCGGGAATATGATCTTCTGGTGTAAAATCAAATGGGCTTCCACTACAAATCTCCAATTGTTCATTGGCATAAAAGGGTTCAGGATTTACCGTAATGGTATAAGTAGCAGGAACCACGCTACATTCACCTTGGTCAGAGGAAGTGATTTCTGCGGTATAAGTAACATCCAGGGGCTGCGAGCTATTGTTCACCAAGGTTTGTAAGGGGATTTCAGAGGTTCCGGATGCTCCAACACCGGTGACACCATTTGCCTCTGAAATCCATTGAATGGTAGCTCCAGGAGGAAGCGTCGAGATGGAAACAGGCAGGCTTGTTTCCTTTGAGCAAATGATTTGATCTGGAATTGAAAATTCAATCACTGGAGCAGGGATTACAGTAATTGTAACCTCATCAGACATGGTGCATCCAGTATCTTGATCGGTAACGGTGAATGTATAGGTAGTGGTCTGTTGGGGAGCCACCGTTGGATTTGAAAGATTTGAATTGGTGCCTGACGGTGTACTGGTCCATCTGAAGGAAGAATTTGCTTCCGGGCTCACTGTGGGCGTCAGGGCAATTTCCTCTCCATTACAGATTTCCATATCTTCGCCAGCGTCCAATGTCGGAGGTTCATTTACCATAAAAGTTTCAGTGGCTGTGATTGTTCCACAGGACGTGGTGACTTCCAAGCTGACTGTTTTTGCTCCGGACAAGTCGAATTCTATTTCGCCCGGGTCCAAGCTGGTGGAAGAAGCTGGTGTTCCATCTTCAAAGGTCCATTTATAGGTGGGCTCCGTTGATCCGCAAGCAGTTACATTGGCTCCTGGGGTTATGGTAACTGATCCACATACATCTTCTATATAAAGAATCTCCGCCGATGGGGGTGCATATACCATTACTTTTTTCTGCTCAGTAAAAGTCCCACAATTGGCCTCAGCAGTTAAGTGGATGGTGTATTCCCCCGGATTGTTAAAATTAAATACCGGACTTTCTGAGTTTTCATCGGATCCAGGTGCAAATTCCCAATCCGGCTGTGTACCACAATCTCCTTGGGCGTAAGAAACCGTCCAATCGAAAGAACCGCCGTCGCAAACTGCCAGGGTGTTGGATTCGTTGGTGGTCTTTACCTGAAAAGGTCCACATCCTTCTTCTTGATCAAGAGTAAAGGAAAGGACTGGCTCGGGGATGACACAGATCGTTTCTTGCTTTTCTTCAATCCCGCAGCGGTTGCCGCTGATTAATGTAATGGTATAAGTGCCGGGCTCAGTAAAGATAGGCTGGATGAGTTGTGATCCTACAGCCCAGGAATTAGGGGAATCTGGATCTGCTTGGCTGCCCAATGAACCGCTTGGTAATTCCCAACCGGTGCCTGGGGTTATTTGCCAAATGAACATTCCCTGGTCCGAGCAATTACCATTGTTGCTCACCTCGTTACCATATATGGTGATATTTCGTATGGAAGTAGGAGTGCCCACGCAGAGGGGTTCAGAAGGCAGTTCCATTTCGGGGACTGGAGTTTCTGTTGCGTAAATAGGTGCTACTGTAGCAGAGGAGGCTGAACAGGGATTTTCAGCTATAATCTTTGCTGAAAAAGAATTGGGAAAATCAGGGGTGTTAGCTGCTCCACAGGAACTGCTTTGAAAAACATGTTCCACTGTTTCTGGCGGGGGGTGGCTGAATATTTGTGGATCGGACCCATCGGAGAAGGTAACGGTATATGTTGTGCCAGGGGGATTGTTTTCAGTTCCTGTAATGGGGAATGATAAGGCATCTCCAGTACAAATGTTGGTGTTTCCGGGATTTCCAAAACCCACAGCCGGATTGGAGCCGACGAAAACCCTATAATCTTTAGAGGCTACGCATCCATTTTCCCCTGTGATGGTATAGGTGATTTTATAGATACCTAATGAATAGGTGTGAGTTAAGGTTGCCCAGTCTTCATCAACAAACTTTGCCGAACCATCCCCCCAATCAATTTCATATTTCTCGTTGGTATCTTTAGTAGAGGAATTATTGTAAAAAGTAAACTCTGAAGAATTATTTTCACAGACGATATAAAAAGGCAAGTTGTCAAATGTGGTTTGTTCCATATCACTCCCCACATCTAAAGAGGGGCTTTGCTTTACGGTTACTGTTTTGGTGATGGCATCCGTTTCACCATCGGCATCTTCCGCCGTAAGGGTAACCGAAAAAGACTGGGACCCATTGCCGGGATTGCCTATAAAGGTATGGCTTGGATCATCTTGCGAAGAAGAATTGTTTTCTTTTGAATTGGGGTCACCAAAGTCCCATGAATAAGAAAGTCCATTCCCAGTGGAGGTGTTGGTAAATTTCACGGCCTGAGTAGCACATGAGTCCTCTTGAAATAACTCAAAATCAGCGATGTGGGCTTCCTTTGGGTCTATAATTATAATAGGTATGAATTCCAATAAGCCTAATTTTTGAAAAACTGTTTCAACAGAAATTCCAGAAATAATGGGCCCCAAAAACAACAAAAGGAGGGCTAACCCTGTAAAAGTCCTTTGTTTTTTTCTCATCGTTAGAAGTCAATTCCCCGAATATCTTTAAATAGCCAGAAAGATATAGCGACTTTTGTACTGATTTATATATTCAAATAATTTTTTGCAAAAAGTCAAGCCAGTAAATCTTTTATCTAGACCTGGTAACAATTTAATTATTTAATTTTTAAATTTAGCATAAGAATGTTATTTTGTGCAGGTTGTTCAAAAGCACAAAACAGAATGAATTCTAGGTCAAATGTAGCAAAGCCATTATTGGTAAGAAAAATAAATACACATGAAACAGCTAGGGCCAAAACTTCTTGTCCTAAGCCATTCATGTGTATTTTTTGTGATTTTACCTTTCTAAAACTGTGGGCAATTAGCAAATTTATTAAAAAGCAGCTGCACCTGCCTCTGCAACTTCATGATCCTGATTGCCCGAACCTCCGCTAATACCTATGGCACCAATTACTTTACCATCTTTCTTTAAGGGAATGCCTCCTGCAAAAATCATGACTCTACCATCATTTGAGGCATGAATTCCAAAAAATTGCTGGCCCGATTGAGAATTTGCTGCCAAATCTTTTGTGGTGATATCGAAGGCCCTGGAAGTAAATGCCTTCTTAATGGATATGTCAATGCTGCCTATCCAAGCTCCGTCCATACGTACATGTGCCACTAAATTCCCTCCTGCATCAGCTACTGCGATGTTCATCGGTTGGCCGATTTCCTGCGCTTTTTCTTCGGCAGCGGCAATAACTCTTCTTGCATCATTCAATGTGATCATAGTGCTTCTTTTTTTAGTTATAAATTATAATTTTTCTGATACTTAAAAATCTATCCTTTTCTACCTTGGATAAAGATAGGAAAAGAAACTTTATCTTTTGTTCATGGATACATACTCTCTTTCATTGGCCCCGGTATATACCTGACGTGGTCTTCCGATAGGCTCATTGTTTTCCCTCATTTCCTTCCATTGGGCGATCCATCCGGGAAGTCGTCCCAAGGCGAACATAACCGTGAACATGTCAGTGGGAATACCTAATGCCCTGTAAATAATACCGGAATAGAAATCAACATTTGGATAAAGTTTCCGATCTATAAAGTATTGGTCGTTCAAGGCCACTTCTTCCAGTTCTTTGGCAATATTTAAGATAGGATCGTCCACTCCCAATTTGGACAAGACGTCATCTGCCGCTTTTTTGATGATCCTGGCTCTAGGATCAAAGTTTTTATAAACCCTATGGCCAAATCCCATCAACCTGAAAGGATCATTTTTATCTTTTGCTTTGGCAATGAATTTTTTGGAATCCCCACCATCTGCTTTAATGGCTTCGAGCATTTCAATGACCGATTGATTGGCACCACCGTGAAGGGGTCCCCACAGCGCATTGATCCCTGCTGAGATAGAAGCATAAATGCTGGCTTGGGAAGAACCTACCATTCTGACCGTCGAAGTGGAGCAATTTTGCTCATGGTCTGCGTGAAGGATCAACAATTGATCCAGGGCTTTGACGATGATGGGGTCTACTTCATATTTTTCCGCAGGAAGGGAAAACATCATTTTCATAAAATTGCTACAGTAATCCAAATTATTTTCAGGGTAATTTACTGGGTGTCCCATTTTGTTTTTGAAAGCCCAGGCGGCAAAAGTTGGCATCTTAGCGAGCAATCTGACAATGCTAAGGTTAATTTCTTCCTCCGTTCTGTTGGGATTTAATGAAGTAGGATAAAAAGCTGTAAGAGAACAGATTAAAGAAGATAATACGCCCATAGGATGTGCGACTGATGGAAACCCATCCAATATCTTTTTGATATCTTCATGCACCAATGTATGGGTGGTAATTTCCCTGGAGAAGTTCTCATATTGAGCTTGGGTGGGAAGATCTCCGTAAATTAAAAGATAAGAGACTTCTAAAAAGTTTGACTTTCCGGCCAAGTCCTCAATTCCATATCCCCTATACCTAAGAATACCTGCCTCACCGTCCAGGAAAGTAATGGCACTTTTGGTAGAACCCGTGTTTTTGTAACCCAGATCCAAGGTGATAAGTCCCGTCTCACCTCTTAGTTTGGCAATATCGATTGCCTGTTCATTTTCAGAGCCTTCTATTACAGGAAGTTCGTATTCTTTTCCTTTAAAGGATAACTTAGCAATTTCAGACATATTTTCTTGATTTATCTTAAATTTGATTGTATTTAGCTTTAACTCTAATTGACGCTATAAGTTAATAAAATAGCTCGTTATTTACACATGTTTTATGTGAGCAGATCAAGGTGTTGTTAAGGATCAGACAAAATTATTTATTTGATCTTTAGAAATAGGAAGATGATCCTTATTTCCTAAAAATAAAATCAGAATTATTTATTGAATTAAACAATAAATGCAACATGTATCAAATGGAGCATCAAATCTGCTTTGCATAAAAAAAATAGCCCAAAGGGCCATTTTTTTTATTTACAATAAGTATCAAACACTTCAACCAGGTGATCACCTATGATTTGTGCATTTCTACCTTCAATGTGGTGCCTTTCAATAAAATGGATCAATTCCCCATTTTTGAACAAGGCCATGGCAGGAGAGGATGGAGGATAGGGAAGGGTATACTCTCTGACTTTAGCTACAGCATCTGTGTCATTTCCGGCAAAAACTGTAGCCAAAACATCAGGTTTCGAATCTGATTTATCCAAGGCATACTTTATACCTGGTCTTGCCGCTCCTGCTGCACATCCGCAAACAGAATTCACAACAATCAAGGTAGTTCCTTTATGCTCTTTTAAATGATTATCAACATCTTCAGCTGATCTGAATTCTTTAAATCCAACACTGGTCAACTCAGCACGCATGGGTGCTACTAATTCTTCAGGATACATATCTGTTAATTATCTTTTTGTTTTTGATTTGTTTTATTTTATAAAAATCCCAGTTCCAATTTGGCCACCTCTGACATCATGTCCTGAGAGAAAGGTGGATCAAATGTAAGCTCAACCTCCACATTATTTATACCTTCTACTTGTTCGATACTGGCTTTGACTTCCGAAGGAATGGAATCTGCGGCCGGACAATTGGGGGAAGTCAAAGTCATGAGCACATAGACATTGTTCACCGGATAGATGCTGATCTCATAGATCAACCCCAGTTCATATACATCCACGGGAATTTCCGGATCATATACTTCCTTTATCGCCCCAATCACTTTCTCCTTCAAATCCGGCACGTGCAAGACTTCTTCCTTACTGGTAGTTTCTGACATAATTAATTATACGTTTAATTTTGACTGATAAGCTAAGGCAAACAATTTCATTTGCTTGATCATGGAAACCAACCCATTTGATCTTTGAGAACCAATGATATTGCTCATCCCTATTTTGTCTATAAAATAAAGATCCGTATTGATAATCTCCTTGGGCGTCCTGCCAGACAATACCCGGATCAGAAGACTGATCAAACCTTTGGTAATATCGGTATTGGAGTCTGCCAGGAATATCACTTTGTTGTCTTCATATTGCGTGGTCAACCAAACTTTTGATTGGCAACCTTTGATGATGTTATCTTCTGTTCTTTCTTCTTCAGGAAACGGATCCAATCTATCACCGATTTCCATCATATAATAAATGGTCGATTCCTTGTCATCCCCGAGTATGTTGAATTCATCGATGATTTCGTCCTGGACCGTATTGGTATCTGTCATTTATTCTTCAATTTAGCTATTCTGCCAACACTTTTGTAAAGCCTTTCGATTTCTTCTTCGGTGTTATAAACAGAAAAGGAGGCCCTTACAGTTCCCTCAATATTAAAACGGTTCATTAATGGCTGAGCGCAATGATGGCCTGTTCTGACGGCGATACCCGCTGCGTCCAACATAACCCCGACATCAAAGGGATGCATGCCATTGATAAGAAAAGATAGGATACTTACTTTGTCAGATGCTTCCCCTACAGGGATAAAGCCTTTTATCATGGCCAGTTTTTCTGCGGCATAGGCCAATAAGCTATTTTCATGTGCAACTATATTACTTTTACCTAAATCATTGATGAATTCCAGCGCCTTTTGGAAGGCTATAACATCTGCAATATTGGGGGTGCCCGCTTCAAATTTAAAGGGGATTTCATTATAAGTGGTTTTTTCAAAGGTGACTTCCCTGATCATTTCGCCCCCTCCCATATAGGGCGGCATAATCTCAAGCACTTCCCGTTTTCCATATAAAAATCCAAGGCCAGTAGGACCATATAATTTATGCGCTGAAAAAGCCATAAAATCACAATCCAACTTTTGAACATCTATTTCTAAATGAGAGGTGGATTGTGCAGCGTCCAGCATCACTTTTGCCCCTACTGCATGGCTCTTTTTAATGATATGTTCCACGGGATTAACAGTACCCAATGCATTGGATACATGAACTACGGATACTAATTTGGTCCTGGAACTTAAAAGTTTATCGAATTCTTCCAGAAGGATCTCCCCCTGATCATTAATGGGGATGATTTTAAGGACGGCCCCCTTTTCTTCGCAAAGCATTTGCCAGGGTACAATATTGGAATGGTGCTCCAAAGTTGAAATGATCACCTCATCGCCTTCGCAGATAAACTTTCTCCCAAAGGTGCTGGCTACTAAATTAACACCTTCGGTCGTGCCTTTGGTAAAGATGATTTCTTCCGATTCTCTGGCATTGATAAAGTCCTTGACCATAATCCTTGTCCTTTCAAAAGATTCGGTGGCCCTGGCGGCCAGGGTATGGGCACCGCGGTGAATATTGGAATTGTCCAGCTTGTAATATTGGGTCAATGCATCTAAAACTGACTGGGGCTTTTGGGTCGTTGCCGCATTGTCAAAATAGACCAAAGGGTTCCCGTTTACTTCTTGATGAAGTACTGGGAATAAGGTCCTTATACTGTTAATATTTAATGTCATTGGTGAATTTTCAGAAATCACTACCTAATCTATCCTGTACTTGCTCAATGCAGTAGGCCCTGAATGCTTCATTTTTTATGTTCTCCAAGACCTCTCCCGCAAAAGCATAGAGCAATAAACCTTTGGCTTTTTCTCTTCCTATGCCCCTTGCCTGAAGGTAAAACAAAGCTTCTTCGTCCATTTGACCTGCAGTACATCCATGAGAACATTTTACATCATCGGCCCAGATTTCCAGCTGTGGCTTAGTGTTGATGATGGCTTCTTCGGAAAGTAAAATATTGTTGTTTTGCTGGAAGGCGTTTGTTTTTTGAGCATCCTTTCTCACAAAAATCTTTCCGTTAAAAACGCCCCTTGATTTATCTGCAAGGATACCTTTATAAAGTTCGTTGGATTCAGCGTGAGGATGTGTGTGATCCACATTGGTATGATTGTCGACGTGGCTTTTCCCATTCAAAAGATAAAGCCCATACATATTTCCTTCGCAACCGGTACCTAGGAGGTTAAGACTCAGATTATTTCGGATCATACCACCCTGGAGGGAAATCACCGCAGAAGAGAAGGCGCCGTCCCGGTGGATATTTGTTTCAAAGTTACTCACCTCAATGGCTTCCCTGTTTTCCAGCTGAAGCTTATAATAATGGAGATGGGAATTTTCCCCTACGGAAATTTCAGTGACATCATTAAGGAAATATACCTGTTCGTCCAAACTAATGATCTTTTCTATTAAAGTAACTTCGGCATTTTTTCCCACGTTTATAAAAGTCCGTGGAAAAATCACCTGACCTTCATTGGATTGATTAAAGCTAAGGAGAAGGACAGGTTTTGTCACGATTTTCCCATCCGGGATTTCGATGTATACCCCATCCTTAAATGAAGCAGAATTTAAAGCGGTAAAAGGATCTTTCTCCACTTTGGAGATACTTCCAAATCCTTCACTCAAGGCTTTCTCACTTACTTCGGATAATAGGTTTATATTAAAATCCTTCTCATCCCATTGGGAAAGTTGTGGATCGAACCGACCATTGTTAAAAACAAGGACATCCGCCCCCAGATCAGGAATCATTTCAGTAGCGATCTGTTCAGGTGTTAGCGTAACAGGTGTTGCCTCCTTGAAATTGGAAATGGAATTTTCAAGTTTCTTACTTATGGAGGTGAATTTATATTCCTCGTCCTTCAAAGAGGGGAGCCCTTGGTCCCTTAGGATTTGAAGGGCATTATTTTTAAGGGATTCAAATTTTGTATTGGAAAGGCCATCGGATAACGCCTCCAAAAATGAATCCGTTGGAGTATTTTTAGTTGTAATTGTCATGATATAAGCAATAATGGATTAATGAAAGAATAGGATCAGACGGTGTGGCCCGCAACTTCATCCTTTATCCAGTCATAACCTTTCTCTTCCAATTCCAAAGCCAATTCCTTTGGCCCGGATTTAACAATTCTGCCTTCGAAAATTACGTGCACAAAATCGGGGATAATATGATCCAACAATCTTTGGTAGTGGGTGACGACGACTGTGGCATTATTGGGGGATTTTAGTTGGTTTACCCCATTGGCCACTACTCGTAATGCATCTATATCCAGACCTGAATCGGTTTCATCCAAAATGGAAAGAGTGGGTTCCAGCATGGCGAGTTGAAATATTTCGTTCCTCTTTTTCTCTCCGCCAGAGAAACCTTCGTTGAGGGACCTGCTCAACAGCTTCTGGTCCATTTCCACCAGTTTCATCTTTTCCTTCATAAGGGAAAGAAATTTTACGGCATCCAAAGGTTCTTGGCCCCTATATTCCCTTACCTGGTTAACCGCAGTTCTTAAAAAATTGGTAGAACTTACGCCAGGGATTTCCACGGGATATTGAAAAGCCAAAAATAAACCTTCCCTTGCCCTGTCCTCAGGAGAGAGTTCCAAAAGATCTCTTCCTTTAAAGCTTACACTGCCCTCCGTGACTTCGTATTCTTCCCTTCCTGCCAAAACAGAAGCAAGGGTGGATTTTCCTGAGCCGTTGGGTCCCATGATGGCATGGATTTCTCCTGCTTTAACTTCAAGGTCAATACCTTTCAAAATGGGCGTACCCTCTACAGATGCATGTAAATTTTTTATTGATAACATGTTGATTCTTTTTCTATTGATAATTTTAACCCACACTTCCTTCCAGTGTAAGCGCTAATAATTTTTGTGCTTCCACTGCAAATTCCATAGGAAGCTGGTTTAAGACTTCTTTTGCATATCCGTTCACGATAAGGGCAACGGCATCTTCAGTAGCGATACCCCTTTGGTTGCAATAGAAAATCTGGTCTTCACCGATTTTGGAGGTGGTGGCCTCATGTTCTACTTTTGCTGAAGGGTTTTGGATATCTATGTAGGGAAAAGTGTGCGCCCCACATTGGTTTCCCATCAACAATGAGTCACATTGTGAAAAGTTCACGGCATTGGAAGAACGCTTCATCACCTGCACCTGTCCCCTGTAGGAGTTTTGAGACTTGCCTGCTGAGATCCCTTTTGATACAATCCTGGACTTGGTGTTTTTGCCAATGTGAATCATTTTGGTCCCTGTATCGGCTTGCTGGTAATTATTCGTCACTGCGACAGAATAAAACTCTCCTATGGAATGATCCCCTTTAAGTATGCAGGAAGGATATTTCCAGGTTATGGCCGAACCTGTTTCCACTTGTGTCCAGGATATTTTGGCATAGTCCCCAGCACAGATACCTCTTTTGGTCACAAAGTTGTAAATGCCCCCTTTACCTTCTTTATCCCCCGGGAACCAGTTTTGAACGGTAGAATACTTAACCTCTGCATTTTTTGCGGCATAAATTTCAACCACTGCTGCGTGTAATTGATGCTCATCCCTTTGGGGCGCAGTACAACCTTCAAGATAGGAAACATAGGAATCATCTTCGGCAATAATCAAAGTCCTTTCGAACTGCCCTGTATTGGCGGCGTTTATCCTAAAATAGGTCGAAAGCTCCATTGGGCATCTTACTCCTTTGGGGATATAACAAAAAGAACCGTCAGAAAAGACCGCGGAATTTAAGGCGGCATAGTAATTATCCGTATAAGGCACGACTGATCCCAAATATTTTTTGACCAGCTCCGGATGCTCGTTGACGGCCTCACTGAAAGAACAGAAAATAATACCCAATTTGGAAAGGCTTTCCTTAAAGGTGGTGCCAACGGATACAGAATCCAAGACCACATCCACGGCAATACCCTGCAATTTTTTCTGTTCCTTTAAGGATATGCCCAACCTTTCATAAATCTGAAGCAACTCAGGATCTACTTCATCCAAACTTTTAGGCTTGGCATCTTGTTTGGGAGCGGAGTAATATTTTATGGATTGAAAATCTAATTTTGGATAATGAACATTGGCCCATTCTGGTTCGGTCATGGCTTCCCAGCTCCTGTAGGCTTTTAACCGCCATTCCAAAAGCCATAGTGGTTCTTCTTTTTTTGCCGAGATCCACTTTATTATATCTTCATTTAATCCAGTGGCAGATTCATCGGCTTCATAATCCACAGACCACCCGTGTTCATATTCTTTGGAAGTAAATTGCTCTAATATTTGGTTGTCTTTGCTCATAAACGGAGTTATTTAGACTAAATATATTTTGTGTCACAAAGATACAACATTAATCCAATTCATTATGTTCGAATCAGGTCTTAATAATAAAAATAAGAGAGGGTGGAAGGCTTTAAAGTGTTGAGGAAGAGTCGGTTAACAAGTGATTTCTCCAAAAACTCCATTCTTTAATTTCACTGAATAATATAATCTGTTCTTGGATTATCTTCATAAAAAATTAAATTAGATTTAATCTAAAAAACTTATATTCCTTTTATTTCTTCTGAAAAAAGATGTATGGGTCTGTTGATACTTTCTTCCAACACAATCAAAGTCTCTGTTCTATCTATTCCATCCACTTTTTGTATTTTATTCAAAACGTCTCTTAAATGATTAGTGTCTTTACAAATGATCTTGGCGAAAATGCTATAATTCCCGGTAGTATAATAAGCATGGATCACTTCCGGGATTTTCTTCAGCTTATCTATGACATTATCATAAAGAGAACTCTTTTGTAAATATATTCCAAGGAAAGCAGATATATCGTAGCCAAGCTTGGAGAAATCTATATTTAAGGTAGCACTTTTCACAATGCCCATATCTTCCAATTTTCTCATTCTTACATGTACTGTTCCGGAAGATACAAAGACTTTTTTTGCAATTTCCGTATAGGGCGTTTTGGCATCTTCATTTAATAAGGAGATGATTTTAAGATCTACATTATCAATATCTGAAATTTTATCCATGCTACTTTGGCTAATGGTTAATAGGTGAATAAAGATGGAAGTTTATTATCAATTGTCAAAAACAAAACAAATTATTTTTCAATTCGGACCTGGAGAGAGGTGGGCGGCTTTTTCCTTGCTTTTCCCCAATTTTAAAGAAGATCCTCTAATGATCAGTTCAGAGCGTAAAATAATGGTATTGGCACTCTGAAGTATTTCTCCCAATAATCCTCCGAGACGATGAACCAGGCTTTTCATCGCTATTTCCCCCATCTCAAAACCTGGATAATTAACCGTAGTGAGGTTGGGTTCTATCAATCTCGAAAGCATATCGTTATTAAACCCTACCACGGCAATGTCTTCGGGAATCCGAATGCCTTCCTGTTTTAGGACTTTTATACAACTGGCAGCACAGCTATCATTGGAAACAAATAAGCCATCTGGTTTTTCTTTCATGTTCAAAATCTTTTGAACGATGTATTCCCCTGCCTCTTCATTAAGGTCGGAATAAATGACATTTTCCTCCAAAAAAGGAAAATTATTATCCATTAGAGCATATCTATAACCTTTTAAGCGGTTGGCATAAACATTGATTTTAATATTGCCCAGAGCATGCACGATGTTTTTACAACCTTCGGCAATCAGGTGCTGAGTAGCATTATAGGCCGCTTGCACATTGTCTATAATTATCCCGGTGCATTGTTCCTCGTCGGCTATCCTGTCAAAAAACAGCAGCGGAATGCCCTTTTTTAAAAATGGCTTGAAGTGATCAATGTTTGCAGGGTCATTTACCAAAGAAACCAACAACCCATCCACTCTGCTGTTAAACATCATGTTGGCATTGGCTATTTCTTTTTCCAAAGATTCCAGGGATTGGCTTATCACCAGATTGAACCCCGCCTCATTGGCTACTTTCTCCATGCCGGCAATGACAGAAGATTGAAAGGGGCTGTTAAGTCTGGGAACGATTACCCCGATATTATTGGTCCTTTTGCTTCTGAGGTTAGAGGCAAAGATATTGGAACGATAGCCCATTTCATTGGCAGCATGAAATATCCTCTTTTTTGTCTGTTCATTAACTCCCGGATGATGATTGAGTGCGCGGCTAACCGTAGTAGGTGAAATCCTCAGATCTTTGGCAATGTCATAAATGGTTATCTCTTTATCCATATTTTTTGAGATGATTGAGAGAAAATAAATAAAAATGCAATCGGTTTCATAAAATATTATATATTCTTCATATTTATCAATTTTACCAAGAAAATTGTCAGGAAGATAAAATTGCAGGAGTGTATTTAAGAATTATTATCTAATATTAAGCATTTAGCTGGGTTTCTTTTTCTTTCTGATTTAAAATTCCAACAAATTAATAATTAAAATAATGGTAATATTAATAAAAAAAAATCGAATGCAATGCCTTAATGGTCCTAAAAATCAACTTAAAATTCTATAAAAAAGTAATAATGATCTATTAAATACTGAAAAATATTTATTTTAGAAACTCTTTCTTTTAAATTAAAGCATCTGTACCTTTCTTAATCCTATACTCCATGATTTTGATTTTTTTTAGGTTCTGATTACTATGCTATTATTTCTCTTGAGTGATTTTATTTAATTTTAGGAAATTTATTATTCAGAATAGCATGTTTTTTTGTACAATTACCTTTTAATTCCTCCAATTCATAACACAAAAATATTTATGAAATCGGTTGTTATAGGGAAATAATATTTATATGTTTACCACTCATTCATTGATGCTTTATGAAGATAACCTTACAATTTGTCCTTTCTATTATATTACTCTTCAATGGTCTTCAAAAGACTTTTGCCCAGGAAATTGCGGCACTAGAAGTAAATGTACCTGATTATGATTTTGATTCAGGGTTCCCAGTGAGTACAGATTTAAATGAGATCACCCATTTAGCCGACTCCCTCCTTGATTTTGTGGAAGTGGTGAATGGGCAGCAGGAGCGGATCAGTTTCCAAATTGAAAACAGCGGCAGTAGAAAGTTGCTCTGGATACTTGAACCAAGGTCATCTACAGGCAAAAGGATTTTCAAGGTCATACAAAGAAATTCAATTTCGCCCCAGCCCACCATATTCGCCAAGATTAAAGATGGTGGAATCATATTGGGGAATGCAAAGCAGCCTCTTTTGCGGTATAACTTTGCTACTTTTTTCCCTCCGGAAGGGGTCGATGATGTTTTTAAGAGAAGTGGCTTTATTCATCCATTTTGGTCCCCGGCAGGGAAAGAACTGACCCGTATACAACCGTCTGATCACTATCACCACTATGGATTATGGAATCCATGGACAAGAGTGGAATACAAAGGGAAAACCATTGATTTTTGGAATTTGGCGGAAAGGCAAGGCACCGTTCGCTTTGGCAATTTTATATCCAGAGTTAATGGGTCGGTATTTGGAGAATATAAAGTACTACACGAACATGTGGTTTTTGATGATGATGCTGAAGAAATAGCCTTGAATGAAGTCCAGTCTGTAAGAATTTACCAGCAGGAAAACAGAGAGGACTTTTATATTGCGGATATTTCAATCCTGCTTAATTGTGCCACTGACAATCCCGTGACCTTAAAAGAGTACCGCTACGGCGGATTGGGCTGGAGAGCTACAGAAAAATGGCATAAAGATAACAGTGAAACCCTGACTTCAGAAGGAAAAAACCGAAAGGAGGCAGATGGAAGCCTCGCCCGATGGGTTATTGTACAAGGGGAGATAGACGAGGAATATGCAGCAGTGCTGATGATGTCATTTCCTACCAATTATAATCATCCGGAACCTTTGAGGATATGGCCTGAAGATATTTATGACCGGGGCGATGTATTTGCCAACTTTTCCCCCACCAAAGACAAGGACTGGAGATTGGATCCGGGTAAAAACTATCAATTGAATTATCGGTTCTATGTTTCCGATAAAAAAATATCGGCAGAGGAAGCTGAAAAGCTATGGCAACAATATGCCCATCCCCCGGAAATAAAAATAACTTTAGCGAATAAGGATGAATGATGAATGATAATAAATTATGAGTTATGAATTCAGGAGTAGCGAGGCCCCAGTTCATTAACCAGAAACCTGTATTGGTAATCGGTGATCAGTAATCGGTAACCAATTCTTAATAACCAATAGCCATTATAATAACAATAACCAAGTCACAAAGCTATGCTTGATAATAAAATGAAGAATTTGATGATATGCTGCTTTCTTATCGGCTTATCCCTTATCAGTAATTATGCGGAAGCCCACGACAAAAGCTTGCAGAATTTACAAGTATTGGTCTACACCAAAAACGGAGAAGGCTTTGTCCATGACAATATCCCTTATGCTGTCAAATCCATTCAGAAATTGGGGGAGGAGCATGGGTTTAAAGTCACTGTTTCAGATGATCCATCTTTGTTCACCGAAGAAAATTTAAAGGAGTACAATCTCCTTGTTTTTCCCAGCACAAACAATGATGTTTTCGATAATGATGAACAACGGGTAGCTTTCCGAAGGTACATTCAAGCAGGTGGGGGATTTGTAGGAATCCATTCTGTAATGGGGACGGAAAGGAACTGGGAATGGTTCAAAAAGATGATTGGTGGGACATTTGTTTGGCATACAAGATTTCAGAATTATCAACTAAAAGTGATTGATCCCACTCATCCTTCAGTGGAAAATTTCCCCAAAGTATGGGAGAAGGAGGATGAATGTTATTTCATGAAGGAGGTTTATCCTGGCATAAAGGTCATTATGGCCCATAACCTGGAATCCCTGGACCAGGACCAAAAGGAAAGGATTGATGCCTCTTCCGTTCCTTTTTCCAAGCTTTATCCGGCAGTATGGTATCAGGATTTTGATGGGGGGCATGTCTGGGTGACCGCTTTAGGGCACCAAATAAAGGATTATGAAGATCCTACATTTATGCAGCACATACTGCAGGGAATTCAATACATAGCAGACCAATCCGGAACTCTGGATTATTCCAAGGCATATGCCACTTCCAGGGATGTCCCTGTACAATACTAAATATCATCCCAGCATTTTATATGTTACCGGTTTGTGGAAGAAAAAGGGGAATACGGGAATGATGGAAAAGAAACCACTTGCAGACGAAGGGAGAGGGAGACAGAAGTCGGATGTCAGAAGAAGAAGTATCAAG
>JBBDSC010000197.1:0-81459 GCA_040905145.1 Anditalea sp.
TTAATTTAATTAACATTGTAGAATTGTTGTCCTAAGATTGGGGAGTACTATAATATGATACGGATATAGAATACATTCCGACTCAGTTCATTTGTGAATTCATAAAGATTTTCACGGGTGCAAGTGGAATTCGATTTAGCAGCTCATTACACCCTGTCGGAAATAACGTGGTTATATTTGATCAAGAAAAATTGGAGTGTACTAAGGTAGTATTAAGGAAGGTTTGTAAACTAAACTTAGGGTCAATTGAAATGAAAAAATAGAACTAAAGCACAACAATTGCTAAAAACATAGGGCAGATAAGGGTTTCCGGCAGGTCACTTAGCAAGCTATGTCTCAGAGGAGAGGTTATCGCTCCGTAATGCTCTACGATTTTTTAACCGAGGCTAAATGCCCAATTTTATGACGACCTAAACAGGACGGCAATAGACAATGATAAAGAGGTATTACTATTCAATTAGGGCCTGGAAAAATATCGTCAGACCAACAAGTTAATTTTGCGGTTCTGAAAAAGTTGTTTTCTGTGACGTATAACATATTAAATGCTGACGGTTATTTTCAAAAATTCCTTGGTATTGACTGCCAAGATGGATACATACCCGAGAAATGGGAGAGGAAATTGATGCAATAATGTTTGTAAATCTTGAAAGGACAATATACAATTTACAAAAACCTACCTATATTATACAGAAGACGACTTCTTTGATGTAATTGAATTTCGTCACGACCATTGCTCAAAAATTAACATTACCATAGTTGGAACAACTGCGGATATCACTTCTTCTCATTTATTCCTAAAAATGCCGTTTAAAATTCATTCCTTCTGAGACAGAAAGAAGAAGGGTTACGTCCCGGTTTAAATGTATTGTTTACCATTCAACCTCCATACACCTATGAAGAACCTAAATACTTTCCCGTTTTTATTTGCCCTGTCTGCTTTTTTTGTCAGTTGTTTTCCTGATGATACCAACGAACCCATGATCATCACAGAACCAGATCGTCTTTTTTTAATGGCCAGCGACACCATAAGCTCGGGCACCTATATGGGCTTGCTCACTGGAGAGGACGCCGACAAAGTTTATGCTGCTGTTACAGATCTCGGAGATTCAATTGGCGTAACCTACCTGAATATCGTATCCAATATATTTTCCGGCCTTACTGGCCTGGAAGACCGGCTGCCGTTGTACCAGTCGGTGTTTTTGGATGAAAAGTCCGGAACATCCACAGGCGTTCAGATAGCCATTGAGGATGGCCGCATCAAAAGCATTTTCCTCAATAGCGGCAAGAAGCTGGATAAATGGCCAAACAACCTAAGTTCCTCATCAGCCATCAGAACGGGGGATAAGGTGGAAACCTTGTATGGGAAACTGAAAGCCATCAGCGACAACCATTCCTATAAAATAAATTTGAGCACATTTCCCTGCTGACAAAAGACATTTCCAAAGAATATGATGCCAACATGGCCACTTCTCCGCAGTGGTACTTTGCCTATATCCCTGAAGAAAATAAAATAGATGAAGTAAAGCTTAATTTTAAAGAGGGGAACCTGGAGGAGATTGTAATTAACCAATACAACAAGACGTATAATCCTGATGTGGACTAAAAAATGCCCCAATTGTTTGTGGGGAAATTAAAAGCCAAACCTACACGGTTGAATTCGCAGACCGCCTCTTTTAAAAAAAAGCCCCGGATTTCCGAGGCTTTTTATGGTTATCATCCTTTCGGAAGGACATTTGAAATCATGGATACTTTTTCTATGGGTTCGGTGGCATTGGAATAAATTCTTACAACGCTATTCTGCTTGCCCATTTTTCCACTGGAATTAAAAGTCACTTTTATCTCTGCAGTCTTACCTGGAGCGAGGGGTTCTTTGGGCCAGCTCGGAACAGTACAGCCACAGGTGGCTGCTACATTTGAAATAACCAAAGGCGAATTACCTGTGTTTTCCAATTTGAAAACATGTTCTACTTTGTCTCCCTGTGTAATATCACCAAAATCTTTTGACGATTCCTCAAAGGTGAGAACAGGGCCATTGGTATCGGCTTTTTCCTTTTCTTTTTCCTGTGCTTGTGCGGAAAATACCAACAAGGTCATTGCCATGAACAATACTAGCTTTCTCATTTTAATATGGGTTAATTTAATTTGATGCATTCTTGTCTTCATTAATATAAAATTTAGGATTAAAGTTCACCATAAACAATTCTTTGGTCGCCCTTGTCATGGCAGTGTATAGCCACCGAATGTATTCTTTATCCAATTGCTCCTCGGATAAATAACCCTGGTCCACAAAGACTGCCTCCCATTGCCCCCCTTGGGATTTATGACAAGTAAGCGCATAGGCAAACTTTACTTGTAAAGCATTGAGATAAGGATCTTTCCTTATGGCTTCCATTTTTTCCCTTTTACTGTCTAAATCTGCATAATCTTCCGATACAAACTTATACAATTCCCTTGATTGATCAGCATCCAAAGCCGAAGTTTGGGAATAAAGGGTGTCCAAAATTATCTTGGCCTCAAAAGACGGCTCCTCTGGATAATCTATCAACTTCAGCTCCACGGTCGCAAATTTTAGACCAAATGCTTCTTCAAATGAACGGATTTTTCTTACTTCTGCAAAATCCCCATTGGCCAAAAAATTTACTTTTTCCGAATCGGCCATGTAAGTGTAGTTATTTCTTACGATCATCAGGATATCTCCGGCAGAAATTTCATCTTCATAAAAAAGCAGTGTCCTTCTAATATATTGATTGTACTGAACCGCCGTTTTGTTGGATCTGGTGATAATGATGGTGTTTTCCACGCCAAATTTATCATAGGCATATCGAAGTCCTTCCTCTAATTTTTCGCCCGTCATTTTATAAAAATCCTTGAACCTTTTAGAAAGGAAGGAAATGATTGGCTTTTCTTTGATCACTTCATTTCTTAACCTTGTCGCATTGTACAATATGCCCGAATTTAATTGCTGTCTCATTACTTCTGTCAACTCAGCTTCCAGGACATCCAGTTTATAATGATGGGTAAGGTAATTTTTATCCAGTGCAGGACTGTTTTTACTTCCCACGGGTGGTAATTGGGCGGTATCGCCAATTAAAATCAGACGGTTGGAATTCTGCTGAAATACGAACTGTATCAAATCCATCAGAAGATTGCCCCCAGTTCCGCCATCATCTGCAAGCATGGAGGCTTCATCCACTATAAAGATTGTATCCTTATAGTAATTTTTCAATAACTCAAAACCTAAGCCCACGGATCCCATGTCCCCCTTTGGTTTGTAGATGATCTTATGAATAGTATATCCCCCTTTGCCGGCATAGGCCATCATCACTTTTGCCGCCCGGCCGGTGGGGGCCAGCATCAAGGATCTGTAATTAAGTTTGGGGAGCGACTTGACCAAGGCGGAGATTACCGAGGTTTTACCGGTACCTGCATATCCCCTGAGTAAAAAAGTGGCCTTTTGGTTAAACCCGGCCTCTAAAAACGCATCCATTTGGTGAAAAAAATCCTCCTGTCCTTTGGTAGCTTCGTGGGGGAAATTTCTCCTTAATAAAATTGAAGGCTTTGGTAAGGGTTGATTATCTTTACTCATCAAAGGCGAATCTACTGTATATATGTATAACATAGAAAAAGAAGTTGAGAAGAAATTTGGTGGGAGGTTAAGGTTAAGGGTAAATGGCGTTTTATTTAAAGAGGATAAAATCTTGTTGATCCAGCACCAAATGGCAGCAGATAGATATTTCTGGAATGTTCCCGGTGGAGGTATGCAATATGGCAGCGATGCCATAGACAACCTGAAAAGGGAATATTTAGAAGAGACAGGCTTAAAAATCGAAGTAAAAAAGTTTTTGTTTGTTCATGAATTTCTGGAACCTCCTTTACATGCGGTGGAATTATATTTTGAGGTAATCAAACTTAATGGTAACTTAAGGGCTGGGTATGATCCCGAGCTGGCCCATGACCGGCAAATAATTACAGACATGGGGTTTTTTAGTGTTGATGAAATCGCTAAAATAAAAAAAGAGGAAAAACATCAGCTGTTTTGGGAATTAAATTCAATTAATGATATAAGAATATGGAAAGGATATTTTTATTTTGAAAATAAATGCATAAAATAGCACCTTAATAGAAATACCATCAACCTTTATTGAGACGAACAAATCTATCTAAAATGAATCTGAACAAAATTTTATCAGCTGTTTTCCTAATTGTCGCTTTGGGTCTGGGTTATATGCTTTATCAAAGTGTAGACCGCGTAATGGAGGAAGAAAAGAGAGTAGCAAGAACTGAGGCCAGAATAATTGAAAAACTCCAAATGCTTCGGGATGCACAAATTGCCTATCAGGCAGCCAACGGGGATTATGCCGGCAATTGGAACGACCTGAAGAATTTTATTGAAAATGGAGATATTTTTATTATCCAAAGGACAGAAACGACAGAGTTGTTGGATTATGGTAAGGAAGAAACGACGGTTAATTACGATACTTTGGGGGCGGTAGATGTGATGGATTCCCTGTTTAATGAAAGGAAGTATCCGGATTTCAATATTGAAACCCTTCATATTGTTCCTGGGTCAGGAGGAAACCAATTTGAATTCTTCGCGGACAAAGTTGAAAGAAGCGGTAGGGAAATAAGTGTATTTGAAATTAGGGATCCTGAACCGATTAATCCGAGAAGAATGTTGAACAATAATGAAAGAGCTTTAAAAGTAGGCTCAAGAACTGAGGCCTCTACTTCAGGTAACTGGGAATAAATTTGGATAAGCAGGGAAAAAATATTCCAAAAAAATTATATAGCGATAGATTTGATGTTGACCAAACATCAGGTTTATTGCTTTTCTTATATACTGATTTTTTAGTCCTGATGGCCAGAAACCAAAATGGTGCCGTAATCGGAGGGCATGTTCATTCGTTCAGTAATATTTTAGAGTTAAAAGATATTATAGAAAATGATACCCTGATAAATGCCAGTAATACGGCCGGAAAATTATATGTTCACAATAATTATTTTTGCCTTGTTCCAAGTGTTTTATTTGATCCCTCGGTTAAAGCTACCTATTTGAATTTCAGCACAGGGGTAGATGCGGAAAAACAGGAAGTATTTTATGAAGGTGTTGATTGCAACAAGATACAGGTTGTGGGGGCTATTGAGAAGGATATCCTTTCTTTTTTGGACAATTCACTTCCTGATATGGAAGTGACCCATGGTGCATCCCTGGTCCTTTCTTATCTTTTAGAAGGAAAGAATGACATGCTGGGTCAGGAAATGATGATCGTGGCAGAACGGAACCACATGTATTTAGCCGGGTTTGCCAACCATGAATTGAAAGTTTTCAACAGATTCCCAGTAGAAAGTGATCAGGAATTTTTAAAATATGCTTTTTCAGTGCTTCACCAATTGGCATTTGACCGCATGCATTGCAAAATCACTCTCCTAGGGGATATAACTGGAATTCATGTGAATCTTGATGTTTTAAATCATTACTTTAAAAACTTACTGCTCCTCGAGCCCAAGAGCAATCAAACCTTCTCCCCAGGTGCTGAAAAGTTAAAGGAAACAAAGATGCTTGAGGCATTTTGGACTGCTTGATCTCTGAATGAAATGAAAAGAACAGCCATTTTCCCTGGTTCTTTTGATCCCTATACCAATGGTCACCATGATCTTGTTATGAGAGGGTTGGATATATTTGATGAAATTATTATAGGTATAGGATATAATTCCACCAAAAAAACCAGGTATTTTGATATAAACCTGATGGTCACAAAAATCAAAAAAGTGTATAATAGCACACCAGCTGTAAAAGTGGTGGTATATGATGAACTGACTTCTACGTTAGCCAAAAAATATGAAGCAGGTTTTCTGATAAGGGGATTAAGGAATACAACTGATTTCGAATATGAAAACAGGATCAGTCAAATGAACAGGTATTTAAATGAAGAGTTGGAAACGGTCTTCTTGATCACCTCTCCGGAATTTTCCTCCATTAGCTCTACTATTATTAGGGAAGTACATCGATATGGAGGAAGTGTCAATAAGTTTCTTCCTTATGAAGTCTGAACCTTAGGGACCATTTTCAAGAATCTTTTGTAAAGATAACGCATGGAGGGGTAGGAATTGATCAGAGCGGTTTTTGCCTCCTGATGGGTTAACCACTGTACGTCGTCGATGCCTTCTTCCAGCTGAGGCTTCAGGTCATTATCATTGATGCTTTCCATTACATACCAATAGGTTTTTTTCAAAATGCTTTTTCTATTTTGAGTATAGGTATGCCATGTTTTGCATATTTCAGGTCCCAGTTTGACCTGGATAGCACACTCCTCTTCAACTTCCCTAACTGCACACTCTGCCGGGCTCTCCCCCTTTTCAAATTTTCCTTTGGGCAGGTCCCATTTACCTAAACGATGAATAAAAAGCACCTTATCTCCTTTGGAAACCACACCACCTGCTGCTTTAATGATGGAAAACCGACTTTTGATAAATTCTTTAAGTTCTTCTTTTTGTTTGGAAACAATGGTAATGGAATCTAAATCTTTAAGTTTTCGGGTCCGGAGCAAATAAAGAAGTTTGATGATAATATTTTTTGAAGGATTTGTAATCAATACATCATCGTGAAATTCGGAATAAGAAGGCAGATCCTTGGGATTATCGTAGATGCATTCAAATGTTTTACCCTTCATCAGCTCCTCTGACGAAAGAAGATCCAATGGTTTATCATTGATGAAAATTTTCATAACTCGGAGTTTTCGTTTCAAAATTGCAGAAAAAATTTTAGCCCTCACAACGATGCATAAAGATTTTCCGACTAATTTTAAACATGGAATTATTTGACACAACTACGGCAGGGTTAGTAGCCCGAAAATTATTGGAAATCAAAGCCATCAAATTACAGCCTCATCAGCCATTTACCTGGGCGTCAGGATGGAAATCCCCCATATATTGTGACAATAGATTATCCTTGTCCTTTCCTAAAGTCAGATCGCTGATCAAAGAGAAACTGGTAAAAGTGCTCCAAGAAAAATTCCAGCGGGTAGAAGCCGTGGCAGGAGTGGCCACTGCGGGCATTCCCCAAGGAGTCTTATTGGCAGACGCCCTGGATCTTCCTTTTTTGTACGTAAGGTCCAAAACCAAAGGCCACGGCATGGAAAATAGGATAGAGGGAAAAGTAACTGCAGGTCAAAAAGTAGTGGTTGTAGAAGATTTGGTTTCCACGGGTGGAAGTTCACTCAAAGCCGTCAATGATCTTAGGGAATCAGGAGTTGATGTGTTGGGTATGGTGGCTATTTTTACCTATGGTTTTGGAATTGCCAGTGAAAACTTCGAAAAGGCAGGCGTAAAATTAATATGCTTAAGTGATTATGAATCCATGTTGCCCCAAGCCATAGAAGAAAGCTATGTTTCCGATTCTGATTTGACCTCCCTTACCTCATGGAGGAAAGATCCCGGTAATTGGGGAAAATAAAAAGCAAAGAAGTGTCTTAGAATTTTTCTTTTACCCCAAGTCCAAAAAGTGCAAAATCATATTTGACCGGGTCAATCGGATCAAATTGCCTCAGGTTTTCCGTTAATTCCATAGCGGTGAGCCAGTCGGTTTGTTTTCTGTTAATAAGCCCAAGTTTTCTCCCTACTCTGTCCACATGAAGATCACAGGGGCAGATCAATTGGGAGGGCTTTATCTTTTTCCACAAACCAAAATCAACCCCATTATTGTCCTGGCGCACCATCCAGCGGAGGAACATGTTGATCCTTTTGCAAGCAGCTCTTTTCTTAGGGGTGGCAATGTGCTTTCGGGTTCTTTGAGGCGCTTCCGGATCTTGAAAAAAAAGCGCATGAAAATTGATCAATAATTTTTCCATAATGTCGGATGAATCATCCAATCCAATGCAAAAAGCCTCTTCCAGGCTGCAATGATCCCTGTAAAACCTAGAGAAGAAATCAATAAAATAAAGAGTGTCAACGTCATTGAAAGTCCTGTGCTTAAAATTAAGAAAAGGCTTCAGGTCACTCTCCTTATGGTGCAAAATAAAATCATAAGGGGCATTGTCCATCATTTTCAGCAGTTCAATACATTTATTGATAATGGTCTTTCGTTGTCCCCACGCAAGGGTCGCTGCGATAAATCCTGCAATTTCTATGTCCTGTTTTACGGTAAAACGATGGGGAATAGTGATAGGGTCCATTGGGATAAAATCCGGTTGATTGTAATGTGTGACCTTTTTATCCAAAAAATCTTTTAACTCTATTTTCATAACGCCACTTTCACTTCCCCTCCCTGGGTTCCATCAAACCACAGAAAGAGAAGACGGTTTTCTACTTTTTCTGACAAGTGCCAATCAAAACATTTAATATTGGTTAAGGTAGTTAGATGATCAGCATCAGGGTCATATAAACAGATATCAAAATCAGGTAAATCTTTTAAATCCGTCGAATTCCATCTTTCCATTAATATTCCCTCCTCAATCACTTTCATTTTTTTTCCAAATATATGTTCTTCCAATACGGAAGGAATACCGTCTTTTCTTCTCAATTCATAACAAACAGGACCAAACATGATTTGCTTATGGATTTTTCCTTCTATTAATTCAGCTTCAGGAGCGATAGGGAGCCATTCCGTTTGGATGATGTCAGGCTGGAGTTCGGCAGAATTAAATCGCGCAAGCAATTTGGAGATACCTGAAAAAACATAGGTGAATCCCACAAAAAGTAACCCGAAGGTCGCCATGATAGGGTAGGAGATAATAAAAACAGTGTTCCAGATGAACCTAAAGGTATGATGGAAGATGAGTTGGAATTTATTCATTTGGGCCTGATCTGGTTCAAAAGCACGGGGTTAATCCCATATATAATTAATATACACGCCCGCCTCCCGGAGGCGGGCGTGTATATTAACCGCTCCTCAATAGGAAACTTCTACAGGAAACCGGGAATTTACCGCTCTTAGCTGGTCAAAGGCTGCTTCAGACACCTTAATGATCAATTTATTATTATCTCCTGTATCGGGAAGCACCCCAACAACCCTGGCAAAAACCGTTCTGTCGTTTTCTTCATTCCTGATTCGCATGATAGTCCCCACAGGGGCTGATCGGTGTAATACCAGGTATTTTTTATGGTTACCTGTGCCATCTATTACCTCAGCCTGTCCAATCTCTTTGATATCCTTATAAGCTGTACTTGTACTGGAAGGAGAGGTATTGACCGAAGGGCCATTTGAAGGGGAATTGTCGGCAACTGAAGCCTCTTCTTCCGATCGATGGGAACTAGGGGGGGAAGTAATGGTGGGAATGGTGGCTTCTTTATCTTTACCTACTTTAAGGCTTTGTCCAAGGGACAGGTTATTGGAGGACAGTCCATTCCATGTGATTAAATCCTCTACCTTTGCATCGTATTGTTTGGCAATGGAAAAAAGGGTTTGCCCCTGTTCTACCCTGTGCGTGATCCAGCCCCCGGAGGTGTACACGGTGTCAGTTGGAGCAGTAGCAGGAGGGGTTGGCGCTTTAGCAGGGGGCTTTTCAGACGTGTTAGCTTTTGCTTTATTTTCAGGAGTTTCTTCAATTTTGGGCTCTGCTAAAACACTATCAGCGGGCTCTGACAAGGTATTGTCAGCCTGGGTTATCGCTACCCCCTCGATAATCAAGGCTTGCCCTGAGCTCAGATCATTTCCCTGAAGATCGTTCCAAGCCATCAGATCCTTAACCGATACTTCATAGGATTGAGCAATGGAGAACAAGGTTTCACCAGGAGAGACATTATGGAGTTTGGCCCCAGGTGGTATGTCCGATTTTTCTACAAAAGGCACCTTGATCCGCTGTCCGATTTTAAGACCTTGTTTCAACTCCTCATTACTTTGAATAATTTCGTTGACAGGGGTTTTATATCTCCTTGAGATCGCAAAAATGGTTTCCTTTTCTTCAACTAAATGGATAATATAGGATTTACCTGCAATTTTCTCCACACCTACCGAATCCCTTAATGCATATTCCTTAGCGAAAACACTAGTGGTCAATGCCAGCAGTCCTACAATTAAAATACTTTTTCTCATGTCCGTCTTTTCATTCTATGTCGCAAATTTCAAATTTATTTTATAAAAAGCAACTTTTCCAAACATCGATGGGAATTAAAGTTTACATGTCCTCATGACTGCCGATTAAATCCAGGATGTTTAGATAAATAGGGGGAAAATCGTTAAATTAAATGCGTTTGAAACAACGAAGTGTCTCATTAAAACTAAAATTTAATCCGTATATTCAAATTTAATTTCCTACCATGAAGCACTGTAATATTTTAGCTTTTATTATTCTCTCTGTTTTATCGCTGAATTCATTTGGACAGGGAGAGATGGATTCAACGAACAAGGAAGAAATTTATGTTTTTGAAATTAAAGGGGATATTGACCCAAGAATGAACCGTAGGGTAAAATTGGCTTTGGAAGAGGCCAGTCAGAAAAAAGCAGATATCATAATTATTCATATGGATACCTATGGTGGGGCTGTAAATGATGCGGATGATATTAGGACCATGATCCTCGAATCTGAAATCCCCATCCATGTATTTATCGATAAGGACGCAGCATCTGCAGGGGCCTTGATCTCCATAGCCAGTGACAGTATCTATATGGCCCCAGGTGGAAGCATTGGGGCTGCTACAGTTGTGATGGGAGGAACAGGAGAAGCAGCGCCTGACAAATACCAGTCTTATATGCGGTCAATAATGAGAAGCACAGCAGAAGCCAAGGGAAGGGATCCGAAAATTGCAGAAGCCATGGTAGATGAGAAGTTGGTCATTGAAGGTATCACTGAAGCTGGCTCAGTGGTGACTTTTTCCGTTTCTGAAGCCATTGCCCATGGCTTTTGTGAGGCACAGGTCAATTCTATTGAGGAAATTGTGGAAAGGCAAGGGGTGACTGATTATGATATCATCAGATATGAAATGTCTATTGTAGAACACATCATTGCTTTTTTCCTAAACCCTATGGTTAGTGGGTTTTTGATCCTGATCATATTTGGGGGGATTTACTTTGAATTGCAAACACCCGGAGTGGGATTTCCCATATTGGCCAGTATAACGGCCATCATTTTATATTTTATCCCTTACTACCTTACAGGCCTGGCAGCTAATTGGGAACTATTGGCTTTTGGGGCCGGAATAATCCTGATAATTTTGGAGGTTTTCGTCCTTCCAGGTTTTGGCGTATTTGGCCTGTTGGGAATCCTCTTGGTTTTGACGGGCTTAACCCTTGGAATGTTGCCAAATGAATTTTTTGATTTTACATTTGTGCAACCAGGCGACTTTTTTGTTGCCTTATTGACGGTAATGCTAGCCGCAATGGTAGCAGTAGTACTTATCTTCGCATTGGCCCCCAAAATTAATCAATGGAAGGCATTTAGCAGATTTTCCCTGGCCGATACCCAGCAGAGGCTTGAGGGATATACGTCTTCCTTTTATAGTGTTGATTTATTGGGGAAGGAAGGTGAGGCCCTCACGCGCTTATTGCCCAGTGGTAAAATAATTATAGAAGATGAAGTGTACGCTGCTTACTCCCGAAGTGAATTTATTGATAAAGGTGAGAAAGTAAAAGTGATCAGCACAGAAGGCACTTCACTTAAAGTGAAAAAAATAAGCTGATCTTTAACCATAATAATGGAGACCTTTATGGGTCTTTTGAATATAATTTACTGAATGGCTGTTTTTAGAAGAATCTATTCCACCTACGGGCTCCTCGTTTTTGCTTTGACTTTTATTTTACTCCTGCCTTTTTTTGTAATTACGATAGAGATACCAGGACTGAAAAAATACGGACGTAAATTAAACAGGCTCTGGTCTACCATTTTTTTTACTTTTATTTTTATAAGGGTGGAGTTTGTGAATAAGCATTTTCTGGAGAAGGACCAACAATATATTATTGTATCCAATCATTTTTCTTATTTGGATATTCCCGTGCTGGGTTTTATAAACAAAGACATCGTCTTTATTGGAAAAAGTTCTTTAGGAAAGATACCTCTCTTTGGCTATATGTTTAGAAACCTGCACATTGAAGTAGATCGCTCCAGCCTAAAAAGCCGGGGCGAATCAATAACAAAGACAAAACAGGCACTGGAAGAAGGAAGCAGCGTAGTTGTATTCCCAGAGGGGGGGATTACCTCCCCAGCTTTCCCGATCATGGGCAGGTTCAAGGACAGTGCCTTTAAAATGGCCATAGAAAAACAAATACAGATAATCCCTGTTACATTATCTTATAATCACTTAATTTTGCCGGACGATGGAAAGCTTCTACTGAAATTCCGAAAAGCAAAGTTAGTATTTCACCCTCCTATATCCGTAAATGAGAAAGACAAGAAATCAGTGGCGGAAATAAGGGGCCAATGTTTTAATGTTATCCAAAATCAATTGCTGGAAGATAACAGAGTTATAAATTCCCAGTCAAGGGATAGTTAATACTAAAATCCGCAGGAAGTTAGGCAACTTCATTGAAGGACTCATCTGATTAAATGTAATAAACTATAATTAATGAAAATTGATATCAATACCCTGAAAAAAATTTCTCATTTGGCGCGATTGGAATTTGATGAAAAGGGGACTGAGAAAATGACTCAGGACTTGACCAAGATCTTGGATTGGGTCGAAAAACTAAATGAAGTCAATACGGAAGGAGTGGAGCCCATCACCACCATGTCTTCGGAAGTCAACGTACTGAGGGAGGATGTTGTCGGTGAACATCTTTCACATGAAAAAGGATTGAAAAATGCGCCGCAAAAGGATTCTGACTATTTCCGTGTACCTAAGGTAATGGAATAATGCAATCGAAATTAACCGGGAAATTTTTATCTATCCTATTTAAAGGGCTGCCGATGGCGATGGCTATCATAGGAAGTATCCTCCTTGTTTCCTACCATTACTTCTTCAGCGAAAACAGCATGCCCCTGGAAACTGGGATTATATCGGAAATGGTAAAAATCCCCTTGGATTTCCTAAACGTGGGAATTTTTCGATACGTCCTGGAAACGGAAAATTATCTCCTTTTTCAAAATTATGAATCCCTTCCCCCTGTGGTATTCCCTAAGCTGACACTGGCCTGTGGGATAACGATATGGTTTCTTTTAAGTATTGGGCTGAGTTTGGTTTCCTTATTCAAAAGAATACAGTTTATCCTCAGTATGGTTTTTATTCTCTTTCTTTTGACCTTAACCGGGGTGAATAGCCTCAACATTGGAGGGGTACACACCAATGTGGCCTTGATGCTCCTGATGGCTGGATTTATCCTCCCGGCAGTGATCATTCATACGTTTTATGATCATTGGAATATTTTCAAAAGATCTATGGTCATCATACCCATAGCCTTGTTAACCCTGCCTTTATTGCTTTTCCTGAGTGAGGTACCCTCTGGGGAAATATTGATTTCAGAAAATATATCTATGTTGGGCCTTGCCATTTCGGCTATTTTCATGCTTTATATAGGTCATGCTGTTATTTCTTCTCTTTTTGTTTTTTTAGCAAAGTTGAATAAAGGAGTTGGCCTCAGGATTTCGTGGCATATTTCCATCCTCTTCCTTATCTATTTAGTTTTTTTAATTTTTATTCTTTTAAGAATTACAGGTAATCCAGTTCCGGATATTCCAACGCCCCCTATCCTGATACTGTTCCTTATTGCAGGAATATTGGGGTATTTTGAAACCCAAAGGAAGATCGAGCAGATCAATCAACCTTACCTTCTACCTATCATTGGGGAAGCCTTGTACCTGATCGGTTTTGCGGTTACTGTATTGGTTTTTTGGAAAGCTGAATTTTCCGTTAACAGGCCGATGATCGATTTTTTGAATCATCTATTCATTTACTGTCAAATCGCATTTGGCCTGCTTTTTTACGCATATCTAATGGCTAATTTTGCAGGAGTGATGGATAGGGGCTCCCAGGTAGAAAAAATCATATTCCAACCTCATTACTTTGCGTATTATCACATGAGAATCGGAGCCTCTTTGGCCATGTTGAGTTTGGTTGTATTTGCAGATGGTATCATAGCGGTCCATTTTAGTACTGCATCCACCAATATCGCCGCAGATTACTATTATGCCACTGACCGGCCCAGGGAAGCCAGCATCTTGTTTGAAAACTCTTGGGAGCGGTACCGTAGAAATGAAAAGGCGATCAATGCAGTTGCCCATTTGGCTATCGCTCAGAACCAGCCCACTTCCGCCATAAATACCCTCATGCGGAGTTTTGAAAATAACCCATCGGTCAATGATATTCTACTGCTTTCATCCTCTCTGCACAAAAGTGGGAAAAGTACTGAGGCGCTGTTCTTTTTGGAAAAGGGTCTTTCTCTCTTTCCTGACAATCCTTTTCTGTTGAACAACATTGCAATGCTCTACAGTAAAAATAACAGAGGGGAAGAAGCTTTCAACTTATTGGATCAGATGGAAAGCCACCCTCAGGTGAGCATTGCCAATAAAGTAGGGCTGCAGGCAAAACACCTGATTCATTATGATGAATCATTGGATGTTGGTCAAAATCCAGTGGCACAAATTAATCAATTGGCTTTTGATAACTTAAAGGGGGATACGGCAAGCTTTACTTTAAATACCGCGGGGATAGAAGATCCAGGTGAGGTTGTGGACCGTGCAATCCTTAGAAATCAATGGTCGAACAAAAGTGAACGCACCATCACTAAAGACTTTACTTTAATTGATAGTCTGTTGGCTGATAATATCCAGCCGGCAATAGAAGAAGAACTCAAGGAAACACGGGTCATCAGAAGTTATCAGGATGATTATATCAATGAAACTTTAAAATACATTAACGGCATGGCCTTTCAGTTCAATAAATCTGCGGGTTTCTACCATTCCATGGCTGCCCATGTATTGATTGGACAAATTGATTTTGAAAAGGCAGCTATTGAACTTAGCCAGGCCGAAGAAAAGGGATTTATTAATTTCCGGCCTCACCATTTGCCTGTTTTGTTTTTTGGGAACCAAAAGGCAAAAACGTTGGAGATTGCGGATAGATATGATGTCTCCTTCCCCAAATGGATGAATTTTGATCCGGAAGGTGATCTCCTTCCCAATGACACGACCGTTTTTTTTTCTAGCCTCTCTTCCTTACATATAGAGATAAAAAGGGACTTTTTGTCTAGACTGAAAGAAATAAAGCATCCTGATTTCAGGGCTTTTTTTGCTTACCAGATCCTTTTGAGGAAAGGACATTGGCTGGATGAGGAAGAAATTGCCGATTTGGTCTTGCTGATAGAAAATTCTTCCAAAGAGGTTCAGGATTATGAATTTTTGGAGGAAATGGTGGAAATGCTTGTCAATGGGAAAGTCAAGGAAAACCTACCACGCAATGCCGGCCGATTATTTGACCAGAATCTTTCCCTCGGAAGAAATGCCTATTGGACCCCCCTTGTATTTATGGCACTGGACCAAAGCAGCGATGATATGGAAAAATACAATATTCTTTTGGAGGCTACCGATTTTAGCAAGGATCCCTTGCTATGGATCAATTTGGTGAAATATAGTAGGATAATAGGGATGGACAGCTATGCCAGTGCCGCTTTAAGTGAAATGAGCGAATGGTTGGATCCAAAAACCCTTGAAGAATTACAACTTCAAAACCTTTAAAACCCTTTCACATAATTTAGCAAATAGAAGTCTTCATTTTTCTATGGAAAATATTATCTTCACAGTTGATTATGAAATTTTAAGGATGAAAAAAGTAATAGAGACAAAAGATATCCAAAAGACCTACAAGATGGGCGTGGAAGAAGTGAAAGCACTCAAATCCATTGGCATCAGCATAGATAGGGGAGAGTATGTTGCCTTTATGGGACCTTCAGGATCAGGTAAATCCACTTTAATGAATATTATTGGATGTTTGGATACACCTACGGCAGGCACTTATATTTTAAATAGCAAAGATGTGAGTGACATGACTGAAAATGAACTTGCGGAAATTAGAAACAAAGAAATTGGCTTTGTTTTTCAGACATTTAACCTCCTTCCCAGGGCCACCTGTCTTGAAAATGTGGCTTTACCACTGATATATGCTGGCTTCAATAAGCCGGACAGACAGGACAAGGCATTTATGGCCCTGAAAAGCGTGGGCCTTGAGGATCGGGTCCATCATAAGCCCAATGAGCTTTCGGGGGGACAAAGGCAAAGAGTGGCCATTGCCAGGGCACTGGTAAATGATCCAAGTATCATTCTTGCCGATGAACCTACCGGAAACCTGGACAGTAAAACCTCTCATGACATTATGGGCTTGTTCCATGAACTTCACCAGAAAGGCAATACCATTATCATGGTGACCCACGAAGATGAAATAGCCCATTATGCCCATAGAATCATAAGGCTCAGGGATGGTATAGTGGAAGCAGATGTAGTTAATCCCCACCCTAACTTAATAGAAACCGTTTCTTAGCTCAGAATCTTCTTGTATATGTGGCCCGTGATGGATAATTTCGTCCAGGGAAGATTGAGGTACCATGGATAGCTCCGATGATCGGACAGTTCCAAAATTCCGGAAGAGGTCGCAGGATGAGTAAGTTAATGGCGGTATAATGAAAATATATACAAAGACAGGAGATGCAGGGACCACTGCTCTGTTGGGTGGTATTAGGGTGTCAAAAGCCCATTTGAGAATTGATGCCTATGGGACGGTTGATGAACTGAACGCCTATATCGGTTTGTTAAGAGATCAGGAAACCAACCATAAAAGGGCTTTTTTCTTAAAAGAAATCCAAGAAATATTATTTACATTGGGAGCCTCTTTGGCTGCAAGTCCGGGCAAAGACAAAGTAAAAAAACCGACTATCCATTCCGGTGATGTAGTGGCCCTGGAAAAGGAAATAGATGCCATGGAGGATAACCTTGCACCTTTGACAAAATTTATTCTGCCGGGTGGCCATCAGGTGGTTTCCTTTTGTCATTTGGCCCGTACAGTATGCAGGAGATCGGAACGCTGTGTGATAACACTCCATGAGCAGGAGCAGGTGGAGGAAATAATAATAAAATACTTAAACAGGCTTTCTGATTATCTTTTTGTTTTGGGAAGATTAGTTGCAAAAGAACTGGACGTGGAAGAGGTAACCTGGGAACCAAGAAAATAATAGGATGAACAGTACGATGGAAATTCAAATAAATAAAATCCTTGCCTCTAAATTGGCAAAAATGGATTTTAATAATTTAGCCTTTGGTCAGACTATGAGTGACCATATGTTTATTGCTGATTTTGCAGATGGGGAATGGAAGGATTTAAGGATAGCGCCATATGCACCATTGGCATTAAACCCCGCCAATGCCACCCTGCATTATGGGCAATCTGTATTTGAAGGGATGAAAGCATACAAAAATGACAAAGGAGAAATTCTTCTTTTTAGGGCAGATGCCAATCTAAGGAGATTGAATGAGTCTGCTAAGAGGATGTGCATCCCTATGGTTCCTGAAGAAATTTTTATGGAAGGATTACGGAAACTTTTGGAATTAGATAGGGATTGGATCCCTGATAAACCAGGCTGTTCCCTTTATATCAGGCCCTTTATCTTTGCTTCGGACGATTATTTGGGAATTAAGCCTTCTTCTCAATACAAGTTTATGATTTTCACCTGTCCGGTAGGTCATTATTATTCCAAACCTGTCACAGTAAAAGTGGAAACCACCTATAGCCGGGCCATAGAAGGAGGAACTGGCTTTGCCAAAGCAGCAGGGAATTATGCCGGATCCCTTTATCCTGCACTCCTTGCCCAAAAGCAAGGCTATGATCAGTTGCTGTGGACCGATGGAAAGACGCATCAATATATAGAGGAAAGTGGTACAATGAATGTCATGTTCATCATCAATGGTATATTGATCACTGCACCCACCACGACAGGGACTATTTTAAAAGGAATAACCCGGGACAGTGTGCTTACTTTGGCCAAGGAATTGGACATGGAGGTAGAGGAAAGGTTCTTAAGTGTTTCAGAACTTAAAGAAGCATTGGAAAGCGGCAGCCTCCAGGAAGCTTTTGGTACAGGAACAGCTGCGACCATAGCCCACATTTCCTTGATCAATCTTGGTGACCAGGATTATACTTTACCGGAAAAACCCAAGGATGCATTTTCTTATAAGATATTGGAAATTTTGGATGCCATCAAATATGGGAGGCAAGAGGACCCCTTTGGCTGGATAATAAAGTACTGATTTTATGTCGAAAAAAGTGTTCTGGTGTTGATTTTAACATTTCCTGTTTTGGAGGGAAACAAAATGTTTTTATTCATAAATCCGGGCAGCAAGCAGTACTGAAATGTTCAAAAAGATAAGTGCCATTTTCATCTTCCTATTATGTTTCACTACCATGCAGGTAGAGGCTCAGAGGTTTATGATCTTGCAAAAAGGGGCCAACCAAAAATCCCGCATAAAATATGAAGAGGGTGATTTTATTGTTTATCAACAGAAAGGTAGGGATTTTTTTGTTTCTGACAGGATAGAGGAAATTCATAGGGATTTTCTGGTTTTAACAGAAAACATCATTATGCCTGAAAACATAGCAGCTGTTGATGTCAGAAACAAAGATGAACGCAACCATACCCTAAGTAATCTAAGTGGATTGATGATGGCAGGAGGGGCATTATATTTAACGGCAGAAACGATCAATGGGCTTTATCAAGAAGGAAAGTTTACATACAGCAAAGAGGGGCCCATCATCGGAGGATCTCTCCTTGCCTCGGGTTTTATCCTGTCCAGGTTCAGGTATAAATACTTTAAAAACGAAGGAAGGAATAAAATCCAGATCATTTATTTGGAGGAAGAGGAACAGCATTAAGTACAAGGTACAAAGACAACTTCTTCCCTACCTTCGGCAGGCAGGCGGCTTCGATCTCCGGTCTCCCAGCTATTTTATCACGTCCTGATCTGAATCTCTCCCTTCGTCCCTTAGTCCCCTCGTCTCTTTTCCAACTTCGATCTCCGGTCTTCCAGCCTTTTTAAATCCCACCTCTCAAATCTTCTGCATTAAACCTTTCAATAGCCACAATTATTCCTGAAATTTGCACCTTTATTTTCAATAAATTAAAACTTAAATAAATTATGACACCAGAACAGTTGAAAGACTTGAAGGCCCGAATTTTGGCCTTGAGGAGGTATCTTTGACTACGATCGTAAGATTGCAGAAATAGAAGATTTTGAGGCCATCTCGGCCCAGCCCGATTTTTGGAACGATCCGGAAGAGGCAGAAAAAATGATGAAGCAGATTCAGGCGAGAAAATCCTGGACTTCTGCCTATGAAGACATAAACACCCTTGTGGAAGATCTAGAGGTGCTTTATGAATTTTATAATGCAGGGGATGTCCCTGAGCAGGAAATTAAAAGCAGCTACCAAACAGCAGTAAAGAAATTAGAGGACCTCGAACTCAAAAAGATGCTGAGCAGCGAGGAGGACCAGCTTAGTGCCATGTTGGAAATCAATCCCGGAGCCGGTGGTACGGAAAGTAATGACTGGGCTTCAATGCTCATGAGAATGTATCTCATGTGGGGGGAAAAAAACGGTTATAAAGTAAGGGAAGTCGATCTCCAGGAAGGTGAAGTGGCTGGGATCAAATCCGTAACATTGGAATTTGACGGTCCGCTGGCTTATGGTTTTTTAAAATCCGAAATAGGAGTTCATCGATTGGTAAGGATTTCCCCCTTTGACAGTGGGGGCAGAAGACATACCTCGTTTGCCTCTGTGTATGTTTATCCCGTGGTAGATGATACCATTAGTATTGAAATCAACCCTTCCGATATTGAATTCCATACCTCCAGGTCAGGAGGGGCAGGTGGGCAAAATGTGAACAAGGTGGAAACTAAAGTTCAACTGACCCATAAGCCCACCGGAATAGTGATAATCTGCCAAATAGAACGTTCCCAACTCGCCAACAAGGAAAAGGCCATGCAAATGCTTAAATCCCGGCTTTATCAACAGGAGATGGAAAAGAGAAATGCCGAGAGGGCAAAAGTGGAGTCCGGAAAAATGCGGATTGACTTTGGTTCCCAGATCCGGAATTATGTCTTACATCCCTATAAATTGGCCAAGGATGCGCGGACGGGTCATGAAACTTCGGATGTACAATCGGTATTGGACGGGGAATTAAACGATTTTATTAAGGCTTACCTTCTCGCTCAAAATGAAGAAGAAGTTAAAAAGGAGGAATAATAAAATATTCATCTTGTTTTTTGACCTAACAGGTCAAAAAACAAGATGAATATTTGAAGTTCAGTATTAAACGATTTTTTAACCCCATTAATTAAGGGACTCTTGTAGGCCTATCTCCAGTCTCGCCTCCAGACTCAATAACGCCGCAAGCTATCCGGGCACCGGCTGCGCCGGAAGGCTGTGAAGTAAAATCATCAGGTTCGGCATGAATAATTACAGCCTTATTTAATATATTGGATCCTTCCTCACCACCGATTGACCAACCTTCGACATTCATGTCAATGGTACCAATGCCGTCATCTCCTACGGTCATGTTCTCTATGTCACCGCTGTGAAAAGAATTTTCTCCTCTCCTGCCATGTTCCTCATCGGTCGGATTCCAATGGCCTCCTGCAGAAGTAGCATCGGGAGCGCTACAATCACCATTCTCGTGGAGATGCACTGCATGTTCCCCAGGTGGTAAATTTTCCGCCCGGAGCATTAGGTGAACCTCACCGTCCTCCCCCCTCTGTGTAAAAGTGGCTGTTCCAGTAACATTACTATCACTTGCGCCTGAAAGTATTGCAGTGGCAGTTTGTTCGGTGGTTTCCGGATCGGTCATCTCCCCCAACTCACCAGATCCAGGTGCCAATCCAAGGCTATCAGAAACATCATCCCCTGTATTATTTGTACCTGGTCCACATGCAAATAAAATGCTTGCTGCACTCATAAAAAGAAAATAATTTACTTTTTTCATAATGATATATGTTTAGTAATATTCATATTTCACAAAGGAAAACCATGCCAAAATCCCATCCGTTAGATTCGTGTCTGTCAATAAACTATAATTAGAAAAATCCGCCTATAGATCAAGTTGATATTCGGAGAGAAAGACCCAGAATATCTGCATAAATCTGCGGGAACCCACCATTATGGACAGATTCTAGGTTACAAGAGTTTTAGAAGAGTTGAAGTCCTTTAAAATTGGATTAGTCGGATGGGGTGTTGACGAAACATATTGTGTCTTACGGGAAACATCATAAGGAACAAAGAAAGGGACGATTTAATTAAGTTCTGTAAATAAACTTTTTATATAGGCTTGTCTTATTAAAACAGACAATTTTAAATTTTAATTTTCTCTGGAATGCTTTTTGATTTTGAAGTTAAAAGCATTCCTTTTCGAGGCTCAAATATTTCAAGATGTCATTTGGCAAAAAGGAAGATTCCATAGATCCATAACCCAATTGAATTTTAAATATCCATTGAAGGATTAAATAAACGTTAAACCCATAAAAACTAAAAGTTATGTCTATTGTAAAAGTAATTGAAGTAATAGCCGGCTCAGATAAAGGTTTTGAGGATGCCGTTCACAACGCGTTAAAGGAAGCTTCAAAGTCTGTAAAAAACATTGAATCTGTTTATGTCAAACATTTTAAAGCCAATGTAACGGACGGTAAAATAGTTTCTTACGGGGTAAATGCAAAAGTTTCATTTAGAGTTGAGCATGATTAATAACTAAATTCCTTAAAATATGAAAAGTAATTCACAAGAGAGCCAAAAGAAAAACAAGAAAGTAGATGCCAGTGACGATACGCTGGGGGAGAATACGGAGCAGACCCCTTTAGCAAAAGAACTGGAAAAAGAAAAACAGAAAAAGAAAAATAAAGAAAGGCCAAAGCAAGGCGATTAACCTTGACGCAAGATAAATCAAAAAAGGGAGGTTCTATGGTCTCTCTTTTTTTTATTGAAGGATGAATTTAATTATTTAGCTGCTATCGTGGAGTAAATTTTGAAAAATTTTATAAACATTTTTTAATTACCCTTTTGTGATTGTCTCGTAAAAACTTTCAAATAATCCAATTTTTATTTACTTTAGCCAGATGTGATCTACATAAATAAATACCCCAAAAATTTTCTTATCAAAAGAAAAATCTTCGCCTTTGGATTTTCCATTAAATCAATGTAATAATTCTTTGCTCAGATAGTTTCTAAGGAAATATTTGGAAAAACCATTTACCATTTTTAAATGGTGGTTAAAAAAATCACATAAAATTGAAGATCCTCGGCTGACAGTTAATTAAGGGATCAATTTTTCTAAACCTATATTTTTATAGTTAATGGAAATGTAATCTAAAGCTTAAATAAATGAGTGATGAAAAGAAGTTAAGAAGCAGGGAATGGTTTGGACGCACAGGCAAGGATGGATTTATATACCGGGCCTGGATGAAGAACCAGGGCATACCAGCCCGTGAGTTTGAAGGCAAACCGGTGATTGGCATCTGTAATACCTGGTCAGAACTCACCCCTTGCAATGCCCATTTCAGGGAACTGGCAGAATCTGTCAGGCGCGGGATAATAGAAGCAGGAGGGTTTCCTGTTGAGTTTCCTGTCATGTCTCTGGGAGAAACCTTGATAAAGCCTACCGCCATGCTCTACCGCAATCTGGCCAGTATGGATGTCGAGGAATCCATCAGGGCCAATCCCATAGACGGGGTTGTGCTGATGTGCGGCTGCGATAAGACCACGCCCTCTCTGGTCATGGGTGCCTGCAGTGTGGACATTCCCACTTTGGTCGTCTCCGGAGGGCCTATGCTCACAGGAAAATACAAAGGCAAGGATATCGGCACATCCGATCTTTGGCGCTTCAGCGAAGCCCACCGATCGGGTGAGATGAGCCTGCAGGCCATGGCCGATGCTGAAGCAGGGATGTGCCGTAGCCGGGGCCACTGCGCCGTCATGGGAACCGCCTCCACCATGGCCGGCATGGTCGAATCCCTGGGCCTGTCTTTGCCGCACAATGCGGCCATCCCAGCCGCTGATTCCAGGAGGAAAGTGCTTGCCCAGTTATCGGGGATAAGAATTGTTGAAATGGTGAAGGAAGATTTAAAGCTTTCTAAAATCCTTACCCGGGAAGCCTTTACCAATGCCATTGTCACCAATGCTGCCATCGGCGGATCCACCAACTTTATCATTCACTTAACGGCCATTGCCGGAAGAATCGGGGTGGATTTAAAACTGGAGGATTTTGACAACGTCAGCACCAATGTGCCCCTGATAGCCAATCTCCAGCCGGCCGGCCAGTATTTTATGGAAGACCTGTTTTATGCCGGGGGCATACCCGCAGTTTTAAAAGAGCTGAAGGATTATCTTCATAACGATTGCCTGACCGTGAACGGGAGGACAATTGCGGAGAATTACGAAGACAGTGTCTGTTACAACCGGGAGGTGATCACCACCGTAGATGCTCCTTTCAACCCGATTTCGGGTATTGTGGTGCTAAAAGGAAACATCTGTGAAAACGGGGCCGTGCTGAAACCGGCCTGTGCCACTGACGAAATGATGCAGCATACCGGAAAGGCGGTGGTATTTAAAGATATTGAAGATTACAAGGCCAGGATCGATGATCCTGAGTTGGAGGTGGAAGCCAGCAGTGTGCTCGTATTGCAAAATGTGGGGCCCAAAGGCTATCCCGGAATGCCGGAAGTGGGAAATATGGGCATACCCAAAAAGCTTTTAATGGAGGGCGTGACGGATATGGTCCGCATTTCAGATGGCAGGATGAGCGGAACGGCTTTTGGAACCATTATCCTTCATGTATCCCCCGAAGCGGCCGATGGCGGTACCTTGGGCGTCATCGAAAACGGGGATATGATCACCTTGGATGTAGCTAACCGTTCCCTACATGTACATCTGGATGAAGAGGAACTGAGCAGGAGAAAAAATAATTGGAAGCCATTGCCAAATGAAACGTCAAGAGGCTATGTGAAAATGCATGTCAAGCATGTACAGCAGGCCCATCTGGGTGCCGATCTGGATTTTTTACGGGGAGGTTCTGGAAGTGAGGTGATCAGGGATTCCCATTGACAAAAAGGGAGTGATCTATGGTGATCACTCCCTTTAGTTTGACGGCATACCGGAAGAAATTTTTTCATTCGAGTTCTGGTAATCCTTAAGTAAAACTATTTTATCCAGGCAGAGCAAAAACCTGCTGTTTTACTATTTATTAAAAATCATATGGAACTCTATGAAAAACTTTATACCATCATCGAAGATGTAACCGGATATCCAAAGTTGGAAATTATTCCTGAACTGAAACTGGTTGAAAATCTGGGGCTAGACCCCCTTAAAAAGTTGGAATTGATTTTTGCGATAGAAATTGGGTTTCAGATCGATATCCCTGCCCAAAAAGTCTACACCATCAAGAAGGTAGCGGATTTGATCAATGAAATCAGATGGGAAAAAATTTGATCCCAATGAGCATCAGTAAAAGCAATCTCAACAATCTAATAATATAGTATCATGAAAGTTTTAATCACAGTTTATTCCAAATCTGAAACATTGGATCTGGGGTTTTTAATAGAAGATATCATAACGGAAATTTATCCAATACAGGAACCTGAAAAACAAAATCCAAAACCGTTTACCGCACTTCAAATAAAGCCGGCATTGGATTATGCCATGAAACATGAATTTGATCTTGTGGTGTGTGCTGATCCAATTTATGAGAGGCTTGCCATTGCGGTTCGAAAATACAGAAGAGGGGCTTTTATCTTCCTGAACATCCATCAACTGGCCGCTATCCTATTCAACCGGTGGAATCAAAAAGCCCCGGAAGAAAGCCTTCTGTGCTTAAAGTCCATTCACCTCTCTGATATGCTTGATAATATGGCTGCCCAATTTGAATTGGATTGTATTAGGCGTATAATTAATCCGGGAGAATTAAAAAAGGAGGTGGGAAAGCATCAAGCACTGGATGAAAAACAATCCATCTGTGCTTTTAATATTGACCAGCAAGTAATCCATACAGGATACACTTTTGGTGAAGTTATCCAATTGTTGATTGAATTGGAAAAAGATAGAAGAAACAGGGGGGAAACAATATTTGACGAACTCATGGAACTTTACCAACAATACGGTTTTTATAAGGAGAAAGCAGTTTCCGTCGATTTTACCGGAGAAAAACAAAAAAAGAACCTGCTTTCAATCATGGAAGGAATTAGAAAAGATCCAAATATATTGGAACATATACTGCCGTTAAGTACCATTACAGATTACCGTAAAGGGAAAAAGAAAAATCTGTTGACAAACAAAAATTATGAATTTATAAATATAACCGGCAATGTTCTTAGGATTGACTCCACCCGTAATATTTCTTTGACTTTTGCACCTTCAGATGCCAGGATGATTCATTATGCAAGCATCAGAGTGGGCATTACTTCCAAAGGTCAATATGCGGACCGAAACCAAGATCTGGACCTGGAAATTATCAATGCCATCAAAATGCTGAACAAAGTCCTGAAAAAGTAAAACTTCACTTAAACAACAGGTATCATTCCAAATACGCTAGACCTAAGAAAACCGGTTTTGCCCTGCAGCATTTTTCTTAATTTTCTTACTATGAACCTTTTAAACCAAAAATAGGACAATTTCTATCAGGCAAAACAGGAAGTGATTTATCTGGGCTTCAATTCTCATTCTGATCAAAGGGGAGTGCGGGTAGCGAATTGTATCTATAGAGCAACATTATAATCAGCTTTTAATAGTATACAAAAAAACCTGCTTTAAAACTTCATTTTGATGTGGGATTCAGCAAAAAAAACAGTTTTTCTCTGGAATAATTTTTGCATAAAAAATGATGTAATTTTATTATTCCCAGTGGGAATAAATGTTAAACCTTAAAAAAATAAAACCATGAGTATTGTAAAAGTGATTGAAGTAATTGCCGGTTCAGAAAAAAGTTTTGATGATGCCGTCCAAAACGCCTTAAATGAGGCTTCAAAGTTCTCCACTCCTTTCTTTCCAACTAACTGATAAGCTGGCTCCTTTTTTGAAAGATTCATTGCCAACTGATTAACTTCCAAGACTAAAGCGAGATAAAAAAATAACAGAGAGAATAACAACAGGTAGATCCCTTAATAACTTTAGGCTCTGGGGCAAAAATAGCCCAATCATTTTTTTTATTTTAAGGCAGTGGCTTGACCATGATATCCTTGAAATAGATCACACTCTTAGGGTCATGGGCCTGTAAGGCAAAAGTGCCCCTATCGATTTTTTTCTCACCTGCATCTGCGGACCTGTTTTTGTCTTCAGACTCCACATACTCTACGACGGTTTTGCCATTGACTTTGATGGTGACCTTGTCCCCTTGTACAATAATGTGCTCAGTATACCACTCATTGTCTTCCACGTAGGCTTCCTTCACATCATCAAAAGAATATAAGCTCCCTGTTTTTCTCCAATCACCATGGGATTGGTTGACCTGAACTTCATAGCCTTTTGAAGGCCATCCATCTTCCTGGAAATTTGTATGGAAGAATATGCCCGAATTGGCTCCTGGCTCAGTCTTCACTTTTGCCTTGAACTCAAAATTTTTGAAATCGTGATTCTGTACAGGGCCTACATAAAACAAATGGGCTCTTGGACCGTCCACCTTAATGGTTCCATCAACAATGGAAAAAGATTCGGGATTTTCACTGGCTTTCCAACCGTCAAAGGTTTCCCCATTCCAAAGAGAGATCCAGCCATCTTTATCTGCCTTTTGGGCAAAAGTAGCTATGGAAAAAAAAGCTAATACACAAATAAGAATTGTTTTTTTCATCATGGTTTTTAATTTATAATCTATTACAAGGTTTTTAAGTTCTACTATACTGGGTGTAATTTAATAGAAAAAGTATAAATGGTTCTATAGTTTAACTTTTCGTTAACACATTTAACCTTCTGTTAAGGGTAATTAACCTTTACTTCTCCCAACTGCGTATAAAATTTCTCTTCTTTTGTATCATCAAATAAGTCATGCTATAGATGTTTTAAGCCGATTAATCAAAAGACGCTATTCCATCAGATCATATCACGGTATATCGAAAATCCCAAAAGTTATTTTAACCCTATTATTATGAAATATTTCCTTCTTTTTTTATCCTTATTTTTGAGCATTTCCCAAGCCTTCTCCCAAGGTATTTCTATTTATGGCAGTGTTCATGATTCCAATGATGAAAGTACTTTTCCGGGTGCCACGGTAGTATTAGAGCACCCTGCGGATTCAACGATGGTAAAAGGGGCTGTTACGGATGTCGAAGGTAGATTCGTGTTGGATGGATTAAAAACGGGGAAATACATTTTAAAAGTGAAATATGTCGGCTATAAGCAGGTAGTCAAAAGCATTGCCTTACAGCAGCAGGATCTAAATCTGGGAAAACTGGCACTCAAGGAAGAGACAACTACTTTACAAGAGTTTACCATAAATGGAAGAAGGTCACTTGGAATGCAAAAGGGAGACACCACCCAATTTAATGCCGATGCCTTTAAAACTCTACAGGACGCCAGTGCACAAAACCTCGTGGAAAAGATGCCGGGAATCAGCCTACAGGATGGGAACATACAAGCACAGGGCGAAAATGTAGTACAGGTTCTGGTGGATGGAAAACCTTTTTTTGGAAATGATGCAAAAGTAGCTTTACAGAACCTTCCCGCAGAAGTGATAGAAAGTGTCCAGATATTTGATAAGAAAAGCGACAAGGCAGAATTAAGTGGGTTTGATGATGGAGAGCAGGAGAAAACCATCAATATTGTGACCAAGCCCTATAGTAGAAAAGGCCTGTTCGGAAAAGCTTCAGTGGGCTACGGAACAAATGGCAGGTATTTGGTAGGCACAAGTATTAACGCATTTAATGAAGATCAAAGAATTACGGTTACTGGTCTAAGCAATAACATTAATGCATTGGACTACTCTGGCGATCCAAACAGCCAGGGAGAAACCAGACCGCAGAATGGAATCATTAATACCAACACCTTGGGAATTAATTTTAGTGATGATTGGGGTGAGAAAATTGAGATCAGTGGGAGTTACCTGTTTAGCAATAGGGAAAATGTAGGCAATGAGTCTTTGGTCAGGGACTATGTACTTCCTTCCGATGAAGGCCAGTTATATACGGAAGAAAGTAATAATAACAGAAAAAATATCGACCACCGCTTTAATATGCGTTTTGAATATAATATAGACAGCAATAACAGGGTCCTGATCCGCCCCAATGTATCGGCACAATTTGACAAGGAAAATTCTTATTTTACCGGAAGCACCGTCACGGATAGCGGCCCCCTTAACCAGACCCAAAATACACTAACAGCCGAAAATTCAGATTTTGACTTCGACAACCGGATTTATTATAGCCGCCGGTTCAGGAAAAGCGGGAGGAGTCTTACCCTGGGTCTATATACGGGAAATGATATCAATGAAGATGATGACAACCGGGAAGCAGATAACATCTTCTATGGGGCAGAGGATAGGGAAGAAACATTAAACCAGCATACAACCCGTAGTAGAAGAGGTTTTTCATGGGAAGCCGATTTTTCTTATACAGAACCGATAGGAAAGAACGGGATGGTGGAAATCGAATACGAAATAGGCAATAGACTCAATGATTCTGATAAATTGACCTACAATATTTATGGGGAAGAAGAAACCAGCCATACCATGAATGTGCTTGATACTGCCCTGAGCAATACTTTCAACAGTGAATATCTTTCCCAGGAAGTTGAGATAGGATACCAATATGCCCTTGATAAATTCCGGGTCCAGGTGGAAGCCGAGTATCAGCATGCCAAAATGAAAAATGACCAGGAATTTCCAAGAAGTTTCGATATGGAGCGTTCCTTTCAAAGCATTTTACCTACTTTACGGATTGATTATGAAATATCGGAATCCAAAAAAATTGAATTTGATTATGATACCGATACGGACGCCCCATCCATAGGTGACTTGCAGGATGTAATTGACAACTCCAATCCTCTCCATCTCCATACCGGAAACCCTGACCTTAATCAATCCTACAGAAACCGGTTCAGGGCTAGATATAGAAGCAACAATCAGGAAACAGACCGCTCATTCTTTGCCTATGTCCAATCCTCATTTGAAGATGATAAAGTTTCCAATAGTACAACGATTGCAGAGGAACCAACAGAACTAGGGGAGGGAATCATCCTGGAAAGAGGTTCACAACTTTCCAGACCAATAAATCTGGATGGATATTGGGATCTACGCTCCTATGTGAATTACGGGATGCCGGTTGATTTTATCAAATCCAATTTCAGTTTGAATGGAGGAATAAATTATACCCATAGGCCCGGCATGATAAATAATGAGATCAACTTTGTCAATTCCAGCAGGTTCAGGGGGGGATTTTCGCTGAGCAGTAATATCAGTGATAAGGTGGATTTCAATATTTCCACAAGGTCCACCTATAATGTAGTGGAAAATTCGTTGCGTCCTACGTTGAACAATAATTATTTTAACCAAACCACACAGCTGAATTATAACTGGATTCTTTGGCAAGGTTTTGTATTTCGGATGGATCTGCGCCACCAAATAAATACCGGGCTGGCAGAAGGTTATGACAATAGCTTTCTGCTTATGAATATGAGTTTTGGCAAAAAACTGTTCAAAAATGAAAGGGCGGAAATAAGTCTTAACGTGTATGATCTGTTTGGGCAGAATAACAATATCAGGCGTAATGTGACAGAGCTCTACATTGAGGATGTTCAATCCAACGTACTCCAACGATATGTTTTGCTATCATTTTCCTATAACCTCCGGCACTTTAGTAAAGGTACTAACATGAATGATTATGAGGAGATACATAATTAGAAATACTGGTGATTTATGAAGAGTGGAAAACAGCAAGCCGGAACAAATGGTGTATTTAAAGAATCCGTTCAACTCGCCATTGATTTATTAACCGGCCTGATATCTGCGGCATTTGTCTTTACTTTAGAATTATATGGGCTAAAAAACACCGTTTTATTTGCGGGATCCCTAAGACAAGTCTTCTAATATATAGCCCTTACCGTGGATATTGATAAGGGTAATTTCCGGATCCAAATTCAAGTATTTTCTCAGTTTGGCCATATGAACGTCCATACTGCGTCTGTTGAAGTAATCTACCTTTCCCCATAACTTTTGCAACACCTCTTTTCGATCCAACAGTTGATTTTTCTTTTCACAAAGCAGCCGCAATATGTCAGCTTCTTTTTCAGTAAGGATGACAGTATCGCTGTTTTCGGCTGCCAGTCTACGGCTTTGCCAGTCAAATTTTAATTTACCTATCTGAAAGGATGCCTGTTGATTTTGCTTCGGATGGGTCCGTCGTAAAACGGCCTGGATACGGGCAATGAGTTCTTCTTCATCCACGGGTTTCACTATATAATCATCAGCACCCTTTTTAAACCCCTGCAACTTATCTATTTTCATGGACCTGGCGGTAAGAAAAATAAGTGGGGTCTCCGGGTTTGTTTTTTTGATTTCTTCTGCCAGGGTAAACCCATCCATTACCGGCATCATGACATCCAATATACAGAGGTCAAACGTCTGTTGAAGAAAAGCTTCTTTCCCCTTCAGCCCATCGGATTTCCAAGAGACAAAAAATTGATGCATTTCCAGATAGGTTTTCAATGCATACCCAAGTGTCTGATCATCTTCAACTAATAATATTCTTGGATGCATAGTGCCCGGTTTTGTTGTTTTGGTATAAGGGAAAATTAAGGGTTATGGTGCTACCTTCTCCCACTCTACTTGCAAAGGTTATTTTACCTCCGTGCAATTCAGTCATCATTTTAACATAACTCAACCCCAGTCCAAAGCCCTTGGTTTGATGTAAATTGCCATGGCTTACTCTATAAAACTTATCGAAGATGTAAGGTAAGTTCTTACTGTCTATTCCCATACCTTTATCACTGATTTCCAAAACCAGATCATCATCCTCATTATAGGTGTAAATTCCTATTTCCGGTGCATTTTCCGAGTACTTTATGGCATTGTCCAGCAGATTGTCCAAAATGTTGCCGATGTGCATGGGGTCACCAAAAATGGAAGACTTTTCTGCTCCCAGCTTATAATTCAGATTACCGTTTTTTGCACTGATAAGTATCTGGTAAACTCCGGTTTTCTGGTGGATAATTTCATGAATATCAGTTTCCTGCCAGTTCAATCCGGGATTTTCCCTCTCCAGTACGGTTAATTCCAATACTTTTTCAACCTTGTTTTTAAGCTGATGGTTCTCCTTTTCCAGAAGGGATATATGGTAATCAAGTGTTGATGAGGAGAATTTATATTTCTTTTCTTTGATAATTTTCAAAATGAGGGAGGAGGCAAAAATGGGTGTTTTCAGCTCATGGGTCAGGTTATTGATAAAATCATTTTTTAGCTGGGACAGTTGCTTTTGCCGTTTTAGAACCAGAAAAGTACTGAAGAAACTGCCCAAAAGAATGGCTATAAAAATAGAAGTAATAACCAGGATTGAAAAAATCTGATAAGCAATAAACAGGGACTTATTGTAAAACAAAAACCCAAAACGGAAGATCTTTTTTCCATAGGCCTCTCTTATACTTCCCCCTGGATAGATAGCATATCTTTGAAAATCAGGCTGATGGGGCTCAATAGCTGTACTGAATGCAATGGTATCCTCTATCCGCTGGTAAAAAGCAAAATCGTAATCCAAATAGGCTAAACCATGTTCCATTAACACACTGTCCGTTAGCCCCCTTATTTCAACAGCCAAGCTTTTTTCCAAGGAATCTCTTGTGGAATCCGGATGTACTTTGTCGCCTATTAAAGCTATCAGTTGGTTGCTTAATTCTTCATCATCCTTGATGATATGCTTCATATCTTCAAGAACTTTATCTATTTCTTTGCTAAACTGGTGGCGTTGCAGATCAATTTCCAGTTTAATCAGGTTAAACTGAATCAATAGCAATCCTATCAGTGAAGCAGAAATCAATATGGTAATTACGTAGATATGATCCCTTACAAAATCAATCCATTTGTTTAATAGCCTATTGATCATTTCGCGATATTAAGCAATAATAAGCATATCAAGCAACTAAATTAACATTTACCTAACCTTTTTAACATTCTCTTTAGGCTAATTAATTTTGGCTTCTCCCAAGCACACTAAACTTATTTTTTCACAGATTTTATATTATTGGTTACTAAAAAGATGATCCTTTGCTCGTGGAAAATCATCAGAAATTTACCTTTAATGCTCATTTGAAAAATAAGCTTTAGTTCTGAACCTGAATTTATTTAGGGTAAATAGGGACAATGCCCTAAAGGATTGAAGGATAACCAAACCCAGCATGAATGAAGAGAAAATATAAACCGAATCAAATGAATAGCCGGCATCTATCATAAAACCGAAAACAGCTGGCCCTACGGCAGAGCTCAAAACCGTTAAGGAGGTGAAAATGCTCCTCACTGATCCTATATAGGAAGCACCAAAAAATTCAACCTGCAAAGCCGCCTTCAATGCATTCCCAAACCCGGAGGAGATACCCATCAATATCATATATGGGAAAATTATCCAGGTATTGGAAATAAATAAAACACACAGCATACTTATTAGGAAAGGGATCAGGTAAAAGGGGAAAAACAAAGTGGCGGAATATCTGTCAATCATGGTGCCTGCAAGTAAAATGGAAGCGGAGCCGGCAATGGCATATGCAGTAAGTCCGACAGCCATCCATTCCAGATCCCAACCTTTAAAATCAGCTATGGAAAATTGATAGAAAAACAGACCGGTAACAGTAAATGACATGATAAACAGGTTGGGGGCCAATAACCAAAAACTTTTTGACTTAATGATTTCCCATTGAGTTAGTTGTCTTTCAGGTAGATGGCTTAGGGTACTTTTGGATTTCTTTTCATCCCGTATGGTCAAGTGTCGATCTTTGAGAAAAACAAATAAGTAAACCGGGACGATCAATAACACCAGACCAGCGCTGAAAAATAAGGACCCCCGCCAGCCATATAAGGCGATCAGTCCCAACACGATCAATGGCAGCAAAGCTTGGCCCAATGGATGCCCAAGGGAAGCCAGACTTATGGCCTTACCCCTGCCTTTATTGAAATATTTAGACATGGCGGTGATCGAAATATGGCTAAACAGCCCCTGTCCAGCCATCCGGAGCCCAAAAAATGCCAAAGGGATCAACCACCACTTTTCATTCATGCCCATGAAAACCAAGGACAAAATAAAAAGAGCAGTGGCTACAATGGTATAATACCTAATATTGACCTTATCAATAAATTTACCGACATAGGGCAGTAAGAAGGCACTCCCTATAGTGGCAATGGCATAAAAGGTACTGATATGGGAATTTTTTAAAGCAAAGTCCTCCATCAAAAAAGGCACGTAAAGTGCCAATAAAAATGTCTGGCCAAAACTGGATAGAAAAGTCATTAAAAGGCCAAATACCAGCATACTGGTATTCTTTTTTATAAACTTAATATATTTCATGAATGGGAATCAAGGGAATGTGTACTCATCTTACAAGGAATGACAAATCAGGGAAAAAAAGTTTGACATTTATTTATCAAAAAGGATCATCCCCATAGCCATTGCCTCCTGAAGGTTGTTCCTCCTTGGCCCGGAATCCTCCAAACCGGTAATTTAGGGAGATGGTGCCTATTCGGGTTTCACGGTTGAAGTACCTTTCCTGATAAAATTCCCTGTCTGTGGTATTTATCCTGAAGATCCGGGTATTGAATATATCGGTGACATTTAGGCTTACCGTAGCCCTGTTGTTGAAAATATCACGTCTGAGACCCACATTCAGGCCGTATATGGGATCAATTTCTCCTTGGGGCAATATAATAGGCCCGCTGTATTCGCCTTGGATCTGGACCGTTGCAATATTTGGCAGGACAATATTGCTCAACAAGCTGATGGTCCAACTGAAATTGGAATTATCAAAGCCTTCCTGGATATTGCTTCCTTTCAGTTCCGAATAAAAGAAATTACCGTTCAATGTGGCATCAAAATTAGAAGAAAATTGAAACTGATTGATCAATTCCAGGCCAGTTGAATTTCTTTGATTTGCATTTGTCCATAATTGTACTGCCGAATTGTTTTCCAATAAACTAATAATCCGGGTCATTACATCAGTGGTTCTCCTGTGATACAATGTACCGGTAAACAGATAATTTTCCCATCCTTTATTATAGCCTGTTTCATAGCTGTCCGTATATTCAGGGTTCAATTCCGGATTGCCATAACGGGTATTCAGCAAATCCTGGGCATTGTAAAAAGGGGCCATCTGTCCAGCTCCGGGACGGTTGATCCTCCTGCTGTAATTGGCCAATAGCTCTTCTTCAGGACCAAGCTCGTAAGTCAGGTATAAACTTGGGAACAGGTTGAAATATGCGTTGTCGTACTGGGTTCCTGAATTAAAGTCATAACCTTTTGTGGTGGTCTGCTCTGCTCTCAATCCAACCTGGAACCCAAGGGCATTCACTGTGTGCCGATAGATGCCGTAGGCTGCCGTTACGTATTCATCAAAAGTAAATTGATTGGCAATGCTGTCGTTTTGAATATACCGGCCGCTGTTCAAATCCAACTGGTCAAAGGTCTGTCCCCGGTCATTTAAATCAAAAGTACCTTTGGCACCACCTTCTAATTTACTGCCGGAAGGAAACGGCTTTTCATAATCTACCTGGAAAATGTAAAGGGAACCTTCCTGGGGTCTTCCGTAAATTTGATCCTGGCGCTTGGAAGGAACTTCCTGGGAGGATTGGTTATAATATAACTGATCGAAATATTCCACCCTGTCCTGTTGGTTCCGGGCATAGCTGAAAGAAGCATAAAGCCTTTGCCCCACCGTATCAAAATCATAATCAAAGGTGATTCCGGATTCAAAGTTTATGGCTGCTTGATCTTCCTCCAGGGTTCTGACAAAAAGGCTGTCCAACTGGCGTTCCGGACCTTGATGTCGCTGGTGGTATATCCTTAACCGGTCCCGACTGGATCTGTTATATTGTCCATAAATGCCCATTGTTGCTCTATCATTGATATAAACATCCACCCCGCCACGTAATAAATGGGATTGATTGGTATTGTCCGTGTTAAAATCCTGGTCCAGGAAAGGGGAGACACCTTCTTCATCAGTCCTTCTCAAGCTTTCACTTATTTCGTATAATTGCCGGCTTTGAAAATTATAGGAGGTATAGAAATTGAATTTTCCAGTTCGGTAGTTGAGGTTAAGACCGCCGGTATATTTGTTCCTGGTACCGAGGGAAACATTCACTTGGCCATTTAAGCCTAGCCTTTCTTCCTTCTTAAGGATTATATTGATAATCCCGCCTACCCCCGAAGCATCATATCGGGAAGAGGGGTTGGTGATCAGTTCCACGCTTTGGATACTGTTGGCCGGGAATTGGCTTAGTATGGATTCCGTTTCTTCACTGCTCAGATTTGTGGGCCTCCCGTTGATATAGATCAAGACACTACCTGACCCACGCATGGCAATTCCCCCTTCCTCATCTATTTGAATGGAGGGCAAGGTGGCCAGGAGGTCAGAAGCAGTTGCCCCATCTGCAACGATGCTGTTTCCCACGTTATAGGTTCTCTTGTCAATGTCAGACTCAAACATGGAAATGACTCCCGAGACCGTCACCTCTTCCAGGCTGGAGGCGGTACTGGACAGTCTGAGGTTTCCTAGGTTTATGGAAGCTTTATCTACTTCCAACTGCTTGAACAACTGATCATATCCAATAAAACCTGCTCTCAATAAATATCGCCCATAGGAAGCGGAAATTTCAAAATCACCTTCTTGGTCGGTAACACTTCCATCAACCACGGTACTGTCCTCTGGATTTAACAAAACAACATTGGCAAATTCGAGCGTCCTTCCTGTTTCGGAATCTCTTACTTTACCTGTGATGTGGGAATTCTGGGCATGAAGATCTAAGTTGAGCAATATAATGGTGGAAAATAATGGCAATATAATAGGTTTCATGGGAATATAAATTTAATATCAGCCACTAAGTTAACTGGATGGATGTATTGCCATTCGCCATATCTTTATGGGAAATCTCAAGTAGTATTCATCCCTGTAGGTTGCTTCGCTGGCCTTTGGGTAATTGTTGGTTATAATATTATTGGCAAGCCTTTTATGAAGATGTTTTGCAGGTCAATACATTTAACGTAATTTGACAGGCAATTATCTTGCCGCACAATGAACACATTGCGTACTTTCAGGCATATAGAGTAATCTGTTGATATTAATATGATTACCACAACGGCTGCATTTACCAAATTGGGAAGTATAAATTTTTGCCAGCCAATTATGTAGGGCTCTTAGTTTGGATTCATTTTGTACCAGTTGGGCCTCATTTACGGATTTATTGTTGATGTAGTCCATTCGGCTGATCCGTCCTATGGCATTGTCAAGGCCAAGTGGCTTGGTCATGTCTTTCAGGTTTTTGATTTCCTCATGCAGTTCCTCTATTTTTTTTTCAATAGCTGCTTTTACCTGGATTTTTTCTTCTTCGGTCATATGGTCTGGATAGCGTTTTTTTTAAATATAAATACCCTATGATGATCTGTATGTATCATTTCCCAAGAAAATTCCCGGGCAATCCATTCAAAGGTTTTTTGGTGGAAGAAAATCACATGGGTATAATCTTTTATATAATACCAGTTTTTGAACCTTTCAGCTGAACCAAAGGTTTCGGTCATAATGCCTATCATTCCCTTAGGCTTGAGGAGCCTGTCCATTTTTTCTATTTCTTTGAATGGGTAGTGAAAATGTTCAAAACATTCTGTAGCAAACAGAAAATCATATTTTTTTTTAAAAGGAATTGGAAAATAAATGGGGTCATAATCCTCACATCCAATCCCTTTTCTGTCCAATAAATAGGAAATGGCCGGACCCGGTCCACAGCCATAATCCAAGCCCTTCATGTTTTTATTAAGGTAAGGCAACATAGGTCTTACTGCCCTGTTTAAGAAATCAAGATATCCCAAATACCCGGGTCCGTTTTGATGGGTGTCATATAGAGCCTTTTCGTCCTGGAGATCTGGCAAATGTTCTGGGGCAACCTGTATCAGATAGCAGTTGCTACATTGGTAAAAAGACCTTTGATCAGCCTTTACCCCCTGAATATACCAGGATCCTGATTGACATAATTTGCAGGTCACCTTTTCCAGATCCATTTGGCCTTTTCCTATAATCAAAATACGATCGGTTTAAGTTCGATATGTACCGGGCGGTTGTTTTATAAATCCTCAAGGATTTCGTAAATATGATTCATTATAAAGATTTTCCGGTACAGTTGATTCCATGGATTTAAAATGCAGTTTTCTAATCGGCTTGTATTCTCCTGGATATGTTTTTTTGATCATCACTATTTGCCATAAATTATTTTTTCTCATTCTAAAAGAAGCGGCACAGGAGCTTAAATAATATATCCACATCCGATAGAATTTTTCACTGTAATTATTTTTTAGCTCAGGCCAGGATGCTTTAAATCTTTTAAGCCACTCCATCAGGGTATAATCGTAGTGAAGACCAAAATTATGTAAATCTTCCATGATAAAATAAGGCTCCATGGCTTTTCCCAACTGAGAAATCGACGGGATCAAACTGTTGGAAAAAATGTACCGGTCAATCCATGGATCAGTGCAAAAATTACTTTCATTGCTTCCTATGGTATGTATCAGGGATATACGGTCTTCTTTTTAAAAGATGATGGGCAGCCCTCATATTTCTTCTTTTTGGTACATGGTGAGATGGTGTTGGCTCGGCCTACATCAACTTAAACTGAGAGAATAAAAAAACGGACAGTTAAAAACTATCCGGTTTTGTCTGTGCTAATAGGTTTGATATAAGTTTTCATTCGGATCTACAAACGTTGATTTCGTGTTCGGGCATAAAAGAGAATATAATCCTTTTTTGGTAAGCAAATCCCATCACGGAAGTAGCCACGGATATGCCCGCTTCTCGAGTTCCATAAAATCGGAAGTGGCAGTCTTTTTAAATTTATTGCTTTTTACAGCGCCGACGGTTCCCTCCCAAGCAACATAAATTTTTCATTTAGTGTTGTTTTTCCTGCATCTGGGTGACTGATAACCACAAAGGTTTTTCTTTGCATCAAATTCAATTCCCTCCGAGAGGTGTTAAAATCCACAAATTATTAAATATAGAGGATTACCGGAAAGCTGAAGTTGAAAAAAAAGCGTCCGGCACGCCGATCAAATGAAAGACTCATTTATTTTACGTTCTGCGAAACTACAAAAAAATATTTAAAAATGAAATACAAATAGTTCTTTAGGCATTTAAATAGGTGAGGTCAACAGCAAAACCAATCATCTATTACGAAAAATTGTACATTTTGTGGAATTTTATAGTAAATAGTAAAAATATGGAGTTATTTAGTTAAGGAATGATAATAATACATTTAATTTTTTATCATTTAGCCAATGATTAAATGATTGGGAACCAATAATTTGGTATAAACTAAGGATTGAAATGATCCATTAAAAAAAATGATTTGGAGAAATATTATTTTGTTTTTACAAAAAATATTACCTTTGCAATGCATTATGAAAAATTTATCTCTACTTAGATCCACGCCTACTCCACCTTGATCCAAGGTTGTTTCTGCCTGCACTTTATTTATTGACGCTTATACCGTCTTTAAGAGCATCATCATATTATTTATTATCTAAATTAAGCATGACACAAATGTTTTACAGACTATTTCGTCCTACGCAATATAATCTGAAGGATGAAGTACTATCAGGCCTTACGGTTTCTTTGGCCCTTGTACCGGAAGCGGTGGCCTTTTCTTTAATAGCAGGCGTAAGTCCCTTGGTCGGGCTTTATACGTCTTTTATTATCGGATTGATCACCTCTATTATGGGGGGACGTCCAGGAATGATATCGGGGGCTACGGGTGCCATAGCGGTCATTATAATAGCATTGGTTGCCCAGCATGGGGTGGAATATCTATTTGCCGCCGCTGTTTTAATGGGGCTGATCCAGATCCTGGTGGGGGTGCTCAAACTGGGTAAATTAATCAGACTTGTACCGCATCCGGTGATATTCGGTTTTGTGAACGGACTGGCGATCATCATTTTTACCTCTCAGTTTGGCCAATTTAAAGTGGTAGGTCCAGGGGGCATTACAGAATGGATGAGTGGTAACGCTCTTTATATCATGTTAGGATTGGTGCTCCTTACCATGGTGATCATCAAATACTTACCCAAGCTGACCAAAGCAGTGCCATCTTCTTTGGCGGCCATTCTGGTGATTTCACTGATTGTGATTTTTGTAGGCATTGATACTAGGACAGTAGGGGATATTGCGTCCATAAAAGGGGGACTGCCCTCTTTTCATATACCTATGATTCCGTTGAACTGGGAAACTTTCATGATCATTTTGCCTTATTCGGCTATCATGGCAGGTGTTGGGTTGATCGAATCCTTGTTGTCATTGACTTTAATAGATGAAATAACTGAGACCAGAGGACATGGGAACAAAGAATGTGTGGCCCAAGGAGTAGCCAATTTAACTACAGGATTTTTCGGAGGTATGGGAGGCTGTGCGATGCTTGGCCAGAGTTTGATCAACGTGAATGCAGGGGGTAGGACCAGGATTTCCAGTTCGGTAGCGGCTATAGTGTTGCTGCTCTTTATCTTGTTTTTCTCCACTTATATTGAAATGGTCCCTATGGCAGCGTTGGTAGGGCTGATGTTTATGGTGGCCATCGGTACATTCGAATGGGCTTCACTGAAAGTATTCGGGAAAGTCCCTGTTTCTGATATGTTCGTCATGGTGCTGGTTATCTTGATAACCGTGATATTGCATAACTTGGCACTGGCCGTATTGGTGGGTGTTATCGTTGCGGCATTGGTTTATTCATGGGAAAATTCAAAAAGAATCCGGGCAAGGAAAAGAATTGATGAGAATGGCGTGAAGCATTATGAGATGTATGGTCCTTTATTCTTTGCCTCAGCCACAAATTTCGGGGAAAAATTTGACCCTGTCAATGACCCTGATGAAATCATCATAGATTTCAGAGAGAGTAGAATTGTCGACCATTCCGGAATAGAGGCCATCCATAAGGTGACAGAACGATATCATAAGTTGGGCAAGACAGTTTATATCCGTCATTTAACTACCAGCAGTAAGACCCTACTGAATAATGCCGAAAAAATCATCAATGTAAATTTTACGGAGGATGATCCAAGTTATAAAATCGTGTTTGATTGATGATCTACAAAGGCAGGATAGAAATATCCTGCTTTTTTCTTCCCCTTCACTGATAAATGTTCTGCTTATTGTTGGAGTAATCTGCAAAACCTTTTTAAGATCACATTGATTTTCTCCACATAATACCTTTCACTTCTATTTTTTCTTTAAGCTTAAGTTTTTAAATTATGCCGCATTAACAGCACGTGGAAAATAATAAGGCATAGAATAACGCAACCACTTTATGAACAAGGACCCTAAAAGCAAAAGAGAAGTTTCCCGAAGGGATTTTATCAAAGCCTCCGCCTTATCTGCCGCTGGTTTTATGATTGTACCCAGACATGTGCTGGGCGGGCAGGGATTTGTTTCCCCTAGTGATAAGGTAAATATCGGCATTGTGGGTGCCGGTGGGAAAGGCAGACAAAATACGGCCAATCTTTTGGAATTGGATAACGTGCAGGTAACAGCGATTGCTGATCCGGCCGACTATTGGAATCTGGCCGGATTTTATTATAGATCAGAAGCTGGTCGTGGTCCGGTAAAAAAGATGGTAGAGGAGCATTTTCAGAAACAAACACCTGGTTTCAAATTAAACGAATACATTGATTTCCGGCACATGATGGAAAAGGAAAAGGGCCTCGATGCCATCGTTTGCTCTACCCCTGACCATACCCATGCCTACATCTCCTTATTGGCCATGCGTGCAGGCAAGCATGTATATTGCGAGAAGCCATTGACCCATAATATTTGGGAGGCAAGACTGCTGAAAAAAGTAGCCAATGAGACAGGCCTGGCCACGCAGATGGGAAATCAGGGGCATAGTACCGATGGAATCCGGGAAACGGTGGAATATCTCCGTGACGGGGCTATAGGCAAAGTAGGGGAGGCACATGCCTGGGTTCCGGCAACGAGGTGGATCCCTGGGTTACAAGGTCTCCCACGGGGATCCTCCCCATTGCCCAAAGGATTCAAGGATTGGGATCTTTGGCTGGGACCTGCAGCTTACCGTCCTTATCATGAAGCTTACTCCCCGGTGACCTGGAGGGATTTTTGGGATTTCGGCTGTGGTGCATTGGGTGACTTTGGAGCACACGATTTGGATGCTGCTACCTGGGCCTTAAATTTATCTGCTCCGGAAAGTGTTCATCTGTATCCGGCAGGCTATAGTGATGCTGACATTGCGCCTTATGGAGAAATTGGCTATTACGAATTTAAGGAGCAGGGGAAACAGGCACCTCTCAAACTCACCTGGTATTCTGGTGGTCTTCGTCCCCCAATCCATGAGATTCTTCCGTCCGATTTTCAATGGCCAGCCCGGGGATCAATGTTTATAGGAGAGAAGGGCATTATGTTAAATGATGGTGGTGAGCGGAGGCCACAAATCTTCCCTGAAAGTCTTAGAAACTCCTATACGGCCCCAGAACCTATCCTTGCCCGCTCCAATGGCCATTACCGGGATTGGATAGATGCCATAAAAGGCGGGCCTGCTGCAAGTTCTAATTTCGATTATGGTGCGGAATTGACGGAGATCACCCTTCTTGGGGTGCTTTCTTTAAGGCTTGGTGGCCAGAAAATCCATTGGGATGCCAAAAATATGAAAGCAAAAGGACTTCCTGAAGCAGACGCTTTTATCAAAGAACCGGTTAGAGAAGGCTGGGAAATGGCTTAAGGCACTAATTTTCTTGGATCAGCGAAATGAAATAGTCGAATTGTTGGACTGTCGAATTGTAGGATTGGTAGTTAACTTTCAATTCATCAGTTCGACAATAATACAGGTCGTCAGAGACACATAAAACAGGTTATCAACGAATATAAATCCCAGGGCCGGGGGATGGAAGGGTTATGGAGATCAACAGAAAAATATAAAGAGGCAGCAGTAGTGGTAGAACATAAAATCAGGAAGAGAAAATCAGAACAAAAAATAATTATTTATCAGGTTTTTACCCGGCTTTTTGGCAACACCAGTACCACCAATAAACCTTGGGGAACCATTGAGGAAAATGGCGTAGGTAAATTCCATGATTTTACTGATAAGGCTCTTCAGGAAATACGGGCCCTTGGCATCACCCATATTTGGTATACGGGTGTTCCACATCATGCCCTTATCAATGACTATACAACCTATGGTATTTCGCCCGATGACCCGGACGTGGTCAAGGGGCGGGCAGGTTCACCCTATGCCGTCAAGGATTATTATGATGTAAATCCAGACCTGGCGACAGATCCAGGCAATAGATTGGGAGAATTTAAGAACCTGATCGACCGTACGCATAAAAATGGGATGAAGGTTCTGATCGATATTGTACCCAACCATATTGCCCGCCGCTATGAAGGTCAAAATAATCCGGAAGGAGTGGAGGATTTTGGCGTCAGGGATGATTCTTCGGTCACTTACAGAAGGGATAACAATTATTACTATAATCCAGGGGAAAACTTTCAGGTACCGGTTTCCGAAAATGGTTACCAACCGCTCGGCGGTGAGCTCCACCCATTGGCAGACGGGAAATTTGAAGAGAACCCTGCCAAATGGACCGGCAATGGTTCCCGTCTATCCCAACCTCATTTCAATGATTGGTATGAAACGGTAAAAATCAACTATGGGATAGCACCCGATGGAGGCAAAGACTTTCCCCTTTTACCAGCCGGTTTTGATCAGGAAAATCATAGGGTGCATTTTAATTTTTGGCAAGGTCAGGAGGTACCTGATTCATGGGTGAAATTCCGTGACATTGCCCAGTATTGGATGGAAATGGGAGTAGATGGCTTCCGCTATGATATGGCCGAAATGATACCGGTAGAGTTCTGGAGCTACTTGAACTCCGCCATTAAAATGCGGTATCCAAATGCTTTTCTTTTGGCTGAAGTTTACAATCCGGATTTGTACCGGGAATACCTGTACTTGGGAAAACTGGATTACCTCTATGATAAAGTAGGCTTATACGATACGCTCAAGCTGATCATGCAGGGACATTTAGAGGCGGACCATCTCGTTCTCCGGTTGAACGAACTCCAGGATATAAAGCATTCCATGTTGCACTTTCTTGAAAATCACGATGAGCAACGTATTGCCAGTCCGGAATTCGCAGGGAATGCGGCCAAAGGCAAACCGGCCATGGTGGTTTCAGCAACCGTCAGCACTTCTCCAACCATGATCTATTTTGGACAGGAAGTGGGGGAGCCAGCCGCAGATAAAGCCGGTTTTGGTTCTCCTTCACGTACCTCTATTTTTGATTATATCGGGGTGCCCCATCACCAACGATGGGTGAACAATAAGCACTTTGATGGGGGGCAACTTTCGGAGGAAGAAAGGTCCTTACGTGGCTTTTACAAAAAACTACTCAATTTTACCCTGAACAATCCGGCCATGATGGGCAACTTTCAAGAAATCCACAGCCATAACAGACAGTTCACTCCAGGGTATGATCCCCGTATTTTTTCTTTTTTACGCTGGTCCACCCATCAGAAGCTGCTAATTTTGGTAAATCTCAGTGAGGAAAATATTCTTGAATTCGAACTCAGGATTCCTCCGGCTTCTATTCAAGAATGGGGGTTGGATAATGGAAATTACCTACTCACCGATCAACTAGATCAAGAGAATGTTTCCCAATTAAACATTCAGGAGGGAGAAGGCAGAATCAATGTCGAAATAGGTCCTTTAGGGTCATTTATTTATGAGCTTTCATCTTAAAATCCCTTCGTGAATTTAAGCAGATTCATATCTCTTTAACTCAATAGGGTGATTTTCAAAATCCTTTTCTGCTTCCCTCAATTCATAGCTTGTTTGTAACCTTACCCATATATCAGGACTGCCACCAAAAACCCTAGCTATTCTTATGGCCATATTTGGAGTTATAGCAGCCTTTCCGTTCAAAATATTAGACAACGTAGGGCGTGTGATTTTTAACAATTCAGAAGCCCTCAAAATGGTTAAGTCATTAGCTTTTACGACTTCCTCTCTCAATATTTCACCTGGATGGGTGTTGTGTTTAATACCTCTATTCATTTTTTCATTAATGTGTATCCAATAAATCAATTTCATAAGCATTACCATTCTCAAACTTGAATATGATGCGCCAGTTTCCTGTTACACCCAAACTCCAAAAACCTTTCAATGTACCCTTGAGGGGATGTATTCTTAAATTCTTAAACGGTTCAAAATCTTGAGGGACAATACTAACATCATTTAGCAAGTCCAGTATAATTCTAATTTTTTTAACCATACTGGAAGGTAATTTACTTTCATCTCCCTTTGTCCAGTAATTTTTCAGCCCTTTATGGGTAATTGATTTTATCATTGTTTTAGTATCATGTAAAGTTACGCATTACAAATAAGAAAACAAACCTACTGCGAAACTTTAGTTATTATTATTTGGAACTCTAAAATTAAAATATGAAGGAAAATAAGATTAACCACTTTAAATATATCAAAGGGTATATATGTCATTTTTCTGTTCCTGCTGTACGGCTGTGAAATCAAGAGTCAATTATCAAGGTGTGATTTGCCAGAGGAATTTAGAACCGAAGGAATAGGGGTCATTGGAAGTGGTGAATTGAAAGAAGCTTGTGATGAATTAAAAATTGTTTTTGCTGCCCAGGAAAATTATTATCTACACATAGAAGATATTAGATATTAGAACCAAAGCACCCTTGATAGATGAGTTTTTACAGTAACTGAGTTTAATAAAAAATCCAGACTTTATTTTTGAAGTAAAATGAAGTAAAATTAAGATCCTACCGATAGTTAATCAATTAAGAAATTATTGACAAAAGTACTTTTCAATCCCAGCCAGGCCAGTAGGAACAATATTCCCCAAAACAAATAAACCCGGTAGTAATCAAGGGTTTCCCGGTACCTGGTTTCTATTATTTCAGCTTTTTCCAGTTGGTCAATTTGTGCAAAAATATTTTCCAGGGCTTGATCATCGGAAGCCCTGAAGAATTCCGCGTTTCCTATCCTGGCGATATCCCTCAATGTAGCTTCGTTCAAATAACTTTCTATCATTTGGGGCCTTCCAAAAAAGTCGGTGCCATAAGGGACCATTCCATCCTTGCCCACCGCAATCGTATAGATTTTTATTTCCATGGCTGTTGCCAACTCTGCGGCAAAGATAGGATCTACGTTTCCTGCATTATTGTCCCCGTCACTGATCAGTACCATTACTTTTGATTTTGCCTTAGATTCCCGCATCCTGTTGGTTGCGGCAGCTAAGGCGCTGCCGATCGCAGTGCCTTTGGCATCCATCATATCAAAATTGATGTCTTCGATCAAGTTGGTAAGCAGTTCGTAATCTGTAGTTAAAGGGGACAGGGAATAAGCCTCCCCCGCAAAGATGACCATGCCAATTCTATCTCCAAACCTGCCATTGATAAACTGGATGGCTGTTTCTTTGGCGGCTTCCAACCTATTGGGCTCGAAATCCTGTAGGTCCATGGACTCTGATATATCCAGGACGAGCATAATATCAATGCCCTCTGTGTATTGTTCTACCTTTTCGTTGGAGCGTTGGGGCCTCGCCAGTGCAATGACTACCATCCACAAGGAAAGCAAAAAGAAAAGGGTGGGGATCAGCCTTAAATACGTCCAAGAGGTGCTTTTCGACACCATTTTGGGTATGGAGAGTTCCAGGACAGGGTTTTTGAGCAGTTTAATGAATTTTCTGAGCAGCATGATCAGCGGGACCAACCACAATAAATGCAGGGCCCAGAGATTTTCCCATTCAAAGGATCGGAAGGTTTCCGGAGTAAACCAATTCCATGAAATAAATTCATTGATATCATTCATGTTCATGGTATGCTTTTATTTTTTGGTGAAAAGTTGCGGTATTGATTTTCTCTAGGTTATCGCATGCCTGTTGTACATCTTCTGCCGGCCTATCGGCATAGATGATCAGCTCAATTTTTCTGAAATCCTGCAATATTTCAGGCATTTCCAGATAGATGGCGGTCTCCGTGGCCGTCCATTCTTTAAATGGTTTGTTGGTCAGCGCTTCCATGCGGCTTTTCCATAAGCCGAGAAGTTCATCAGCAGCCTCTAGTGAAGGATTGGTGATAAATGCCGTTTTGACCTTGTCCCATCGTGTCAGGAATTTTTTCTGCTTTTTCTTTTCCAGGTAAATAAGCCAGCTTATCTTGGCTTTCTTGCCAAAGATCAAAAACAGCAACAGGCTGGAGATGAAAACAAGGGAGAGGCCAATGATTAAATAAGGATAGTTGAAATCCTTCTTTATGGGCTGGTACCGATTGGTTTCCTTGAAGGCCAATTCATCCGGCATTTCATCGATAGTCAATTTTAGATGAAGAAGGCCTTCCTCAGGCAGATGGCTAATGCTGTCGTATCTTAATATTTCAAAAACGGGAAGCTTATATTTTTTAATGGGATCAAGTGAAAAATTGGAAAGATAATAAATGGCACTGTCCAAGGTGAGACTGTCTTCGGTAAAGGAAGTGAAGGTTTCTTTACCCAGATATTCCATGCTTCCAAACTGGAAGGTAGAGTCGGGGAACAATACATTTATCTCCGGTGGATAAGTGGCTTTGAGAACATAGCCTACTTTTTCTCCCAGCATCGCAGAGTCCTGAAGGAAATAGCCCTCCACTTTAAGCTCCTGAGCCTGGGCAAAATGACTTACGACCAATAATAAAAAGCTATAAATAAATCCTTTGATATTACCCACGTTTCATGGTTTTGTTTCTGTATTTAAATAATTCTATCAAGGGTAGGACGATGTCCTGCTTGGTATCGATGGGAAGGTAATTGATTTGGTTCTTTTTACATATTTCTTTAAGGGAGGCTCTTTCAGCCGTGAAGGTTTGGGATATTTTTTTCGAAAAACTTCCGAAAGCGGTATTTACCCAGGTGGTCTTACCCTCTTCTTTATCATATACTGGGATAATCCCCAAAGAAGGCAGGGCCGACTCCCGGGGATCTGTTAATTGAATGGCTACAAGATCATGCTTTTCTGCCAATGCTTTAAAAGGCCTTTTGTAATCCTCATCTATAAAATCCGAGATAACGATAATGATGCTCCTCTTTTTGATAAGGTTCAGCGAAAAGGTAAACATCTCCCCCAGGTCGGTCTTATAGGATTTATTTACATGATTGAATATTCCCTTAATTATTTTCACCCCTTGTTTGGGACCTTTTCCCGGAAGGATTACTTTTTCTTTTTCATCGGAAAAAGAAAGGAGGGCAACTTGGCTGCCTTCATGGATTGCCGCCAAAGTTAATACACCCGCAACTTCTTTTCCCAGATCGATTTTTTTCCTTCCCGCATCACCGATATCCTGTGACCCACTGATGTCAAGAAGAAAATATACCGACTGATCTTTGTCCTCTTTGAAAGTTTTTACAAAAGTCCCATGCCCTTTGGCCGAAACTTTCCATTCTATGGTGCGGACATCGTCTCCGTATTGGTAGGGCCTTAAATCGTCAAATTCCAATCCTGCCCCTTTAAAAATGGACTGATAATCCCCCTGAAGGTGATTATTGGCCACTTTTCTGATCATGATCTCGTATTTTCTAAGTTTTTTAAGGAGTTGATTCATTAGTCAGTTCTTTCCAAAGGGCTAATTTAGTGGACTCAGTTGAATAATAAAACGAGTTACTGATTACTTGTTGCCTAAATTTCACTGGAAATGGGTAATTTTGCAGGGTGAAAAAGATAATCATTATAGTTTTGGCCGTTTCTTTTGGCTATTCATGTTCCTCTGACTCCAAGCCAAAAGGCATTTTGTCCGAGGATAAAATGGTGGAGGTTCTAGTGGATATCCATATGGCTGAAGGAATGGCAAGTTCCTTGTCTATTCCTTTTGATTCTTCTAAAAAGATATACCCTCTTTTAGAAAAGGAGGTTTTCCGTAAACATCAAATAGCCGACAGTGTTTATATGGAAAGTTTTCAATATTACCTGAGAGATTCGAGAAAAATGGAGAGCATCTATGCAAGGACAATCGACTCGTTGGCGCTTAAAGAAAAGATAGGAGATCAATAAATTATGTTATATCCGGTCAATCTTGAGAGCAAGATTAATTTTGATAAGATCAAAGATTTAATAAAAGTTGAATGCAGTAGTACTTTAGGGACTGATTTTGTAAGCAAGATCTTCTTTGTAAAAGATATCAAATTAGTCAACCGCCTTTTGGACCAAACAGAAGAGTTCAGGAAAATTATCCTTTCGGGTGAAATCTTCCCTGCTTCCAATTTCCTCAATATCCACCCTTATCTGAACAAAGCAAGGGTGGAAGGTACCTACCTATATGAGGATGAGTTTCATGAAATAAGATTGTCGCTGGTCACTTTAAAAGGCTGTGTAGACTTTTTCAATAAATTTCAGGAGGATTACCCACAGTTGTTTCAGCTATTGGGCATGGTTTCATTGGATGACACTTTGCTCAGGGCTATTGAAAGGATACTTGATGATAAAGGAAAGATAAAGAACAATGCCACCAAGGAGCTTGCCCTTATCCGTACGCAAATGATTTACGAGGAGAGCAGGTTAAGAAAAGTGTTGGACAGCATATTCAGATCAGCAAAAGCCAAAGGATACACTCCGGATGATGCTTCGATCACTATCCGGGGGGGCAGAATGGTCATGCCTGTCCTGGCAGAGAACAAGCGCAAGATCAAGGGTTTTATCCATGATGAATCCGCAACAGGCCAAACGGTTTTTATGGAACCCGCGGAGGTATTGGATATTAATAATGAGCTTAAAGAGTTGGAGTATATGGAGCGAAGGGAGGTTCAGAAAATACTCACGCAGCTTACCGATACCCTGAGGACATTTGATCCTGAGCTTCGCCAGGCTTTTCATTTCTTGGGATCGGTTGATTTTATCCGGGCCAAGGCCAAGTTTGCTTTAAAAATTAAGGCCAACAGGCCCATTATAGAGAAAACAAAAGGCATTGAATGGATCAATGCCCGCCATCCGCTTTTGGAGATGGCACTGAAGCAACAGCAAAAAGAAATTGTTCCGTTAGAGGTAAGTCTAGACCATAATAAAAGGCTTTTGGTAATTTCCGGACCCAATGCAGGAGGGAAATCTGTGACTTTGAAAACAGTTGCCCTTCTTCAATACATGGTGCAGTGTGGACTGCTTATTCCCGTGGAGCCCCATTCTAAATGCAGCCTTTTTGACAATTTCTTTATTGATATCGGGGATGAGCAGAACATTGAAAATGACCTGAGTACCTATAGCTCTCACTTGATGAGCATGAAATATTTCACACAGTTTGCGGATAAAAAAACAATTTTTTTTATTGATGAATTTGGAACAGGAACGGAACCGCAATTTGGGGGAGCCATAGCAGAAGCCATACTGATCGCTTTAAATAAATCAGGGGCTTACGGTATCATCACTACTCATTACGGTAACCTAAAGCAAATTGCCGCAAAAAGCCAGGGGATGGTCAATGGGGCCATGCGCTACGACGTGGATCAATTGGAACCGCTTTACCAGCTTGAAATCGGGAAGCCTGGAAGTTCCTTTGCTTTGGAAATTGCCACAAAAATTGGAATTTCAAAGGAGATCATAGCTTATGCCAAAGAACAAATCGGTGAAGAACGGGTGAGGTATGATAAATTGCTGAACAAGCTCGAGTCTGAAAAAAACAAATATGAACAGGTGTTGTTGGAAACCCAAAGGAAGGACCGGCTACTTGGGACCAGGCTTCAGGAGTACAATGATTTGAAGACAACCATAGAGGCCAATAAAAAAGAGTTGATCCAACAGGCAAAAGTACAGGCAAAGGGTATATTGGATGAGGCCAATAGGAAAATAGAAGAAACCATACGCACGATCAAAGAAAATCAGGCGGACAAGAAGACGACTCAAAAGGCCAGAAAAGAACTTGAAGAGATGAAAGGAGCCTTCAAACCCGATAAACCCCGGGTGCGGCAACCCGAAATAAAAGTAGTGGAAGGGGAGATCAAACCGGGCGATTACGTTCGGTTAAAAGATAGTGGTACCATGGCGGAAGTCATTTCCATCAAAAGCAATGATGTGGAGATCAGCATAGGGGAGCTGAAATCCAACGTGAAGTTAAATAGGCTCGAAAAGATTTCCAATACTGCGCTAAAGAAAGAGAAAAAAGCCATTGGACGAAGAACAGGTTATGATACCCATTCCAAAATGGCGGACTTCTCGCCCAATCTTGATATTAGGGGAAAGCGGGGGGAAGAGATATTGCCCTTAATCCAGAATTTTATCGATGATGGTCATATGCTGGGGCTAAATGACCTGAGGGTAGTCCATGGCAAGGGGGATGGAATTCTCCGGGAAGTAACTAGAAATCTCTTGCAGGGGATGTCCAGCGTGGCCAAATACCAGGACGAACATGTGGACAGAGGTGGATCAGGGGTTACTTTAGTCACATTACGGTAAAAGTATTAACCACAGAAGACCACAGAGTCACACAAAGTTTTTATCAAGGTTTAACCACAGATAGGCACAGATTAACACAGAGAAGAAATAAGGCTTTGTACCTTCTTTGTGGTTATTATAATCTCCACAATCCCGGGAATAAAATATTAATTTATAAATCTTTATTCCATTTCAATTCTTGACCAATTCAAAAACATAAGAACCTGCCAGTGCGTTGATCCGGCCATTTGCAGGCACAGGGACAGTAAACATTAATATTAGCTTATCGTCTGTTCTGGTAAATGATATTTCTTTGCCTGCGGCGGGTTGTGTACCTGTCAGCTGTATTTTATCAAAGTTGTTCCCGGCAAAAGACCAATTTCCATTTTGATCAAAAAGAGGATTAGAGGTTGTCGTATAGGTTTTGTTGGTTTCCCCTGTAGCCAATCTTAATTCAAACTCTGAATAGGTGTCGGCGGCTGATTGGCCATCTTTGGTTACCGACCCGCCATTGGCTACTACCCAGTTGATATTGGAACTTCCGGTAAGTGCTTCAATGGCCATTTGTTCATCAGTTTTTTCCTTATCGGGATCAGGACTATCATCTCCACCACAGGAAACCAGGAGTGGACCTACAGAAAGGAGAAAAAGAAGGTAGAGTAGTAATTTTTGCATGGTTAAATAAAAAGAATATTTTAAAGTTAATCAACTTCTTAGCAATCAAAGCAAAGATTTCGCCTTGTAATTTTCTATATGTAGAATTTGATCACAAAAAGAATATTCCCTTGGATCATTGGAACAAATAAAAATAGTTTTATCGGTCCCATAGTTTTGTATTAAATCCAGATACCAGGCTATTCCTTTTTGATCAAGATTGGAAACCGGCTCATCCAACAACAGTAAGGGCACGTCTGAGAAAAAACATAATCCCAATTTCAGTCTTTGCTTCATTCCTGAAGAAAAATAAAGAATTTGTTTATTCAGGGACGTTTCCAAATACATGATTTTGGAAATTTCCTGGATGTCCAACCCACTGACTACATTTTTAAATTTGAAGTGGAAATCCAACAACTCCTTCAGCGTGTATTCTTCAGGCAGTTCCAGATAAGGGGCACTAATAGTCAGTAACTTATATATATCCGATTCCTGTACAGGCTTTTCATTGAATGAATAAGCCCCTTTTCCTTCAGTAAAGGGAATCTGGCCGGAAAGGCATTTTAAAAAAGTGGATTTCCCTGAACCATTACTCCCAGTTATGGCTATTTTTGCACGGGAAGGAATGTGGAGGCTTAGATTTTTGAATATCCACTCATATTGGTATCTTTTACCTGCTTCTGAAAGCTTGATTTCCAACATTGGTTAATTAATATATCCTTTCATAAGGCCCCTTTCTGAGGATCTGATGAAATTCACAATTTCGTCTCTTTCTTTGGTAGCAGGAAGGTTTACTTCTATTTCCTCCAAAGCCCGGCTATTGTTCAGGCTGTTGAGAAATAAATAACGGTAGACTTCCTGAATATGATTGATGGTATCACCGGAAAAGCCCCTTCTCCTTAATCCCAAAGAATTGACCCCTGCATAACTTAAGGGTTCCCTTGCCGCTTTAGTAAATGGGGGCACATCTTTTCTAACCAAGGAGCCGCCGGAGATCATCGAATGCATGCCTATTTTCACGAATTGGTGAATGGCACTGCTTCCTCCTACAAATGCCCACTCGTCTATCGAGACATGACCGGCCACTTGGACGGTATTGGCAATGATTACATTATTCCCTATGGTGCAGTCGTGGGCAATGTGCACATATGCCATCAAAAGGCAAAAGTTACCGATCTTGGTGATTTTTTTATCAATGGTGCCCCTATTGATGGTGACACATTCCCTGATGGTAGTGTTGTCCCCTATTTCAACTATAGATTCCTCACCATGAAATTTCAGATCCTGGGGGATGGCCGAAATTACTGCTCCGGGAAACACCTTACAGTTTTTACCAATCTTGGCTCCGGGATAAATGGTTACATTGGAACCTATCCAGGTACCTTCACCAATTTCAACATCTTCATGTATCGAAGTAAATGCTTCAATGGTGACATTTTCTCCAATCTTAGTATTTTCGTGTATTTCTGATAGTCTACTTATCATGCGTCTTTTCTTACAATACTGGCTGTCATGACAGCTTCACAAACTAAGGTATTTCCCACATAGGCCTCGCCTTTCATTTTGGCAATACCTCTTCTTATGGGGTATAATAATTCACACTTAAAAATGATAGTATCCCCTGGAAGAACCATTTTTCTGAATTTGCAATTTTCAATGCCAAGGAAGTAGGTCCAATAATTTTCCGGATCTTCCACAGAACTCAAAACTAAAATGCCGCCTGTCTGGGCCATAGCCTCTACTTGCAATACCCCGGGCATTACCGGGTTGTTAGGAAAATGTCCCATAAAGAACGGTTCATTAATAGTAACGTTCTTTACCCCAGCAACAACCGTTTCATCCAGGTAAATAATTTTATCCAGCAATTGGAAAGGGTACCTGTGAGGTAGAATATTACTGATTTGGTTGATGTCCAATACGGGGGGGAGTTTAGGGTCATAATGTGGGATATGACTTGGCCCGGCTTTTTCCATGGCCCGTTTTAATTTTTTGGCAAAGGCCACGTTAGCCGCATGGCCGGGCCTAGCCGCCAAGATCTGGGCTTTTAAGGGTCTTCCAACCAGAGCAAGATCGCCCACTACATCCAAAAGCTTATGTCTTGCAGGTTCATTTTTGTACCTTAATTCTACATTGTTCAAAATTCCTTCTTTGCGGACTTCTACTTTTGGTTTGTTGAACATTTTTGCAAGGTGCTCCAGCTCTTTTTCTTCCACTACCCTGTCCACCACCACAATCGCATTATTCAGGTCACCCCCTCTGATAAGGTTCTGGTTATAGAGCATCTCCAATTCGTGCAAAAAACAAAACGTCCGACAGGAAGCTATTTCATTTTTAAATTTACTGATATCCGTAATAGAGGCGTGTTGACTTCCCAAGACCGGTGAGTTATAATCCACCATTACTGTAATCCGGTAATCATCCAAAGGCAAGGCCGCCATCTCCACTTCCCTTTCCGCGTCCCTATAATGGATACTTTCAGGAACTTCAAAAAACCTTCTTAAGGCGTTCTGTTCTTCAAAGCCTGCATCTTCCAATATATTAATAAATTGGATGGAACTCCCATCCATGATGGGTGGTTCAGGCCCATCCAACTGGATAAGTACGTTGTCAACCTCCAATCCTACCAAGGCGGCGAGTACATGTTCAACTGTGAATACCCTGGCTCCGTTTTGCTCCAAGGTGGTACCTCTGGATACGTCCACAACATTGTCTACATCCGCATCCACCAAAGGGTGGCTTTCCAGGTCTATTCTTTGAAATTTATATCCATGGTTTGGTGGTGCAGGTAAAAATGTCATTGTGGCTAATACCCCAGTATGTAATCCTACACCGGAGACCGTAACTTGCTTTCCTATGGTATGTTGCTTTACTTTCATTAAATATTTTGTTTTTGCGCAGCAAACTTCTGTTTTGATGGCAAATTTATTGTTTTTTTTCCAGTTCCTGCAATTTGTTTTGAAGCTCTGGCAATTTTTTAAATATGGAATAAGACTTTAAAAAATCCTTTGGGTCAAAACCCATATATCCAAAAATAGAAGTCCCGGATGTCTTCACGGATTTTGAAATCCCTGTATTTGCTCCTATTGTTGTATTATCGGCAATCTTTATATGGCCTACGATCCCCGCTTTACCTGCGATGATGCAGTTTTTCCCTATTTCCGTAGATCCGGATATGCCTGTTTGTGAGGCAACGACCGTATTTTCCCCTATTATAACATTGTGGGCAATTTGAACCAAATTGTCTATTTTCACGCCTTTTTTGATAATCGTTGATCCCATCGTGGCGCGGTCTATGGTACTATTGGCCCCAATACTCACATTGTCCTCAATGATCACGTTGCCCAGTTGTGGAATGTTCCTATAAGAACCATCCTGCTGAGGGGCAAACCCAAAGCCGTCAGCACCTATTATGGCCCCAGCGTGAATTTCACAATTATTGTTTATAATGCAATGACGGTAGATTTTTACCCCTGCATGGATAATACAATTGTCGCCGATTTCCACCTGATCCCCGATGGATGCATGGGCATGTATCTTTACATTATCGCCGATTTTGACATTCTTGCCGATATAAGAGAAAGCTGCCCGGAAGGCATTTGACCCTATTTCACTGTTTTCTCCCAAATAGGAAGGTTGCTCTATTCCGATCTTGTTTTCCTTTGTCAATTCTGAGTATGCCTCCAACAAACGGGTGAAACCGGTATAGGCATTTTCTACCCGGATCAATGTGGTATTTACTTTTTTGCTTGGTTTGAAATCTTCAGAAACAATAACTGCGGTGCTTTTGGTGCCGTACAGATAAGGTTCATATTTTAAATTGGATAAAAAACTAATTCCACCTTCCTCCCCTTCCTGGATTTTATCTAACCTGTTCACGATCTGAGAACCATCTCCTTCTACCTTTCCATCTAAAAGTTTAGCAATCTGATTAATGGTGAATTCCATGCAGTTTTAAATTAAGGTTAGCGTAAAGTTAATTCTTTAGCATGACAAGCATAATATTTTTCGACTATTTTGCTCATGGCCTTGATATTTGGGAGATCAGCCGCCTGGGCCAAATCAATCAGCTGGCCTTTTTTAGTCAAAATCGAGATCCTCTCATTGGCCACATAGGCATAGTTACTTATAGAACCGGAAGAAAAGAAATAAGGTAAATCTTTTTCGGGAATAGTGAGCTTTGCCAATACTTTTTTCCTTGTTTTTTTCAACTCATCTGGCGTAAATGGCTGGTTGATCAGATTGATCTTGAACAAATTCCTAGTCAAAAACATGTTGGAGATATTTCTTAAGATATAATCGGCATGATTTTTCCATAGCTTAATGGCCCCCCAAATATCAAAATCGTCCAGGCGGGCATAGATCCCGAGCAGATTTTTGTTTTTTTCGAAATCCTCCAAAGAAAAATTGTGTTGGAGTAAATAAACGAATTCTTCAGAAGCATTTAAAGGGGTTCCCGACTGTTCTAGATCTTGGGCCCGTGTGATTAAATTGATGAGCATTTTTTCGGCACTGACAGTGGTCTTATGCAGGTAAACCTGCCAATACATCAATCTCCTGGCGCTGAGAAAATTCTCAATGCTATAGATTCCTTTTTCTTCAACGACTAAGGCATCATCTTTGACATTCATCATTTTGATTATTCTGTCGGCACCAATCGTTCCTTCCAAAACGCCGGTAAAGAAACAATCCCTTTGCAGGTAATCCAAGCGATCTATGTCCAATTGGCTTGACACCAGTTGATGAAAGAATTTTCTTTCATATCTTCCGGTGAAAATCTTTAGGGCCAGATCAAGCTGTTGGCTGAACTGTTGGTTGAGTGATTTCATAAACAGCAGGGAAAGGGATTCATGCTGCACCTTGTGGAGCAAAGTGGATTCCAAGGCATGGGAAAAAGGTCCATGTCCAATATCGTGGAGTAAAATGGCCAAAAGTGAGGCTTCATACTCCTCATTGCTAATTTCATTACCTTTGTTCCGAAGATTGTCCAACGTGATGCTCATCAGGTGCATGGCCCCAATGGCATGGTGAAAACGGGTGTGAAGTGCTCCTGGATATACCATGTCGGTCAAACCTAGTTGCTTGATTCTGCGTAACCTTTGGAAGTAAGGATGATCTATAATCGCAAAAATCAATTCACTGGGAATGGTGATAAATCCGTAAACAGGATCATTTATTATTTTATGGCTTTTCAATTGCCTGTGGATTATTAGGTAGAATTCAAAAGTAATTATAAATTTAAGAGAAGTAAACCAAATAATATGCAAAAATTCAAAATCCTTTGGGCCGATGATGAGATTGATCTTCTAAAGCCCCATATCATGTTCATGGAACAAAAAGGCTACGATATCACTACAGTGAACAGTGGTTTGGATGCCATCGAAAAAGTAGAAGAGTCAAACTTTGACGTGATTTTTTTAGATGAAATGATGCCGGGAATGACAGGATTGGAAACTTTACAGCAAATAAAAATCCTTAAACCGCAGACTCCCGTCGTCATGATTACCAAAAGCGAGGAAGAGCATATAATGGATGATGCTATTGGTGGGAAAATAGCTGATTATCTGATCAAGCCGATCAATCCCAATCAAATCTTATTGTCCGTCAAAAAAATCCTCCAGAATAAACAGTTGATCAGCGAAAAAACCAATCTTTCGTATCAGCAGGATTTCAGGAATATAAGCATGGCCTACAATGATGCCATAGACCATCAGGAATGGTCGGATATTTATAAGAAGCTCACCTATTGGGAAATAGAAATAGATAAGACGGAAAACAAGAGCATGCAGGAAGTATTGGATACCCAAAAAACTGAAGCCAATTCGAATTTTGCCAAATTTATCAAAGAAAATTACTTGGACTGGTTAAATGAGCCTAATATTGAAAGACCTGTTTTGTCCCATCAAGTAATGAAGCAGATGGTGTTTCCAAAGATTAAGGAAGGAAAACCTTTGTTTTTTGTAGTTATTGATAACCTGAGATTGGATCAATGGGAGATGATAGAACCCTTATTGAATGATCATTTCAATGTGGAAAGAGAGGACACCTATTATAGCATTTTACCTACGACCACTGCTTATTCGAGGAATGCGTTGTTCAGTGGAATGATGCCGGAGGATATGGCAAAATTTTATCCGGATCTTTGGGAAGGAGAGGATACTGATGAAGGAAAGAACAATCATGAAGGAGAATTTTTACGTGAAAACCTAAAAAGGAACAGACTGAATATTAAGACCAGCTATCATAAGATCCTTCAGGCAAATCAGGCAAAGGCAATCTTGGAACAATTTTCCAACTTTTTGAATAATGAATTGAACGTTTTGGTGTACAATTTTGTGGACATGATGTCCCATGCCCGAACGGACATGAAAATGATCCGGGAGTTGGCACCAGATGAGTCTGCCTATCGGTCGATTACGACAAGCTGGTTTTCTCATTCCTCACTTTTTGAATTGTTCAAAAAAATCAGCGATGCCGGGGCAGAGTTGGTGGTCACAACGGACCATGGCACCAAAAGAGTGAACAGGCCTTATAAAATTATCGGTGACCGGAACGTGACTACTAATCTGAGATATAAACAAGGGAAGAATTTAAATTTCGAATCCGGAAAGGTTTTTGAGATCAAAAAACCCGAGGAAGCCAAATTGCCTAAATTTAATGTCTCAACAAGTTATGTTTTTGCAGTAGAAGATTATTTCTTTGCATATCCTAATAATTACAACTATTACGTAAATTACTACAAAGATACTTTCCAACATGGCGGGGTCTCTTTGGAAGAAATCATTGTACCGATAGTCCATCTTACACCAAAGTAACAGCAGGTTGAAGAAAATATTTTGTGAAAATCAGGATCAAATTCCGGCAACAGCTGAAAAAATCATCGAATTTTGTAAGGAGGAATCTATTTGGGTTTTTACAGGGAGAATGGGTGCTGGAAAAACCACCCTGATCAAAGCAATTGCCAAGAAGATGGGCGTGGTGGATCTGGTGTCCAGTCCTTCTTTTTCAATCATAAACGAATACAACAACGCTCAAGGGCAAGTGTTTTATCACTTTGACTTTTATAGGGTCAATCATCCAGATGAAGCCTTGGATTTAGGGGTGGAGGAATATTTTTATAGTGGAAACTATTGCTGGATAGAATGGGCAGAAAAAATTTCTGCCTATATTCCTGAGAAATTTGCCTTGGTAACCATTGAGGCAGGGAAAAATGATAAAAGGGAGATTGCTCTAAAAATAATTGAAGATGGAGGGAGCTAAAATAACTGACATTGCAAAAGAAACAGGAGTATATCCCAAAGAAGCTTTGGCAAGGGTAAAGAAATCCGATAATTCTATTCTTATAGGGGTGCCCAAAGAAAATGTGGCCCAGGAAAAGAGGGTGGTGCTAACCCCCGAAGCTGTTGCTTTGTTGGTTAATAATGGACAACGGGTATTGGTAGAGTCCAAAGCAGGCGAACTTTCAAAGTTTTCTGACCGGGAGTATTCTGATGCAGGGGCAAAGGTGGTGTATTCCTCTAAAGAGGCTTTTGATGCGGATGTGGTATTAAAGATAGAACCCCCTACAGAAGAGGATATCAACGATATGAGACAGGGGTCCTGTCTAATTTCGGCTTTGCAACTAGGGAAGCAAAATGGTGGCTTTATCCACGCCTTGAACCGAAAGAAAGTGACGGCGGTGGCTTTTGAATACCTTGAAGATAAGGTTGGGGGGATGCCAGTGGTAAGGGCGATGAGTGAAATAGCAGGCAGTACGGTAATGTTGGTCGCCGCAGAGTATCTCAGTAGCATAAAAGATGGTAAAGGCTTGATCCTTGGGGGAATTACGGGAGTTCCCCCGACACAGGTGATTATCATAGGTGCCGGTACCGTGGCCGAATATGCCGCAAGAACAGCCCTTGGATTAGGCGCAAGTATTAAGATTTTTGACAATCATATCTATAAGTTAAGAAGAATCAAGCAGCTTTTAGGACAGCAGGTATATACTTCCACCATTGACAATTATACTTTGAAACAAGCTATCAGCGAGGCAGATGTGGTTATTGGGGCACTAAGAGCTGAGAGGGGCCGTGCAAAAATAGTGGTATCGGAAGAAATGGTTTCCCTAATGATGGAGGGCAGTATCATCATTGATGTGAGTATTGATCAGGGGGGGTGTATTGAAACCTCAAGGATGACCTCCCATGATGAACCCACTTTTTCAAAATTTGACATAACCCATTATTGTGTTCCCAATATAGCATCCAGGGTCTCAAGGACAGCTTCAGTTACATTAAGCAATATTTTCACCCCCATACTTTTGCAAATGGCAGACCATGGTGGGGCTGAGGAGATGATCTTTAATTACAAATGGTTCATGAAAGGAGTTTATACCTATAGGGGTAGCCTTACCAATGCCCATTTGGCCAGGAAATTTTCAATGACCCACAAAGAATTACAGTTATTATTGGCGGCCCGGTATTAAGAAAGGAGGTTTTGCCTTAAAAGGAATTCCAATTGATCGTTGGCTTTGAGAAGGCTGTCTGTTAACTGCTTGTTTTCCTTACGGAGGGCATACACCTCATAGGCGTTTTTAACAACAGTCCTTAAGTAGTCTTCTTCCCATGGCTTGGTCAGGTAATGATAAACCTGTCCTTTGTTTATTGAATCAATGACCGCTTGAACATCGGTATACCCGGTCAAAAGGATCCTAATGGGTTCAGGGTATAATGGAATGACGGATTCTAAAAAATCAACACCTGTCTCTTCCGGCATTCTTTGATCTGTAATAATGACATCAACTTCTTGGGCTTTTAGCAGCTCCCTTCCTTCTTTGGCCGATTCGGCAAGAAATATTTTATAATCTCTCCTAAAAGTGGCTTTAAAGGCCTGAAGATTATTGGCCTCATCATCAACATACAAAACTTTTATTTTATCTGTTTCCATCATTAAATCTTAATTGGCCTTCTAACTTCTAAGGCTAAATTTACTATTTTTGTTTTATTAATTTTAAATTGTCGAAAGTTGCTAACTTCTATAAAGTCTGTTTATTCCATAATTTAATACCAATCTTTGAAAAAAAAGTAAAATGTTACAAATAATTTCTATAATTTTTATTGATAATACTTCAAAAATATCACTTTATCAATAATAATCATTAAGAAGGAATAAAAATAAATTTTTATGAACTTTGTTTCAGTAAACAGGATGCAGGATAATTACCGCCCCCTGATTTTATCACCCCATTCTCCCCATGATTTTAGAACCATCACCAAAATCATAAGCAAGGATTCTACCATGGTGAGGGATACCATAGAAGACCAGGTGGCAGAACTGTTTAAAATAGACAATCCTTCACAGGTTTTTTCCTCGGAAGCGTTAAAGGAGAAGGTGGAGGATTTTTTTAAAGAAGAGGATAAAGATACCTTTGGCCTTTGGGTTTATTATCCTTGGAGAAACACTTTAGTGAGAATATTGGAAGAACGGGATTTTATTAAATTAAGGACCTCTAGGAATAAGTATAAGATCACCCAGGAAGAACAGGATTTGCTTAAAACCAAGAAAATTGGCATAATAGGCTTATCTGTGGGTCAAAGCGTCGCTTTAAGTCTGGCAATGGAACGGACGTTCGGAGAATTGCGAATCGCTGATTTTGATACCTTGGATCTTAGTAATATGAACCGGATCCGAACCGGATTATTTAATTTGGGAATCAGAAAATCATGGATTGTGGCAAGGGAAATCTCCGAAATTGACCCCTTTTTGAAGGTTACTGTATTTGAAGAGGGAGTAACGGAAGAAAATATAGATGATTTTTTTACTTTAGGGGGGGATTTGGATTTGTTGATTGAGGAATGTGATAGCTTGCCTGTGAAAATAAGCAGCAGGATAAAGGCAAAGTCCTTTGGCATTCCTGTCTTGATGGATACAAGTGATAAGGGGATGATAGACATAGAGCGGTTCGATATAGAGCCGGACAGGCCGATTTTCCATGGGCTGCTAGAAGAATTCGGAAATGAGAACAAGATTCTGGACAAATTGCATGAGAATCATAAAGAAGTAATGATGAACATATTGGATTTCGGGAATTTATCCGACAGGGCTAAGGAAAGTATCAGCCAAATCGGAAAGACAATAACGACCTGGCCTCAAACCGCCAGTTCAGTGTTGATGGGTGGGGCTGTTTGTGCTTATTATTCCCGGAAATTATTATTAAATGAGGTAATGGCTTCAGGCAGGTTTTATGTTGATTTGGATGAATATATAAAGATTGCTCATGAAGATTAATATTAGGGTTGTCCGTGCCATTTCGGATACTGATGCTACAGAGAAATATATTGAGGGGCATTATAAAGTTCTTGAGGCATATGGTGTAACCAAGGTAACTTCAGCGGATAAATCCTGGGTGAAAAATCCCCATGTTTATTTGTTGTTGGTAGAGATGGGTGATAGTGACAGAGTAGTGGGAGGGGGAAGAATTCAGCTAAGAAGTAAGAATTATCCTTTGCCCCTTGAATCGGCTATTTATGAGAAGGATAGCAGCATTGTGGATTTTATGTCCAAATTTAAAGATATGGAAGTGGCCGAATACTGCGGTTTATGGAATTCCAAAGAGATTGCAGGATACGGAATAGGCAGTATTTATTTGATACGGATCGGCGTGGCCATGTCTTCTTTTTTAAGCCTAAAAAATTTAATGGCTTTTTGCTCTCCTGTTATTGTAAGAAAGGCGAAATCTGTGGGGTTTGAAATAATAACATCTTTGGGGGAAGATGGGAAGTTTTTATATCCCAAAGAAGGATTAATTGCAACGATAATGCAAATCCAGGATATCAACAATATTCCATTGGCAGAAGAAGAAGAAAAGGAATTTATTTTTAATTTGAGGGAAAACCCAGTCCAATTCAAAAGAGATAATAGCAGAAAGGGTGAACTAGAGATTCATTTTGATCTAGATGTCCAAAATTTGATACCATAAATGAATGTTCGTAAATAATAAGAAAAACATAGGAGTAGCCTTAACCTTAGTTATTGTATTTATAGTTTTTGCAAACCTAGGTACTCCTTCTTATCAATATAGGAAGGACTTGGAAATCAGAAATTTTAAAGTATTTGAATCCAAAAGTGAATTAGGGATAGGAAGATTGGACACACTTTCTTATGCGCTAATTGACCATCCGGATATAGATTTGGGTTTTGTAAACGAAGAAGTTTGGCTTGGATTTGATATCACGGGATTCCCGTATCTGGAGGAGGAATTTAATTTGGAAATTAAGAACCCTTCTTTTAGAAAAGTGGATTTGTACAGGATATCAAAAAAAGGGGAGATAGTGTTATTGGAGAAAGCAGGGAACAATGTGGGAACAATCAATCCTTTTTATTACCCGAACCCGGTTTTTCAGGTTTTATCTGATGGAGATTTTTCGGATAACTTTATCCTGAACATCAGATCTACTGAACCGATCAATTTTAGCGTAGAAATATCCAGCAACTATAATTTTTTCAGTAAATATTCAAATACCCTGCTTTTTGTAAGCATTTATGTGGGGATCATGCTTGCCCTTTTTCTTTACAATCTGATTTTATATTTTTCCATTAAGGATCATGTTTATATTTTTTATTGCTTTTATATTTTCTTTATTGCTCTGGCACAGTTAAGCTTATTGGGTTTTAGCTTTTATTATATTTTAGGTCAAAATGCTTATTTATATGAAATAAGCATCATTGGATTTTCTACATGTTCAGGAGTATTGGGGGTTCTCTTTGTAAAACATTTTTTGCAAACCCCATTATTGGCGCCCTTTATTGATAAGGTTTTAACTTTTACAGCTTTGGTGTATATCCTTGCCTTTGGGTTCAGGTTATTATCATTTGTTGCTTACAGCTATTTGTTAACAGATATTGGGGGTATATTAGTGGCTATAGCTTTCATTTCCGCCGGTATATTGACCTCAAGGAAAGGGAACAGGTCTGCGGTTTATTTTCTTATTGCCTGGTCAGTATTTTTAATAGGTCTGATAATTTATGTTTTGCAGAACCATGGAATAATTGAGATGGAGACTTTTGCCAATCTTCCTATGCTCATAGGAAGTGCCGTGGAATCAATCCTGCTTTCCCTGGCCCTTGCTGACAGAATCAATATCCTGAAAAAAGAAAAGGAAAATGAACAACGTGAGAAGGTGAACGCACTAAAAGAAAATGAACGCTTAAATAAGGAACAAAACATATACCTTGAGAAAATGGTGCTTTTGAGGACAGAGGAATTGGAACATACGCTTAAAAACCTGCAGAATACGCAGACCCAATTAGTCAATCAGGAGAAAATGGCTTCCTTGGGGCAATTAACGGCTGGAATAGCACATGAAATCAATAATCCCATTAATTTTGTCAGTTCAAATATATCTCCCTTAAAAAGGGATCTGAAGGACATTTTAGAAGTGATGGATGTTTACCATCAAAAAGGGGAAGAGGAATTTTCTACAGCCAGCAAAAAAGAGATAAGTGACCTGAAAGAAGAGCTGGAATGGGGTTATCTATTAAAAGAAGTGGACCAGTTACTGAATGGAATAGAAGATGGTGCAAAAAGGACAGTGGAAATCGTAAGAGGATTACGCTTATTTTCACGTGTCGATGAGCAGGATATCAAAAAAGTGAATATCCATGACGGCTTGGACAGCACCTTGATTTTACTGAACAGTTCCATGCAGGGAAGTATTCAGGTGATCAAGGAGTATGGGGAACTACCTTTAGTGGAGTGTTTGGCGGGAAAGATCAATCAGGTTTTTATGAACATCATCAATAATGCCATACATGCCTTATTGGATCCACACCATAAGATGGTAAACCCTCAAATCAACATCCGAACATTTCATCAGGAAGATCATATTAGAATTGAGATTCAGGATAATGGTCCCGGGATGCCTGACCATGTCAAGGAAAAGATTTTTGAGCCTTTCTTTACAACCAAAGAAGTGGGAAAGGGAACAGGTCTTGGACTTTCCATAGTTTATACGGTTATTGAGAACCATAAGGGGAGATTGGAAGTGGACACTAAATTTAAGGAAGGGACCATTTTTGTAATTATACTCCCGGTAATTCAAGAGTCCGGAAAATATGAAGGATAAAATACATTTACTTTACATAGATGATGAAGACAATAATCTCAGCTCTTTTAAGGCCAGTTTAAGAAGGGATTTCAAGGTTTATACGGCAATAAATGGTGCTGAAGGGCTAAAAATGGCCCAGGAAATAGAATTTCACGTTGTCATTGCGGACCAGAGGATGCCGGGTATGACAGGGGTTGAATTTTTTGAAAAGTTGGTGAAGGTCAATCCGGACCCAATCAGGATATTGCTGACAGGCTACTCGGATATCGCCAGTGTGATTGATGCCATCAACAAAGGGGAAGTGTACCGTTTTATTGATAAGCCTTGGAATATTGAACAGATAAAACATTCCATTAACAATGCCGCCGATATATATTTTACCAGAAGGGATCTAAAAGAAAAAAATGAAAAGCTGAGAAAGGTAAATTCAGAAATGAACAAGTTCGTCTATAGTTTGTCCCATGACTTGAGGGGACCTTTGATGAGTATTTCGGGAGTTTCAAAATTAGCAAAGACAGAGTTTAATGATCCGGTCGTCTTAGAGTATTTTGAGATGATAGATTTTGCTACCGTCAAACTGGATGATTTCATTTATAAAATGCTGGATTTTTACCGGTCAACTAAAATTGATAATAAAGTTGTACCCATTAATTTTGAAGATATTTTAGAAAAACAATTGACGGAATATAAGGTCAAAGGTCTATTTGACGATATCGATCTTGGTATACAGGTAGATCAAAAGGAAGATTTTTATTCCGATGATGCCAAAATAAGGGTCATCCTCAATAACCTGATAAGTAATGCCCATAAGTTTCAGAAGGAAGATGAGATCCATAAGAAAATTGATCTTGCCATATTGGTCAGCAATGGTGTCACTTTGATCAAAATTACAGATAATGGCATTGGTATAGAAGAAAAGCATCAAAAGGACGTTTTTAATCTTTTTCACCGTGCAACACAAAAGAATGTCGGTTCCGGATTAGGATTATATATGGTCAAAGAATCTGTGAATCAGATAAATGGGAAAATAGAGCTGAAATCAAAGATCAATGAAGGAACGGTCATTGAAGTTCTACTACCGAGCTTAAAAGAATAATGGAATGATGGAGTGCTTTTTCTTTCCATCCTTCCACAATTCTACCCTAAGGCTCAAAGACAAAAGTCACCAATATCCTGTCGGAGATTTTTTGTTCTTCCGGCATAAATATAGGATCTTCCCTGGCTTCTGTCGTCCTATCGTACATCATGGCACTGGCCCTCATTTGAAAAGAACGGTTGATGGCCTCTTCCGAGACATATTGAACTTTGTGTACGGTGGTGTTTTTTAAATCCATTATCTCCGAGATTTTTCCGGCCTTGGAAAGAGCATCTTTAAGTGCGGATTCGAGCAATTGATCTTTATAGCTTTTCTCCATTTCCTTGGAGATATCAAAATTAACATGGACCGATTGGTCACCTATTTTATTGATCAATTCCACTGCTTTTGCCAACTCTTTTTCAATGCTTTTAATTTTAATTTTTAGATTTTGGGAGGCAACATATCCACTGTCTTTGGACGTGCCTTTTTGATAGATTCTGTTTACGTTGACGTAGTAATTATTGGCCGTTAGATCGTAGGTAAGGTCCGATTGTTGGAATGCGTCAGCAATTCTTTTGGAGGCTGCATTTAAGTCCTTGGTAGCTTCGGCTACAGTCATTGCTTTCTTCTGAACAGTAATGTCAATTAAGGCCTCATCGGGTATGATCATCATTTCACTGTTTCCCTCTACTTCTATGGTTCGTAGTGTTTGGGCCTGAGCTAGGTGTAAAAATGCCAGTAAGCCAAAGGTAACTAAGATTGTCTTTTTCATATTTATGTATTTTGAATTTTAAAGGATACGACTTGTCCCGCCGAAGCGGGGTAGACATTTATATTTTTTATAGTTTCTGATTTTCTTAACCCCAGGTATACGGGGACTGCACATCTTTATGGATAGAATGATAAAAGTCCTAGGAAGTATATTAATGGATTGATTTTTTCAAACTTGGCGGTTGAATGTAATAAACGATTGATATTTGCCAGGACGTCAAATCTTAAGCCAGTGTTTCACTTCAGCGGAAAAATAAAACGATATCCTCACCTATAACTTTGTTAACTTCGTGAAATGCCCGTAATTTGCGCTCCGAAAAAAACCAACATTAAAATTATTTTTGATATGATAAATCCATGGCATGATGTGGGAATAGGTGACAATTCCCCGGAGTTTGTTACAGGTATTATAGAAATTCCGAAAGGAAGTAAAGGCAAGTATGAACTGGACAAAAGAAGTGGTATGTTGATGCTCGATAGAGTATTGTTCTCAGCGGTTCATTATCCTGCAAACTATGGTTTTATACCACAAACATTCTGTGAAGACAATGACCCTCTTGATATCCTCATTATCTCGCAGATAGACATTCCTTCCATGACTTTGGTAAATGCTAAAGTGATTGGGGTAATGAGAATGATTGATGGGGGTGAAGCCGATGATAAAATCATTGCTGTGGCGGCAGATGATCAGTCGGTCAATTATATCAATGATATTGATGAACTCCCTCCTCATTTGATGAAAGAAACACACCGTTTCTTTGAAGATTATAAAAAGTTGGAGAACAAAGAAGTAAAAGTAGAGGACTTTCTTGGAAAAGAAGATGCTATGCGGATAATTAATGAAGCGGTAGACCTTTATAACAAAGATTTCGGTTCCAAATCAAAGTAACTCTTTGAAATGATGATTCCTCTATCATTTTGATATGTAGCCTGGGTTTTTCCGAAGCGTAAAAGTACTAAGTATGAGGTACAAAGCCTTCTTCCGACTTCGGTCTCCCTCTCCCTTCGTCTCTTCGTCCCTGACATGTCACTTGCTTCGGACTTCCGACTCCATGTTCCTAGGTCATGCCTCTCCAAGGTTTTTGAATCATCCCAGTTTGGCCAGACTTTCTTCCAAGGCGTTGATTTTACCTTGTGCATCGGCCATTTTCTTTTTTTCAGCTGCTACTACCGCTGCAGGGGCATTGTTTACAAAGCGCTCATTGCTTAATTTTTTGTTTACTGAGGCCAAGAATCCCTTGGTATATTCGATTTCCTTGAGAAGGGTCTCCTTTTCTTTTTCCAGATCCACTTGATCCCCGGCAGGAATAAAAAATTCATCTGATTTTACCACAAAACTTATGGCATTGTCTACATTTTGATCAAAAGATAAAGAGTTAAGGTTGGCCAATTTCTTGAGCACAGGCTCAAAGGACTGGTATATCCCTGGACAAGTAGTGTGGATGGTCAGTTCAAAAGCTTCTTTCGGGGAAATTCCTTTAGAAGCCCGGATATTCCTGATTTGGGATACCACCTCAAAAATGTGTTGGGCATCTTTGATGATTTTTTCGTCATAGGATCGGGCTTTCGGCCATTGGGAAACAATTAAAGCCTCGCTCACTTCCCTGTCTTTGATTTCATGCCAAAGTTCTTCCGTGATAAAGGGCATAAAGGGGTGCAACAGCTTTAGGATACCTTCGAGAAAACCAATGGTTTTGTTGTACGTTTCCTGGTCAATGGGATGCTGGTAAGGCGGCTTGACCATTTCCAAATACCAGGAACAGAAATCATCCCACACCAATTTATAAGTACTCATCAAGGCATCGGATATTCTGAATTTGCTGAAATGATCTTCAATTTCAACCAATGACTGGTTATATTTGTGTTCAAACCATTCCATAGCGGCCCGGTTATCCCCTGCGGATAGGTTTGCATCAATTTCCCAGCCTTTGATCAACCTGAAGGCATTCCAGATTTTATTGGCAAAATTTCTGCCCTGTTCCACCAGCTTTAGATCAAATGGCAGGTCATTTCCCGCAGGGGAACTGAAAAGCATTCCGGTTCTTACCCCATCGGCACCATAGATTTTGATGAGCTCCAAAGGGTCAGGGGAATTCCCCAGGGATTTGGACATCTTCCTTCCTAGCTTGTCACGGACAATGCCTGTCAGATAGACATTTCGGAAGGGTTTTTCCCCGGTATATTCATATCCGGCAATGATCATTCTGGCTACCCAAAAAAACAGGATTTCCGGGGCAGTGACCAGATCATTGGTTGGGTAATAGTATTTCAAGTCCTCCTTCTTTTCTCCAGTAGTGAAGAATTCAGGGTCAAAAACAGAAATCGGCCACAACCAGGCAGAAAACCAGGTATCCAACACATCTTCATCCTGTGTTAATTCCGATGGGAGGAAGGTGGCATTGAACTTTTCGTTGGCAATTTCCAAAGCCTCCTCTTGTGTTTTAGCCACCACATACTCCCCATTGGGCAGGTAAAAAGCAGGGATCTGATGTCCCCACCAAAGCTGTCGTGAAATACACCAATCCCGTACGTTTTCCATCCAGCTTCTGTACATGTTCTTGAATTTTGGGGGATACAACTGTACGACATTATCCATTACTGCCTTAAGGGCCGGTTGGGTAATTGTCTCCATATTTAAAAACCATTGGAGGGAAAGCTTGGGCTCTATGACTGCATCCGTCCTCTCGGAATGGCCTATATTGGATTGGTATTCCTCTTCCTTCACCAATTGATCAGCCTTTTTCAGCAGCTTCGTTATTTTTTTCCGGGCAATAAACCGGTCTTCCCCAATGAGTATTTCTGCTTTTTCATTGAGTGTACCGTCTTCATTGATGATATCAATCACAGGTAATTGATGCCTTAAACCTATTTCATAGTCATTGATATCATGGGCTGGGGTGATCTTGAGACAACCCGTACCAAACTCCATGTCCACATAATCATCTTCCAGGATAGGAATGGCACGGTTGATCAGTGGGATAATGGCTTTTTCCCCCTTTAAATGGGCAAAACGGGCATCGTTGGGATTGATGCATATGGCCACATCAGCCATAATGGTCTCCGGCCGTGTAGTCGCAATAGTTAAAAATTCATTTTCATTGCCTTCAATTTTATAGTTAATATAGTAAAGTTTAGAGTTGACTTCTTTAAAAATCACTTCATCATCTGACAGTGCCGTCCTCCCCAGGGGATCCCAGTTTACCATCCGGATTCCCCGGTAAATTTTTCCTTTTTTGTGAAGATCAACGAAAACACTGGTGACTGCATCACTCATATCGGCATCCATAGTGAACCTGGTTCTGTCCCAATCACAGGACGCTCCCAATTTTTTTAACTGCTCCAGAATAATGCCCCCATACTTTTCTTTCCATTCCCGGGCATAGGCCAAAAATTCCTCCCGGGTAATTGATTTTTTGTCTATTCCTTTTGCTTTAAGCATCCCTACTACCTTGGCTTCTGTGGCAATAGAAGCATGATCGGTACCCGGAACCCAACAGGCATTTTTGCCTTCCATCCGGGCTTTTCTGATCAATACATCCTGAATGGTATTGTTGAGCATGTGTCCCATATGTAGGACGCCCGTCACATTGGGAGGAGGAATGACAATGGTGTATGGTTCTTTGCGATGGTTTACTGTGGAAGCAAACATTTTTTCTTCCAGCCAGAATTTGTACCATTTCGATTCCGTTTCCGTTGGATCATATTTTGTGGATAATGACATAATTGCTTTTGAGGATTAGAAACTTAGGGCGCAAAATTAATATAAATATCTTTGAAGGCATTAAAAATGCTGTTTTTAGTCCCTTTTTTTAATGTACTATTTGTGTTTCATGTTCAGTTTATTGCGTATAAACCAATCAGACGTTATTTTCAAATAACCTCACGATGAAAAAAAACCTTATGTTCATACTGACTATTTTGCTGGCCCTTTACTTACTGATTTGTGGATTGTTTTTTTTCTTTCAAGAACAGTTTCTTTTCTTTCCGGAGAAGCTGGATAAAAATCACCAATTTAGTTTTGGCCAAAAATTTGAAGAAATAAATGTCACGATGAAGGACGGGATTTCCCTTCATGGTCTTTTATTCAAGGCAGACAGTTCTAAGGGACTTATTTTTTATCTACACGGCAATGCAGGTTCCTTACGGCTTTGGGGAGAAGTGGCGAAAACCTATACAGACCTGAATTACGATGTGTTCGTACTGGACTATAGAGGTTATGGAAAAAGCGAAGGAGCCATTACTGGACAGGGACAGCTGTTCAGTGATATACAGACGGTGTATGATGAACTGAAGAAAAGATATTCCGAAGACAAAATTATAGTTTTAGGTTATTCAATCGGGACAGGCCCTGCTTCAAAAATAGCGGCCATAAACGGTCCTAAATTACTCATTTTACAGGCACCTTTTTATAATTTAAAAGATTTGATCAGGAATATCTTTCCCATTATCCCGCCTTTTGTATTAAAATATAAGATGGAGACCAACAAATACATTAAAGACTGTACCATGCCTGTTGTTATTTTTCACGGTAATCAGGACGAAGTAATTTATCATGGCTCATCCATAAAACTAAAAGAACATTTCAAAGAACAGGACTCTTTAATCTTTCTAAACCGACAGGGACATAACGGAATGACCGATAACGAAGATTATAAATCCGCCCTGCAAGGAATATTGGAAATGAGATAATGATAAATTTTATAAAAGGCAGAGGCGCAATATATTGAGATGAGATAGATCATCTCTACTGGATCAAATTAAAAAATTCCTTTTGTGTCAGGATAATCTCTTTGTCATCGTTAAACGTTTGGTGGGTACTGGTATTTAAGGTGATGTTCCCTAAGGTGAGCTTTTCGTGTTCTCCGGTTTTGGGTCTTAGCTGCACCTTGATCCTTTCGACCAGCTCATCAAAATTAAAGGGCTTTTTTAAATAATCATTGGCTCCGGACTGAAGCCCAAAGATGGTGTCCTGCACCGTATCCTTTGCTGTAAGGAAAATGATGGGAATATCGGTAAACCTTTTCCTGAACTGACGGCATATTTCTATACCACTGATGCCCGGTAGCATCCAATCCAACAATAGAAGATCATAATCACCCTAAAGTGCCCTTTGAAGCCCTTCCACACCTTCATCCATGATGTCCACGGTATACGCCTCTTCTTCCAGCCCCTGTTTGATAAAATTGGCAATCCCCGGTTCATCTTCTACTAACAATATTCTCATGATCACATCTGGTAACTGAATCGCAACCTGAAAAGTCAAATGGGTTAATAACAGCAAAATAAAGAAAAATACTTGCGAAAACCGCAGAAAACCTATTTTTTCCGGCCTTTGCATGAAAAATTCTGAATCATTAAAGCAATGCGTACAGCGTAAAAAAAGTCCCTTACCCGGAAAAAAAATGGAGAGTGAATCCGAAGAAACACCCTCCATCAACCACCAACCACAAAAAAATCAGGCAATAAAAGGTGTTACGATAGCCAGCACTGCTTCAGCTGTCAGGGGTTCATCGAATGATTCCGTTGCAGCATTGACAGATAATTTACCCTCCACTCCGTTCAATTGTGCAATATCTACCCCTGCCTGGGTTTGGTTTTCCTCACCAGCATAAATGGCATCTACTACGGCTCCAATTCCCGTATCATTTGCTCCTGTGATCCAGGGCTTAAGTTCTGAAGTTACTCCGCCCCTTGCCCTTCTCATCTGTCTTAAGTGAGCAGCATGACGCGCTTCTACCGAATGGATGTTAAGTGCTGCGGTAAGGACATCTTTGTTACTGATAAGACCACCTGCCTGGCCTTTGTATGCCCGTACCCCTGTGTCTTCAAAAACTTGTGCCAAGGCTAAAAAGGTGTCATAATTGGAAAAGACATCTCCAAAAGCACCACCTGCTGTGAAATCGAATGTTGGCTTTGAAACGGCATCTGATCCAAGAGCCGTTTTCAAGAAATCAACATGTTGGTTTTCATGATCACGGATGGTTGTCATCGCGTTTAATGCCGGTCCACTGGGAATAAGTCCACTGGCGGCAACTCCTTTGGTGTAAAATTCCGCTTCCAGATACTCTAAGGTTAAGGCAAAATTCAGGATCTCTTTTACGCTTCCAGGTGCTTGTCCATATGCTTTATTAAAAAAGCTGCCCATGGCAAAGGGCAGTGCCGCAACGGCCACCTTGGAACCAAAACTAAACATTCCCTTTATGGCAGCCCTACGAGGATTTAAGCGATCATGGGTTCCCTGCTCTACACTTTCAATTTCATTGATGATATTAAGTAAATTCATGTTTTTAAGGTTTAGTAGTTTGGTAGGTCTTTAACATTGACCGGTGTTTTAATATACATTGAAGCTATGCTTAGTACTTCACCTGGACTTCTGGATGTATCCAGACCATTGGCGTCGACTACGGTATTATCAGCAAAAGAACCATTGCTTATTAAATCACGGATCAAGGCGGCATGCCTTGCTTCCACGGAGACTATTTTCCCGGCCAACGCCAGGTAGCCAACATCTTCTATTAGTCTACCAGCACCATTATAAGCCGACACCCCTAAGTCTTCAAAAGCTTTAGCTGTAGCCAAAACACTCTCTCTGCTCCCAAAATTTATGGTTGAGAAGTCCAGTTCCAGTTCCATTATGGCACTATCGCCAATAGCGGCTTTAAAAAATTCACGATGGGCAATCTCATGATCACGGATGTCGTTTAAATATTGCATTTCCAGTGTGGAGATGTCACTATAAGGAGCCTCGGCCACTTTGGTATAAAAAGCCGCTTCCAATTGCTCTAAAGCATAGGCATAATTTAGAATAGCAATGTCCTCAGTTCCAAAATATTCCCCTTCCTCATCAGTATCAGGGACTGGCATTTCATCCTCTTTACACCCGGTAACCATTAAAGCGGTAATTGCCGCTCCAGCTCCGGCGTACCTTAAAAATGCACGTCTATTGACTTCTTTTTTTGGATTGTTCATAAGCTTTTTCATTTTTTACAGTTTAATTTTTGTTGGTTTAAACCATATACGAGATCAAATGAACATCTGGATTTTAGATTATGAAAAAATCCTCTAATCAACAATTATCGTAGATGAAGGAGACGGAAATCCGGAGATGGAAGAAAGGCAGGGTAAGGAAAAAATTGGAACTACAGTGTGTTTTGTAATCAGAAATCAGTGGTAAGCGATCACCGATATCCATAAACCAGGTAGCCTGGTAACCATGGGAAGATATTACAGATTGGATGGCCGGAGAACGAAATCGGAAGAAGTCTTTGTACTTTGTACCTCGTACTTAGTACTCCTCCGCTTCAGAAGACCCAGACCATAAATATCAAAATGATAGAGAAAGTATCCATTAAATTCTGGACGTGACACGGGACTCCGACTTACTTTATATTTAATATCACTAAATAATGGTAGAACCATAAATTAATTTTTCTATATTCGTTTTTGATTAACTTATCCATTGCAGAAAAAAACGAAATACAGCGAGACCGAATTGGTAGCATTGTTGAAGGTAAAGGATCAACGTGCCTATAATCATCTGTATGAAAATTATTCCGGTGCACTGTACAACGTGATTGTTAAAGTTTTAGGGAATCGTGAGGAAGCCGTTGATGTTTTACAGGAATCTTTCATTAAAATCTGGAAGAACATAGCACATTACGATAATAACAAAGGCAGGCTTTTTACATGGATGCTGCAGATTACCCGCAATACGGCCATTGATTTCATGCGTTCCGGACCGACCCAAAAAGAAAAGAAGACCAACCGTTTAGAACCCAATTCTTCTATAATAGAACAGAAAAACATCACCTTCATGCCTACGGACCATTTAGGTTTGAGTAAGGTAGTGGATGGGTTGAGGACCGAGGACAAACAAATTGTGGATTTGGCCTATTTCCAAGGCTTTACTCAACATGAAATTGCAGAAGAGTTGTCCATACCGCTGGGTACTGTGAAGACAAGAGCAAGGAAGGCACTCATCCAGCTAAAAAATATTTTGAAGACCAATTGAATTTAGAAGAATACATATCGTCAGGAATTATCGAGACTTATGTGCTAGGCTTGGCAGGGGAGGAGGAAGCCCGTGAGCTGGAGCAGTTATGTCTCCAATATCCGGAAGTACAAGCCGCTGTTCGGGAAGCCGAAATTGCCCTGGAGGATTATGCCCAATTACATGCAATTACTCCACCTGATGATGTTAAGGAAAAGATATGGTCAGCCATTGAGGATTCACAGCATGAAGTAAAACCTGTTTTAAAGGAGAAGGCGCCGGAAGCCTCAAAAGGAATCTATAGGCTGTACCCTTTTATTTCTAAAGCTGCTGTTCTTTTAATCATCATTGGCCTTCCATACCATTTTTATAAAATAAGCCAATATCAATCCGAGATCGAGACCCTTCAGAGGGAAAAGAATGAAATAATGGCTCAAAACCAAATATATAATGCACAGATAAAGGAAGTAAATCAAGAACTGAACATCTTATCCGATCCATCGACAAGAAACATTTTATTGGCAGGCGTGGCCGGTCATGAGGAAAACAATGCCACGGTTTATTGGAGTGATTCAGGGGAGGTATTTTTAAAATCATCCGGACTTACTCCATTGCCCCAGGATAAGCAATATCAACTTTGGGCAATTGTAGATGGAAAACCAGTAAGCGCAGGTTTATTGGAAAAAGACGGTACAATTTATTTACAAAAGATGGCCACAATTGAACGTGCCGAGATGTTCGCTATTACGATAGAAAAACATGGGGGAAGTGAACAGCCCACTCTGGATCAAATGGTGGTGGCCGGAAAAGCACTTTCTTAAGATTTTGTTCTTTTTTTTGAAAACAAATAATCAATGTCTTCCCTTGTTTTTCCATAATCCTATCATGCCTCCGGGATTACCATGTGATTTAGTATAAAAGATAGGTAATAAGCCCGACGGGCTGTAATGATGATAGAAAAGCGGTATTGTTGGTCAATTTAACCTGGAAGGGTGGCAATATTCTTTGCTCCATTAAAGTATGGATTTTTCATCAAAATCCATCGATTTTATAACCGGGTCATCTTTCTGGGATTTGTGTTCAAGGTGTCTAACCTTTTATAAATTCTGTCATCCCTCTGGGATTCTTGTTCTTTGGTTAGCCTGTTTTCTATAATCCTGCCATCCCTCTGGGATTACCATGTGATTTTAGTATAAAAGGATAGGTAATAAGCCCGGCGGGCTGTAATGATTATAGAAAAGCGGTATAGCAGGTCAATTTAACCCTGGAAGGGTGATATTATTCTTAGTTCCAATCAAATAAATATTTTTCATCATATTTTATTTCAAACGTCTGCAAAAATTCCAAGTATTCTTCCTTAAATGTTTTTTTGCGGTGATGTTCTTCTTGATTCAATATGTATTGATAAACCTGCTCAATTTGGGAATGTGAATAAGAAAAGGTCCCATATCCATCTTGCCATGAAAATTTGCCTCGGAGGAATTTTTGCTCATTGATGAAATTGCTTGTGTTGTTCTTCACATCCCTGACCAGATCTGAAACCGCCATGGATGGCTTCAAACCGATAAACAAATGGACATGGTCTGTAACACCATTCACAATTATAGGTTTTTGATCTTTTCCCTTGATAATACCGCCCATATATTTGAACACTTCTTGTCTCCATGGTTTTAGTAAAAAATTTCCCCTGCCTTTTACTGCAAAAACAGCCTGAATATAAATTTGTGAAAATGTATCTGCCATATTTTTTGCCATTTAGTTTTTTATGGAACATAGATTTTTATAATTCTGTCATCCCTTAGGAATTGATGTTCTTTGGTTAACCTGTTTTTCTATAGTACTGCCATCCCTCTGGGATTCGTGTTCGGGAGGTTCATCTGTTTTTCCATAATCCTATCATTCCCTATGGGATCCTTTATATCAAATCTTAATTTGGAGGAAAAGATTTCTAAATAGGAAAGGAGATCTCATAAAAGTCCTTCTGGCTGCCCAGCACATCCACAAAGGTGACGGATGTTTCGTCATTATAGCTGATAGCCTCAATGAAAGGTACCGGAGTATGTCCCACTACTTGGTGATAGCCTTCCAAAGGATGGTACCAAAGCTCTTGCTTATCAGCCCAGGTCATTCCCCCATATTCCTCAGCTCCTCCTCTCTGAACCCCCACCTGATGTAAAACATCCCTATGACGGGTTTTTTCTACGGCGTTGAACACCTCTGCCAAAGAGCCCAAATCCCCTAGCTCTTTCTTTATTGAAGCAGTTTCTAAAAATGATTGAAATTTTTCATACCAAGGTAAACTTATCCCTGCATGGGAAAACAGGTGATTGTGGATCTGGTAGGCCACTTGGAATAGATTGCGGTTCTTGGTATACATATCCGTCAATGGCACTTGCAGCACTGGGTTAAATCCCGAACAGCTATACTTGGGATAATGAAGGTAATGAATATCATGATTGCCCAAAATCAGGATGACCTTTTTCGGGGAAGATCTTTTTAATTGGATGACAGCATTAAAGTTTTCCAATATCTCCTGACCCCTGTGGTCAGGGCTGTCCACATAATCCCCCAGAAATACGATCCTGTCATATTTGTCAAAATCAATAGCTTGCCAACAAGATTTTCCGTGCAGATCACCAACAGCAAGTAGCTTTAATTCTTCCATAAATCTATTTGATTTTTTACAGTATAAGCTGAATTTTATTCAGCAAGCCAAGAATTTTAAAAAGGAATATACAGCATTTGGAAGAACAATTGTTATACCAGAAAGGAAGGAATGCTGTAATTGACCAAAATGAAAAGACCATTCTACTAATTACAGGAAAAGCAGAAGTTTGTCTTGACTTTTTACTCTCCATTCCGGTAAAATTATTTAATTTGGTCTTATTATTCGGAAAAGAAAAACAAATATCTTCTCCCGTCAACGGGTTTCGGCACGGTTAAAGAATTGCAGATAAAGTAAAGAAAGAAATGAGTGGAACAATAGATGGTTTTAATCGGAAAATAAGAAATGTCACCATTTGTAGCTTACAGCTTCTTTTCTTTCTTTCCATTGCTTTCTTGGCAAAGGCACGACAAACACAAACAGTGACCTCTTCAAAGGAATTGACCAGTGCCTTATCGACGGCAGGCCCGGGATCGAGGATAGAAATAAAGCAGGGTACCTATTCGAACTGGGGAATGGTGGTTTCAGTATCTGGAACGAAGGAAAAACCGATTGTTATCAGTGGTTCTGAAAACAGGAAAACTGCTTTTTCAGGAGATGGTACGGCACAATCCTTCTTTACGATTACCGGAGACCATGTATATTTGGAAAACCTGGTTTTTGAGGAGATTAAATTTACAAGATCAATTGTCAGACTGGTTGAATCTGAAGGCTCCGCTATTTCCAATTGTGTTTTCAGGAACAACCAAGCTTTACGGCAGTGGTCCTACATGATTTCCATAGCCGGAAATGGAAAATCGAACGAAATTAGGAATAGCCACTTTGAAAAGATTATTGATGCAGTATTGATACAGGTAAGTGTAAGCGGGCTGCGCAGGGTGAATCCTGAGAGGTCAAATACTCTCATTAAACAAGAAAAAGAAAAGCAAAATTTTGATCCCGAAAACCCTGTGGATTTAACAACCGACATCTTTCCCATAGGGACAAAAATCCATCATAATCTTTTTACAGACATTCCTCGGGTGCAATGGAATAATGGCGGAGAGTGCATACAGGTGGGACAGTATCAAAATCGTATTGGCGAGGCCATGACCATGACGGAAGTTTTTGAAAATAAATTTATCCGTTACAATGGAGAAGGGGAGATCATCAGCAACAAAAGTTCTGGAAATTCCTATTATAACAATTATTTTGAAGATTGTGAAGGATCCCTTGTAATACGGGGTGGGCATGATTGCAAGATTTTCGGGAATGTATTCCGTGGAGGGGCTGGAGGCTTCCGAATTTATGGAACGGGGCATGAAGTTTATGAAAATACGATTGAAGGCACCAAAAGGGGCATTTTATTAGGATATGGTACAGGAAGGGGGAAAGAATTGACATTTTACACTGCAGTAGAGAACTGTACTATCCGAAACAATAGGATCATTAATTCAGAAGTATCTGGGATTTATGTGGGATATGGTAAAGGCATAAAATGGCATCATGTAAGCGATGGTGCCAGCATAGGTAAAGTACAAAATGTCGCACCGCAAAGCAATTTTATTTTTAATAATTTAATTGTCGGGCCACCGGAAAAAGCAATCATTATTAACGGGGCACCGGACAATAAAGTGCGGGACAATACCCTTACCAGGATCCAAAAACTAAATAACCAACAGTAGCTAAAGGTTGGGATATAGAGGACAGGCTGATTGGTTGGTCTATCCCAGCTCATTCAGTTTTTTCATGACCGCACCCAAACCTGCATCCCTACTTTGGATTATGGTAGCATATTTTGCCACATGTTCTTCTTTACAGTCTTTATTTCTCCATCCTTGCTTTGTTTTTGACATTAAATTTTTCCATTATAATTTCTTGGACAGGTCTTCCTTCGATTTTGCTTTCCAACCATGAAATAATGTCCAAATAAAGGAAGGCTCTTTTTTCATAAGGGTGATCTTCATATTGAATCAGCCGGTCCCGTAATTCCATAAAAGCATTTTTTAATTGGTAATCATAAATCCTGTTCAGGTTCCTGATGAAATTCATCATTTCTCTTTGTACCATATGGAGGTCACCCATTTTGGTCAAAAATTTATAGACAGTCTTGATTTGTTGCTCCAGATTATCATCCAATCCTTCTTCATAGCTGGCAATCAACTTGAGTATATGTGCAAAACATTGAAGATCTTCCCTCAACCCATCGCCGGTATGATCAATTACTTCATCCAGGTGTCTAATGGCACCAGCATTATCCCCACTCCCAAAGTACAGGCAGGCAACCTTATAGTGCAAAACCATCACATGATGCACATCCAGTTTGTTTTTCAGCGCTTTCATTTCCTTCAATAGAGGGGGAACAACGGCAGTAACACCTCCTGTAAAATCTCCGGTAAGAAAGTGAAAATTGAGGTTATTGGAATAAAAGTATAAAAAGGAGAGTACCCGGCAATTTTCATCCATACGGAAATCATCAGATTCAAGGCTTTCCTTAAATTGTGCAAAGACAAGGGAAAACTGTTCAAACTGCCCCATATAGAAAAGAGTGTCCAGGAGATAATGATAAGCTTTTAGGTAATTCCCCGTGGCCACTTTTCTCATTTGGGGGTACTGTATAAAAAGATTTACCCATTTTTGGGCGGATCGGTAACAATGGGGGAAATCCTGTAGGATATGATAGAACCATACCTGGGCCTGATATAAATATAATCGCTCATAAAAGGATAAGTTTTCCAAGTCATGGTCGGGCATGTTATTATGATAAAACGCCTTTACCATGTTTATATCATTTTCATCCCTCACATGACCAACTTTTAGGTAAAGGCCATATAGTTGTAGGGAAAGATTACTGAGCGAATTTTTCAAAGAAACATTTTGTGTCAGTTTTTTTGCTTCTTCAGCCAAGGTTTCTGCCCGGTTGCGCATACTTCTGGTAATATGTTGCGATTCAATGACTTTTTCCAGTTCCACTACCCGCAACTCGATGGTGTCCAAAAAGTAACGCCCTGCAATAGTTTTGGCTTTAGCCAGTAATTTCAAGCTTTGTTGATAAAGTCCTTTATTGTAGAGGATCCGGGCAAAATCTATCTGCTCATTTAATTGCAGCTCCACATTCTGATCCGCGTAAATCAAACGCAGGCCCACTAATACCTGCTTGTACAAATGCGCTTTCATGTTGGCCAATTGCTTTTTGGTAACAGGGGCCTTTTTCAAAATCAATTGTTCATCATATATTTCCAATTTGTCCATGATATCAAAAAGCTTGATGAACTTTGCGTTTTCATTGGATTCAAATCTTTGGACATAAAGTTTGAAACTTCGCTTTTCTGCCTGGGACAAAGACTTGATTAAAATAAACAAATAATCTTTTTCTTTATTTGACTTCGTATTAAAATCAACCATTATTCTCTGATAATCAGATATTTATGTTATAAAATTGCCTTCTTGTTATTGGAACAATAAAGTTAATCCAATTTCTATTCAATCTATTAAATTTTACTTTGGAATTTATTAAAAATTAGAAATATGGATAACAGACAAGTATTTATCTTTGATACCACATTAAGGGATGGAGAGCAAGTCCCCGGTTGTAAATTGAATACTCCTGAGAAAGTAGAAATCGCCCGCCAATTGGAAAAGCTGGGGGTGGATGTCATTGAGGCAGGATTCCCCATATCAAGTCCGGGGGATTTCAAATCCGTAGTAGAAATATCAAAGAGTGTATCTGATCCTATTATCTGTGGTCTTTCCCGAGGGGTGAAAAAAGACATAGAAGTAGCAGCGGAAGCTTTAAAATATGCCAAACGGCCCCGCATCCATACAGGAATAGGCACCTCATCTTATCATATTCAGCATAAATTTAACAGTACACCGGAAAAGATCCTCACTTGGGCAACCGATGCGGTAAAATATGCCAAATCTTTTGTGGAAGATGTTGAATTTTATGCGGAAGATGCTGGAAGAACTGAAAACGAATATCTTGCCAGGGTCTGTGAATCTGTCATAAAAGCGGGTGCCACAGTTCTGAACATTCCCGACACTACAGGTTATTGTCTCCCTGATGAATATGGGGCCAAGATAAAATATTTGATGGACAATGTCAGGGGCATAGAAAATGTAACTGTCTCCGCTCATTGCCATAATGATTTAGGCTTGGCTACTGCCAATGCCATCTCTGCGGTCATGAACGGTGCCAGACAGGTAGAATGTACGATCAACGGCATTGGTGAAAGGGCCGGAAATACTTCATTGGAAGAAGTGGTCATGGTCATCAAGCAGCATCCGCGACTGGATGTATTCAGTAATGTCAATACCAGACTGCTCAATCCTATCAGCCGATTGGTAACGGACAAAATGGGAATACTGGTACAATGCAATAAAGCCATTGTAGGCTCCAATGCGTTTGCCCATTCTTCCGGTATCCACCAGGATGGGGTCATCAAGAACCGGGAAACTTATGAAATTATTGACCCTGAAGAAGTGGGGGTGAACGAATCAATGATCCGATTGTCTGCCCGAAGTGGTAGGGCTGCTTTAGCTTATCGGGCGTATAAAATTGGTTATACCCTTACCAAAAATGAGCTCGATGAAGTATATGGGTTGTTTTTGGAGCAGGCGGACCTAAAAAAGGAAATTACAGACGAGGACCTTCATGAGATCATGAAAATGGCAGATTTTGCCAATAAAGTGGAAGCCTAAAAATTCTTACACTCGCTTTTCCAAAAATAAGC
>JBBDSC010000197.1:81559-84482 GCA_040905145.1 Anditalea sp.
CCCTGAAAATGAAACTGACAACAAACGCTAAGAACAAAGGGATGTTGCCAGCACGCAGATGAAATTTTCACAACCTTAGCCGTTTATTTTATGCCACTGAGTATATTTATCTATATATTTTCAGATGGAAATTGTAATTTAATCTTAGGAGGGGAAAATTAAACTTTATATTTTAAGGGAATTATGCAGCATAAAATTAAAATACCAAGAATGATATAAGGAAGGGGATGTGCTGATAAGTAGATTGTTAGAGGAAAAACCGAGATGGATATAGAGGAATAGTTGCTTAAAAATTTAAGGATATAATTGGGATGAAGTCAAATGCAAATCCAGTAAATAAGACAAAACAAGTGTTTTTGATAATTGTGTTTTTTATGTTGCTCACTACACAATCTTTTTCACAAAAAGCATATTTTATTGATGGGTACCATGGAGGTGTTTATGGGCACTATCCTGATTGGAATACACGGTTCATGGTTGAAATGCTAGCTAAAAATCCCGATTGGAAGATCAACCTAGAGATTGAGCCAGAAACTTGGGACACGGTCATGGTTAAGGATCCAGCAGCGTATAGTGATTTCAAAGCTCTTTTCGCCGACCAGTCTTTAACCGGCAGGATTGATTATGTAAATCCAAGCTATGGCCAGAGTTTCCTTTACAACACTTCGGGTGAGAGTATCATCAGGCAGTTCTCCTACGGTATGAAGAAAGTTAGGGAGCATTTCCCCAGTGCTGTTTTTACGAACTATTCTTCGGAAGAACCCTGCTTTACCAGTGCCCTGCCACAGATACTGAAGTCGTTCGGCTATAAGTATGCCTCGCTGAAGAACCCCAACACCTGCTGGGGCGGTTATACACGCGCTTTCGGGGGGGAGCTTGTGAATTGGGTAGGACCCGACGGTACGAAGCTTTTGACGGTGCCTAGGTATGAAATCGAAGCCTTAAAGCCAAAATCAACCTGGGAAACAATAGCAAATAGAAACTCATTGGATTATGTCCAAGCTGCTTTTAGTTATGGCATAGCTCATCCTGTAGGAATGACCTTGCAGGATGCAGGATGGCGACAGGGTCCCTGGTTGGGGGATGGTAAAGGCTCTTATCAGCCTACGGAGTACAAGACATGGCGGGATTATATAGAGAACATATCGGTGAAGACGCCCGAGCAAGACTGGAGATTCTCACAGGAGGATGTTCTGGTGAGCCTGGTGTGGGGTTCCCAGGTACTGCAGAGACTGGCCCAGCGGATAAGGGTCTCAGAGAATATGGTGGTGACCGCCGAGAAGTTGGCCGCCATGGCAGTGGCCTACAGAGGGGTTTCCTGGCCGAAGTCCTCTTTTGACGATGCCTGGAGGAATCTGCTGCTGGCCCAGCACCACGACTGCTGGATTGTGCCCTACAATGGGAGGCCAGGGAATACGTGGGCGGACAAGGTTGCCACCTGGACTGGCGTGACCAACCAGAAGAGCGACAGCGTGATGCGGCAATCAATGATTAAATTGGCGGCAGTAGGAGGTCAGAGCGGGGGCAGTAAATATATCAGGGTATTCAACACACTGGGAACAAGGAGAAGCGAGTTCGTAACAGTTACTTTGCCAAGCGGATGGGATACTGGGAAGGCAAGGGTACTTGACAGTAATAAAGAAGAGGTTCCCTCGCAGGTAATTTCCACCCTAGCGGAAGTCTCTAAAAAAATACTGTTCAGAGCAGATGTGCCATCTATCGGGTACAATACATATCAGCTTCAGAGGCAAAAGCCATCGGGTATGAAAGGGGCTAGTGTCTCAGTTCTGGCGGACGGCACGTATAAGGTAGAGACAGACCTATACAGCATTATATTAGACCCGTCGAAGGGAGGCACAGTCACAAGCCTAGTGGCAAAGGCGCTTGGTAATAGAGAGTTCGTGGATCAGTTAGCCGACAGGCGCTTCAATGAGCTGAGGGGGAATTTCTACAGGGACGGAGGGTTTCACTCCAGCACGCAAAACGCCGCTAAAATCAGGATAGTGGAGGAGGGGCCAGTGCAGATACGTCTAGAGATAAAGGGCACTATTGCAGGGCACCCTTTTGCGCAGGAGTTCACTGTCTCACAGGGGGAACGGCGAATTGACCTGAGTGTGAGGATCGACTGGGAGGGTAACCCAGGTATCGGGAACGAATACGCGCAGTCGGTGCCCTGGCAGAATGAAGATAATAGGAAAGCATTTTATAACGATCAGGACAAGCTGCTCGCCTTGTTCCCGTTGAACCTAAAGTCCCAAAAAGTGTATAAGGACGCACCTTATGACGTGACTGAAAGTAGGCTCGGTGACACCTTCTTCACAACGTGGGACAGCATCAAGAACAATGTGGTGCTGAACTGGGTGGATGTGACCGATGGCTTAAACAGCTACGGCATGGCTTTGTTGACAGACCACACAACCAGCTACGCACATGGTGTGGATCACCCGCTGGGCCTCACCTTGCAATACTCAGGCATAGGGCTATGGGGTAGGAACTACAGGATCACTGGGCCTACAGAAGTAACTTATGCCCTAATCCCCCACAAGGGTAAATGGGATAATAGTGGAATATGGACAGAGGGGACAAGGTGGAACGAGCCCCTAGTGGCAATGCTCACGGATGCCGCACCCTTAGCTAATGGTACAAGCAGATCAATGGTAAGTGTGTCGGGGGTGGGGCTGGAGGTAGGAACACTGCTCTTTGACGGGCCAGACCTGCTGGTGAGGCTGTTCAACGTGGAGGGAGAAGACGATACCCAAAAGATATCCTTTGATGGCAAGAGCGATAGGGTGGATCTGGTCGAATTGAACGGTGACCTGGTGGAGAGCCTGAGAGTGGAGAATGACGGAACGGCCAGGACAGCCGTCACTGTGTCTGTTCCCAGGTTCGGGATCAGAACCCTGAGGCTTTCTAATTTCAAAGC
>JBBDSC010000198.1:0-3145 GCA_040905145.1 Anditalea sp.
TTTTACCGGCGGGATTGGCCCTTTTTATGGTCTTGATTTCATTTTTTATGGCAACCTCCTTTATGGGTGGATGAAAAACAACATGATACATCATCCCAAAACAAAAGAGTATCAATAGGGTAGCTGCAATTTGGCGGAAGGGGAAATCAAAATGCCGTTTTTGCTTTTTAAAAGATCGGCTCTTATTATCAACGGGATGCTTTTCCGCTTTAACAATGTTTTCAAAAGTCTCAATGTAAAGCCTGTTGTCAACTGTTGATTTTTCTTTATAGTGAACAGAACCAATGATGCTGATGGCTTCCATCACCACCTCCCGCTTCTCGGGATGCTGCTCCAGCCATTTTTCCCAAAAATGCCTGTTGTTCTCATTGGGATTCTTGATCCATTGAATGAAAAACTCATCCATTAAGAAATCATCTATATCGTAATCTTTGTACCTCATATGTCATGGATCACCTATCCATTATTTTAGTGTGTCTAATCTTTATTTTTTAACAGGGTTTTTAAGGAAGCCAATGCCCTATAAATGATTTTTCGGGCAGACTTCACCTCGTTCAGTTCCATTACTTCGGCGATTTCCCTGTAGCTCATGCCTTCCTCATACAGCAGTAAAATGGCCTGTCGCTGTCGGACAGTCAATTGATTAAGAGCTCCTTCAACCAGTTGTTTCTTTTCCCTGTCGAATTCGTGTTGGATAAGCTTGGTTTCGTGGGATACTTCAATGGGGAAAAAACGCTCATTTAGATCCTGTGAACTGTAGCTGGTCCCCTTTTCCCGGTTTATTTTTCGAATCAATTCCCTTTGAAGGATCTTAAACAAATAGGCCTTGATACTTTGTACCTCGCTAAGGCTGCCCCTTTTCCTTCTCAAATCAATAAAAATATTCTGTATGCAGTCCTGAAGGATATGTTCATCCTTGGATATCTGGGCCCCAAATTGAAACATTACCGTGGCATACATTCTATAGATATAATTGAAGGCCAGTTCATCGCCCTTGTTGAATGCCCTCCAAATGTCCAGATCCGGTTTATCTTCGTATTGCTTGATGGAGTCGGGATGCTTCAAAGGCAAAATATCTGCATGTTTCGGTTGGGTATATTTGGGGATGGGCATCATTTGGTTCGGTGGTTTTATAGCTATCTAATATTAAGAGTGCGGTAATAATGGAAATGACCCCATAAAATATTTTTATTTATGAAAAATTTAAAATAAAGTTAAAAAGATCCTGAACGGATAAGGAAATAGGTGATTTAGTAGGACTTACCTTCTGATACCAATCATACCACATGAAAAATAAATATAAGCTTCTCTTCCTCAGATTATAGAAAAACAAGAATCATTCTTGTTCTTTTATCGTTTAGTAAAGGGGTTTTTTATTACCTTAAAGAATAATTGAAATATCATGTACATACCTTTTAAAGAAATGCCGGAGACGGCCAGAATATGGATTTACCAGTCCACTAGAAAATTTAATCCAAAGGAAAAAGAATTTGTCACAGGGATATTGACAGCCTTTTGTGATCAATGGAACACCCATGGTGCCCTGATGCCTTCTTCTTTTGAGATCAAATATGATCAAATCATCGTTCTTTCCGTAGATGAATCCAACCTTGGGGCCAGTGGCTGCTCCATCGACAGTTCCGTCAGAACACTCCGTGAAATAGAACAAAAACTGGAAGTAAATCTCCTGGACCAGGGAAAAATTTCCTTTATCAAAGATGGAAACGTGCTCACCGGCAAATTGCAGGAAATCAGGGAATATATCCAAGGAGGTAACCTTCGGGAAGAAACGCCCGTTTTTAATCCAATGGTCAACAAGAAAGAAGATTTGTCAGAAAAATGGCTGGTTCCTGCCAAGGACAGTTGGTTGAAGAAATACTTTGTTAATTGATTTTCAAATAATTGTTCTATATTAGAAGGTAAGATTTAAATCATCTACAGATTCCCAAATGAAGCGTAGTTTCCCCTTTATTATTTTTATTTCCCTGTGGTTTGCTGGCTGTACCAGCATTCAACAAAAAGCACAAAACCAATATGAGGCCGGGGAATATCAAATGGCCATCAATTCTTTGTCTAAAGTATTGGAAGACAACCCAGAAGACCCCGAAGCTAATTATTATGTAGCAGAAAGTTTCAGGTTATCCAATAGGATAGAAAAGGCTGCGCCCTACTATGAAAAGCTCCTTGAAAAGGAAGCTTCTTTTGAAAACTATTATAAACAAGGAAAAAGCCTGAAAAACCAAGGCAACTATGAGGAAGCCATAGCTGCCTACCAGTCAGCAAAGGAGCATGTACAAGACGACTCCTTAATCAGTCTGTTGGATAAGGAAATAGCAAAGATTGAACAAATAGAAAACATTACCGATTACTGGCCTCATCATTCCCTGGAAAATTATCAACTATTAAACACCCCGGGGATAGATTATTCCCCTGTGGTAAGTGGGGATTTCCTTTATTTTACCAGTTCAAGGGGAGGCGGGGGCACATACCCTGCAACGGGACAAACTTATACCAAATTATTCCGGACCCGGGCCGACGGGATCAAAGTGGACGTTCAAAATGTACAGCCACTACCTGAATTCCAAAATGAACAAGGCTTAAACCAAGGCACAATTGCCATCAGTCCGGACGGGAACACTATCATTTATGCCAGAGGGAATTCCACCTCAAGAAAAGATCTTCCAGATGTGAGCCTTTTTGCTTCTTATTTTAGAGGAGCGGATTTTACAGAGCCCCTATTTATGCCCGTGAATGATGAACCTACTTACTGGAATTCAACACCTGCTTTCAGTCCCGATGCTGAAACCTTATATTTTGCATCAAACCGACCCGGAGGTTATGGAGGAACAGATTTATATAAAGCCACGAAATTCGCCAACGGGGACTTTGGCAATGCTCAAAACCTAGGGCCAGAAATTAATACCCTGGGGAATGAAATGTTTCCCAGGCCAGTAGCTTCCGGAGAATTTTTCTTTGCCTCTGACGGACATCCCGGATTTGGTAAATTGGACCTTTTTGTGGCTGAAAACAAGGACGGTTCCCTGGAAATAAAGAACCTGGGAAAAAACATTAACTCTGTGGCAGATGACTTTGGGATCTTCTTTACCAATTACCCAGAGGAAGGCTTTATCACTTCCAATCGGGA
>JBBDSC010000199.1:0-3127 GCA_040905145.1 Anditalea sp.
TTCCTGTATATCCCGTCAAGGGCCAGATCGTGGGAACGGAAACATTGCCCAAAGTCCTTTCTGCCTGTATATCTACGAATGATTGTTACCTGGCACAAAAACAACATGGTGAAATAATAATCGGCAGTACTACTGAAGAAACAGGTTTCGATGTGGAAGTTACGCCCTCAGCCATGAAAAGCCTTTCGGCTGGAGCTGTCCGTGCACTGCCTTTTTTAGAAAATGTTAAAGTTAAAAGAGTATGGTCGGGACTCCGCCCCGGAACACAGGATGAGCTTCCGATCCTTGGCTCTATAAATGGATTAGAAGGATACCTTAATGCATGTGGACATTTTCGCACCGGCATTTTGACTTCTCCTATAACCGGACTTTTAATTTCAGAAATGATTCAGGGAGATCCATTATCTTACCCTGTAGAACCTTTTTTGCTTTCTAAAAGCCGTTTGAATCATTCGTATCAATCATAAAAAAAATCCGACACTTAAATCTTAGAAACTATGAAAAACAATAATCAAAATAAATCAAATTATAACCCTTACCCTTTAAAGCGCTTAATTTCCGGATGCTTACTTTTAGTGGTCCTGGCTTTAGGGGCCTGTTCACAGCCGGGGCAACAAGAGGAAGAATCGGCTAAAGGGCAAGCCCAAAGCGAACAACTAACAACTTTAACTATTCCCATTGAGGGGATGACCTGCGGTGCTTGTGTAGCCAGTATAAAAAGGAAGCTTAATTCTATGGAAGGCTTAGAAGAAGTGGAGGTAAGCCTTGAGCACCGTACTGCAACCGTCTTTTATGAAGAAGGTAAAATTACTCCCCAACAAGTCCAGGATGCTATCAATGAACTAGGATATAAAGCAGGTGAACCAACAGAAGGAGATAAGCTATGACGCTAGAAGAATTTTTCAGCAATTTTGGTGGAGGGTTTTCTGAAGGCTCAATAGCGACGATGGGGATAGCTTTACTGGCAGGAGTTGTAGCAAGTGGCGTATGCCCTTGCACCCTACCAGTGGGTTTGGGCATGGCAGGTTTAGTTAGCAGTAATTCACAAGGCAAATCTCAGCATAGGGGATTATGGATTGCTGCTGCCTTCTTTGCAGGTATTGTTATTAACCTAACGCTATTAGGCGCTTTAGCTGGAAGGTTAGGTATGATACTTACTGAATCCTTTGGCCGGTATTGGGCCGTTGCTATGGCCATTATCTCCCTGCTGGCAGCTATTTTTGCCTTTTATGGCTCCAATTTAAAGGTTAATAAACTGGCAGCTATGCGTAAACCAGGTATCAGTGGTTCCTTTATCTATGGATTTGTTTTTAGTCTGGGCACATCCGCTGCACCACTCTTACTTTTGCTTACTGTAGCCGCAGCACAGGCAAGCCCCATGCATGGATTGCTGATTGCTTTTACCTTTGGTTTAGGCCGCGGGCTACCATTTTTAATTGTAGGCTTTTTCGCTGGTGCCATATCACGTTTGGCCAAATTGACCTGGTTGCGTCGTTCAATTCAGGTTGTTAGTGGATTTGCACTGCTTTTCGTTAGTTTCTATTATACTAATGTCTTCATTAATTTACTTTAGCAGGAAAGATGAGCAGAAAACTCTTTACGATACACATAGAAGATTTCCCTGTCACCTCCTACTATATAAGATATAAACTTGTAAAAATTAATTAAAAGTAACCCGTTTGTGAAATTGCTAAAATTGTGATTTTCAAGCTCTCTTACCCCGTTCTTAAAGGGTGATTAACTTGAAATCCACTCGGCTCCCTTTAGATGGGGTAAAACGAGAGGGTTTTCATTAATATAATGAGTTTCACACAATGGGTTAAAAGTATTTGTTGTCTGCTTGCAAAACACCCCTGTACCCATCGTATACTTGTTTATAGTATTAAAATAAATAATTAACATGAATACAAAAGACCTAAAAAAACGACTGCATTACATAAAAGGCCAAATTGAAGGCATTGAGCGTATGTTGGATGAAGAAAGAGATGTCAATGATATCTATGTTCAGTTTAAAGCCATTGAGGGAGGCTTACAAAAAGCTATCTATGTGGTATTAGATGAGACATTGAGAAAGGATCTGGCCTTAAAGATTGTAAAAGTAGTAAATGCCTGTCCGGGAAATTGTCAGGATGCCGATAAAATCGAGTTCATCAGAAATGAATTTCCCAAACTAGACTTAAAGCAAATCGCCAGCGTAATATCAGAGATCCATGAAATTGATGGAAAGCTGAAAAAATTAAATAAAGAGGATAGATAAATTTTGATAAGTGCCATGGGTCTTATTAGATCAATTCTTAATCGGTTTCGCATCCGTAGCATCAAGCTGAAACTAACAGAAGAAGCTCAAACAGGGTTACCTATGCTGATGCAAAAGTTTCTCCTGAGCAGGTTATAAATGTTATCAATAAACTAGGGTATAAGGCAGGAGAACCTGTTGAGGTTAAATAACCATGACACTTGAAGAATTCTTCCATAATTTTGGCTCAGGATTTTCCGAAGGCTCGATAGCAACTATGGGAATAGCCCTTCTAGCTGGTGTCGTAGCAAGTGGCGTTTGCCCATGTACACTTCCGGTAGGCCTGGGAATGGCAGGCTTGGTAAGCAGTAATTCGCAAAGCAAAACCGAGCGTAGGGGATTTTGGATTGCAACAGCCTTTTTTGCAGGAATTGTTATTAACCTGACGCTATTAGGTGCTTTAGCTGGCAGGTTAGGCATGATACTGACAACATCTTTTGGACGTTATTGGGCGTTGGCTATGGCTTTTATTTCACTGCTGGCCGCTATTTTTGCCTTTTATGGCCCAAACTTGAAGATTAATAAGCTGGCAGCAATGCGAAAGCCCGGCATCAGTGGTGCTTTTATTTATGGCTTTATTTTTAGCTTAGGCACATCTGCCGCCCCTCTCTTGCTTTTGCTTGCAGTTGCCGCAGCTCAGGCCAGTCCCCTGCATGGATTGTTTCTTGCTTTTGCTTTCGGCTTAGGCAGGGGTTTGCCATTTTTACTGGTTGGATTATTTGCCGGAGCAGTATCCCGCCTGGCCCGGTTAACCTGGTTGCGGCGTAGCATTCAGATCATTAGTGGCTCCGCACTTTTATTTGTGGCTTTTTACTACGGGAGGGTCTTTAT
>JBBDSC010000200.1:0-19013 GCA_040905145.1 Anditalea sp.
CCTTTAGGGCAGGGAAAGGAATGGGGAGAGAAAACCGGGCTTTAGCCCCATTAAATAAAAGGCCCACCCGGGATAATGTGGCTAAAGCCAAACGGCAATTGATTAACCATTGAGACAGAAGCCGGGAGACCGGTGGGATGTCAGCTGAGGATAATACAAATATTCAATACTCAATGTTCAAGTTGGGTGGAGCGGGAGACGGAGGGGGCATTTAGTAATGAAAAATACACAAAAAATGTGTCAACTTAAATCAGAACGTGACAAAGGGGTTTCAAGTCCTTGTATCTTGTACTTAGTACTTCTCAATTCCGACGACCCAGAAAATATGATAAAAGTTGGAAGATCGAGTTTCTTCGTGCTTCCAACTTCATGTTTATTCTTTAATTTTATACTTCCACGTTATCTACGTTCTTGAAGTAGATTTGCTTATCGGCATCCAGATCCACCAATACAGCCGCATCATTTTTGATATATCCGCTTAGGATCTGCTTGGAAAGTTCGTTTAACACCAATCGTTGCATAGTCCTTTTTAATGGTCTCGCCCCGTATTGGGGATCAAAACCTGCTTCTCCCAAATAATCAAGCACTTCGCGGGTGGCTTCGATCTCAATCCCGGATACTTCCAGCCTCTGTTGGATTTCTTTCCACTGTATGTCCACAATTTTGCGGATGATCTTCTTGTTCAAAGGTTCAAACATGATAGTTTCATCAATACGGTTAAGAAATTCCGGCCTGACGGATTTTTTCAGCATGTCAAAGACCTCTGCTTTGGTGTTTTCCATCACCTGTTCTTTGTTCCATTCTTCCATGCCAGCAAACCGCTCCTGAATCAAATGTGAACCAATATTGGTCGTCATAATGATAATGGTATTTTTGAAATTGGCCATGCGGCCTTTGTTATCTGTCAATCTACCGTCATCCAGTACCTGCAAGAGTATATTGAAAACATCCGGATGGGCTTTTTCAATTTCATCCAGCAAAACCACAGAATATGGTTTTCTTCTCACCGCTTCGGTTAATTGTCCCCCTTCATCATACCCCACATAGCCAGGAGGTGCTCCTACCAATCGGCTGACTGAATGTCTTTCCTGATATTCGGACATATCTATCCTTACCATGGCATTGTCATCATTGAAGAGGTATTCCGCCAAAGCTTTGGCCAATTCTGTTTTACCTACACCCGTGGTACCCAAGAAGATAAACGAGCCGATAGGACGCTTGGGATCCTGAAGTCCCGCACGGCTTCTGCGTACCGCATCTGCCAGTGCCGTAATGGCTTCTTTCTGGCCTGCCACTCTTTTTCCCAGTTCATCTTCCAGGTGCAGGAGTTTTTCCCGCTCGCTTTGGATCATTTTGGAAAGCGGTATGCCGGTCCATTTGGCTACCACAGCAGCAATATCTTCAGCATCCACTTCTTCCTTCAATAAGGAAGTTCCTTCTTGCATTTCTGCCAACTGCCTTTGGAACGAATCCAGCTTTTTCTCGCTTTCGACAATTTTACCATATCTGATTTCGGCTACTTTGCCATATTCCCCGGCCCGTTCTGCCTGTTCGGCTTCCTGTTTGAATTTATCGATATTTTCCTTTTCCCTTTGAATGCCCAGGATCACCGCTTTTTCACTCTCCCATTTGGCCCTAATGTCTTGGCGTTTTTCGGAAAGTTCTGCTATTTCCTTGCTCAGTACGGCTTCTTTGTCTTTATCTTTCTCCCTGCGTATCGCTTCCCTTTCTATCTCCAGTTGCATAATCCTACGGTTCATTTCATCCAGCTCCTGGGGAAGGGAATCTATTTCCATTCTTAATTTTGCAGCGGATTCATCCATCAGATCAATGGCCTTATCCGGCAGGAAACGATCTGTAATATATCGCTGGGATAGTTCCACGGCGGCAATCACCGCATCATCTTTGACCCGCACCCCATGGTGCAGTTCATATTTATCCTTTATCCCCCGTAAGATGGAAATGGCATCGGCTACATCAGGTTCATCCACCATTACCTGTTGGAACCTTCTTTCCAAAGCCTTGTCTTTTTCAATATGCTTTTGATATTCCTTTAAGGTAGTGGCTCCTATGGCATGCAGTTCTCCCCTGGCCAGGGCCGGCTTAAGCAAATTTGCCGCATCCATGGCTCCTTCCCCGCCGGCACCTGCACCGATCAGGGTATGGATCTCGTCGATAAAGAGGATGATTTCCCCTTCGGAATCCGTCACTTCTTTGATGACCGCTTTCAGCCGCTCCTCGAACTCCCCTTTGTATTTTGCCCCTGCAATCAGAAGCCCCATATCCAGGGAGATCAATGTTTTGGATTTCAGATTTTCCGGTACATCCCCACTGATAATCCTTTGTGCGAGACCTTCTACAATGGCCGTTTTACCTACCCCTGGTTCCCCAATAAGAATAGGATTGTTTTTGGTCCTCCGGGCCAAAATCTGTAAGACCCTTCGGATCTCTTCATCACGGCCAATCACAGGGTCGATTTTCCCTTTTTTGGCCAGTTCGTTGAGATTTTTGGAGTAACGCTCCAATGACCTGTATTTGGATTCCGCATTTGGATCTGTCACTTTATTTCCTTTTCTAAGTTCTTTAATCGCTTCTATCAGTGGCTTTTCCGCCATCCCTTGGTCTTTCAATAACTGGGCAGTTTTATCATTGCCTGCTAGAATGGCCAATAATAAATGTTCTATGGCCACAAACTCATCGCCAAAGTGTTTTAAATAATCCTTGGCCTTGGTCAGTACCTGATTGGCGGCATTGGAGAGATACGGCTGTTGACCACTTACCTTCGGAAAGGACTGGATCATTTCCTCCAGTTTCTGTTCAATTAAAGTTTTATTGGCCCCCAATTTTTTAAAAATAAAGTCGGTGACATTATCATCCTCCGTTAATATTCCTTTAAGCAAATGTGCTGGCTCAATCACCTGCTGTTGCCCAGCGGTACAAAGCTCCACAGCCTTTTGAATGGCTTCCTGTGATTTGATGGTAAATTGCTTGAAATCCATATTTAATTAGTGCTAAGTCCTTTAATTTGTATGATTATAACCACTACAATCTTTATGCGGAAAATTGAATCAGACTGTAATGATTTTTCATACCACTAGCCATTGTCAAAACTTAAACCAATCAAAAAAAAACCCAGTTTTCGGAATAAATGTCCGAAAGCGAACATTAAAGACTTTGATTTTAAGACTTTTTGACAGAAAAAGGTAATAAAGAAGGAGATCCAAGAATGCCGTACTAAATGGTGATGCGGTTGTGTTAGTCCTTTTGCAATAAATCGTCCAAAACTTTTTCCATTTTATCTGAGTAACCCAAATGGGCAAAAACCACCTTACCTTCTTTATCCACAATAATATATTGGGGTACTCCTCTAAGGAAGTAATCGGAGGAGCTTTCCTCCGTCCCGTAAAAATTCGGGTAGTTTAAGGATTTTTTGGAAATAAATTCTGGGACTTTTTTAAAGGTTTTCTCATCGCTTACAATTCCCCAAAGGGCAAAATCCTCTTTGGAATATTTATCAGCTATTTCTTTTAGTTTAGGAACACTTTGTATGCAGGGGCCGCACCATATTTCAAAAAAATCCAGCAGGATGACTTTTCCTTTTTGATCCGAAAGCTTTGCTGGTGCACCCTCTGTGGAAGTCAATTTCAATTCGGGAGCAGGTTGATTTGCCAAACGTAAGAGTTTGTTTTCAACGTCTTTGGGAGGCAAGTATTCCAACCCGGATAAAAATGAATTTCCTTCAAAAGAATCTACAAAATCAGGATCGTTAATTTTTATTTCTGCCAACATGGATATATTAACCTGTTTTTCACCCAAACTTTCTAAAATATGATATTTGTAAATAGGGATTAAAGTTTTTTTATCCAAGTGCAGCTCTTTATATCTATTTTCTACACCGAAAGTTTTACTGTCAGGAAAGTAAAACCTTAGGATGTAAACTTTCTCCTTTACCTCCAATTCGAGTTTTTCGGTTGGGAGTTCTTCGAATACAAGTTCTGACAAAACCATTTGCCCTCCCGATAATCCAATTGCTGTTCTTAATACTCCTTCATGCTTCTGAAATGTCTTTTCCTGATGATTGATCCTATAATATTCCTTTCCATCAAATACATTGCTCTCGGGGTGGCCATCCTGGATACCATAAAAAATAAAACCAGACGCTGGCTCTTCTTCATTTCTTTTCAAAATAGCGTGCCCTTTTTTATCCCACACCTGTCCCGTTAAAAATGTATCAATGTTGTGGATGCGATAGCTCAGATTTTCTATGTTCGAGAGGTTGTCGTAATACCTCTTAAGGATTTCTTCCGCCTCCTGCGCCTGAACTAAATTGGGTAATCCAATTAGGAAAAAGAGTACAAGGAGCTTTTTCATAAGGAATGGGGTTGAATGGAGATCTTTTACATAAAACTAATTAATTAGTAATTAAAATGCAAGCTTTATACTTTATAAAAAATCAGGATAAGCTATTAATTCTCTACAAGGAGTGATTAAATTGGCGGTCCGTTTCAAAAAAAAGTAAAATGCCTAAAATTATATTGAGCTTAATCTGCCCGGTCCTTCTACTTGTTGGATGCAGTGAACAAAAAGAAACCTGTGAACCACAGAAAAGAAGTGAATCCGTAAAATTGATCGATTCTCTTGCTACCAGCCTTAATTGGCCGGAGGAACTGGAGATCACCGGATTTGCCGGTCCCGGACTCACCCCCAGTCCTGCCTGTCTTACGGTAGCGCCCACCGGTGAAGTCTTTGTTGGGGTGGATATGATCGGGTCACTGGGCAAAGATCCGGGTAAAGGCAGCATTGTCAAATTGGTGGATTGCAACAATGATGGTATAGTGGACAGCCATACCCAATATGCCCAGGTCGATAATCCCCGTGGAATTATTTCTCTTGGAGATCGACTTTTTGTCCTTCATACTACCTTCTCAGAAGAAACAGGCATTGCTACCGGCATGGACTTGGTGGTTTTTGATGACAAGGACAATGATGGTATTGCCGATGGTCCCTCAAAACCACTTATCCAAAACATCAGTTCCCCTAAATTCCTGCAGAGCCGGGGTACAGACCATTCGACCAATGGTATCCGCATGGGGATAGATGGCTGGATATATATAGCGGTAGGAGATTTTGGATTTCATGATGCGGTGGACCGTTCCGGGAAAAAAATGACCATGCTCGGAGGTGGAATTGTGAGAGTCAGGCCTGACGGCAAAGAAATGGAAGTCTATACGCACGGCTTGCGAAATATCTATGATGTGGCCATTGACCCTTATATGAATATTTTTGCCCGTGGCAACACCAATGACGGAGGGGGCTGGAACATTCGCTTCAGCCATCAGGTCCAATCCGGTGAATATGGGTATCCAGTCCTGTTTAAGCATTTTACAGAAGAAATCATTCCCGCCATGGTAGATTTAGGGGGCGGTTCAGGAACCGGTGCGCTTTTTATGGATGATTCCACCTGGCCCGATAAATACAATCAGGTGCCCATGATGGCAGATTGGGGAAGAAGCCAACTGTATATTCACCGTGTTACTCCAAATGGGGGAAGCTTTAAGCAAGAGGAGGAAGAATTCCTGAAATTGCCCCAGATCACAGACCTGGATATTGATGCTTCGGGCAGGGTTTACCTGTCTGCCTGGGACGGTGCAGGTTATTCAGGTGATTCCAGCAAAGGTTTTGTTGTACGAGCCATACCAAAAGACTGGGAGTACAGGCCTTTTCCTGATCTTAAAGAAGCATCAGTAGAAGAGCTTCAATCCTTTATAAAATCCGGCAGTGCCGTGGCAAGGCTGCATGCCCAACAGGAACTGATCACCCGGTCGACCAAGGAAGCTTCAGAAGCTGCCTGGGAAGTTGCGGCTGACAAAAATTTACCCTTATATGCTCGCGTAGCAGGTATGTATACCTACGCTCAGACGGCTGGGGAAAACGGCATAGAAAAGTTAGTTCATCTCACGCTCGAGGAAGAGATGAGGGAATTTGCCTTACGTGCCTTGGCCGATCGGAAAGGGATTCTTGAAGAGGTACCCCTCGATCCTTTCATCAAAGGGCTTACAGCTTCCTCTGAACGGGTCCAAATAGCGGCCATTGTCGGTTTGGGCCGTCTTGGGAAAGTGGAGGCCGCTAAGGCTTTGCTTGAGGTGCCGGTTCCTGATTCGTTTGTCGCCCCTGCAAAAGGACAGGAAGGTCCTCATGCCACACCAAACCCTGCCATTATTCCAGCTCATGTGGCCATACAGTCTTTGGTGAGACTGAATGCGGTGGAGGCAAGCATTAGCGCCATTGGATCCGAGAACTCCACTATAGCGCTTTGGGCTTTGCGCTACATGCATGATCCCCAGGCTGTTGATGGATTGATCGACGCCTTTAAGGGCGCCAAAGACGAAGAACTGAAAAAACAAATTCTTGCTACTTTGTCACGCCTCTATAAAGAAGAAGCCCCTTATGATGGTTCTTGGTGGTGGAGTACCAAGCCTGATACCCATGGTCCTTATTACAAACCGGTGCTTTGGGAGTCCTCCGGGGCAATTGAAGAACTGTTGATGGAGGAATGGAAAAGCTCAAACAACATTGAAAAGGAATTTTTCGCCGATCTCAATGGCAAGCATCGTATGGGAATCCCCGAATTTGGAGGAGAAGATTCGCTTGTTGTGCTGAAAGAAACCAAGATTGACCTGGAAAAAATCAGGGACAAGAAGGGGCAGATTGGCGACTCCTCCATCGAAGATGTGATGCTGGCCATGGCAGAAATCAAAGGTGATCCTGTTGCAGGAAAAAGCCTCTTTGTTCAGCAAGGATGTATTGCCTGCCACAGCATAGAAAAAGGTGAGGCGATGAAAGGTCCTTTTATGGGACAAATTGGATCTATTATGAACCGTGAGCAGATCGCCGAATCGATTCTGAAGCCCAATGCTTCCATTTCCCAAGGCTTTGCGTCCGTGCTCATCACCGCCAAAGATGATAAAAGCTTTATGGGCTTCGTTACAGGAGAATCTGCGAACAGTGTCATCTTAAGAGATATTACCGGAGCAGCCCATACCATCAACACCGAAGACATCCAAAAACGTGAAGAATTGGAAACCTCCATGATGCCTGCCGGCCTTGCTAATTCCTTGTCCTATGAGGAATTCGCCTCTCTCATCACTTACCTGTCGCAACAGAAAGAATAAAAGGAGTCCATCGTTAATGCTCCATAGTCTCTGGGAGAAACAATAATGCCAGTTGGGAACAATTAATGATAAATTTTTGTATTTTCAAGTATGAAGAAGCAAAACTGTTTGATGAAATTTCTTGCGAATGAAAATTTTCCCGGACCAAGCATCGTTTTTTTACGTAAGAATAATATTGACATCAAATCCATAGTTGAACAAAATCGGGGAATTGCAGATGAGCAGGTAATGAAAATTGCAATCAGAGAAGACCGCACAATCTTAAGATCCTACTAGATTTGGCTCCAATACTCCGTAAATTTGCAACAATGGAAACCATAGAAAAGAAAGATATCAGGAAATTGTCTTTGGCTCAACTGGAAGATTTTTTTCTTTCGGTAGGGGAGAAGAAGTTCCGGGCCAAGCAGGTATATGAATGGTTATGGCACAAGTCCTTGAAGAACTTCGATGACATGACCAACATTTCCAAATCCATCCGTGAGTTATTGAAGGATAATTTCACGATCAATCACATACAAGTGGACCTGATGCAGCATAGTGTGGATGGTACGATCAAAAATGCGGTAAAACTTTATGATGATAAAATCGTGGAATCGGTTCTTATTCCGACCTCCAAAAGAATCACGGCCTGTATTTCTTCGCAGGTAGGATGTAGTTTGGACTGCAATTTTTGTGCAACGGCGCGGTTGAAAAGAATGCGGAACCTGAATGCTGATGAAATCTACGATCAGGTGGTAGCCATCAAAGAGGAAGCAGAAGCCTATTTTCAGCGCCCCCTTACCAATATTGTTTTTATGGGAATGGGGGAACCTTTATTGAATTATGCGAATGTAATGGAAGCCATCGATAAGATAACTTCGCCAGAAGGTCTTGGAATGGCACCCAAAAGGATTACCCTTTCGACGGTAGGAATTGCCAAAATGATTAGAAAGCTGGCCGATGATGGGGTGAAATTTAACCTGGCCCTTTCCCTGCACTCCGCCATTAATAAAACAAGAAGCCGGCTGATGCCTATCAATGAATTTAATCCTATAGAAGATTTGGCGGAAGCTTTAAGATATTGGTATGCCATTACCAAGAGAAAAGTCACGTATGAATATGTCATTTGGGAAGGGATCAATGATGATGAGGAACATGCCTGGGCTTTGTCCAGATTTTGCAAGCATATCCCCTCTAAGGTGAACATTATCCAATACAATCCTATTGATGAAGGGGAATTCCGCCAGGCATCCCAGGAAAGTGTTGAAATGTATGTGCGCATATTGGAAGGAAATGGAATAATTGCCAAAGTAAGAAAGTCCAGGGGCCAGGATATTGATGCGGCTTGTGGGCAGTTGGCCAATAAAAATGGAGAGGAGCTTTACGGGTAGATTTCCAGGAAAGGTTTTAATTAAAAAGATGATTTTTTTTAAAATTTTTTAAACCTGTTTATTTCAAGATTATTTTAATTTATTCCTTTACAGTTCTCTTCTTTTTGAGGGATTTTGATTTTGGTTTCCATTAATATTTAATCAGAAGGCATACCTAAACTAATTGGATGCTGTTCCCTTCATAAAATTTATTCTGTAATAATAGGGTTATGAAATTCTTTTTAATATATTTAAAATGCATTTCAAAGCTTATTTATGGAAAGTCAGATTATAGAAAAAGCATTAATTGCCTTGAACAGAAAAGGCTATGTGCGCTCACAACTTCAAGACATTCTAGAGGAGTCACTCATTTCTTTGGAAGAATTTAATCATCATTTTTCAGATTTTAATGATTTGATTGTTTCCATTTTTGACCAGTTTTGTAAAGAAGTCGACCAGGCTTCTGCGGGTCTTGATCCATCTGGCTCCATGGTTAAGGGTTTTTATGAAAGTTTGATGGCTACCTTTAAGGTTCATAAAAAGTACAGTTTTATTTTTCATGATTTTTATTATCTCAATACGGAAGTCGATGAAATTAAGGATAGGTATTTTGAATTGTTGAGGTTCAGAAAGGCTCAATTTTCACATCTTTTTCAGGTTTTTGTGGAAGCGGGTATTATTAAAAAAGAGGTAATTGCCGGTCAGTTTGAAAACCTTACCAACCAGATGTTGGTATTGGGAGGCTTCTGGCCCACCCATAGTTATATTATCTTCGGAGAATATAATGATCAATATTATTCAAAGCTCACTTTTTCGATGTTGGTTCCTTACTTCACAGAAAAAGGACTGGAAGAATGTAAAAGGATAAGCCACCTCTAACATTAGCGGTTGAGTCCGGGCAAGTAATTTGTTCTTTGGTCACTGTTTGCATAATGGGACCTTACCAGGTTTGCCATCGCAGTCTCAGTTCTGTATGCTATTATTGATCAGCAGCTTGCTTTCCTTTTTCTGATTGAAATGATTTTTTTACTTGTTGCTGAAATCAAAAAGTTTTCTTTTTTCCTCTTTTGTCAGGTTATCGTAGCCCTTTTCAGCGATCTTGTCCAGTATTTTGTCAATTTCTTCCTGGGTGCTTACATCAACAGTCTTTTTGGGTTCTGGTGAGTTGGAGCCACTACTGGGTTTTCTATAGGTGACCTTCACTTTTGGCTTCTTGGTAAAGATATTTTCGAAAAATCTTCCCACTGCCTGAATGGGATAACCTATATCCCTTCCATTACGCAGCTGCAGAATATATAAAAAGCCCAGGGCAGCACCGCCTAAATGCGCCAGCTCACCTCCCGCATTGGCACCACTGGAATTGGCAAAAGCTACAATGACATAAAATATCGCAATGTATTTTATTTTGACAGGTCCCAAAAGAATTAAATGGAATTCGGTATTGGGACTTAGAGTAGCTGCTCCTACCACTATGGCATATACCCCTGCGCTTGCTCCCAACATCAATGCACCGCCCACTTGGTTGCTGAATAAAGGAGCCAGATTATAGATCAAAAGGTAAAATAATCCCCCTGTCAAGCCCCCAAGGATGTAGAGATTAACGAGTTTTCTACTTCCAAGGAATTCATTGATCAACAAACCGAACCAATACAGGAAAAGCATATTAAAAAGTATGTGAAAGAAACCTTCATGAAGGAACATATAAGTAATAATAGTCCACGGCTGTGAAAGGAAGTAGGGAATGGATGCGGGCATCATCAAATAAGACAATATTCCGCTATATACAGCCTCTCCCCCTCCAAGGGTAAGGAAAACACGGGAAACCATCAATATAAAGTAAAGAAGGATGTTAATGGCCAATAACTTATAAAGACCATTGTCCTTATGGTTAAATGCGTTTTTTAAATTATACCAAAAGCCTCCGTACATGATCAATAAAAGTTAGTTCTGTTTTTTCTCCAAGTTATCACTAGTATAGCCCCTATAAGTAATCCACTTAAGTGCGCAAAATGGGCCACATTGTCCAAGGGGTTACTGACAAAAATATTATATACTGTATATAAGCCATAAAATAACACCAAATACTTTGCCTTGATGGGCATGGGGGGGAACAATAAGAACAATTGGGTATTTGGAAATAACATTCCAAAGGCTATCAGCACCCCAAACAATGCACCTGAAGCACCCACCATAGGAATATTCACCTTAAGGTCCCTGATCCCAACCATGTTTTGATAGGCCCTGTCCACCAACGTTTCATTTTCCGGATTTCTGCTAAAGTCATCTATCAGATCATATACCCCAGGTCCAAACATGTGCCTGTTTTCAGAAACAAAACGATTAAACACTTCAGGATCAGGGTCAAAGGAAAACTGTTCTATTTTGCTTTCAAGAGAATTCATCTGATAAGCCGTATATCCTGAATAGAGGACCCCGGAACCTATCCCACATACCATCCAAAGGATCAATATTTTTTTTGGTCCCAAAAATTGCTCCAATAAAGGACCGAATATGAACAATCCCAACATGTTACTGAACAAATGCCAGAAATCAGCATGCATAAACATATAGGTCAGAAATTGAAAGGGCATAAAAAATTTGCTTTCTATATAATACAAAGCAAACAATCCCTTCAATTGGGGAAGGAAGTAGGACGTGATGACATAAATTCCCACAGTAATAAGCAATAAGTTCTTTACTACCGGAGTGAGTGATCTAAACATAAATTATTGGTTAAAAAAACTATGTATTTTATTTGTATCCAATTTGACAAAGGTTTTGTTTCCGGAAAGACCATAGTTGGGGTTTTGACAGGCAAACAACCGTCCCACCAGATTTTCCATTTCCTGACCATCTAACTTCGCTCCTTTTTTGAGCGAGGATTTTTTTGCCAATGACCTGGCCAGGTTTTCTTTTTTATCCAAAGACAACTGGGATTTGAAGTGTTTAAACTGTTCGAGCAAGGCTTCAAATAACGCTTTTTCATTATTGATGGGTACATCCGCAGGAATTCCATTGATCACAATGGCATTATTTCCAAAATCAGCAACCAAAAAGCCTAAATTAGTCAACTCTTCTTTCAAATCCATCACAAGCGCATAATCAGAAGGACTTAAATCTATACTTTGAGGAAATAGGCATTGCTGAGAAGCGCCTGCAGAATTTTGCAGCTGACGCTTGTATTTTTCATAAAGAATCCGCTCGTGGCTGGCCTGTTGGTCCAATATCAGCAATCCTGTAGACATTTGAGCCACGATATACGCCAATTCTATCTGAAAAGTAACTCCGGTATCCTCACTTTTTATCAATAAATCCACCTCTTCCTTTTTCTCCAGCCCATTGGCCTTACTTGAAAAGGTCATCAATTTTCTCTCATCATGGTCGATTTGCAGCGCTGATCTTTCGAAATCAGCGCTTTCAGAAGGTGAGTGGTTTTCGAACAGTTTTTCCCAGCCAGAAACCCCTTGTTTTTTAAATTGAGGAGTGGAGAAAGTCTTGTAACTGTTTTCCCTCTTGACTTCGCTTTTCTGTAATTCGTCATTTTTCCAGTTTTCAGTGAAGTTTACATCTAGACTGAAATCCAACGTGGGCACCACATTATGAGCGCCCAATGACTGTTTAACGGCTGATCGGACGATACTGTAGATGGTTTTTTCGTCATCAAATTTTATCTCTGTCTTGGTAGGGTGGACATTGATATCGATATGCGAAGGCTCAATATCCAAAAAGAGTACATAAAAAGGATGTTGATCTGGTAAAATCAATCCTTCAAAGGCATTATTTACTGCATGATGGAGGTAATTGCTTTTAATATATCGGTTATTGACAAAGAAAAACTGTTCTCCGCGAGTTTTTTTTGCATTTTGTGGCTTTCCCACATAGCCTTTAATTTCCAGATGGGGAGTTTCTTCTTTGCAGGTGACCAGTTGTCCTTGATAATGCTTGCCAAATATTCCAACAATCCTATGGCTTAATTTCCCCGGGACCAAATTAAAGAGCTCCATGTCATTTTGAAACAAGCTGAAGCCGGTTTCCGGGTAAGATAAAGCCACCCTTTGAAATTCTTCCACGATATGTTTCATCTCCACGGCATTGGATTTTAAGAAATTCCTCCTTGCCGGGACATTGAAAAAAAGGTTTTTAACGGTTATAGAGGTTCCTGTAGGACAGACCAATGGTTCCTGTTTTTTTACCTCAGACCCTTCAATACAGAGGTGGGTCCCCAATTCCTCCCCTCTTTGGCGGGTCTTCATTTCCACCTGTGCGACGGCTGCGATAGAGGCCAATGCTTCCCCCCTAAATCCAAAGGTCTTTATGGCAAATAGATCGGCCGAAGTTTTTATTTTGGAAGTAGCATGCCGTTCAAAACTCATTCTGGCGTCAGTCAAGGACATGCCTTTACCGTCATCGGTTACCTGTATGAGCAGTTTGCCGGCTTCCTTCACCAATACTTGAATGGTAGAGGCACCTGCATCCACAGCGTTCTCCATGAGTTCTTTGAGGGCAGAGGCAGGTCTTTGTACTACCTCTCCCGCTGCTATTTGATTGGCAATGGCGTCAGGTAGCAATCGGATAACGTCATTCATTTTTAAACCTTCTTCTTAACCTAAAGAATACCACCACTAATCCCACGGCCATGGCCAGGTAAAGTAAATAATACAGGATATCAGAGCCCAAGTAAAGGTATCCGCCCATTCCACCCAATAACAGAACAAGTATTATCAACCTGATCAAACCTGTTTTCTCCAATATTAAAGGAGAGTCTTTTTTCCATTCACTTCTTTGGGTAAAAGCACCCTTGATGGAAGACCGATATTCAGAACGCAAGGTGTCATTGATTTCACGGTCTGATTGGATAAGCCCCTCAGCTTCCATTTGCTTTTTAATGTTTGCAGTGCGTTGTTCTATGTCTTCTTTTATAGGATCGTAGTGTCGGGGCTTGATGCTAAATCGCTGAGGTCTTGCTATTTTTATTATAGATGGAAGTTTCATCTGTATATAATTAGTTTAAAGGTCACAACTAGGCCTGACCATAGAAGCCGCCCGATCTTTTATCGGGAATTCACCATGGGGAATTGTTCCTATTCGGAAGTGTGTGAATAGATCCTTATGGCTCATTTCGTGATGGAAATATAATAATTTATCCTCTTGGTATGTTATTTAAATAAACATACTTCACTTTATCATTTTTTGCAGGTGGAAACGCCGTTTTTTATGTATGTTTGAATTTAGTGAGTAGCGTATTACAAAGATATTTTAATTATTCTGCAATAAAAATTTAACGTCTTCATGATTCAAAAAGTTTGGGTTGCCTTTTTTGTCCTTTTGTTGAGTTTTAATGTGCTTTTCGCCAAAGATGAAGCCTCTCTAAGCCAAGATCCTCTGCAAAGTAAAGATGCCAATTATCAGTCTCAATGGGTAGACAGTGTCTTCAACAGTATGTCCTTTGAAGAGCGGCTTGGACAGTTGTTTATGGTGGCGGCCTATTCCAATAGGGGCAACAAACATAAAGAAGATCTTGCAAAACTTATCAAGGAACAAAATATCGGAGGACTGATATTTTTTCAAGGTGGACCGGTAAGACAGGCCCACCTCACCAATTATTACCAATCCATTTCGGACGCCCCCCTTTTTATTGCCATGGATGCCGAATGGGGCCTCAGTATGAGACTCGATAGTGTCCTGCAATTTCCCAAGCAAATGACCCTGGGTGCCATTCAGGACACAAGGCTTATTTATCAAATGGGAGAAGAGATTGCACGGCAATTTACAGAATTGGGCATGCACATCAATTTTGCCCCGGTGGTAGATGTCAATTCCAACCCGGATAATCCAGTTATAGGCTATCGGGCTTTCGGGGAAGAAAAAATGCTGGTCACCAAGAACTCCCTGGCCTATATGAAAGGGCTTCAGGACCATGGCATATTGGCGAACGCAAAACATTTTCCCGGTCACGGGGACACAGATTTGGATTCCCATTATACCACACCAGTGATCAATAATTCCAAAGAACAGATAATGGATGTTGATCTCTTTCCTTACAGAAAGCTGATCGATAATGGATTGATGAGTGTGATGGTAGCCCATCTGCATGTTCCCAGCCTCGGAAGCGAAACAAAAAAACCCACTACTCTCTCCAAAAGCGTAGTTACTGATTTACTTAAGAACGAGATGAACTTTAAGGGTCTCATTTTTACGGATGCTTTGAACATGAAAGGGGTGAGTAAATTCCACAAGCCAGGGGAAGTAGATTTACTGGCCCTTCTGGCGGGGAATGATGTTTTACTTTATGCCGAAGATGTCCCCAAGTCTAAAATACTTATTATGGAGGCGATTGATGAGGGCCAAATCAGCCAAGAAGAAGTTGACCAGCGGGTCAAAAAGATCCTGAAAGCAAAATATTGGGCGGGATTGAACCAGCTTAAAAAGATAAACACCCATAGATTGGTGGAGCGGATCAGTAATTTTGATACCAAATCATTGATTGAGGACCTTTATGCTTCGGCAATCACTGTCACTGCCAATGAAAATAACTTTCTCCCTTTGAAAAATATCGATTTACTGAAAATGGCTTCCATTACCATTGGTAATGATGGAGAAGCTTTTAAAAAGCAATTGGACAAATACGGGAAGTTCACCCATTATAATTTACAAAAGACCAGTGGTGCAAGTTCGTACAATTCCTTGGAAGAAAACTTAAAAGATTATAATACGGTCGTAATAGCGATAATGGATGTTAGCAATAATCCTAAAAGAAATTTCGGGATCAATGAAAGCGATATTTACTTTATTAAAAAACTGAGTGAAAAATACAATGTAATCACCGTATTATTTGGCAATTCCTATGCCGCTAAATATTTAGATGAGCTGCCTCATGTAGTGCTAGCTTATGAAGAAAATAGATTTACGGAAAGATTGGCCCCGCAGATTATTTTTGGAGGGCGGTCAAGCTTTGGGAAATTACCAGTAACGGTCAGTTCCAGCACTCCTGCAGGAACTGGGTTGGATCTGGAGGGCACAGATCGCTTGGGATACTCCAACCCGGAAAGCCAGGGAATGGATAGTTATGCCCTGTTGGAGATAGATCGCATAATGCAAAAGGCCATAGCAAAGAAATCTACACCCGGAGGAACAGTCCTCGTTGCAAAAAATGGAAAGGTTGTATTTGAAAAGGGATATGGCTTTCATGATTATAGCCAATCTGTATCCGTGCGTGCCGAAACGATCTATGACCTTGCCTCTATTACCAAAGTGCTGGCAACAACCCAGGTCATGATGTTTTTGCAGAGCCGTAACCTAATCAATATGAACCGTACTGTTGGGGAGTACCTTCCTGAGCTCATCCCCACCAATAAAGGGGGCCTTTTGATAAAAGACATCATGACCCACGAAGCTGGATTGCTTCCCTGGATTCCCCATTATGCACAGACCGTGGAATCCAATAGTTGGAAAATCAATTACTACAGGGAAACCAAGGAAGAGGGGTTCAATATTCCTGTTGCTGAAAATATGTATGGAATGGATGCCCTGCCGGACAGCCTATGGAGGTGGACCATTAAATCGAATTTAAAGAAGCTTCCCTCAGGGAAGGGTAAGCATAGCTATGCTTATTCGGATTTAGGTATGTACATACTCCAAAGATTAATTGAACGGGCAGTAAACCAACCCATTGATGAGTTTCTGGAACAAAATTTTTATGACCCTCTTGGCATCTATTCCCTTACATATCATCCTTTGAGAAAATTCAGCAAGAATAGGATCGCTCCTACAGAAAACGATGTAGCTTTCAGGAAAAGGCTTATCCATGGGTATGTTCATGATCCAGGAGCAGCCATGTTTGGCGGAGTAGCAGGCCACGCAGGTTTATTCGGTACTGCCAATGATCTGGCTATTATTATGCAAATGATGCTCCAGAATGGAGATTATGGCGGAATTAATCTATTGGAAGAAAATACCATTAAAGAATTTACCAAAAGACAATCCAGCCAGAGCAGAAGAGCATGGGGCTGGGATAAACCCGCTCCGGAAATAGGTAAGGGGGCTAATGCGGGAGTGTTGGCTCCAAAAAACTCTTTTGGTCATACAGGCTTTACGGGTACTGCAGTATGGGCCGACCCTGAAAATGATCTGATCTATGTTTTTTTGTCCAACAGGGTGCACCCCAATGCTGCCAACAATAGTCTGCTCAGGGACGATGTAAGAACAGATATTCATGATGTTATCTATAAGTCAATGGTTAATGAAAATAAAAAAATATTCCTAAGTGAACAAAACTGATGCAATACCGTGTTTATAGATAATTATCAAGGAAATTATTTTTACAACGCAACCCTATGAAAATCGGAATTGTCTGTTACCCCACTTTTGGGGGAAGTGGAGTAGTAGCCACAGAACTAGGTAAAGCTCTTGCCAAAGAAGGGCACCAGATTCATTTTATCACTTATAGGCAGCCGACAAGACTGGATTTCTTTAGTGCAAATTTATTTTATCACGAAGTTGATATCAAAAGCTATCCTTTATTTGATCATGTACCGTATGAACTGGCGCTGGCCAGTAAAATGGTCAATGTGGTCAAGTATGAAAAATTGGACCTTTTGCATGTGCATTATGCAATTCCCCATGCTTCCGCAGCCTACATGGCAAAACAAATATTAAAAACCCACAATATTCAAATACCCGTTGTCACCACACTGCATGGAACGGACATAACTTTGGTAGGAAAAGACCCGGGTTATGAACCTGTAGTTACATTCAGTATCAATGAGTCTGATGGGGTTACTGCTGTTTCTGAAGACTTAAGGAAAGCTACTTACCAACATTTTGACATAAAAACTGAAATTGAAGTCATACCGAATTTCATCAATTTGGAAAGGTTCAAAAAGCAGAAAAAGGAGCATTTCAAATTGGCAATATGCCCTAAGGGGGAAAAGCTGATGGTACATACCTCCAATTTTCGGAAAGTGAAGCGCGTGGAGGATGTGATCAAGGTTTTTTATGAGGTGAAAAAAATCATTCCGGTTAAGCTCCTTTTGGTGGGGGATGGACCCGAAAGGGATAGAATGGAAAGACTTTGCCGGGACCTGGACATTTATGAGGAAGTCAGGTTCCTGGGCAAGTTGGATGCTGTTGAAGAGGTGTTATCTGTTGCGGATTTATTTCTCATGCCCTCAGAAAAGGAAAGCTTCGGGTTGGCTGCACTTGAAGCCATGGCTTGTGAAGTGCCATTGTTGTCATCCAATGCCGGGGGGATACCAGAGTTGAACATCGATGGAGTAACAGGATATGTATGCAATGTAGGGGACGTAGAGACAATGACCAAAAGGGCGCTGAAAATTCTTTCTGATGAAAATCTTCAAGGGTTTAAAGATCGAGCTCTGGAGCGGGCAAAGCAATTTGATGTTTCGAACATCCTTCCTTTATATGAAGCCTTTTATATGAAAACCATCGAAAAAACCTTGGTGCCTTTAAAATCAAGTTTTACTTAGAGAAGTTTTATTTTAAAATAAAAGCTTCTTTTCAATTCAAAAAAATCTAACTTTGCTGAGCTATTTTCATCTCCAAATAGCTCGATTTTTGTGGTTTTTTTAAATACCTGCATTATAAAGGTTTCAGTTGATCATGAAAAAATTATCGTAAAATGAAAAAGATTGGAAGATTGGATAGACCGGACAATAACGGTTCTGCACAAATGTTCAAAAGTCCGGTTATGGAGAGACTGAGCAGGACCCATATCAGCATTCCGATTTCAATGTTCTTATTAGTGGGCTGCTGGGCTCTATATTATGGAATAACGACTACACCTATATCTTTTTTAACGGCGGTGTTATTGGTGATTGGAGGACTTTTTACTTTTACTTTAGTAGAGTACTTAATGCACAGGTACCTGTATCACATGTTGCCTACTAATAAAATTAAAGATAAAATTCAATATGCCATTCATGGAGTACATCATGACTATCCTAAGGATAAAGACAGGTTGGCACTTCCTCCCTTTATAACCGGTCTGTATGCGGTCATTTTATATTTTGTTTTTACCTTTCTTATGGGTAATTATGGCTTGTATTTTCTTCCTGGCTTTTTAGTGGGTTATGCCCTTTATCTGGGGATTCATTTTATAGTACATGCTTACTCTCCTCCAAAGAGCTTCTTTAAGATCTTGTGGGTCAACCATGCTATCCATCATTATAAAGACCCTGACGTGGCTTTTGGAGTGAGCCTTCCTTTATGGGATTACATATTTGGGACTGCACCTAAAAAATAGAATGATTTTGCCAATATTCCAGCCTCCACAAAGACCCGTTCCAAGGGCTTTCATTTAAATCAGATAAAATCACTTTTGGATTATGATTACCCCGAATGAAGGACATGGAAAAATGTGTCTTCGGAAAAAATAGCGGCATGGGCTTTAGTTTCAGAACTCCTAACCTACCGTAAAAGGTCAGGTCGCAATTTTGTAATTCAGGACCAGGTCATTTCCGGGAAAACACATCTG
>JBBDSC010000201.1:0-37070 GCA_040905145.1 Anditalea sp.
ATATGATTTACAAAGCATTAGTGCCAAAAGTCACAATAAATGGGGTAATTTTTTAATATAACTCTTATTTAAGGTTAAATTGCGCCTTCTGTTGAGTGAAAAAGAATTAAGGGTATGAATTTGAGTCATTATTTAAAAATAGCTGAAGAGCTGAATATCAGGCAAAAGCAGGTTTCTGATACCATTGAACTGTTGGATGAAGGGGCTACTGTACCCTTTATTTCCAGATACCGTAAGGAAGTGACCGGGAGCCTGGACGAAGTACAGGTAGCAGCTATAAGGGATAGGGTACAACAATTGCGGGAATTGGATAAAAGAAGGGAAGCCATCCTCAAATCCATCAGGGAGCAGGAAAAGCTGACACCGGAATTGGAGGATAAAATCAATGCGGCAGAAACGATGACCCTCCTGGAGGACTTGTACCTTCCCTATAAGCCAAAAAGAAGGACAAAAGCCACTATTGCAAGGGAAAAAGGCCTGGAGCCATTGGCCGCTCTGATTTTCAAGCAGGAATCCGTCAAATTGGAAGAAGAAGCTGAAAAATATATTGATGCGGAAAAAGAAGTCAATACGATAGAAGAAGTGCTTCAGGGAGCAAGAGACATCATTTCTGAATGGATCAATGAAAATGCCGAATTGCGGAAAAAAATGCGGGATCTTTTTATAGAAGAAGGGAAATTTGTATCCAAGGTCCTTCCGGGGAAAGAGCAGGAGGCCATCAAATACAAAGACTATTTCGATTGGTCAGAACCGGTCAAAACAGCCCCTTCCCACCGTGTCCTGGCGATGAGAAGAGGAGAGAAGGAGCTTTTTCTGATGTTGGACAGCTCTCCTGAGGAGCTGGATGCCATTGCCTTAATGGAAAGAATGGTGGTGATAGAAAATAATTCATCGTCAGAACAGGTAAGGCTGGCGATTAAAGATTGCTATAAACGGCTGTTAAAGCCTTCCATGGAAACGGAAGTCCGCTTGTATACCAAGAAGAAAGCAGACGAGGAGGCAATTAAAGTATTTGCTGAAAATCTCCGTCAATTGCTTTTAGGAGCTCCTTTAGGGGAAAAATCAGTGATGGCCGTAGATCCGGGATTCAGGACGGGTTGTAAGTTGGTCTGTTTGGGGCCTCAGGGACAACTATTGCACAATGACCTCATTTACCCCAATGAGCCTCAAAGAAAGACCCTGGAATCAGGAGCCTTAGTGAAATACCTGGTAGAAAAGTACCATATTGAGGCGGTTGCCATAGGAAATGGAACGGCAAGCCGTGAAACAGAGCAGTTTTTTAAATCATTGGGCCTCGCTTCCAATATAATCACTGTAATGGTGAATGAAAGTGGAGCTTCCATTTATTCTGCTTCTGAAGTGGCCAGGGATGAATTTCCGAACCATGATCTAACGGTGAGAGGGGCAGTTTCCATTGGAAGAAGGTTAATGGATCCCTTGGCGGAATTGGTAAAGATCGATCCTAAATCCATTGGGGTGGGCCAGTATCAGCATGATGTGGATCAATCCGCTTTGAGGAATGGTCTGGATGACACTGTCATGAGCTGTGTGAACGGAGTAGGGGTAGAGGTCAATACAGCTTCAAAACAGTTATTGACCTATGTTTCGGGGTTAGGCCCGGCTTTGGCTCAGAATATTGTGAAGTACCGGGATGAGAACGGGCCTTTTAAAAGCCGCAGCCAGATCAAATCAGTACCCAGGTTGGGAGACAAAGCTTATGAGCAGGCAGCAGGGTTTTTAAGGATCAGAAATGCAGAAAATCCTTTGGATGCCAGTGCGGTCCATCCCGAAAGTTATGGGGTGATCAATAAAATGGCCGTTGATATGGGGGTAAAGGTGGATGATTTAATCAAAAGCAATGAACTGCGCTCCAGGATCAATGTGAAGCAATATGTCACCAAAACCATAGGGTTGCCTACTTTGCAGGACATTATGGAAGAGCTGTCGAAACCTGGAAGGGACCCACGGGAAACTTTTGAGGTATTCAATTTTCAGGAAGGGGTGAATTCCCTGAAGGATTTAAAAGTGGGGATGAAGCTTCCGGGCATTATTACCAATATTACCAATTTTGGAGCTTTTGTGGATGTAGGGGTGCACCAGGACGGATTGGTTCATTTAAGCCATTTAGCAGACCGATATATTTCCGATCCCAATGAAGTGATCACTGTCAATCAAAAAGTAGAGGTTACGGTAATGGAAGTGGATATTGCCAGAAAAAGGATTAGTTTAAGCATGAAAGCTGATCCATTTGCCGAGAGGGGAAAAGTTAAACAGGAAAGAAATGCCCAACCTAACCGAAGAAGGCAGGAGAAGGAAGCAGAGGGGGATATGGCAGTCAAGCTGGCCCTGTTGAAAGGAAAATTCGGAAAGGGCTGAGCCATATTTTTTCCAAGGAGGGCAGGAAGCAAATGGACTAAACACAGAACCCCACCTAGTTATTAGGTGGGGTTTTTAAATTAATTATCCTTTGCAATTAAATAGTTGATCAATTGGAATCAATTCAAAAAAACCTCAACAGTTATGTTTATTTTAACATCATTAAATTGTTTATTGAACAAACATCCGTAACTTAGCTTCTGTTAAAATAAATTATGATGGAAACCAAAATAAGAATAATCAGCAAACAATTGCCTTCCGGTAATCAGCAGATAAAGTTTTTTATTGAAGATGAGGACCATCCCAGGTATGGGTATTTGCTTATTTACGGATCAAAGACAGTAACAGAAGTGATCGCTGAAATCAAAGAAAGGCTGGAAATGATGGAAAAGTCCAGAATGGACCTTTTACGTTTCTCTTTTAAAAGGCCATGGCGTGATGACCATAATTTTTATCTTTACAGTGCATAACAAGACATGTACCTAGGGAAAAACATAAGGTATTTAAGGAAACAGAAGGGGCTTACCCAATCTGACATTTCGGAAAAGCTGAACATCAAAAGAACGATGATTTCTGCCTATGAAGATGGGCGTTCAGAACCGAAGTTGGCGGGATTGAATACCTTGGCGGAAATTTTCGACATCTCCCTTGATGAACTCCTCAATCGAGATATAGAAACTGCCGGTAGGATGGTGACACATAAGCAAGGTGTAAAAGTCCTTACCATAGCAGTAGATAAGGAGGGGCACGAAAATATCACCATGATAAGGCAGAAAGCATCTGCTGGCTATTTAAACGGTTTTTCGGATCCGGAATACATGGAACAATTGCCCCAGTTTCATTTACCCAATCTTTCGAAAAATGCCACTTACCGGGCCTTTGAAATTAAGGGCGATAGTATGTTGCCATTGGTTTCCGGAACCGTAGTAATCGGGACTTATGTAGAGCATTTGATGGACATCCGGAATGGCAAAACCTATGTTTTGGTGACAGCCTCGGAAGGAGTGGTATATAAGCGGGTGTTCAATTATTTGGAAGAAAATGGAAAGTTGTTTTTGGGTTCTGATAATGAGATGTACAAACCTTATGAAATTTCAGGGGGAGAGGTGCTGGAAGCATGGGAAGCCAAGGCATTTATATCTACAGATTTCCCCAATCCCAAAGATAAAGCCAAGCCCTTGTCCCTAGAGGATATTTCTGATATGATCATGGATCTGAGAGCGGATATAAAGAAATTAAAATAAGAATATTATAGTTTACGGACGTTTAGCCAGGTAGATTACTTTTTATGTAGGGTTTTAAAAGTGAATAAAACAGGAAAATTAAATAACAGCATTAACAACTTCAGAAGTAGAAGATTTTTTAGCTGCTATATAAATTTGTGGAATCATACTATAAATATAGGTGTTTTACCGACTTTACAAAAAAAGCCGAATTCCAGGGAAAACGGCTTTGAAGTAATTTATTACTCTGATTTTATCCTTCAATATTTTCAATTTCACCACTTTCGGCTTTTTCTTTCAACTCTTCATTGGCCCAGATAGCGATTTCCACTCTTCTGTTTTTTGCTCTTCCGGTTTCTGTATCATTGGATTCAATAGGATTTTCCAAGCCCATGCCCCTGGTGGTGATTCTATCTCCATCCACACCTTGCATTTTTAGATAGTTGGCGACAGAATTGGCCCTTCTTTCAGAAAGTCCTTTGTTGTACTCCGCACTGCCCTGATCATCGGTATGCCCTTCTACCATTACATTGGTATCGGAATATTCATTCAGGATCCGGGCAAGCTCCATCACGCTTTCCTGCGAAGCAGGGGTCAATTCATAAGAATCAAATCCGTATAAAATGCCGGATTCAAAAGTTAATTTTATCCCTTCACCTACTCTTTCTACCTCTGCATTTTCAATAGCTTCCATTTCTTTTGCCTGATTGTCCATGTATTTTCCAATTGCGGCCCCACCTGCGCCACCAACAGCAGCACCTATGATAGCACCTGCGGCGGTATTTCCGCTTTTAGATCCAATAAGCCCGCCTATGGCTCCGCCAGTTCCACCACCAATGGCGGCACCTTTACCTGTATTGCTCCAATTAGCACAGCTGAATATTAGCGAAGCACTAAGAATAATTCCTAGAATTGGTTTTAATGATTTCATAATTACTGTTGGTTTAGTTTCATAAATCCCTCTTTGATTCTTGATATGGCATCAAATGAATCATCGATATTTACGATACCTTTACCAAATTCATGCCAGAAGCCATCCCCACAATCTATATAAGTCCCCTTTTTTGTAGGGGGTGTTTCTTTAGCTGTCCCATAATCATAGTCTGGAAGAAAAATAGAAGAGAGTAAAGGTTTGGTTTCCTCCCAATCCGCTTCCTTTGCTTCGCCATTGACATATAGATCGATTTTTCTGGTTGAAAATCTCACGGTCAATTCATAGTTGGTTTCTTCACCTTCCTGGTCAATAACCTTATATTTGAGGGTAAGCAGGGCCTCTTTTTTATTGATTTCATAAATCGCCTGGATATATTCCTGTGCCAAATACTGCCATTCTTCCTGGTTGTGGGGGATAGTTCTGGTGATTTGGCCATGATAGTCCTTGGCCAACACTTTAATCCCACCCGATGGGTCCAGCATTTTTTTGTTCGACCATTTGGATTGGGAATAGAGGGTCTTAAAAGGCTGCTCCCATATCTGTGGAATTTCGCCTATAAAACTATAATCATCATTCAAGGTAAACCCTTCGTTGAGAATCTCCTCCTCGGTGAGATCCTCCCGATCGGTATAATGGATATCAAATTGGGTATTGATAAAGCTTTTTTCGAAACTTACCTTTAATTTAAAAATATGGCTAAAAGGTGCAGGCATCGTTCCGGAATCATATTCGATTTCCAAGCGGGTAATATCATCAGATTTTAAATGCATAATGTTTAAAACATCTTTTTTGAATAAAAGTTTTCCGGTTTCCCATTTATTTTTAGTGACCATTGAAGGGTTCACGTTAGGGCCGCAAAGGTTCATATGCGGTTACAAAGACAGGAAAGATGGCTGGAAGCCTGTAATGTCTTCCCATGGTTATCAGTTTCTAATTCCTTTCAGACGCCTGACACCCATCTTCATTCCCCAAGTAATTTCTTCACCGTCTCCAGTCTGTTTACCTTTCCTGAAGCGGTTTCCACGAAAGGAGCCATAAAGTGAATTTCTTTGGGCTTTTGGTATTTGGGAAGCATATCCTTCAAAATGGAAAGCAAATTTTCCGCCTTATATTGAGTTTCTTCCTTGCCCTCTAAAATCAGGATTAATTTTTGCCCCAGCTTTGCGTCCGGTCTGCTCCCTACAAAGAAACGCAAAGATGGGAAAAACTGATGAACTGTTTCAACAATCCGGGCTTCCACCTCTTCCGGCTGGATCTTCAGTCCCCCTGAATTAATGGTAAAGTCTGCCCGGCCTTTCCAGATAAAGCTGGTTTCGGATTTTATTTCCACGATATCGTTTGTGAGTATCCATGCTTCATTGGCCATAGCCGTGTTTATTTGCAGCCTTTGATCCGACGTCTGGCGAATACGTACTCCTGGAAGGGTTTGATAAGTTAATTGGCCGGAATCTTTGAGATTGGCCAAAGCGATATGGGAAACAGTTTCGGTCATCCCGTAAGTTTGAAAAAGATCCATAGTCAAAAGAGAAGCCTTTTTCCTTAATGGAGGGGATACAGGTGCCCCTCCGATAATCAGGTTTTTAATTTGGTTGAGTAGCTTCTTGGTTTTCTCACTTTCCAGGCAAGCCTCCAGTTGTAAAGGGACCATGGCCGCAAAATCAAAAGTCTGGTTAGAAGGAAAACCCATAAGAGGGTGGGAGGTAGGGTCCACCAAGTGGAGTATACTGTTCCATTCCATGGCCCTGACCAACATCATTTTTCCTGCAATCATGGCTGTATTTAGGCAGCAAAGCAAATGTTGATGGGGCTGAACCTCAAAAAAATCCCCGGTTGCCTTAGCGCTGGAGACCATTTGGGCGCGGCGAACCTGAATGGCTTTGGGGATACCGGTAGACCCCGAGGTTTTCAATTCAAAGGTGTCCTTCCCGTTCAGCCATTCCCGGCAGAACAGGAGGGAAGCTTCAAAATAAGACTTTTGCTCCGGCCAATTGCCGGATTGGATGTCTTTAAAGGAATATTTCTGATCCTCTATGATGATATCTCCCATATAAGCGATTAACTGATTTTCCCGCAAAATACAAAGATTTTTTTAGCTAAGGCTCCGCACATTACAGAAGAAAAATCAAATTTCCCTATCTTTACCCCCTATGAGCAAAAAAGATTTTAAACGCTATACCATTACTTCAGCTTTACCTTATGCCAATGGACCCTTGCACATCGGGCACTTGGCAGGTTGTTATATTCCATCTGACATTTATGTACGTTATCTGCGTTCCCAAGGCAAGGAAGTCGCCTATATATGCGGTTCTGATGAACATGGTGTAGCCATAACCATAAAAGCCAAAAAAGAAGAGGTGACACCACAAGCGGTCGTGGATCGTTACCATAGCATCATGAAAGAAAGTTTTAGGGAATTTGGGATCAGCTTTGATCATTACTCCAGAACTACTGCCAAAATCCATCATGAAACCGCCTCTGAGCTTTTTTTGGATTTGTATAACAAGGGTGAGTTTGACGAACAGATCACAGAACAATATTATGATGAGGAGGCCAATCAGTTTTTAGCAGACCGATACATAGAAGGAACCTGCCCTAACTGTGGCTATGAACATGCCTATGGGGACCAATGCGAAAAGTGTGGCACTTCTTTAAGTCCTACAGAATTGATCAACCCAAAGTCTAAATTGAGCGGGAATGTGCCGGTCCTAAAAGAGACCAAGCACTGGTTCCTGGATCTGGCCCGGTATACAGGATTCCTGAAAAAGTGGATCCTGGAAGATCATAAGGAGGACTGGAAGAACAATGTATTGGGTCAATGCCGCTCATGGTTAGAGGCCGGGGAAGGATTGCAGTCAAGGTCCATGACCAGGGATATGGATTGGGGCATCCCTGTTCCCTTGGAAGGTGCGGAAGGTAAAGTCCTCTATGTCTGGTTTGATGCTCCAATCGGCTACATTTCTTCTACCAAAGAATGGGCACAAGAAAAGGGAATCGATTGGCAGCCTTATTGGAAAGGTAAGGACACCAAATTGGTGCATTTTATTGGGAAAGATAATATTGTGTTTCACTGTATCATCTTCCCGGCCATCCTAAAAACGCTTGGGGACTTTATTTTGCCGGACAATGTGCCAGCCAATGAGTTTTTGAACCTAGAGGGGGATAAAATCTCCACCTCCAGAAACTGGGCAGTTTGGCTGCATGAGTATCTGGAAGAATTTCCTGGAAAACAGGATGTGTTGCGGTATGTATTGACAGCCAATGCACCAGAGACCAAAGACAATGATTTTACCTGGAAGGATTTCCAGGGCAGGAATAATTCAGAGCTGGTCGGGATCTATGGCAACTTTGTACACCGTGCAATGGTACTTACCCATAAGTTTTTTGACGGGACAGTGCCCATGAGAGGGGAATTGTCACCTTACGACAGGGAAGTAATAGAAGCTTTGAAATCATTCCCGGAAAAAATCGCCGCCTCCATAGAAAAATACAGATTCCGGGAAGCTCTTAGTTTTATAATGGATTTTGCCCGGTTGGGAAACAAATATCTGGCCGATACAGAGCCATGGAAAGTGATCAAAGAGGATAAAGAAAGAACGGGCACTATACTAAACCTTGCCCTGAACATCACGGTGAACCTGGGGATTGTATCCGCACCATTTCTTCCCTTTACGGCTGGTAAATTAGCTAAAATGCTTCAAATTGATGCATTCAATTGGACAAAAGCAGGTAACCCGGACCTTCTTAAGAGTGGTCATGGTCTTGGAAAAGCGGCTTTACTATTCGAAAAGATAGAGGATGAGGTGGTGGACATTCAAGTAAATAAACTATTGAATGCAAGGAAGGAAAACGAGGAGACAAAGACAATGCTTCCTGCAGTGAAGGAGATGATTTCCTTTGAGGATTTCACTAAACTGGATATGAGAGTGGTGACGGTCCTTGAAGTAGAGCGGATGAAAAAATCCAAGAAGCTTTTGAAGCTCACTGTAGATACTGGATTGGGAAAAAGGACCGTCCTGAGTGGGATTGCGGAGCATTTTGATCCTGAGGCAATAGTGGGCAAGCAGGTGACCATGTTGATCAATTTGGCTCCCAGGAAAATGATGGGCATTGATTCTGAAGGGATGATATTGATGGCAGAGGATCAGGATGGCTCGCTAAGACTGTTAGGTCCTGATGAACCTACGCTCCCGGGCTCATCCGTCAGTTAATAGTAAAAGGGTTAAAGTTTTTTCCCTCCACCGCCATACCAATGGCACGGCAGACGGTTTTATCCCCATATTTGGTATTGATCCGGTCCAGAGCCTGATATAGGCGTATACTCTCTTCGGTGTCTTCAAAAAGGTTGATCTGATAATTGCCATGGACCAAACCGCTAAAGCGTACCCCAATCAACCGGATCAGTAACCTTCTGTTGTAAAGCTTGTTAAAGAGCTGTTTGATGATGGGGATCAGGTTATGGCTAGCGGAGGTGTAAGGAATCCGTTCTTGTAAGGTATGCGTATTAAAATCAGAGTAGCGTATCTTTACGCTTACACAGGAAGTAAGCTGTTTTTTTTGCCTTAACTTGGTGGCCAGCCGCTCGGTCATGGCGATCAAAGTCGCATCCAGCATCTTTACATCAATAGTATCTTGGCTAAAAGTATTTTCTGAGGAAATGGACTTGGCTTCCGTAAAGGGGATAACTGGCGAACGGTCAATCCCATTGGCCTTGTCCCAGATCACCAGGCCATTTTTGCCAAAGGCACTTTCCATCAGCTCACTGGGCATACTTTGCAGGGTGCTGACTTTCTTCACCCCCATACTGTAAAGCATATGGCTTGTTTTTTCCCCGATCATCGGGATTTTCCTTACCGATAAGGGCGCCAGAAAAGCCTTTTCCAACCCATAAGGGATTTCTTTTTCGTTATTGGGCTTGGCCTCCCCGGTGGCAATTTTGGAAACGGTCTTGTTTTCGGAAAGCCCTAGGGAAATGGGCAGACCGCTTTCTTGGAGGATCGTTTGTCTCAGTTCCTGTGCCATCCGGTAGCAGCCAAAGAACTTGTCCACTCCTGTGTAGTCGATATAAAATTCATCGATGGACGACTTTTCAAACAAAGGCACCCGCCCCCCGATGATTTCGGTGATTTCATGGGATTTCTGGCTGTAGCGTTCAAAATCCCCCCGGATGACCAGGGCCTCCGGACAAAGTTGCCTTGCCGTACGCATGGGCATGGCCGAGTGCACACCAAACCTTCTGGTTTCATAGCTGCAGGAAGCCACCACACCGCGATCCCCTGTTCCGCCTATCATGATGGGCTTGCCCAGGAGCCGATTATCGTGCAAACGCTCCACCGACACAAAAAATGAGTCCAGGTCCATATGCACAATACTTCGTTTCCCTTCCATGATATGTTTATATTATAAACTAAAATAGATTTGCAATATAAACATTCTTTAAGGCATTTTAATAGAAAGATGGCAGGACTATTTTTCCTGCTTATCCCTTATCGGGGTCTCCAGCCCGATTCCGAAAGTTGAGTCTGAACCCATGTTTGTACAAAGAAGCCTCCAATGTCGCCGGGACATTATTTTTGCCGATGCTGTGGACTTTGCAATAGGTGGTCAGAAAATTTAGACCCGGGTGCGATGTAGTTATTTGAGTCTCATATCTCCGATCTCATATCTTATTGCCCCTCAAAAATTCCTCTATTCCCATCCGTTTTTTGCCTTCCAGCTGGAGTTCCAGGATGGCGAGGACATTATCCCCGGTCTGGAAGTGCAAATGCTTTTTCCCATCCGTCTGGTATTTCCCCGGTTTTTTTCCGGATAAGTTCTGGAGCATTATTTGGGTAGCGTAGATCTTACAGGTTTTGCCATTGATTTTGGTCCAGGCAGCAGGATAGGGGGAGAGTCCCCTCACCAAATTATGGATGGCTTCTGCCGGTTGGTTCCAGTCAATTTCACCCGTCTCTTTAAAGATCTTTGGAGCATGGTGTTTGGCTTTGGATTCATCCTGGTTTTTTATCTGAATGCTGTCTTCTGCTAGGGCCTCCATAGTTTTGAGCACTAAATTAGATCCTCTGCGCATCAATTTTTCGTACAAGGTCCCCAAATTGTCTTCCGGAAGGATGGCTTCTTTTTCCTGAAAAATAATGTTCCCCGTATCGATCTCATGTTTTAAAAAAAAGGTAGTTACCCCTGTTTCCTTTTCCCCATTGATAATGGCCCAGTTGATCGGTGCGGCCCCCCGATAGTCGGGTAAGAGGGAGGCATGTAAATTAAAAGTTCCCATGAGGGGCATGTTCCACACCATTTCCGGCAACATCCGAAAAGCCACCACCACTTGAACATCTGCCTGGTAGCTTTTAAGGTCTTCGATAAATTTGGGTGATTTTAGGTTGACGGGTTGTAATACGGGAATATCATGTTTTAAGGCAGCTGCTTTGACCGGCGAACCTACCAGCTTCCTTCCCCTTCCCTGAGGTTTGTCCGGCGCAGTGATAACCGCTACGACATTCCAACCATTATCCACCAATAAATCCAGGGAGGGCACCGCAAATTCCGGTGTCCCCATATAGATGATGCGTAAATTTCTGTTCATGCTAACCTTTAATCCTTATAGAGCAAATACCCTTTCCTCATTGTTTTATAATTATTCAGATCAGTCCTCCAAGAGTTCTTGATTTCTGCTTCGCCTTTTCCCGCAAGGATGTCTTTTCTCAATTGATCGGTTCCAGCCAGTTTATCAAAAAAACTGTTAAAGAAGTCAGTGTCTTTTTCGGATTTCTTATACATGTCCAGCAGGTAAGCCAAGGTAAACCGATGGGAGAGGGATTCTTCCCTTAAATCCCGGCCATAGCAAACCTGGTCCTCATGGGGCGGATTTTTGGACATCCCCTGGATATTTTTGGGAGTGAAGGTGAATTCGCCGTATTTTTTGTCCGGTGCCCCAAATACCTGAAAAGGGAAATAGGTCCCCCTTCCAACGCTGATGTCCGTGCCTTCAAAGAAGCATAGGGAGGGGTAAAGTCTAATGGAAATATCATTGGGTAAATTGGGGGAAGGTTTTATGGGTAAACTATAAGCCATGGAATGGTCCCAGTTTTCTGTTGTGATCACTTGGATATCCGCCTGAGCTCCATTTTTAAGCCAGCCTTCCCCATTGATCATTTGCGCCAGCTCACCCACCGTCAATCCATGGACCACCGGAATGGGATGCATTCCTACAAAGCTGCTGAATTCCTTTTTTAATAGGGGTCCATCTATATAATCGCCATTGGGGTTGGGCCGGTCCAGGATCAGTAGAGGTTTCCCACTTTCTGCACAGGCTTCCATCAAATAGTGCAAGGTACTGATATAAGTATAAAACCGTATCCCAACATCCTGTAGATCAAAGACAATTAAGTCCACATCGGCCAAAGCAGTCTCTGAAGGTTTTTTATTGTCGCCATACAAGGAGATCAAAGGCAAGCCGGTTTCTTTGTCCGTATCATTTTTGACTACTTCCCCTGCATCAGCATCCCCACGAAAGCCATGTTCTGGTACAAATATTTTTTGTAATTTGATCCCTTCACCTAATAGAAAGTCCACCAGGTGTAAATTGTTTTTTTGCGTCAATATGCTGGTCTGATTGACCACTAAGCCTACTTTTTTATCCTTAAGCAGGGGAAGGTAGGCTTCAGGTCTGTCCGCTGCCGGAAGGATCTCTGCTTTTGTTTGGTCCGGCTTATCCTTGGATTGCCTTGGGTCAGTTTTGCAAAAAACGAAATTGCTGAGTAAAAAAGTGATTAGAAATATTAATTTTAAGGGCTTCATGTTAATTTGCATTTCTTTGTAACAAAATAAACCACTTCATTGAATCTTTCCTACTTCATTGCCAAAAGAATCAGTTTTAAAAGAACCGGGGGTTTCACTGGGACCATTCACCGCATTGCTGTAGCAAGTATTGCCATTGGACTGGCCATCATGATCATTTCCTTTATGATCCTTGGTGGTTTCCAGAACGTGATTGCTGATAAGGTATTTTCCTTTACGGGCCATTACCAGGTTCACCAGTTTACTTTGAGCAATGACTTCGAAGAGTCACCTATTAGTACCAGCAGCGAATTCTATACCAAATATCATCAACTGGATTTTATCAGGCATGTACAGGAATATGCCACTAAGCCGGGTTTGCTTAAGGGCGAGGAGGAGGTAGAAGGGGTGGTCATGAAAGGGATAGGACCTGATTTTGATTCCTTCTCTTTTTCTACTGCGATCAAAAAGGGGCGTTTTATCCGGTTTTCGGAGGAAGGGGCTTCCAATGAGATTATTCTAAGTAATAAAATCGCCAATAAATTGATGCTTGATGTGGGGGATAAGGTGATCATGTATTTTGTTCAGGACCCTCCTCGGTACAGAAATTTTGATATTGTGGGGATTTATGAAACTTTCTTGGAGGATTTTGATGACAAGATTATTTTAGGGGACATCCAGACCATTCGGAATCTCAATGGATGGGAAAAAGATCAGGTTGGTGGCTTTGAGGTTTTTCTTCATGACCCAGGGCGGATTGATTTCTATGAAGAGGAAATATACGAGGCGGTTGATTACGATCTGAAAATGGTAAAGGCCACAGACAAATTCATCCAGATTTTTGACTGGCTTTATTTATTGAACAATAATGTGTATGTGTTCCTGGGGCTTATTCTTTTTGTGGCGGTATTCAATATGGTTTCCATTCTTTTTATATTGATTATGGAAAGGACCCAAATGATTGGGATCCTAAAGGCTTTGGGGGCTAAAAATACCCAGATTAGGCAGATTTTTGTGTGGAATGGCATCCGGATTATCGGTAGGGGACTGTTATTGGGAAACCTCCTTGGATTGGGCTTTGGCGCCATTCAATATTTCATGCGGGTCATCAAACTGAATGCGGAAAATTACTACATGAGCTATGTGCCCATTCACTGGGATTGGCTGATTATTCTGGGAATGAATTTGTTGATTTTACTGGTGACTACGGCGATTTTGTTTGTTCCGGCCATGGTAATCAGCAATATAAAGCCCATTAAAGCGATTCGTTTTGATTAGTGCCCATGCACATTACGGTGGTGTATACATTTCTGTTCCTTGAATATTGAGTGTTCAACATTGATTATTGTTTATTTAAATATTCAACATTCGACGCTCAATTATCAATGTTCAAGGAGGGAAAACGGGCAAGAGAAAAAGTGTCAATTAAATTCAGGAGGCCTAAGGGGTTTAAATAAACTCTTGACTTTCATATAAATGACCCCAAAAACCGCTTCCCTAAAAATATGTTGGCTCATCTTGGAGCTGCCCTTGGTTCTGTCGGTGAAGATAATGGGAACCTCAACGATCTTAAACCCTAGCTTCCATGCCGTAAATTTCATCTCAATTTGAAACGCATATCCAATGAATTTGATCTTATCCAGGTCAATGGCTTCCAGTACTTTTTTGTGATAACACTTAAACCCAGCTGTAGTATCTTTTATAGGAAGACCTGTGATAAACTGGACATATTTGCTGGCAAAAAAAGACATTAGCACCCTTCCCATTGGCCAATTGACCACATTCACCCCTGTAATGTACCTGGAGCCAATGGCCATGTCATATCCCTGCTCAGCACAGGCTTTATATAATCTTACCAAATCATCGGGGTTATGGGAAAAATCAGCGTCCATTTCAAATATGTATTCATAATTGTTGGCTATGGCAAACTTGAAACCAGTGATATAGGCCGTGCCCAAGCCCATTTTGTTTTCCCTTTCGATTAAGAGTACCCTGTTGGGATAATAGGATTGAATGGATTTTACGGCTTCTGCTGTACCGTCCGGGGAATCATCATCAACGATCAATACCTCAAAGTCTCCAGGCAAACTCAAGATCATAGAAACTATCTCCGTGATATTTTCTATTTCATTGTAGGTCGGTATGATGACGAGTTTTCTCTGGTTCATGGTTCAAGGCTCAAAAATAGGATTAAAAGATAATTTTTACGACTTTAATGGAAGAATTAAACCAGATAAAGAATTTGGCTTCAAAGTTTTTCCATGGATTCTTCTATCAGAGAGGAGTTTAAGATCCGGTCCCTGGTAGACATTCCTCAATTTGAAAAGTGAATAATTAGTTCTGGCTGGTTTGCTGAAAGAAACATTTCAGTGTACAAGGGTACCGGTACTTCAGGAAGGAGAAAATACCCAACAAACTTATGAAAAAAATCAGGATTTACATTGGTCCCGATACTTTTGGGCGTATTTGCTTCCATTTTGAGCGGCCTTTCTAATGTCCTGACAGGCTTTGGTGGGATTTGTTTTCAACAGGCATACTCCACGTCTGGCCAAGGCTTCATAATGATCAGGCTCGGCTTTCAGAACTTTTTCAAAATCCTCTAATGCCCATTCCATAATTCCCATCCGTAGGTATGCAAATCCCCGGTTATAGTGAGCAGAAAGGTTGTCCGGTTCATATTTTAAATACATGTTGAATTGGGCTGCCGTTCCCATGGGATCGCCCAGATTGGCTTGGGCAATGCCCCTATAAAAGTAGACGGAGGCCTCTTTTGGTTTAATGTTTCTTGCCAATAAAAGAAACTCATCAGCACTTTCGTAATTCTTGTTTTTGATCATGGCGCGTCCCAGCAGCAACAAAATATCATAATTTTCACTGTCATAAGCGGCTGCTCGTAGTAGGTATCTTTCTGCTTTGAGGTAATCTTTTTTTCCCCAGTAGACCTTCCCCATCCCTGCATAAGCCATGGCATTTTTTGGGTCCAAATGGATAATTTTTTGATAATCATTAATGGCTTCATGATATTCCTCCAGCTCCTCAAAGGAGCGGGCGCGAAGGTGCAGGGCTTTGATATCTGCCATATTTAAAAACAATAACATATTAAACTCCCTGATGGCTTTTTGATACTGTTGGTGGTTGAAATAGGCTTCCCCCCGGTTAAAATCACCCAAACAAGAGCTGGTCATTAGGAGCAAAAAAGGGAAAATACTTCTTAAATTTCTCATAAATATTTGCTGGTAAGAGGCGGATTTATCACTGAACTTACATCACTTTAGGGCAATTTAATCTTATGAAGCAAGAATTACCATACTTTGGTTTTGGTGCGAGTCATTAAGTGCCAGCCAACACAAAAGGCAAATAGTTTTTATTCCTTTCATATTCACTTTTGATCATTAGTTTTAAATTGTTATTGTTCCTCATCAGAAAATACATAGCTCCCTGTGCCCGTAGAAGTTTTTCTTCTGGATCAATTCCAAGATTCACCTTATATAATTCTTTAAGGGAATTTCCAAACTCCTTATTCATGCTGAATTCTTTACCCTTATAATTTTTTAAAATGGAAGAAAAGTTGGTCAATAAATGATCTATATAAGCTAAATTATTATTGACTAATTCTGAAAAACAGGCATTATTAGTTGCCTCAACAACCCTTTTAATTAGATATTCCTTGTCATTGTAACGTGCTTTTTCAATTGTAATAAAGTCTTCATAATTTTCTGATATATCACAATTTGTCAGTGAGAAGGAATTACTTATTAAGGTTAAAGAAATAGAGAGGATCAGTAGCTTTTTCATGGTCATGTCTCCGTATTCATGGTTGTTAAAGAGGATATCACCTCTAAACCTAACTATTTAGTTTTAAAAATGAAAGTTTTAGTTATTTTTTTTATTATATTTTTTTCATAAGGCTCATTGCACCTGAGCGGAGCGCAGCCGAAGGGGCAATAGCAGACAGGGTAGGTTGGTTTATGTTACCACGCTATCACTTCAATACCGGGTACATTTGCAAAATGCCTGTCCCTTGTCACGATGGGAAAGTGGTAGGATTTGGCGAGGGCAGCTATCCATATATCATTTTCGGGTATGGGCGTGTCCTGTTTGGCCAACACGGACTTTAATTTCCCATAACTTAAGGCGGCTTCTTCATCAATTGGGTAAATGTTGCACTGCCGGGCAAAACCCAGGATGTTTTCCAGGTTCTCTTGGGGACGGGTTGATTTCATGGCTCCATAATACAGCTCTCCAAGCACAGTGATGGGCAGGTTTATAGCCTCCAGCCCGCCGACCTTTTGGGCGATGACAGCATCACCGTTCAGGAAGGGCACAATTATATTGGTATCCAAAAAACAATCTTTACCAACCATCTGTATCTATTTTTCTACATTCTTGGGAGGCCCCAATAAAAATTTCAGCATCCTGGTTACTTAAAATGCCAGCAAAGCCACCCACCGAAGGACGGGCCGGCCTATGTTTCTCCCGTTTTAGTGTGGCGGTCAGTTTTTCGATGACGGCCTCATCCTGAAGCTTCAGGAATTCCTCTATAAAGGTGATTTTCATTGTCTGTATATCCATGTCGGGTTCAATTTGTTTGTCCAAAGATAACGGTTTTCATCGGTTTTGACGTTGACTTGGATAGGCTGTTGAATGAACTTAAAAAATGAAATAGGGGTTCACAGCAACTAAAATCAATGGAGTCTTACAGCTGGATTTTCAAAGTACCCCCTTTGTGCTTGGCAATTGGTTCAAAGCTTTAAGATCCCTCGTTACCGCCATTTTAATGGCCCTGGCCAAAGCTTTAAATATGGCTTCAATTTTATGATGTTCATTGGTGCCTTCTGCTTTGATATTGAGATTGCATTTGGCGCTATCACTGAAGGATTTGAAGAAGTGATAAAACATTTCGGTTGGCATTTCCCCGATTTTTTCCCTTTTGAACTCCGCTTCCCACATGATCCAAGGTCTTCCCCCAAAATCTATGGCCACTTGTGCCAGCACATCGTCCATAGGCAAAAGGAAGCCGTAACGGTAAATGCCTTTTTTGTCTCCTAAAGCTTTTAAATAGGCTTCGCCCAAAGCCAATGCGGTATCTTCTATGGTATGATGCTCATCGATATGCAGATCACCTTTCACGTGGATATCCAGGTCCGTTCCACCATGCCTTCCCAATTGTTCCAGCATGTGGTCAAAAAAATACAATCCAGTATGTATATTACATTTTCCAGTCCCGTCCAGGTTCAGGCTTATTTTGATTTCGGTCTCGGAAGTATTTCTTTCCACGGTTGCTTTTCTGGCCGGTAACCGCAAAAATTCATAGATATCATCCCAGGACTGGGTGACCAAAGCCGCTTCTTCCATAGGTTCCCTGCCCAGGAATATGGCCTGAGTCCCCAGGTTTTTTGCCAGCTCAATATCTGTCTTTCTGTCTCCAATGACATAGGAGTTGGCTAAATCATAATCCCCTGTTAAATATTGGGCCAGAAGTCCAGTTCTTGGCTTTCTGGTAGGAGCATTATCCTGTTCAAAAGACTTATCTACATGAATGGCGGAGAAAATCACCCCTTCTTCTTCCAGTGTTTTCAGCATTTTGTATTGTGCGGGCCAAAAGGTGTTTTCTGGAAAGGAATCGGTTCCCAAACCATCTTGGTTGGTCACCATGACCAGTTCATAATCAGTTTTTTCTGCAATTTTCCTCAGATTGGAAATGGCTTTGGGGTAAAATTCCAGCTTTTCCAGGCTGTCAACCTGAAAATCCGTAGGTGGCTCTTTTATTATTGTCCCGTCCCTATCAATAAATAATACTTTTTTCATTTTCCAATTGATACGTTAATTACTTATATGTTTTCAATGCCCCCAGAAGCTTTTTATTTTCACTATGGATCCCTACTGTAATTCTCAAACATTCATCACACAAAGTCACTTTCGATCGGTCCCTGACTATGATCTTTTCACTGATGAGGTAATCATAGATTTTTTTGGCCCCGATAACTTTAACTAAGAAAAAATTGGCATCTGAAGGATAAATATGCTGCACCAGAGTAATTTTTTTTAAGCTTTTTTCCAGAAAATCCTTTTCCTCAAGGATTTCCTTCACCATTTTCTGCATTTTTCCTGTCTGGCCCAAAGCTGCCAAGACGGTGTTCTGTGTCAGTCCACTGATATTATAGGGAGGTTTGATCCGGTTGAGGACCTGTATGATATCAGTGGAGGCAAAAGCCATTCCTAATCTCAATGCCGCCAATCCCCAGGCTTTGGAAAAGGTCTGCATCACCAGTAGGTTTGGATACTGGCCGAGGAGGCGCGAAAAGCTGGGCCCTTCACTGAAATCCATATAAGCCTCATCGACCACTACCAAACCTTCAAATCCTTCAATGATCTGAAGGATATCCCCACTTTTCATTTGATTGCCAGTGGGGTTATTGGGGGAGCAAATAAAAATGATTTTAGTGAATTGGTCCACCTCCTGCAAGACTTCAATAGGCCTGATCTGAAATTCCTCGGTGAGATTGACCCTCTTGATGGAGACATCATTGATTTCCGCACTGACTTCATACATCCCATAAGTGGGAGGTAGGATAATAATATTATCCTTTCCCGGATTACAGAATGCCCTGATTAGCAGATCTATCGCCTCATCACTGCCATTTCCCAAGAAGATCTGTTGGGAAACAATTCCTTTAATGTGGGCGATATGTTTTTTTAAAGCTTGCTGATAAGGATCTGGATATCGGTTGAAGTTTTCTGCCGTAATGGATCCCATAGGATTTTCGTTCGCATCCAAAAACACCCCTTCTTTTCCGGAATATTCATCCCTGGCAGAGGAGTAGGGGGTCAGGTTGGCTATATGGGGCCGTAACAGTTTATTTATTTGGAATTTCATTTAAATTGTCCTTGAGGTAGTTTAGCCGGAGGGTAACCGCGTTTTTGTGTGCCTGGAGCATTTCGTTTTCAGCCATTATTTCTACGGTTGGGCCGATATTTTTAATGCCTTCTTCCGTGATTTTCTGATAAGTGATTTTCTTCACAAAGCTATCCAGGGAAACTCCACTATAGTTTTTGGCAAATCCGTAGGTGGGCAGGGTGTGGTTGGTTCCGGAAGCATAGTCGCCCGCAGATTCGGGAGTAAAGTTCCCAATGAAGACAGATCCTGCATTGATGATTCTTTCTACCACTTCATTCTCATCATCCACTGCGATGATAAGGTGTTCTGGGGCATAGTCATTGATCAGATCAATAGCCTTGTCCTGGTTGGGCATTATTACGGCCACACTGTTCTCCAGGGCTTTTTGTGCGATTGCTTTTCTGGGGAGCATCTCTAATTGCCCTTCAACTTCTTTAAGGATTTTTTTCGTCAATTTTTCGGAGGTCGCAACCAATATTACCTGACTGTCTATCCCGTGTTCTGCTTGGGAAAGAAGATCGGAAGCTACGAATTCCGGAATGGCACTTTCATCAGCGTATACCAGAACTTCAGAAGGTCCGGCGGGCATGTCTATGGCCACGCCTTTTTTTGTTGCCAATTGCTTGGCTGCTGTAACATATTGGTTTCCAGGTCCGAATATTTTATCCACTTTGGTTACTGTCTCTGTACCAAAGGCCATTGCTGCAATAGCTTGGGCGCCACCTGCTTTTACAATTCTGTCTATGCCTATCAGGTCGGCTGCATACAATATTGCCGGATGGATCTTGCCCTCTTTGTTGGGAGGGGTACAGAGGGTAATTTCCTCACATCCTGTGATATTTGCCGGTATGCCCAGCATCAAGACAGTGGAAAACAAGGGAGCTGTGCCGCCGGGAATGTAAAGCCCTATTTTTTGGATGGCCTTACTTCTCCTCATGCAGGTCACCCCTGGCATTACCTCCATGGACAGATCAGGAGTAACTTGCGCTTGGTGGAATTTTTCGATATTCTGTTTAGCCAGCATAATGGCGTCTTTCAAATCCTCATCGACCAGATCATAGGAAGCCTTGATTTCTTCCCGGTGGACCAATAGGGTCTTGATTTCAACATGATCATACTCCAGGGCAAACTTTTTAAGGGCTTTGTCCCCCTGTCTTTTGACCTTCCGCATGATCGGTTTCACTATTTTTTCAATATCCTTTGTTTTTTGTACAGGCCTGGCCAATTCATTTTTCCACTCCTTTTTAGATGGATTGATAATGACTTTCATCTGAAGCTATTTTATATCCGGGTTAATTTCCAATCTTGATCTTTTGTCTGCAGCAATTTATAGCACCATTTTTTCTATTGGGACCACTAGGATACCCTGCGCCCCGGCTTCCCTAAGCTCCTCGATGTTTTCCCAAAACTGATCTTCACTCAAGACAGAATGAACAGAAGACCACCCTTCTTGTGCCAAAGGAAGTATGGTAGGACTTTTCATACCAGGTATTAAGGAAACAATCTTTTCCAGAGTATCATTGGGGGCATTTAATAATACATATTTATGGCTTTTTCCTCTCTGGACGGCATTAATTCTAAAGAGCAGTTTTTCGACAATGGCCATTTTGTCTTGAGACAGGTTTTTATGACTGATCAAAACAGCTTCTGAAGTAAAGATTTTCTCCACCTCTGCAAGTCCATTCATCATCAAGGTAGATCCTGAACTTACAATGTCACAGATGCCTTCTGCCAATCCAATGCTGGGGGCAATTTCCACGGAACCGCTGATTTCATGGATCTCTGCGTTGATTTTATTTTGCTTCAAATAATCACCGAGGATTTTTGGGTAGGAAGTGGCTATGTTTTTCCCTTCAAAATAACCCACTCCAGAATACCTTTCCCCTTTGGGAATGGCTAAAGATAACCTGCATTTGGAAAAACCAAGCTTTTTGAGAACGTCTACGGTTTTGTCTTTCTCGACTACTTCGTTCTCTCCGACTATTCCCAAATCCGCAACCCCATCTGCTACGTATCCCGGTATATCATCATCCCGCAAAAATAGGAATTCCATGGGGAAATTGGTGGCCGTTGATTTTAATTTTCCTGTACCATTGTAGAACTTAATGCCACATTCCTTGATAAGGCTCAATGAATCGTCACTTAATCTCCCACTTTTCTGAACGGCAATTCGAATTATATTTTCCATGAAATTTTATACAAATATGGTTTAAATCTTGTTGAAATTTGTTGGAGCTAACTGCAATCACAGGACACAGCCATTTCGGGCGATATGTTATAATGTTTCCTCCTTAGGAGGAATGATGGAAGGGGTGAACAGCTACAATATGGCATAATGCAAAAAGTCCATGGTGGGTGATATGTAGATTGATTCTGTTCATTGATGGTCACAAAATTAATCAGGTAATGTTAACAAGCAAAAAAATTAAATGATTTTATTAAAAAGTATTGCATTTCCTCAAGATCTGGAAGTAATTACCACTCTGGCTTGGGGCCTGGGCTTCTCCAGCGGTTTATTCTTTGATTTTAAGCCAAATAGGGGTCTAACAAAGTTTATCCTTTTTATTAAAAATTCATACAAGAAAAAGGAACCCATGAAAGTCCCCAATATCATTATTGCGGCTTTGGGCCAAAACCCCCACTCTATTTCCATCAGGTAAAATCCGATCACCATCATTATGGATTGATGAAGGATATAGAAAGGGTATACTGCTTCATTGCTGTAGGCCAACCATTGGCTGGGGTGATTTAAGTACCTGGCTGCATAGCCAAAAATCACCAGAATCCAGGACCATACATTAAAGACTTTGATCCATTATCCTCCGGATTTCTTTGCCTTATAGCCGTTTTGCTGAAGTATCTCCAGCACTTTGTCCCTATGATCTCCTTGTATGATGATTTCTTCGTCCTTGGCACTTCCTCCCACACCACATTTGTTTTTAATAAGCTTACCCAGTTCCTTTAAGTCATCCTCGGATCCGATAAAGCCCGTAACCAAGGTTACCTGTTTCCCCCCTCTGGATTTTTTATCCAGTTGCACCTTCAGGTTTTGCTGTTGGGGAGCAGGGGTGTTTTCCGGTTTTTCAGCATCGGTAAAGTCAAAATTCTCACTGGTGGAATATACCACTCCGTCCCTTTTTTTCCAATCGTTTTTTTTCTTTTTGCCCATAAATGCTTAGTCCGTTATTTTCATGGTCCACACAGGCCTTTTGGCATGATTGACCACATCTTCAGCGATACTTCCACTTAATAAATGCATGAAACCGGTACGGCCATGGGTGGCCATGGCAATCATATCAGCATTTTGTTGTTCGGCAAATTCTATAATACCTTCTTCTTCTGAAGTACTGTTATAGATCGATGCTTGGGCATTGGTTAATCCATGGATTTTTACAAATTCCTCGATTTTATTTGTGGAATCCCTGGAGGTTTCAAAAAAACTGGGCGTATTGATCTTGACCAGGATTAATTCTGCCCCAAGCAATTGCTGCAGGGATTTTATATGCTGGATGATTTTTCTGTTTTCTTCACTGAAATCACTTGCGAAAATTATCTTTTTGATTTCAATGGCTTTTACCGGCTGTTTCACGGTGATCACTGGACAACTGGCATGTCTTACGACTTTTTCGGTGTTGGAGCCAATCAACAGTTCTTCCAAGCCACTGGATCCTTTTGAACCCATGACAACCAAATCAGCTTTGATCTCTGCAATTTCGTTTGCAATTCCAGCGTAGGGGTTGCCAAATGAGATCCTGGTACTGAATTGGTAAGGTTTGTTTTGGTGTTTTTCCTTAAGCTCCTCCAATTGCTTCTTCCTTTTTTCCACAAGTTCTATCATGTAAACCTGATTTAACTGTGCGGAATCCAGGTTCATTTCGCCCATAGTGCTAAAACTTTGGGCGGTTGGAATTTCGACGACATGGACAAGCTTCAGCTGGCCTTGGGCTTTTTCGGCAAGCTGTTGTGCAAAATCAAAGGCATTCTGGGCCTCATCGGAAAAGTCAAAAGGAACTAATATTGTTTGCATGTTCATTTTCATTGAGGGTTAGATGTAAGAAAAAGTAATTGTCATGTTAAATCTAAAGATTTATTTTATTTTAAAAAAATAATACCTGTCCCAAAAGCCATAACCCAAACCAAAGTGGAAATGGCCATTTTTTTTAAATAGGGATCGATTTCCTTAGAGGTCTTCTTTTTTTTTGAGATGGCCTGGCCAATCTTCATCATAACGGGTGCCATGAGCAATGCCAAAAGTCCCCCCCAGGCTTGTTCCATTATTACAAACACGACTAAAGCAATGTTTCCCGTAATGATTAAAAACCAATTGTATTTTACTGCCGCTGCTCTACCTATGCGGACAGGGATTGATTTTTTGCCTGCCTTGGTATCGGAATCAATATCTCTGATATTGTTAATGTTCAATACTGATGTACTGAACAACCCGAGGGATAAAGCAGGCAAAATCAATTTTGGCGAAAACTCCATGGTATGAAGGTAATAAGTGCCCAATACACCCACCACTCCAAAAAACATGAAAACAGAAATGTCTCCTAAACCCACATAACCATAAGGCTTGGGTCCAGAGGTATAAGTGATAGCGGCAACAATAGCCAAAATTCCTAACGCAATAAAAGAAAGGAAGACATAAAACCCACTGATGGAAACATATAACAACAAAACACCACTTATGAAGGACAGCGCAGCAAAAAGGACCATGGCCTTTTTCATTTCTTCAGGGCTGATAATTCCTGATTGTACCGCTCTGACGGGTCCTTTTCGGTCAATGCTGTCAGCTCCATGGTAACTGTCACCGTAATCATTGGCAAGGTTGCTCAGTATCTGTAGCAAGGTGGTGGTAAGGACTGCAAAAAGCAATACTTCCCATCTGAACAAACCTTTATAAAATGCGATGAAACTGGCCATTAGAATACTTGCCAAAGCTAAAGGCAGGGTTCTTAACCTAACTGCGTGCAGCCAGGCCTGTTTTTTATTGGATAGGAAAATCTCCACAAATAGTTGAATGAAATTTAATAAGCGACAAAGTTAAACCAAGGGTATGGGTTGGATGGAAATCAGGCTTTTATTAAGCTAATGATTTCCTCATCCATAGGTTCTACGGAAGAAGGAAAGAATTTTTTTAATTCCCCATTTTCATCGATGAAATATTTACAAAAGTTCCAAGTGGGTTCTTTGTCATTCCATCCGTTCAGGTCTTTATCAGACAACCATCTGTACAAGGGATGCTTATCGGCACCTTTGACCGATACTTTGTCAAACATCTGAAAGGTGACGCCATAATTTTCGCTGCAAAACTTCTTGATGTCTTCATTGGTTCCGGGTTCCTGCCCCCCAAAATTATTGGCCGGAAAACCTAAGATGACCAGTTCATCACCATATTTTTCATTCAATTCCTGTAATTCAGCATACTGGGGGGTATAACCGCATTTGGAGGCTACATTCACAATCAATACTTTTTTGCCTTTATATTGGTTGAAATCAATTTCATTTCCATCAATGTCTTTCATCTTAAAATCATAAAAGGATTTTTCCATCAGCATATCTTCGAGATTTTGAAATTCTTCATTTGAAGTTTCGGATTGACTGGCTGTATTACAGGCCAGTGAAATAAATGCGAATAATAGGAGCAGTGTTTTCATATGTATATAATAGTTTTTATGGTCATATGGAACCTCGCAGAGCAATCATCATCTTGGGAGAGAATCTTAATTAGGCTCGGTGTTTCATAGTTACATTCTTTCGGGGACATTGATACCCAATAATTTCATGCCTGATTGGATGGTTTTGGCCACTTGGGCTGATAGGGATATCCTAAAAGCCTGTGCTTTTTTATCTGACTCATTAAAGATAGGGACTTCTGCGTAAAAACGGTTATATTCCTTGGCTAAATCAAACAAATATTGTGCAATAATGGCAGGGGAAAAATCTTCCCCAGCTTGTTTTATTTTTTTCCCGTAGTCGTTCAAAAGGATGATCAGCTCTTTTTCTGTTCCCTCAATTTGGGGGATTCCTGTAAAACCCGCCACGGTTAAATCCACGCCGATTTGATGGGCTTTTCTCAGGATAGAAGAAATCCGGGCATGGGAATATTGTATAAAAGGGCCTGTATTGCCCTGAAATTGTATAGATTCCTGAGGGTTAAAAAGCATTCTCTTTTTTGGATCCACCTTAAGTAGAAAGTATTTTAGAGCACCCAAACCCAAAGTTTCATAAAGTTCCTTAGCCTGTTCTTCATTGAATCCTTCTATTTTGCCCAATTCCTGGGTATGTGCGGCAGCGGTGTCTATCATTTCCTGCATCAGATCATCCGCATCTACCACGGTTCCTTCCCTGGATTTCATTTTGCCAGAAGGCAAATCCACCATTCCATAGGAAAGATGGTATAACCCCTCCCCGTAGGGGCGGCCCAACTTTTTCAATATTTTGAAAAGTACCTCAAAATGATAATCCTGTTCGTTCCCCACCACATAAACAGAGCGGTCAATTTTAAAATCCTGATATTTTAGATCTGCTGTCCCCATGTCCTGCGTGATATAGACGGAGGTTCCATCCCTCCTTAATACCAATTTCTCCTCGAGTCCTTCTTCCTCCAGGTCCACCCATACTGATCCGTTTTCCTTTTTGAAAAAAGTCCATTTTTGTAAGCCCTCTTCCACAATGCTTTTTCCGAGTAGGTAAGTATCCGATTCATAGTAAAACTTATCAAACTCCACGCCCATTTTTTCATAGGTAGTGTCAAATCCCTCGTAGACCCACGAATTCATGGTTTTCCAGAGCTGGACCACCTCCGCATCACCGGCTTCCCATTTGAAAAGCATCTCCTGGGCTTCTTGAATCAGAGGTGCCGATTTTTTGGCATCTTCATCTGTATGGCCTTTTTCTACCAGTTCAGCAATTTGTTTTTTATAGGCCGAGTCAAAAAGGACATAATATTTCCCGACCAGATGGTCTCCTTTCAGACCGGAGGATTCAGGAGTTTCTCCTTTACCAAAATGTTGATAAGCGACCATGGACTTACAGATATGGATCCCTCTGTCATTGACCAAATTGGCCCTTATCACTTCATATCCATTGGCTTTGAGTATTTCAGAGATGGAATACCCGAGGAAATTATTCCTTAAATGGCCCAAGTGAAGCGGCTTATTGGTATTTGGGGAGCTGTATTCTACCATCACTTTCTGGCCGTTGGAAGGGAATTGCCCAAAATGTTCGTCCTGTACAATATTTTCAAAAATCTCCAACCATGAAAGTTCATCAACAGAAATATTAAGGAACCCTTTGACCACATTATAATCACTTATAACATCTGAGTGAGCTTTTATGAATTCTCCTATCCTGGCTCCACTTTCTTCAGGGGAAGCTTTGGTGACTTTCGAATAGGGAAACATCACAAAAGTATAATTCCCTGCAAATTCTTTTCGTGTAGGTTGAAGGGACAAGGTGGATGTTTCAATTTGATGATCATATAGCTCCTCAAAGGCCTTACTGATCTCCTGTAATATTTGTTCCTGAATGATCATGTTGTTTATTAAAATCTGTTTTTAGTACCGAAAAACTCCAATTGGCAGTGGTGGGATTCCCATCTACCTACTGTTTTTCAGTCATTGATCAAAAATTGGCCACCAAAGACTTGGTGGTGGATTCCAATATTTCAAAAGCATTTTCCGCCATTAAATTCTCGGTGTCCAGGGTAGGGTTCACTTCCACTATTTCCCAACAGCAGACTCTTCTATCTTTGATCAGTTCTGTGTTCAGTTGAATGGCTTCTTCTACCGTCAAACCTTCGGCAACGGGTGTTCCAGTACCCATGGAGATAGAACTGTCCAAGCTGTCCACGTCAAATGAGATGTAGATTTGGTCACAAGCTTTTAGGACTTCCAAAGCCTTTTTGGCAATAGGGGCTATCCCTTCTTTCCTTATTTCCTTAATGGTGAAATTTTTGATGCCATGTATTTCAATTAAATAATCTTCAGCTTCTTCGGTGTCCCTTACCGAGATATAGACGATATCTTCAGCTAAGATCTTAGATCCCTCTCCACCGATCTTTTTTATTTTATCCCAATAGGCGATAGCTTCCGTTCCGGGTTCATTGATTTGACAAATCTTATTATCGGTTCCGATGCACATGGCCAGGGGCATTCCATGGATATTCCCAGATGGAGTGGTGTAGGGAGTATGTAGGTCAGCATGGGCATCAATCCATATCACCCCCAGCCTTTTGTCTGGATCAGCAGCTTTTATGCCCATAATGGTGCCTGCTGCCGTGGAGTGATCTCCTGCCAGGACTATGGGGAATTTCTTTTTCAATCTTAATTTCTTGATGGTTTCACAGACATTATTCAATACCTGATACACGCCATCTATGTATTTTGCCTTGGGGAATTTATTCCCCTTCCAGAGGTAGTCATTGGTATCCGGAACATTAATGGGATTAAATTTGGAGAAAAAGTCCGATTTTTTATCCAAGCTGGCGACTTTCAGCGCATCAATCCCCAAGCTTGCGCCACGAGTTCCTGCTGCAATTTCAGACCGTACTTCCACTAATTTTATATTCCGCATTTCTCTTTGCTTTTATGCCGGTGCTTGAAGGTATCCTCCTTTACCAGACCCAAAAATAGGGTTTAAAACTTAATGCAAAATTAGGGAAATTTAATGGTAATTCCTTTTTTAGGAGTAGGAAGGGAGTACCCATTTCCTGAGGCTTCCAGATAGCTGTTATTGAACTTGATTACCATCTGTTAAATATAAAAAAAAATTTCACAAAACGTGAAATTCAAAATCATTAAATTTATTGCTGTGATACTGTTTTCAGATTAAGGGAATGAAGCAGTACATTTTCTGCCAAAGCCAGAAGCAAATACTCAATATCATTGCCATCCCCCGCCAAGGACCCGGTAGAGTTCAATGTCGGAAACGAGAATTTCCATGCGGGTGGATACCAGCTCGAGTTCCGTATCCAGAGCATTGCTTTGGGCGGTGATCACTTCCAGGTAGTTGGCAAGGCCACTTTTGAACAAAAGGTCGGCATTTTGTACCGCAGTTTGCGCATTGGCCAATCGCATTTCGGCGATCTCAAACTCTTCCAGTAATTTCTGGATACGGACTAGCTCATTGGACACTTCCGTCACCGCGTTCAGCACATTTTCCCGAAAAGCAAGTATTGGTACGAACAAGGCTTGCCAATAACTCCCGGTGCTCTCTCATGCGACTGTAGTGATGCCGCTTTCCTTTAACCATCTACATAGTTCATGCAGCTCGTGGGTATAACAGCCGAACTCCCTTACATCATCCCGTTGCTGTTCCATAGCTACAAAATATGATTTGCTGCCTACATCTATCCCGGCAGCATTTGGGTTGATGACCTGCATCTTCTCAAAATCCTTTAAAATACGTTTGTTCATAATCTTTAATGATTTAGTACAGTATTCAACAGGTGGGACTGAAAATTCAAAGTATTCTATACGGGATATCCTGAACCGGATTCACCAGCCATTGTTGCAGATGTTCCAGAACGGGGAACTTTTCCACCCAACCAGCATCGAACTCGAACTCTATGGTATCATTTTTACAAACGGTCTTTGATGAATGCGGTATCCAAATTTACAAAAAAAAGTTATTATAACTTTGTTATGCCCTTTTTTGGCATAGGGGGAATCGAACTCAAGTTAATAATCCACTGTTTTAATTCAATTGCAATTGGAGGAATCCCAAATAATACCCTATAAATATTATAGGGTTTATTGGTCAATTGGATTTTTAGCTCTACTTTTGGGCATCTGATTGCAAGGCGAAAATGAAGTTCCATGGAAAAAATGATTTTGATAATGAAAGAAAAGCCGCTTTGGCTATTTTATGGTGTCATTGGATTATGTATTCTAGGCTTTATTATAAGTCAGGCATTTTTTAACGTAGAAGCTATTTTGCCGGGAGAATATGAGATGTTTTTTTGGTTTTTATTGGTGGGTCTTGTTGCCCAAACTATTGATGGTGCCCTCGGCATGGCCTATGGGATTACCTCCAATTCGATTTTATTGGGGATTGGAATTCCACCGGCCTCGGCCAGTGCCTGGGTTCATTTGGCTCAGGTATTTACCTCTTTGGCATCAGGGATCTCCCACTGGTCTTTGGGCAATGTAAAGTGGGACCTGGCAAAAAAATTATTGATCCCAGGGGTATTGGGAGCTGTTGTCGGAGCTTATTTTCTTTCCAGCATTGATGGGGAACAGATAAAGCCCTATGTCGCCGCTTATCTTTTCATCATGGGGATTGTAATCCTTCAGAAAGTGATCAAAAAGAAACGTGCTAAAATTAATCCTGAAGATAAAAGCATTCCTTATTTAGCATTGGTAGGTGGATTCGCCGATACCACCGGTGGAGGGGGATGGGGCCCTATCGTCAATTCCACTTTGATGAGCAAAGGGCAAACTCCCAGATATGCCATAGGTACGGTTAATTTCGTGGAATTTTTTATAGCAGTTGCCGGAGCAGGTACATTCTTTCTGTTTTTGGATGAAATCAGTTGGGCCGCCGTATTGGGTTTAATCTTGGGAGGCGTCATAGCTGCTCCATTTGCAGCAGTGGTTTGCAACAAGGTCAAACCCCAATCCATAATGATTATTGTAGGAATATTGATCATGGTATTGAGTATCAGGACTTTTTACCTGTCTTTTTAGGTTTAAATCACAAAACCCAAAATTCAAATACCAAATAAGTTCCAAATCCGAAATTCAAAGTTCCAAACCGGTAACAATTTTAATCGCAGGTTTTGAATTTTATATTTTGGTCATTGTTTGTTTTTTATTGTCATTTGGAACTTCTTCGGGATGTCAGAAAAATCAGCCAAACCCCAATTAATGGGTTGCCAACCAGATACGGGTTTTGTTATATGATAGTCCTGAGTTGACTGACACTAGATACTAATCTTAATTCTTAAAAAAAAACGACAACATACCCCATCAAATCTATAGAGTATGAATATTGATGGGAAAAAAGTGTTACCTTTGAAATATTATTGGTTACTGACTTCGCAGTTGTTGACTAATTTTAAAGAATAGGGGAGAGAACAAAAAAACATCATGTCCATAACCGCGTCACCATACATAGAAAATGCTTCCTCAGAGGAGAATTTCACATTTCGATCTGTTTCAAGAAATGAAAGAATTGATACGAATTCAATAAGCTTACTGGATTGGATCAGTCAAAATGAAAATATTTACGTTAAGGACCATGCTGTGTCCAGCCTCGATTCAAAGGGTCTTAAGGAAATCCATTTTAGCTTATCCGGTAAATTGGCAGGATTTTATCCGCTTTTAAGAGGAATTGCAGGCTCTGGTCAGCCCCAATCCCTATTGCTGAATGCCAACCATGAAGAGAGAAATTTCACTTTACAATTTGATGCCTCATCTGAAGGGGAAGCAAAGAAATACCTATCAAAGGTTTTGAACATCATAGAGGATGAAGCCCGGTTTAAACAGGTACTAAGAAAAGTAATTGCAAATCAGGAAAAATTCAAATTGGAAGAAAAGCTTCTTTTCAAAGAATTGTCTACATAGCCTGAATTTACACCATAAATCAAAAAGACTTCCTTACTAAAAGGAAGTCTTTTTGATTTATCAATAATAAATGTAAATTTTGGACTTTCAACTTTTGTGAAAACTGATCCAGCTACTGATAATGAATAAATACATTGATTTAATCCAGCAGACTTTTGATTTTCCTACGAAGGAATTAAAAGTAGAAAATAATGAATTGTATTTCAATGGGGTTAATATGATGGAAATCATCGATACTTATGGTACGCCCCTGAAGTTGACGTATTTGCCCAAGATTAGTGAAAGTATTCAAAATGCCAAAACCTATTTCAATAATGCCATCCAGGCGCATGATTATAAAGGTAGTTATACTTATTGTTACTGTACCAAATCTTCTCATTTCAGCTTTGTATTGGATGAAGCTTTGAACAACGACATCCATATAGAAACCTCCTCTACCTTTGATATTCCCTTGGTCCGAAAGCTCTACGAAAAAGGTAAAATATCCAAGCAGACCTATATTGTCTGCAATGGATTTAAAAGAGAATTGTACAAGCAGAATATTACAGATTTATTGAATGATGGATTTGTGAACTGTATACCTATATTGGATAACCTTACCGAAATAGATTATTATTTGGAGCATGTTAAAGGGCCTTTTCAGGTAGGTATTAGGATTGCCTCCGATGAGGAGCCGACATTTGGCTTTTACACTTCAAGATTGGGGGTGAGGTATAGGGATATCATTGATCTGTACATGACAAAGATCAAGGATAATCCCAAAGTAAGCATGAAAATGCTCCATTTTTTTATTAATTCCGGTATCCGGGATACGGCCTACTATTGGTCAGAGTTGACGAGGTTTATTCAAAAATACGTGGACTTAAAGAAGGAATGTCCTGAATTGGACACCATGGATATTGGAGGGGGATGGCCGATCAAGACCAATGTGTTCTTTGATTACGATTATCAGTACATGGCGGATCAGATCATCAAAAACATTAAATGGATGTGTGCCAAGAACCATACGGTAGAACCTGACATCTTTACGGAATTCGGGAGTTATACTGTTGGAGAAAGTGGGGCAGTGCTTTATTCGGTGCTTGGCGAAAAACTCCAGAATGACAAAGAGCTTTGGTATATGATCGATGGTTCCTTTATTACCCAATTGCCGGACAGCTGGGGGTTGAACCAGAAGTATATCATGCTGGCAATAAACAACTGGAATGAAGAATACCATAATATTTCCCTCGGCGGGCTCACCTGCGATAGCATGGATTATTATAACTCAGAAGCCCATCAATTCAATATTTATTTGCCTAAAATAGAGGAGACTAAAAAGCAATATATAGGTTTCTTTCATACAGGGGCTTATCAGGAATCCATAGGAGGCTATGGAGGGATCCAACATTGCCTGATCCCCGCCCCCAAACATATCATTATTGATAGAAATAAAGACGGGTCAATTTGCCATAGGGTTTTTGCACCGGAACAGTCCAAGGAGAATATGTTGAAAATTTTGGGATACGATGATTAGTGGGCAAAGAATATTGAAGCTGTAAGAAAAGACCGAAGGAATTATGAATTATGAGTTAAGAATTATTATAATTTCTAATTCATCATTAATAATTTCATGAATTGTGAATTTTACCCGATTTTGATCCGCTGTAGATCAAGTCGACGACTTGATTTTACTGGATTTGGGTAATACGAAAAAGATCGCTTAGAAGAATCCGTGGACAGTAAGGTATTATTAACCTGGGGCAGGATAGTGCAGGATGCAAAAAAGATTTGAATAGCCTTAATTCATAGAATGTTTTGTCATTAATGAGAATGATTTAAAACAACCAAAAACTTTTGACTTGGTTACCAAGGTATATCACTTCACGGAACTACACGAATTTGAATTCCCAAAGATAGAGGTTGAGCATACATGACTTTTAAAAGTGTGGGATGGAAGTTTGGAGGATGATTATGATAAGCACCTCAATTCTCATTACCTTTCAATCCATTGTTAATCCTTAAATAGCGGAGCGCAAAGAGAAATTGCGGGGGTTGCGGTGTTACCGTGGTGTGAATTTTTGCGATCATGGTGTTTGCTTATGTTAATTAAAATTTAACTATGAAAAACTTCCTCTATACCTCATTACTGGGGCTCCTTTGTCTGCTGTTTTCCATTTCTTGTTCACCAAATGAAAAGGAAACAAAGGAAACTCAAAGGCCGAATATACTATTTGCCATAGCTGATGATGCTTCCTTTCCCCATATGGGTGCTTATGGTACCAGCTGGGTAACGACTCCTGCTTTTGACAGAGTGGCCAGGGAAGGTGTTCTGTTTATGCGCGCTTATACCCCCAATGCCAAATGCGCCCCTTCGAGGGCATGTATCCTGACCGGCAGAAACACATGGCAGTTGGAAGAAGCAGCCAACCATAGTCCCGATTTCCCTGCCAAATTCACCACTTATGTAGAGGCGCTAACCAAACAGGGCTACCACACAGGCCATACGGCAAAAGGATGGGCGCCCGGAAATCCCGGAGAAGTGGACGGAAAAAAGAGGGAGCTTACGGGCACGGCTTTTAATAAGCATACGACGACAGCACCCACCAATGCCATTAATAAAAATGATTATGCGGCAAACTTCGAGGATTTCCTGGACCAAAAGCCGGAAGGGAAGCCATTTTCTTTCTGGTATGGTTCCACAGAGCCACATCGTGCTTATGAGTTCCGCTCCGGAATAGAAAAAGGAGGGAAGAAACTGGAGGATATCGACAAAGTGCCTGGTTTTTGGCCAGACAATGATACGATTAGAGCGGATATGTTGGATTACGCCTATGAGATAGAGTATTTCGACCAGCATCTGCAGGAAATGCTGGATATTCTTGAAGAACGCGGCGAGTTGGAAAATACCATAGTGGTGGTGACGGCAGATAACGGGATGCCCTTTCCCCGGATTAAGGGTCAGGAATATGAATATTCCAATCATTTGCCGCTGGCCATCATGTGGCCTGCCGGTATTAAAAACCCAGGGCGTAAAGTTGATGATTTTGTCAGCTTTATTGATTTTTCCCCTACCTTTCTGGAAGTAGCCCAAATCTCGGTAGAAGAGGCCAACATGCAGCCCATCACCGGGCAGAGCTTGACGGATATCTTATACAGCGATAAATCAGGAACGGTGAACCCTGACAGGAATGCGGTGGTGATAGGGAAAGAACGGCATGATGTGGGAAGGCCAAATGATTGGGGTTACCCTATAAGGGGAATAGTGACCGATGAGTACATTTACCTGCATAACTTCGAATCCGAACGTTGGCCGGCAGGGAACCCGGAGACCGGATATCTTAATACCGATGGCAGTCCTACAAAAACTTTTATTCTAAATGATAGGAGGGAAACAGGGTCAAGACAATATTGGGGGCCGTCCTTTGGCAAAAGGCCACAGGAAGAGCTGTATCAAATCAGCAAGGATCCGGAATGTATGAATAATTTGGCCCTGCACCCGGAATACCGGGCGGTCAAAGAGGAATTGAAGGAAAGTCTGTTTGCGGAGCTCAGGGAACAGCAGGATCCCAGGATGTTTGGAAAAGGGCATATTTTTGATGAGTATGAATATGCCGGGGCCGCCTCAAAGAACTTTTATGATCGCTATATGAACGGAGAAGAGATGAAGGCAGGGTGGGTAAATGAAACGGATTTTGAAAAGGATTTTGACAAAAGTGAATAAAAATGGGTCTTGTTGCGGAAAATATTACGCCTTACCAGTTTCGCCTGGATAGGGGCAACTATCCTTTAGAGACAATTTATGAGGCAGCTTCTTTATCAGGTAAACGAGGGGAGGAAATAGCCGAACAACAGGTGCAGCTTTTGCAAAGCCAGCATAAAATTATCCGCTATTGGGCCGCCATAGGCTTAAGATCCCAAAGCCAGGATGTCTTAAGATCTTATAAGGAACAACTTATATCGGCTATGGAGGATCCTTATCCTCCTGTGGTGATTACGGCTTCGGCTATTGCTTATGATCTATTTAAGGATAAGACAGCCGAAGAAAACCTGAAAAAGTATTGTGCGGATGGCAACAAAGATCTGGCATTGATGGCCATTAATTACCTGTTATATGTAAATGATCAAAAACCTTTTATAGAAACAATAAAGGAAGTCTATTATGGAGAGGAAATAAGCTATGAGGTTTCTGCTGCCAGTAAGGACTTTTTGGGAAGTTTAGGATTTATTCCCAATAATTTTGAGCATAGATAGGCGCAAGAAAACCTTGCAAAGCAGTGATATGCAAAACACGGATCATTGGCGGTGAAGAAACCACACTTTACCTGAACACTAAATTTAGATCAGATTGATATTTGGTTTAGTTTAAATAAAAGCGATTATGAAAATAAAATATTCTCTTATTTTTCTGCTAGGAATCTTTTCTTTCCACGGAATAGCCCAACAGGAAAAAAAACCTCCAAATATTCTATGGATCGTCAGTGAGGACAACAGCCCTTTTATAGGTGCCTACGGGGATGAGTTCGCCACCACCCCAAATATAGATCGGCTGGCTAAGAAAAGCGTGCTGTATGAAAACGCATTTGCTACTGCACCTGTTTGTGCACCTGCACGTTCTACATTGATTACCGGGGTTTATCCTACTTCTATGGGTACTGAGCACATGCGAAGTACCTATCCTATCCCTTCCAAAATACGGTTCTTTCCCCAATATTTGAGGGAAGGGGGATATTATACTTCCAATAATGCGAAGAAAGATTATAATACTATTGATCAACCTGAAGCTTGGGATGAATCCAGTAACACGGCTACCTACAAGAACAGAAAGCCCGGGCAACCCTTCTTTGCGGTGTTCAATATAGGGATCTCCCATGAAAGTTCCCTTCATAAGCCGGTTGATAAACTGCGCCATGATCCTGAGAAAATACCCATCGCCCCATATCACCCCTCTGCCCCTGAAATGAAGCATGACTGGGCACAATACTATGATAAGATGGAGGACATGGATGCCCGTGTGGGGGAAATCCTCCAGGAATTAGAGGATGCCGGCCTGGCAGAAAGTACCATCGTCTTTTATTACAGTGATCATGGAGGCGTGCTGGGAAGAAGCAAAAGGTTTATGTATGAATCCGGTCTTCATATTCCGCTCATTATTCATTTTCCGGAAATGTATCAAGACCTGGAACCTGTAAAAGCCGGAAATTCAACCGATAGGATGGTCACCTTTGTTGATTTTGCTCCTACCGTATTAAGTCTTGCGGGCTTATCCATACCAGAATATATGCAGGGCCAGGCTTTTTTAGGTGATCAAAAAGCAGTACCAAGGGAATATGCTTTTGCTTTTAGGGGAAGAATGGATGAAAGGATAGACATGGTTCGTTCTGTAAGAGATAAAAAATACCGGTATGTGCGCAACTATATGCCGCATAAAATTTATGCCCAGTACATCGAATATCTTTGGAGAGCCCCCTCCATGCGCTCCTGGGAAAAAGCTTTTCAAGAAGGGAAGTTAAATGAAGTGCAATCCAGGTTTTGGAAGGAAAAGCCTGTGGAGGAACTTTACGATGTATCGGAGGATCCTCACAACATTAATAATTTGGCCCTGGATCCTGAATATAAAGGTGTTTTGAATCGGATGCGAAAAGCCAACAGGGGTTGGATTCAGGAAGTTAAAGATTTAGGCTTTATACCGGAAGCCATGATCCTTGAAAAAGTGAAAACAACCACCATGTATGAGTATGCGAGAAGCGGTGAATATGATTTGGAAAAGATTGTAGAAACAGCTGAAATGGCTTCATTGGGCGAGGTTAAATTTACAGACCAATTAATTCAGAAACTTAATGATCCAGATCCTGTGATCCGTTACTGGGCCGCCGTAGGATTCACCATATTAGGGAAAGAGGCGCAAGCTGCCCAAAAGGAATTAATGAAAGCATTGGATGATCCTCAAGTAGCTGTGCGTGTAGCAGCCGCAGAGGCTTTATATGGGTTAGGAGAAACTGAACCGGCCTTGGAAGCATTAACTGAAGCATTACAGGTCAATAATAAAATGGGTAGGGTGCAAGCGCTCAATGTACTGGAGACCATGGAAGAAGATGCCATCCCAGCATTGGCTGAAATCAAAAAATTAGTTACCAGAGACCAACAGAATCAAGATTATGATATAAGAGCTGCAAACAGATTGGTAGAAAAATTGGAGGGAAGTTAAATGGCCACAAAGATACGAAGGCACATAATTTTGGAGAAAAAAGCTGTCGATTAACTCGGTCAAAAAGAAGATTTGGTTTCATTGTATAAAATAAGCAATATTGCTATGG
>JBBDSC010000201.1:37170-57977 GCA_040905145.1 Anditalea sp.
TAGCGGCAAAAGCAGATAATGATCATGCAACATTTAATAGATTCACTATGGATTTTAACAACACATTTTATTCAATATTTTTTCTTGTCGTATTATTTTCGTCATGTACAAGCGCGGGCAAAGATATACCAGGCGAAGATAAGCCACCCAATATTGTCTTCATCATGAGCGATGACCATGCCTATCAGGCCATCAGTGCCTATGGTCATGGGTTGAACGAAACACCCAACATCGACAGGTTGGCTGAGGAAGGGGCAATTTTTACAAGGGCCACCGTGACCAATTCCATTTGTGCTCCCAGCCGTGCGGTAATATTGACAGGCAAACACAGTTTCGTCAATGGGAAAGTGGATAATGTCCAGCCATTTGACTGGGATCAGGATAACTTTGCAAAAATGCTTCAACAAATAGGCTATACCACAGCCATGATCGGCAAAATCCACCTGGATGGGCTTCCCCAGGGTTTTGATCATTCTATGGTATTGCCTGGCCAAGGCCAATACTATAATCCTGATTTTCTGGTCAATGGAGAGAAGGAGCGGTTTGAAGGCTATGTGACTGAAATCACGACAGAATATGCCCTAAAATGGTTAAATGAAGAACGGGATAAGGATAAGCCTTTTCTGCTGATATATAATCAAAAGGCACCTCACAGGAATTGGAAACCTGCACCGAAATACCTGACCTTATATGATGATAAAACATTTACCCCTCCGGCAACCTTTTTTGATGATTATAAAGGACGGGGCACAGCAGCCAAAACCCAGGAAATGGAAATTGCTGAACATGCAAGGTGGGGGCATGATTTTAAGCTAAAGGTGGATCCTGATGGCAGGGAAACAGCATTAAACCAGCAATTGGAACGGTTTAATGAAGAACAACTAAATCAGTGGAATGCCGCCTATGAACCCAAAAACCAGGCTTTTTTGGAGGCCAATCTTGAAGGGGAAGAACTGGCTCTTTGGAAATATAACCGTTATATCAAGGATTATTTGAGGACGATCAAATCAGTAGATGATGGGGTAGGAGAGGTGTTGGATTATTTAGAGGAAAACGGACTGGCAGAAAATACCATTGTGATCTATACTTCGGATCAGGGATTTTACCTGGGAGAACATGGCTGGTTTGATAAGCGGTTCATGTATGAGCAATCGCTCCGTACCCCTTTATTGATACGGTATCCCAAGGATATTAAAGCGGGGACAGAAATAGACAAATTGGTTCAGAACCTGGATTTTGCACCGACCTTGCTGGATTATGCAGGGGTAAGAGTCCCTCCTGAAATGCAGGGTGAATCCTTCAAGAACCTGGCGAATGGCAGTTCTGACCAGTGGCGGGATGCCATTTATTACACATATTATGAATATCCCTCTGTCCATATGGTAAAACGACATTATGGGGTTGCGACGGAACGGTACAAACTCATGCACTTCTATTATGATATCGACGAGTGGGAGATGTACGACCTGAAGGAGGATCCAAATGAAATGAACAATATTTATAACGAGCCATCTTATGAGGAGATAAGAATCCAAATGCACCAAAGGCTGGAAGAACTTCGTGCATACTATGGAGATTCAGATGAACTAAACCAGAAATATCTGAACGCTTACCTTGACCATATGGACAAGAGGTAGAAATAATTGCCCGATCTTTATCCAAGGTAACCTTTATTTGTGATTTTCTGGAATTGTGGAAAAATGGAAATATTGGGAGATCCTACAGAATCACATGATTCAAACCATAAAAATAAAAATTTGAAATGTCACGAATATCTTCTTGTATATCATTGATCATCCTGTTGATTTGCTGTTCCTTTAATGCGGCCAATGGCCAGGGGGAAAAAAATAAAAAGCCGAATATCATTTTCATCATTGCAGATGATGTCAGCTGGAATGATATAGGCTGTTATGGAAACCCTGCTGTGAGGACTCCTGTTATCGATAAAATCGCGGGGGAGGGAATCCGTTTTGACAATGCCTTTCTAACAACAAGTTCATGTAGTCCAAGTAGGACCAGCATAATCAGTGGGAGGTATCCCCATAATACCGGAGCGGCAGAATTGCATACCCCACTTCCTGAAGATCGGATTCCTTTTCCATTATCATTGAGAGAATCAGGCTATTATACCGTCCAATCAGGAAAAACCCATTTTGGAGAACCTGCCCTACGTGCTTTTAATAAGGCATATGCCATGGAAGATGCGGGTACTGGCGGAGAGGAAAGATGGGTGAAATGCATTGAAGAAAGGCCTAAGGACAAACCATTTTTTGCATGGTTTGCTGCCATAGATGCACACCGACCATGGCAGGCAGATGATTTTGGGACCCCTCATGACCCCGCAGAGGTTATTGTTCCGCCTTATTTGGCCGATACAGAATTGACCAGAAAAGACTTGGCTTCCTATTATAATGAAATCGCCAGGTTTGATTATTACATAGGAGAAGTAGTGAAAGAATTAAAAAGACAAGGCATTGAAGAGAATACGCTGATCATGATCCTGGCTGATAATGGCCGTCCTTTTCCCCGGAGTAAAACCAGGGTCTATGACAGTGGAATGAAAACCCCTTTTGTGGTCAAATGGGGAAATGGAATAACAAAACCTGGCAGCGTAAGCAACAGTCTCATCAGTGTAATAGATATTGCCCCAACGCTGTTTGAAATTGCCGGTATCGCACCTTTGGAAGGGTTCCAAGGACAGAGTTTTGCAAATCTTTTTAGAGATCCTGGTAGTGAACATCGTCAATTTGTTTATTCGGAACATAACTGGCATGATTATGAGGCACATGAAAGAATGGTCCGCAGTAAAAACTTTTTATATGTATTGAATTCCCGGCCAAATTTAAGCAATCCTGGGCCTGCGGATTCAAATAGTAGCCCTTCTTTTGGGGATTTAAAACAATTAAGGGATAAAGGGGAATTAACACATGCTCAAAATGATATCTTCATGGTCCCCCGCCCCCGTGAGGAATTGTATAACTGTATCACTGATCCGATGCAGATAACCAATATTGCTTCTCTGCCACAATATGAAAAGGTATTGAATGAAATGCGTAATGAGATGGAAAGGTGGCGTGCAGAAACTAAAGATAATACGCCGGATCAGTTGACAAAAGATTGGTTTGATCGGGAAACTGGCGAAAGATTGGGGGAAGACAAACAAATCCGGGGAGAAATGCCGGGAATAGAATCCGGTGCCACTGAAATTCTTGAAATCAAACGGGATTAAAAAACAGCCTCTTCAGTTGAGCTTGGCTTTTTCCTGTATTAGACATTTGTCAGTCCCTTATTGTTATGGCGGCGAAGCCTAATTTTATTAAAAACAATAAAAGCTTATATTGGGTAAATTTCTGAAATCCTTTTGGAATTAATATCCAGTTACCATTTAACAATAGTACAATGACAGGTCCCAAACAATTTAGCCATACATTATTGATATCTATGGCCATAGGTTTTTTTCTGTGGTCAGTGATAAAAGGCCATGCAGAAACCAGTATTGCTGATCCACCAAACATCATCTTTATCCTTACGGACGATCAAAGGTGGGATGCATTGGGATATGCGGGAAATGAGGTGATCCAGACCCCTGAGATGGATAAATTGGCCGAAGAGGGTATTTATTTCAAAAATGCATTTGTTACTACACCCATTTGTGCCGCAAGCCGTGCCAGCATTTTAACAGGGATGTATGAACGCACCCATGGGTATACTTTTGGTCAGGGTGAAATAAAACAACCTTATATCAATAATTCTTACCCGGTACTAATGAAGGATGCTTATCACACTGGCTTTTTTGGAAAGTTTGGGGTGAGTTATGCGGGGTTTGCCCAGCTGTTCGATGAAGGGGAGAATTATGACAGGAACGGGAAGTTTAAAGACAGGAAGGGGTATTTTTATAAGACCATTAATGGGGATACCGTGCACCTTACCCGGTACACCGGACAGCAGGCAATGGACTTTATTGAGAATGCCCCAGAGGACGAACCATTTTGTTTATCCCTGAGCTTCAGTGCGCCACATGCCCATGATCCCGCCCCGGATCAATATTTCTGGCAAAAAGAAGTCGATGGGCTTTATCAGGACCTGGAAATAGCACCTCCCTTATTTGGGCAGGAGAAATATTTTAATGCCCAGCCAGAGTATGTAAGGGAAGGGGAAAACAGGACCAGGTGGCATTGGAGGTATGATACGCCTGAAAAATACCAACATAGTGTTAAAGGATACTATAGGATGATTTCGGGAATAGATCTGGAGATAGGTAAAATCCGTCAACTTCTGGCGGATAAAGGGAGGGATAAAAACACCATTATCATTTTAATGGGAGATAACGGTTATTTTTTGGGTGAACGTCAGCTTGCCGGAAAGTGGCTGATGTACGATAATTCCTTACGGGTCCCTTTGATCATTTATGATCCCCGAAATCCCACCCACAGGGACATTGAAGATTTTGCCCTGAATATTGACATTCCTTCAACTATTTTTGAGTTTGCAGGGCTAAAAGTACCCTCGGTCTGGCAGGGGAAAAGCCTTGCTTCCTATGTCAAAGGAGAAAACCCTGCAGAAGACCGGGAAGAATTTATAGGCGAGCACTTATGGGAAGTAGATATCATCCCCCCAAGTGAAGGCCTTCGCACTAAAAACTGGAAGTACTTCAGGTACCGGAATGATTTGAAACAGGAGGAACTGTATAACCTTGAGCAGGATCCTTTGGAAGAGGATAACCTTGCCGATGAGGAACAATATAAGACCAAACTGGAAGAAATGAGGGCCAGGTTTGACGATCTGGCCGACGAGTTGGAAAACGGGAAATTAAACTGAATGGCACAACCACGGTTATTCATACTGAAATACCTAAAATACAAACGAAAAATGCAGCACATTCACTATTTTAAAAGCTATATGGTTTTTTGGTTTTATCGGGCATCGATGATTTTGTTGATGACCACAGGATGGTTTGTAATTAATTCACAAGCTCAAGACAGTGGAGATAAGCCCAATGTCATCGTCATATTTGCCGATGATATGGGTTATGGTGATCTGGGGGTTTATGGTCATCCAAGTATCAAAACCCCACATTTGGACCGCATGGCCTATGAAGGTCAGAAATGGACCAGTTTTTATTCTGCGGCAAATGTTTGTACGCCTTCCAGGGCAGCGCTATTGACAGGAAGGTATCCTGTCAGAAATGGGATGAGCAGTGATTCGAGAAGGGTACTTTTTCCTGATTCCGACGGGGGGCTGCCAGCTGCAGAGTTGACCATTGCAGAAGTTTTGAAGGGTCAGGATTACCAAACAGCCGCCATAGGTAAATGGCATTTGGGTCACTTGCCGCAATATTTGCCCACCAGTCATGGGTTTGACTATTATTTTGGAATACCCTATAGCAATGATATGGATAAAGTCAATGATGTGGATAGGGAAGAGGCCTTTGGTCATTCTAAAATTGAGTATTTTAACGTGCCACTTATGCGTAATACGGAAATCATTGAAAGACCGGCTGATCAAAATACCATTACCAAAAGATATACAGAAGAAGCGATTAAGTTTATAGATCAACATAAAGAAGAACCTTTCTTTGTTTATCTGGCACATAATCTTCCCCATGTACCTTTGTTTGCTTCGGAAGATTTTTTAGGGATAAGTGACAGGGGTCTTTATGGGGATGTGATTGAAGAAATTGACTGGAGTGTGGGCAGCATATTGGATTATTTAAGAAAGGAAGGACTGGACAGAAATACCTTGGTGGTCTTCACCTCAGATAACGGTCCCTGGGCAATCTTTAATGAGCAGGGGGGGTCTTCAGGGCTGCTTTACGGCGCCAAGGGGACAAGTTATGAAGGAGGCGTGAGGGAGCCTGCTATCTTTTGGTGGCCGGGTAAGATTAATCCTGGGGTAATTACAGGAACAGGAAGTACCTTGGACCTTCTGCCCACTATTTCACAGATTGCCGGAGCTTCCCTTTCCAAGGAGAAGGAATATGATGGCTATGACCTAAGCCAGGTTCTTTTTGACGGGAAGGACAGCCCCAGGGATGAAATGATTTATTACCACGGTACGCGTATTTTTGCGGCGAGGATGGGGGATTATAAATTGCATTTTTATCAGAATAATCCCCTTGGATATCCTGAAAAAATGGAGAAACTGGAGGTAAAAAAGTTGTATCATTTGCAACATGATCCTTCTGAGAAATATGATCTGGCAGAAAAACATCCGAAGATCATTACAGAAATTGAGGAAATGGTAAAAAATCACCAATCCACGGTAGTTCCCTTTAAAAGCAATTTGGAAAAGAGGATAGGAGTTGATTAGGAAAAATGCTTTTATCCCTTAGTCAACTACTTTAAATCTAATGATTTTGGAACTTGCTGCCTTTCCTTTTGCCTTTTGTTCCGCATAAGGGGTAACGGTCAGGGTGTAATCCCCTAAAGGAAGTCCACCCGAATGGTAATATTTGCCCTTACTATCATCACCAAAAAGCGCAAATGGTGCTTTATTGTCAATATAGCTGTTGTCTTTGGGACCTTTCAGATCAAATTGGATACTGCCGCCGAACCCCTTCATTATTTCAGCCCGGATACTGACTCTTTTGGTTTGTAATAATCTACGGTTAATTGTTCCCCCCTCGACGATTGTATTTACAGCCTTATTTGTCAAGCCATTGATTAAGGTTAGGCTCTCAATTTCGGCTACATCCAGTCCCCAGCCCTGTATATTTTCCACTGAGGGTACCATATCTCCGTAGATGGCATTTTCATTTCCCATCCGTATATTATCAAAGTACATGACCCTAAGCTCAGTGTCAGTTTTTGTTGATGTTGCCCAGGTAGGTTTATATATTCCCAATTTCCATCTTGGTAACGGTCCGTCGGAAAGATTTGCGCCGTTCCTGGTGACTGTTTTCTCACCGTTATGCCAGATTTCGATAACACCGTCTTTGCCCCTGGAATGAACAACATGGAAGGTAAATTCATGCCATTTATCCTTGGTGGCGGGGCCAAGATCTATGGTCTGTGTAGTTGTAGCTGAATTGATTTTCATCATAAGGAGGAATCTGTCATTTTGCACCCTCAATGACATAGGGGCTGAAGTTACCCCAAGCTGGTGCCATTGACTGAGGATGTCTTTGTTTCTGTCCCTGGCATAACCATCAGCTGGAAGAAATAAACCAAAGGCATACCATCTGTTTTTATGTGCTATCTCAGGAAAATAGATTTCAGAACGCTTCCCGTTATCCGTTGCCTTCGGATCATCTCTTCTTAATTCAAATCTTCCTGACTTTTTCCCCCGCAAGCTTTCCGAAGAGGAAACAGTAAAGGCATGTTCAGATGCCAACTGTTTTTTCACATAAGCATAAAAAGGATCGCTCCCTTCAAAGGTTTCTTCATATATTAAATTAAAGGAAGTGAGGATTCCTGTGGAATTCACAGGCGTTGGGTTTTCCATTGCTGTTTCATCGATATCCACCAACTGGCAGGAAGTAACGGTAATTCCGATAAAAAGCAGGATCACCAGGATTGATAATGGGACGTTTGTAATAATCTTCATCAGGAATGTTTTTGGTATATAAAGTTTTGATCTTTGGAATTAAAAAAAAGACATTTGTAATTTTAAATGTTGATTTTTGTATTTAATGGTACATTAAATGTGATTTTGATAATATTTAATATAAAAGTAATAAGTAGAGGGTTTTTGACATTTCCAAAACAGTTCATCCAGGAAGAAGGGACCAAAAAATGCAATTGTTGCCCAGGTTTGATGCAACACCCAAATAACCCTAGACGAACGAAAATTTTAATGATGTAAAACACTTTTAATGAAAAAGAAAAAAGTGGAAAATTTTTTTTAAAATTTTCAGATCCGGGAAAATTGCCGGCTTGAAAGGATTAACCATACCCTATCCGCTATCCTTCTTCAATGGAGGAGAGGTGGTAAAAAAAACAATGGTTTTTTCTTTTCGGGAAAAAACCTATTAACAGCAAAAAGCCAGAAGCACAATTAGTTTGTGCTTCTGGCTTTATATTATGGCTTTTCCAAGGGACAGATTAGATGTCCCTCAGGACCTGGTATTTCTTTCGTTTTTTGGCCTTTTGTTAGAGCCATAGGTGTTAAGAAAAACCATTACCGGTACTTTTATAAAATTGAAAACCTGATTGTGGAAGGGGTTCCCTGTACCTCCCTGCCGCCTTTTTCAAAATACGGGGTGACTTTTAAGGTGTAAAATACTTTCACTAAAAAATAAAAAAAGTAATTTTTTTTTCAAAAATTTTTCAAGCTGGCTTGCTCTGGAAAGCAGGGGGCTTTAATAACAGGGGAATAGTAATAACAGGGGAATAGCACACGCATACAAAGTACACGCCTACAAAACCTCTTTCTAAGAAAAACCGGATCTGTTTTGGAAAAGGTGCAGGTGAAAAGTTAATACCTCAATCGATAAATGGAGGAAAAGAAAATTCAATAATTTTCCGTCAATTTTCCTGCTCTGGGTACCATGGCTATTTTTTCCAGAAAATCTATTGAAGCAGTCAATACCCCTTCCCAATCCCCGGAGGTAATGCTGGAACCGATCACATGGTCATCCGCATCCGGAAAAGCTTGCTTCTTTTTCAGATTATCAGGCGTTTTGACAGCCTTGAACATCTCCATCATGGCCGGTACAGAAACTACATGGTCCTGTGTTTCCTCATCCTTATAATAATATGATAAAAATAAAGGCTGCTCAATTTTGCCAAAGGTTTTTTCGGTCATCTTACTTCTTAACATTACCGCTAAGCTGGAGTAGCCATTGACGTGGTAGGCTTCTGACCAATATTTGGCTTTGTCCCCTTCTCTGGGAGACTCCAGCACACCATGATCATTGGCCATGGTTTTCTCCAAAAGGAAAGATTGCCATGGTTCAAAAAAAGAATCCAACTGGTCCCCATATTCCCTGACACAGGGTGAATAAAGAAGAATGGAATGCATATCCTGCCTTTCCGCAGCCAAGATCAAAGCCAGGGCTCCACCCATGGAAGTTCCCATTACAATAACACTGTCTCCAAGGCTTTTGCCGATCATATAGGCCTCACGGGCATCCGCCACCAATTTTTCCGCAGTGAGATATTTCAATGCATTATCTCTTTTGATCCCATGTTCTGACAATCGGGCCAGGTAAAGATTGGCACCAAAATGTTGTGCCAGCCTTCTATGGACAGGATCCCCTTCCATCTGGCTGGCCCCAAATCCATGGATATAGACAATGGAATAAGGGGTTTTGCTTTGGGTGAGGGAATCTGCCCATATGATCCTGGCTTCATTGTTCGGTTTTAACCCTACGACAGTGTCCTCTTTTTGGTGCACATAGGTTTCCAGCTCTGCTGAGTGTGTCGGGACAAGGGGATAATTTCCATTTAGTTCCTGCAGGCTTTCCTTAGGACCGAATGAATAAATGGCTACTAAAGCAATCGCCAGGGCCATGGCCCAGATAAGTAGGTTTTTAAGCATTATTTTCAACTTTTATTTCGGGAGTTCAAAAGTAATAATTTCAAAATTAACTTCCGTCCCGGTTCTTAATTATCGGTTATCGGTAATCAGTTAGTCGGTAATATTTATATATCCTTCTTTGTTCTTGACTCTTGATTCTTGGTTCCGTTATTAAACCAATTGTTGTTCTTTTTATAAAAATTGTTTTTTCAAAAACAAGATAATAAATAATCAGAAAATCAACTTGGAATTAAAATAGTTTCTTACTTTTGGTTACGTACCCGAAAGAAACGGCTTTAGCAGTAAAAAACTTTTGCAGTTAAAATTTTTGTAGCATGGTTGAGTCCATTAACTTATAAGCTATTTGGAACAGGGGGAAATGAGGGTTGGGTAATTTTGTGAATGACCGGATCAATTAATCGAACAAAACCATAAATGATGAGAAATTTATTGAATAGAAGGGATTTTATAAAAACCACAGCGGCTACTGGCCTGGGTTTAAGTATTGCCGGATCTGTTTTTGCAGGAAATTACCGTCCCGAAACCGGGAAAAGGGTAGGGATAATAGGTTTGGACACTTCTCACAGCATAGCCTTCACCAAAGCCCTCAATGCTGACCAGCCGGCTCCTGAATTCAGGGGATACAAAGTAGTGGCTGCCTATCCTTATGGGAGTAAGGAAATAAGATCAAGTGCTGATAGAATTCCTGGATACATAGAAGACATGAAGAAGTTTGATGTGTCCATTGTGGGTTCCATACAGGAATTGTTGGAAGAAGTCGATGTGGTACTTTTGGAAACCAATGATGGCCGATTGCATTTGGAGCAGGCCTTGCAGGTGTTCAAAGCTGGCAAACGGATGTTCATAGATAAACCCATTGCGGCATCCCTTTCAGATGCAGTGGCCATCTTTGAAGCGTCCGAAAAATATAACATACCCGTATTTTCTGCTTCTTCCCTTCGCTATATCAAGGGGGCTAATGATCTGGATAAGAGTACAGTTATAGGAGCAGATACCTATAGTCCAGCCACTTATGAAGAAAGTCATCCTGACCTTTTTTGGTACGGGGTGCATGGCGTGGAGTCCCTGTTTACGGTGATGGGAACAGGTTGTGAGGAGGTGGTACGGATCACTACACCGGATACTGATGTGGTAGTTGGGACTTGGGAAGGGGGCCGTGTAGGCACTTTTCGCGGGACCCGTTCCGGCAAGTCAGGCTATGGCGGGACGGTACACACAGCGTCAGGCACCCTTCCGCTCGGCCCTTATGGTGGATACGAGCCTTTACTTGTGGAAATTATCAAGTATTTTGAAACGGGTCAGGTACCGGTAAACCCTGAAGAAACATTGGAAATATTTGCCTTTATGGAAGCAGCAGATGAAAGCAAACGGAATGGAGGATCTCCTGTAAATATGCAGGAGGTACTGAAACGGGCAAAATCCACATGATTTTCTGAAATCTGAAAAACCTTCCAGGTCTTGTTGAGGGTCAGCTTTGTTCCAAATTTCATAGTAAGACCTGGAAGGTTTAATCCATTGAGTATTCACCCTACCCAACCACAATTTGAGCATAAAGAACAGTAAAAGCATCTGGTCCGGAACAAAGAAATGGTGGCTTTCATTGGGTCCCAGCATCATCACCGCTGCACTGGTTTTTGGACCGGGAAGCCTTACCCTCACGTCCAAGCTTGGAAGTTTATATGGATACAATCTGTTATGGGTTTTGATAGTTGCAACAATCCTAATGATAACGTTCACCGGAATGGGAGCGAGAATTGGCATAGCTACCAACCAATCTTTACTCCATACCTTCAAGGACAAATGGGGTAAATGGGCTTCCATCCTTACTGGTTTGGGAATATTTTTTATTACCGCTTCTTTTCAAGCGGGTAATTCCATCGGCGCAGGGATCTCTTTTGCTGAGTCCTTTCAAACTTCTGCCATACCTTGGATCATCCTGATCTCATTATCGGCCATCTCGCTTCTGTTTTTCAAATCATTTTATAAGGTTCTGGAAAAGGTGATGATCCTAATGGTAAGCCTGATGTTGGTGTCTTTCTTATTTACCTTATTGGTGGCCCAACCTGATTTTAGCCAGATATTGGCAGGATTGGTCCCCACTGTTCCCCCTGGTGCCCTGATTTTGGTGATTGCGATGGTGGCTTCCAGCTTTTCCATAGCAGGGGCCTTTTATCAATCTTACTTGGTACAGGAAAAGGGTTGGCAAAGGGACGAGGTGAAAAAAGTCAAAAGGGAAAGCTTCTCTGGGATTTTGATTTTGGGCATTATTTCCAGTATGATTCTTGTCAGCTCCGGGGCTATTTTACATCCGCAGGGAATCCAGGTGAATGCGGCCACGGACATGGGTAAAGCCTTGGAACCTCTTTACGGAAGTTGGGCGACAGGCGTTTTCATGTTGGGGCTGTTTGGCGCCTCCTTTTCCTCTCTTATCGGTAATGCAACCATAGGAGGGGCTTTATTTGCTGATGCCTTGTCCCTAGGCAGGGACCTTAACAGCAAACCTGTTAAACTTCTGATTATGCTGGTCATCTTCATTGGGGCATTTGTTGCCATAGCATTTGGGGAATTGCCATTAGAACTCATTGTTTTTGCACAAGGGGTGACTATTTTTGTAGTGCCCTTTATTGGTTTAGGGATACTCCTAATAGCCAACAACGAACGCATCATGGGGGATTTGGTCAATAGGGTTCCCTCGAAAGTTACTGCGATTATAGGATTGATCGTGCTGGTTTTATTGGCAGCAAGCAGTTTCTACAATCTTTTTTTATAACAAGATATTTGGTAGCATATAAATGATGGATTCAATAGAAGAATTGGAAAACAAACTCTCCACTCCTTCAAGAGAACTGGTGAAGGAAATCGCACAGATAAAGGGGGATATTTTGATATTGGGAGTAGGGGGGAAAATGGGCCCCAGTCTTGCAAAGTTGGCGATTCGTGCTGTGAAGGAAGCCGGCATCAATAAAAGGGTAATCGGTGTTTCACGGTTTTCGGAACAAGGACTGCGGCAGGAACTGGAAAGCTATGGCGTTGAAACCATTGCCATAGATCTTTTGGACGATGAGGAGTTGCAATCTTTACCCGATTCGGAAAATGTTATTTATATGGCAGGTAAAAAATTTGGTACGACAGGCCAGGAACATTTTACCTGGGCCATGAACACTTATTTACCGGGGAGGGTAGGGGAAAAATTCAGAAATTCCCGTATAGTGGTGTTTTCTTCCGGAAATATTTATCCTTTTGTTTCCCCTGGTTCTGGTGGGGCAAGTGAGGAGGTATACCCTGATCCAAAAGGTGAATATGCACAGTCCTGTTTGGGCAGGGAAAGGATATTCCAGTATTTTTCCCATAAATACCAGATTCCAATGTTGATTTACCGCTTAAATTATGCCGTGGATATGCGTTATGGCAATCTTCTTGAAATCGCCCAAATGGTGCGGGAAGAAAGGCAGATCGACCTGACCAATGGGCACATGAACGTAATCTGGCAGGGTGATGCCAATGAGATCGCCCTCAGGTCTCTGCTGATTTGCGAGTCTCCCGCAAAAATATTGAACGTGACGGGGCCGGAAATCATCTCTATTCGATGGGTGGCCAACGAGTTGGGGAAATTACTGAATAAAACGCCAAAATTTATCAATCAGGAGAAACCGGACATTTTATTGAACAATGCCTCGCAATGTCATCGGCTATTTGGCTATCCCAAGGTTTCACTAAAAGAAATGATCGAGATGACCGCCAATTGGGTGGCACGCGGTGGGGAAACTCTCAACAAGCCCACGCATTTTCAGGAAAGGTCAGGGAAGTTCTAATGTTGAAAGTTATATAATGAAGGTATTAAAAGCTGAAATAAAGGATTCCTTGCACAAAGGGGCAGTTATCCCCGCCCATCCCCTGGCATTGAATGAAAAAAGGGAATTGGATGAAGATAGGCAACGGGCATTGACACGCTATTATTTGGCCAGTGGAGCGGGAGGTATAGCTGTCGGAGTGCATACCACCCAATTTGAAATCAGGGATAAAGGAACGGACCTACTAGAGCCGGTATTGCAATTAGCTATAGAGGAAATAGAAAAGACCAATCTTTCACGTCCTTTTATCAAAGTAGCAGGGATAGTTGGATCTACAGAACAAGCGGTTCGTGAAGCAGAGCTGGCAAGTAGTCTCGGCTATGACCTGGGTCTTTTGAGTGCAGGGGGATTAAACCATCTTTGCGAAAAGGAATTGATCAAAAGAGCAGAACGTATAGCAGAGATCCTCCCTGTTTTTGGATTTTATCTGCAGCCCGCAGTGGGGGGGAGATTGTTGAGCTTTGATTTTTGGAGGAATTTTGCTGAAATACCCAATGTACAGGCGATAAAAATGGCGCCATTCAACCGGTATCAATCTTTGGATGTGGTAAGAGGAGTTTCTTATTCTTCGCGCTATAAAGACATTGCTTTATACACAGGAAACGATGACAATATCATACCCGATTTATTGACTACTTATCGGTTTAATGTGGAGGGGGAAATAAGGGAAAAGACTATAGTAGGCGGCCTATTGGGCCACTGGGCGGTATGGACACAAAAAGCTGTACAGCTTCTGGAAGAGGTGAAGAAATGCAAAAGAGAAGGAAATGCTACACTGTTGAACGAACTATTGACACGCGGGATTGAGGTAACAGATGCCAATGCCGTTATTTTCGATGTGAAGCATGATTTCCACGGCTGCATTCCCGGTATACATGAAATATTACGCAGACAGGGTCTTTTGGAAGGCAGATGGTGTTTAAATCCAAAAGAAGAACTTTCCCCAGGACAAATGGAAGAAATCGATAGGCTATACGCCAGTTATCCGCACTTAAATGATGACGAATTTGTAAATGCGCACTTGACAGGATAAGCCATTAAAAGCAGTGTTTTGAGGTGTTAATAAATTACCCGAGGGACAGTTAGGCCAGTTCTTCAACACTAAGGTGTCTTTAGGGCCGTAAATGGATAATGAAGATACTAAAGTATATGCCACAGGAATAAAGGGGCTGAAGATCATAGCCGATCTTTATCAAAAAGATTAAACATCTTTCTGAATAATAAATTAAGAGTGGCATTTTGAATATGAAAAAAGAGGATAAGATAATAGGGGTAAAGGAAATTGCCAAGAGAGCCAATGTTTCCATTGCTACTGTGGACAGGGTGATTCATAACAGATCCGGGGTCTCCCCAAAAACCAAGAGCAAGATTGAAGCGATAATTAAGGAACTTAACTATCAGCCCAACATCCTGGCCAGTAGGCTGGCGTCAGGGAAGGTTTTTACTATAGCGGTCCTTATACCCAAGGGATCAGAGGAAACGGATTTCTGGGATGCTCCTTTAAGAGGGATCCGACGTGCCGAATCAGAAATAAAACAATATGGAATTAGAATTGAAACCTTTCTTTTTGATTTAAATGATAGGGAATCCTTTACCCAACAGGGAAAGCTGATTCACGAAAAAAGAATTGACGGGGTATTATTGTCCCCATCATTTATTGAGGAATCCATTGAATTTGTGAAAATTTGCCGAAACCGGAACATTCCTTTTGTCTTTATTGATACGAACATCAAAGAAAACAGTAGCTTGTCCTACATAGGGCCCCACTTGTTCCAAAGTGGATATCTTGGTGCAAAATTATGTACTTTTGGGCTTCATGACGGTAATAAGGTCATGATGGTAAATATTTCAAAGGAAATTAACAATTATAATTATACCCAGATCGAAGAAGGATTCAAGTCCTATTATAAGGACCATAAAAAGGAAAAGGAAATCGTTCGCCTGGATATTCAGCAATCCGATTATTTGTCAGTGGCAAAAAGAATTTCCAAAGCCTTTAAGGATCATCCTGATATTGGTGTCATTTTTGTTCCCAATTCCAGGGTCTTTTCTGTCGCCCGGTACTTGGAAGAATATCATATTAAAAAGGTGCATTTAATTGGTTATGATTTTCTGAGAGGAAATGTGGAATATCTTAAAAAAGGCACTATTGATTTTTTGATTTGCCACAAACCTAAAGAGCAAGGCTATAAAGGAATCATGTCCTTGTATCACCATTTGGCCTTATCCTTACCTATTGAAAAGATTTATTTTATGCCAATAGATATCATTACAAAGGAAAACCAGGAATTTTATCGGTAATAAACTGGATGCCGGAAAGACAAACGAACAATGAAATACAATCCCAATATTCATCACCGTAGGTCTATTCGTTTAAAGGATACGATTCGCAGGCGGGTGCGTATTTCATTACATATATTCGAGGCGTAAAAACATTAAATTGGACAGAATTTAAGGCAAAAAGGGATAGGTGCTTTTGATAGATACATACTTTGAAAAATCTTTAGCTAATGGGTTCAAAACGACATTAACCTTGCAAGGGTCCGCTACCGATGGAACAAAGAAACCCAGTTTTTCCACTAAAGATGAATTTTCTGCCCCTATATTTTTAGAAACATGGGTAGGAGGTGTTTCGTCCCAACCTTCAGGGATTTTAGGTGAAATTAGGTAATTATCAGCTATTTCAATTTCGTATACGCTATAATCCTTTAATAAAGTAAGGGGACGTTGACGTGCCAATTCAGCCTTGGCGAGTGCTAAACTTTCTGAAGCATAAACCGCACGAATTCCTTTGGGGTTCCATCGTCCACCGCGCAGAGATGAACCTACGCCGTCCAAAGGATTATGATCTGGTGGATATGTTTTACATATCCGGTATACGATCATGAGGGCAAACCATATTTAATGGCAGCAAGCAGGTCCAAAACCTGTGAAATGCCTTTGGAATGGTTCAATAACTCCAAAGGTTTTTTGTACCCCAAAGCAGGGGCTTTAAAATCCAGCCACTGTTGAAAATCATCGGTATTTCCGAATACTTCTTTACCCTCCTGAACAACTTCTTGAAGCATTTTAATGCGGTCAATCTCTAAATGGTTAAATGTGGAGGCCCTGGATAACTTCCGATACAATGTCCTGGGGTTGACGGAGATGAACAACGCTGCCTTATCTTCTGAAATGTCGAAAGCATGAATAACATTTCGGAATACTTCAGCATATCGATCGGACTCTTCACGAGGGGGTCTTGTTTTTGGCATAACGTCTTAATTTTTTGACAAAATACAAAGTATTAAGGAAAAACAAAAATAAATATAAGGATAGTTCCCTCCATAAACGGGCCCAAAATGATTTACCAAAAACCTAATCAGCCTTCGAACCTTGATTTCTCCTTCTCAATGATGAAATCAACCCTTATCTTGGCACCAGCCCCATAACCTTCAGGTCATAATCACGGTAGGTAGTGTACCTTCCTTTCAGCCACAGGACCACTTCCTTCTGTTGATGGTCCAGTACAATAGGACGGATGTTATCCTGGCCCGAATTTTTAGTGATGGCTTTCCATTTCCAGGTAGCCCCCTGGTCTTTGGTGGTTCCCCGGAAAATTTCATACCGTTGACTTCCATTGGTCTTCAGTGGTTTACCGGTTTTGGGATGGACATTGGCCGAAATATATACCACGTTGGGATCATTGGGATGTAGAGTGACCAAGCCCGTATATTCATTCTCACCAGCATATAACCTGGTTCCAGCATAGGCAATTTCGTATTCATTCCATTGGTCACCATCCCAACGGGCATAATGATAACGGTGGTCAAAACCCCCATTTTCCGTATGGATCGTTTCTCCCAGCGCAATGGGGTCCTTGGCAACGGAGAAGGCAATATAAGGATGTCCATCTCCGTCAAGTTCAATATCACTGGTCCAGGCAACATCTGCCCTTGTTTCCTTGTTCCCATCAAAAACCATGGTAAAACTTTGGGGACTAAGGCTGCTGACCGTGTCCGTACTTACATGGCCTATTTGATAGCCGTCGGATTGATAAACAAAGCCATCTTGGATATACCCATGATAAATGCTGTTGTTATAGTGTCTGGGGTGTTCTTCGGTGGTGATAAAATGGATCCGTTTGACGTTGTCCGATGCATATTTTAAGTAAGGTCTGCCCTCAAACGCAAACAATTGACCTCCATACGTCCAGGTATTTCCATTATTATCAGAAATCATGTAATTGGGGTTTCTTCCAATGCCACGGTGGTAATTATAAGTGGTTCCTGTTTTGGCAAGGCGGTAAACATTGGAATAGGTGACTTTTCCACCCACATCGACAGTCTTTTCCATCTCCCATTGGGAGATATCACCAGGATTAGTGGAAATACGGTACCTCATCATTTGATCAATACCATGTCCGGCATATACACTCAGATATCTTCCATCTGGACGGACCAGTAGGGCCCCAACATTATGGTCATCAAGTGGGAAGGAATAATCGTTCAACACGGAAGTTTGCTGTTCGCCTGTTTTCAGGTTATAGCTCGAAACGGTGTTGACGCTGTCGGAGGTGACTCCGGAAAAAATCACTTGGTCTCCATCGATAACCGCCCTTTCATCCTGGTACCAGCACCAGCCGGAGTTGTCGTCCAATTGCACAATCTTTTGTGTTTGACAGGAATAGAAGACCATGGAGGCAAAGAAAACTACGGCAAAAAAGGAATTTATAGGTTTTACTTTGTTCATGGGTCATGACTTTTGGACGCTGTAATGTAGGTTTATGACAAGAATGATCAAAGTTTTCGTCTATTTATTCCGATTTAGTCACCACTGGTTTATGATTAAGTATTTTGTCAATAAATTGGTAGGATTCTAATCGAACCTCAGTTGGAAAATCATGTTCGGCAGGGGGATAGCGGACCTGGAGATGATCCATGGCTTCATAAAGACGATAAACTGAATAAATCTCAGCCATACCTTTTTTGACTCCTTGTGCATCAAAGTTGCTGTCATTTGTGGGGGAATTTGAAAAGAAAGCACGGGGTGCCAGAGAGGCGATTACTGCTGGGAAATCAAAAGGAATTTTTTCCCCGTCCAGGTTATACTTATCACGGATCAGCGGCATATACCGATCCTGGGCCCAAGGACCCAAACGCCCGCCGTATCTTTTTGAGGCTTCTTCCCCAATATCATAATAATCAAACGGCGTCCAGCCACAGCTGGATACCACTACTTTTAGGCGGGGATCAAAAGCGCCTACAAATATGGCATTGTGCCCTCCAAGGGAATGACCTATCACTCCAATCCGCTCCGGGTCAACATCCGGCCGGGACTGCAACAGATCAATGCTGCGCATGTGATTGAAAATGGCTTTCATGGTAGCGGATTCATAGCGGTCATTTTCAAAGTCATAATCTTTTAAATCCCCCATGCTGGGATAATCCGGGGCGATGGCTACATAGCCTCTTTGGGCCAGTTCTTTGGCCAGGGCACGATTTGATAAAGGGCTTTTACCGTCCACCAATTGTTTTCCAAGGTCGCCTGTTCCGTGAAGGACAAGCATGGCAGCCAATTTTTTTGGCGTACCCTTTTGGTGCGGCACATATAAATAAGCGGGAAGTTCTTCGTTTTCCGCCACGGTAAAGCTGATGTTGTGACGGGTATAATGTTCTTCTTTTTTGCTATCCAGAATTTGTATATCAAGAGGAGGTAAGTTTGTACGGTCGGGCAATGGGCCCATGACCTTTTGCATGTTTTCCAATATCTGCGTACTTTTCAGCTTCCAATCAGCGGTAGTTTCGACCACGCTTTTTTTGCCGTTGGAATCTTTATAAGATAACAAATCAGAAGGTGAGCCTTCCGATGGGATAGAATCATGTAAAAGTTTCCGAACGGCATCCATAATGATGGGCTCGGCTTCGGCCGTCACGGGACTCACATTGATTTCATAGCCTCCTTGTTCGTAAGCAGCCGAATGTCCAATGTAAAAGGGTCCATAGTCCCCATAAGCTGCCATGGCCACAAATAAATCCGGCCTTTCTGCTTTGGCGGCCAGCTGGTATTCCACGAACAGTTCACCCGGCATGTGAAGGATACGGGCAGGACCAATCTTCAGGCTGCCCAAGTCGATTTTTTTGCCTGCCTTAACCCTTTCCAGCCATGCCAGTTTAATCATGTTGTTGGTTAAGAACCGATATCCCTCTGTCTTCATCTGGGTCTCCATTTCTTCCAGGTTGTTTTTAGGAGGTAATGATACCGGCTCAACTGTCCAAGCCACATCATTGGCAGAGATGGCGTGACGTTGGGTGCCCTCCCAAGCCCTTTTCATTCCATCCGCCAGGCGTTCGGCCAGGAGGAGCCGGTTTTCGTGGGAGCCGTCATTGTATTTACCTGCGGTGACATTGGCTCCGGCGCCATTAAAATGAACGTGGAGGGCATCGGGTACAGCAAGTTGGCGGAAAAAACGGGCCACTCCGGGAAAATCGGGATTGGCCACTTTAGTGAGATAGTAGCTTTGAGGATGTACTGCATAGTAACTCAGCACGGATACCGGTTGATCGCCGTTCCAGAAACTCACCAACTGAACCATGGGATCGATCAGCCCTTCCGGTTCCGCGCGCATGGCCGAATCCCTGGTGGAAGAAGTCCTGGAAAATATCACTTTTCCGTCAGGTCCCAAGATCCGGCGGTTAGAGGCTACCTTGTGTACGGGTGCCTCCCCCAATCCAAGGTGTGTTACAGGTTGTGTCTGGGTAAGGGCTACTTTTACCGCCGCTTCGAGGCGTCGGATTACTTCATGGTCAAAACTGCTTTCAAAACCTGCGGGATCAAGGCCTGCTTTCAGGAGGATCTTTTCCGCTCCGAAATCAGAAACAGGGGCATCATGTTGATGCAGGGTATGTACAGCCACCCGCTCCGGATCTGTCCCCGCAGCCTTGGCAATTGCTGACTTGAAAGCATCCTGGCTTTCATTGGCTATGCCGATCCAATCCACCGCACAGAGTACAATGGGCTGGCCTGCACCCATTAAAATAATGCCCTTTGCCCGTAAACCCAAATCCCAGGAATTGGCTGTGGAATCATAAGCCAAGGGACTGCCGATCGGTGGGGTGGCATCTATATCAAAAGTCGCGATTTTTAAGGTATTAGGAGAAGGTTTATCCAGGCCGTCCTTTTCCTGAAAACCATAGACTTGAGGAAAGATCAGGAATATAAATACCCAAGAAAGCATGTACTTGAAGTCAATGGAGAAAAGTTTGGGAAGTATGGTAGTCTTTTTCATTTGTTTTATTGTAGTAATGGATCAAAAAAAGCTGTTGTGCTATCTGTCCCTTTCTTCAATCAATATTCAGTTCAGCCAATTTGGTTTGGAGATTGGAATTATAAAACACATCGTTTGCATATTTATCAATTAAAATATCCGGGGATTTCACTTTTAATTCTTCCAATAATTCCCATTCGGAAGTATTCGGAATAGAGATGTTTTCTTTT
>JBBDSC010000201.1:58077-59613 GCA_040905145.1 Anditalea sp.
TAAGAAATGACTCATCTTCTATGGCTTGAATGCGCTGGATAAGTATATCTTTCAATTCAGAAGTTCCCATAACAATTCTCCTAGTATTATTTTCTAATATACGGATATTTACTGATTTATTTCATGGCCTTCCTTGCAACATTCCTTCCTTGCTTTTAAGGGATGCCGAATAGTAGGTTAGGCTAACAGACTGTACAGATCACACCTGTGGAGCCCAATAAGTACAATAAGCCTCCTCATAAACAGGACCTTTAAACAATAGGCATCCCCCACAATCTTTATCGGTATTTGATGGAATATAAAGTTGACAGTTGCCGCAAACGCTTTCAGGAATGGGAGACGTCTCTACATAACCTAATTGTTCACGTTTTGCCAACTCACTTTCACTGAGGCCGGACATATCTTCACAAGGATCTCCTGAAAATGCTTCTTCTGTACTTTCTTCCTTGGATTGGTTGGAATTACAGCTACTGAGCATCAATCCGCCCCCTATGAGGAAAGCATTGGCCGCCACACATTTATGGATAAATTTTCTGCGTGAGTTTGTCTTTTTCATGATGATCTGATAATTATTGTTGAGACAGATTAAGCCATTGATCCAATTGGATATTTATTGTGAGACCTTCCAGGTTTTCAAAGACTGGAAGGTCTACTGCTTCATTCCAAGTCCAAAGCCCAATTGATCCCGTTGATCAGCAGTTTACGGAATTGTGGTACTTCAAAGTCTTTCGGATAGCCAAGAGAGGTATAGAAGACACGGCTTCCTTCAGAATCACGTGTCCATGCAATGGGTTCTGTCTTATCACCCGCTTTGCCGGTCAGTAATACTTCCGCCTCCTGGTCCAGTAAGGGGGCCACAAGATATACATTGCCTTCGCTGTGCCATCTAGCGGGTTCAAAGCCCGCTAGAATAGGATGTCCTTTGGCCCCTGGCGCTATGGTCACCTCCGTGCCTAATTCGGTAGGGCCATAACCCCTGTTTTCGGCGCCCAGGATATCAGGTACAAACTCCCACCAATCCTCATATCCTGCCGGGATTTTTTCCTCACGTACTGAGAAAGCGTGGTTTGCGGTGCGGATGCCTACCAGCGGTTTCCCTTGCTTTAGGTAATTTCGGATCATGTCCATTTGCTCGTTTGGCAGGGCTATCCTGCGGCAGAAGACCACCACCAGATCAGCCTCAGACAACACCGCCAGGCCGGGAAAGCTGAATGCGTGCCTTTCGCCTTTTCCCTGGATTACGGTAACCTGGAATCCCTCTTCCTTTTCCAGCATGTCCGCAAATGGTGGGATGGTCCTATGGGCTTCGTAGTTGTCTGGATCTTCACTGACGAGAAAAACAATATGGGATTTTTCCCCTGAAGAGGTATTACTTGAAAAACCATCCGTTATTGTTTGGCTTTGATCCCCTGGTCCATTAGCACCCTGTAAGGAAGGTGCCATCATCGTTACCATAAACGGGATGGCAATAAGCATTTTCCAATTGTTGATTTTAATGGCTTTGGTCACTTTTATTTCTTTGTTAGGTTATTTCAT
>JBBDSC010000201.1:59713-69687 GCA_040905145.1 Anditalea sp.
TAATATATTTTTCACGGAAAATTGAATAGTGGAACTGATCTTATCCACTGTCAGGTCTTGGATTTCTTGACACTTTTTGACCAATAATATCACCCCTTCCGGGGTTCAGATTCATATTATGATCCTGTTCTACAACCTTGTCAGCCCGCCGGGCTTTAGTGCGGGTGTTCTTTGTCACGTCCTGAATTTAGTTGACTCTTGCCAAATCCCAAAGTCTCCCCATCCCTAAGTCCTTCATTCTTGGTTCTGCCGACTTCCAACTTATTCACTTTCCACCAAATCCCTCCATTCCTGAATCACTTCCTCGACTTCCATATTGGAATAATCTTCCGGGCTTTTTAAATTTTCTTTTATCTTAGGTGAGGCGGATTTTTCCAAGCCCTTGGCAAAGCCTCTTATCCCTGCCCTTTGCCATGCTTCTTCTTCTTCCAAAGCTGAAGAAAGCAGGTCAAAGTAGGCATTTACTTGTTCCTTTTGATTTCGGGAGCCAATTACGTGCGAAAAATCCTCAAAGAAGGAAAGTTTGGCTTCTTCTGCTCCCTCGAAGAAAGAATTATTTTTCAGTAGCACATCAAGAAGCGCAATAGAAGATCCGGCCTCTGAACTGAGCACGGCTCTTTTAAACCATTGATTTTGGCCATATTGCTCCACTATCCGGGCCAACGCATTCACTACCTCGGGTCCGGAAAACTCTCCCAAGCTTAGACTTGTCTGAAAGGCCACCTGAACCGAAGAATCGCTGGCACTCTCCAAAAGAAGGGGCAAGTTTTCCGGGAATCTTTCGGAGAGTATGATTCCATGTTTCCGTACGCCGGGATGCGGATCCTTCATTGCCTGCTGGACAATCGATGCACTAAGGGCGTCCAAACCTTCCAGCACATAGAGTGCATGCACACGGGCCCTTGGATCATCATTTTCTTCAAATAAAGATTGTACAGCAGGGACTACCGAAGCATCCTGTTTTTCCAGAATGAGCCTTTGGGCCTGAAGGCGCCACCACTGGTTGGGGTGGGCAAGGAGCGCTACATATTCAGCGGTGGGTTTATTGTCCAACTGGGGATTTGAAACTTCCCTTTGGTTTTCATTGGCAGGTTTTATTCTGTAGATCCGTCCATGTTCGCTTCCGTTTAGGAAATCCATATCTTCTTTCAGGTCATCAGGAATGGAGACCGGGGTTTCGATATGTTGCCTGTACATATCTATGACATATAGATAGCCGTCCGGGCCAACAGTGAAATTTGCAGGTCTGAACCAAGGGTCAGTGGAAGCAAGAAATTCTTTGTTTTTTTCTTCCTCAGCACGGCTTGCCACAAAGGTAGGATCATCGGCACGTGGGGTAAGAACATCCCTGTGTATCAGGTTTCCGGCTACCTCTCCGGTAAAAATGTTCCCGTAAAATTCTTCCGGAAATGCATCTCCCGTATAGATGGTCCCCCCCGAGGCTCCGGTGAAATGGTCTTCGGCATATTCGGTCCTGTCCAGGTTCTGTTCTTGGTAGGTTTCGTTACGTCGTCGGGTACGTTCAGCTCTCCAGTAGGGCGGGGGAGTCTCCTGGAACATGATGAGGTCATGATCTGAGATGTTGGTGGTAGAAGTAGTGGAGGGGAGATGATCATGTCTGAACATATACCTCCTCGGGATCACGGCATGTTGGATATGGATGGTGTTTTGGGTAAAGAAACGGTTCCCATAGTCATCCATGGTCAGGCCAAACTGAGCCGGTCCCGTGGTCTTTTCATATTGTCCGCGATCCAATCTGAACCTAAAATCTGCACCACGCATAGATACAGGGGCGGCTTCTGGATCCAAGCTGGAGGTTACCTCTCCAGGTTGGCCGTTATTGGCGGCATAAATCCAGTTATCAACCCCGAACCTTAAATTGGTGATTTGGGCTTCTGAATTGTTTTCAAAAAAGCCAGAGAAGAGTTCTTCCCTGGAATCCGCTACAAAATCTCCATCGGTATCCTTGAGGTAATAAATGTGAGGGGCAGAAGTGACGAGCAATCCATCTTTCCAGGGTAGAACGCTGGTCGCTTCGGATAAATTATCAGCAAAAACAGTAGACTCATCAATTTTCCCGTCACCGTCGGTGTCCCTGAGCAATTTGATTTTACCCTGGCCTTCCCCCGGTTCAGGCTTGTAGGGATAATCAGGCATCTCTACTACGTAAATGTTGCCTGCTTCATCAAAAACCATGGAGACCGGGTCCCAAACGTGTGGTTCTGCAGCGAACATTTCAATTTCAAATCCCTCGTGCAGTTGGAAAGTTTCCAGGGCTTCTTCCGGCGATAAAGGGTCGGGATATCGTTTTTCAGCGCAGGAAAAACCCAATAGGATAATGAAAGCCAATAAGCTGATATTTCTTGGCATGTACTTTTTATTTTTTATAGGAATGTTCAATTTATTTCGACTGGGTTTTTGCATTGGATTTTTTATTATTTTAAGGGATTAGGGATTTTTACCAAATCCTGAATGGTTCTTCCTTGGTGGTCAAAGCGTGCCAAGGTATAGATATGGTTATCTTGACCTATGGCAATGGAATTGACATAGGTGGGCCTTGATCCATCGGGATAAAAGACAGGTCCATGATCCTGGTATTTTTGGTTTGGGAGGTTATAGGTGATCAAATGAAGGTTCTCAATTCCTCTGGCAGCTCCCTTGGCAATTTGACCCACTCCTTTTATCGGTTTACCCTCCTTATACACAGGGCCTCCGGTGAGGTAATAGATGGTTTGGTTGTCCGGGGCAAGCTGAAAACCCAAATAACCATAGCTGAACTGGTCAAACATCCCGCTTTTTTTTGAAGGCTCAGAAGCAATTCTTTCCACTATTTCTATTTTTTTTTGATGTGGATCAAACCGGAACAGGTAACCCGAGTTACCATGTACTCCATAAGCCACTTCCTCATGGGAATGCCAAAATATTTTCCGCCAATTATACCCCATACTTCCCGGACGGGTAGGGTCGTAGGTACCAAAATAATCCAATCGTAAATCCACTCCTTCGAGTCTTTTAACAGACAGGGAACCCGGGGTAAAAGTAAAGATGTCTCCTTCCGCTGTGGAATAATATACTGTTCCATCCCCTGGATCCACAAATAAGGACCGGCATAAAGTACGGAAATCCTCACCAGGGTTGCCGGCTTCCCCCCGTCCGGAAATAGGGCCTAAATGATGGAGTTGTTTATTGTCTATATCATAATGGATAAAATTGCCTGTAGGCCAAGTGATCCCATACAAATGGGCCCTTTGGGTATCCATGGTCATGGATACCATTCCTTCCCCATCGGGAACAACAGCCAGGTCTTCTATTTCCCCACTGAAAAGATCATAGGAAAGGAAATGTCCCCCGGGATACTTTTTATATCCTTGGGGAGGATTTTCCGGTAACCTGTCCATTCCGTTGATCAATTCATAATAACCCACATGGGTGGAAAAATATAACTTGCCGTTCCTTTCATAGAAGCGAACATGACTTTTGCCCTGGGGAATGGCCTTTATATCTTTTCCTCCACAAATATCCGTTAAATCAGCTATAAAATTTATTTGATCGTTTTTTGGATCATACACGTAGAATTGCCCTCCTTTTTCGATGGATTCCGAGGAAAGAACATAATAAATCTTACCATCACTTGCACAGGAAATGGCATTATAGGTGTCATGAGCCAGTTCAAACCCTGAATAATAATGTTTTGCCTCTAATGAATGAGGTTTATGCTTTTGCTGCATAGCCAAGTTAAAATCAGGCTTATCCATGTTTTTCTTTTTTTCTTTTCATTTGGCTAAATCTATTATTCCACCATTACATCATTCCAACTTTTCATTTCACCCTGACAACACCTTATAGATCCCTTACCGAATTCCATTTCAGTCGATCAACTTGGATTCCGGCTTGCCGACACCGGCTTGTTCCGCCAGACGTATCAATTCATGAAGTATAAGGGTTTCAATATTGGAAGCCCAGGTACTGGGCAACCCGTAAACCATTTGGGAGGTGGCGCCTTCATAACCACCCTCCCTCAAAATGGTAATAGAAGGTATATAAGCCATGACATCGTTGGAATAGCCCATTACAAAGATATCCGGACCAAAGATTTTCTTCAGTTGAATAGCATATTCTACCACCAATTCGCCACCCAGCGTCATGATGGGTTGATCTCCCAGCTGCCAGACCTGTAATGGATAAGGGTAGGAGCTGTTGAAGGACTCTCCTTGTTGGAGGTTTTCGAGCAAACGGGAAGCCCACCTTTGCTGATAACCGGAAGAGTTTTCTATATATATGGTCAGTTCCTCTATAGTGGGTGAAGTAGTTAGGGGCAAATCCACCTCCGAATAAGCCGTCTGAAGCTGAGGTTCCAATTTCCTCATGTCCTCATGAAGCACCCGGTCCACAGCAGCGGCCAAAGTCTTTCCATATTGCTCTGCCAGTGGGATGGTGCGTCTGGGCAAGGGGTTTTGATCAGCACCAGCTCCTTGGAAAAACATCGCTGTTGCACCTGGATACAGCTTTTCCAGTTCAAGTTGGGCAAAGCCAGGGTAATCACCGGACCAGTAGTACTCACTGAGAACCGTGGGGTGACAGGCGTATCCAAAGGTAATGGCCAAAATGTCCCCCGCACCATTGACCACTTTGATCACTGGAACGGCATAATCGCTGGGCCCGTACAATTCGGTAACCCTGTCCAGGGTGTTGGCATCATTGTTCCGTCTATTGACCTGAAATCTCGAAACCCCATTTCCTGCATAAAGTTCTACCGGTTGTAAAACCTTCAATGCGTTTCCCACCAAGGTGACCATTTGATTCACCAGCTTCTCCGAATATTCCTCTACTTGTTTTATCTGTTGATCATCCAAAGGATAAATATCAGAAAGGGCATTTTGTAAAACCGGTGCCGAATGGGTATGTGAGCTGTTTAAGATGATCTGTGCTTTGGACAGACCATATTGAGTTTCCAACATTTGCCTGATGCGGTCAGAAATATTTTTGGGAAGGCCCAGGAGATCCGCCGTGACGAGCACTGCCTGTTTACCAGTTGCATCCTCCAATGCCAATGCTTTGATCCACAAATCATGCAATTTTCCTTCGGCCGGGTGTTTGCGGGCGGCAAATCCCGCCATCCACAGGGGTTCTTCCGGGGTAATAACGATTTGGGCAACTCCGGCTTTCCATCCAGCTTGGTTTTCCTTATCAGAGGACTGGGCAAACAAGGAGCTTGTTAAAAAGGAAGAAATCATCATAAGAATAAAAGTGAGGATCTTCATATTTGGTTTGATTTTTTTATTTTCCCTATATTTTTCTGGATTTTCTCAATGGCCATGGCAATATCATCCATATCCGACTTTGATCCAAGCAGCATGTTCTGGGTAAACCATACCGCTTCCTCATTGCACAACCGGTCATTTTCCGGACATTGGTTATTCTCCATATACTTGTTGTAATCCAGCATTTCTTTCGGATACATTTTTTTGTAATTTTTGGTCTTAAAGGCGTTTTCCAGAAATGGCATCGTATTGAGTGTAGTATACCCACTTGAACAGGGAATACCTTCTGCCCTTAGGGCTTTAAGGAAGTCTGCTCTTGATAAATCCTGAAAGGCTTCCTTTTTATATCGGAAAGGGAAGAGGTGATACGCCGCCCGCGTCACATGATCATAAAGCCTATAGGGCAAAATACCAGGCATATCTTTTATTTGCTCCCTCAGGTATTCTGCATTTCTGCTCCTGGTCATAGATTGTTCTTCAAAGCGTTTGAATTGGGCAAGTCCTATGGCGGCCTGGTATTCTGTCAACCGCAATTTGGTTCCTGGGATCTGTGTACCGGAATTAACTTCACCCACCATGGTCCCATAGGGGTTTCCATAATTATGGTAGGAAAAACACCGGTCCATAAATTCATCGTCATTACTGACAATGGCACCGCCTTCCCCTATCGGGATGTTTTTTGAATTCTGAAAGCTAAAACAACCTGCATTACCAAATGTCCCTACTTGCTTGTGGTCGATCTCTGCCGTCCAAGCCTGACAGGCATCTTCTACCACCACTAAATTATGCCTGTTCGCTATGTCCATGACCTTCACCATATCAGCCGGTAATCCACAGATGTGGACAGGTAATATGGCCCGGGTCCTGGGGGTGATTTTTTCTTCTATCTTGGCAGGATCTATTTGAAAAGTCTCAGGATCAACGTCCACGAAAACGGGCATTGCCCCGGTTGCCAGCACAGCAGCGACTGTTGCGATAAAAGTATAAGGGGGCACCAAAACCTCGTCCCCACCTCCGACATCCAGCTGAATCAGGGAAGCTATAAGGGCATTGGTCCCATTGACCGTTGTTAAACAACGCTTGGCACCTACTGTTTCAGCCCATTTGTCTTCAAATTCGCTCACCACACCCGCCCTTGACCAAGTTCCACTTCGAATAACCTGAAGAACCTGCTTCTCATCTGTTTCGGGATTCCAGATGGGCCATTCTGGCCAACCACTGGTGTGGATGGGATCACCTCCCAAAACTGCAGGGGCGGGGGATTTCTGACTGGCCCATACCTTTGAGGCAGTTCCCAAAGAAAGTACTGTTCCAGCTCCTACTAAAGCATTTTGCTTGATGAAATTCCTTCTTGAGTACGTTTTATTTAATATCTTCATGATTTTTAATTTTGATGAATGATCAACTGCCCAGATCTTACGGGCTTTGATGTGCTGCTGTATGATATACTTAAAAGGCTTTCAGCAAGGTTCTATAGTAGTCATATATTTTTAAAATAGCAATGGCATTATATATTTAAGAACTTTTTTATATTACCTGATCTTAATAGGGTTTTGGTTTTTTCGTCAGCTTCATTTTCCCTCAGGGATGCTATACGTAACAATCCAGTACGGTAATCCAAGATTGGCGAATGTGTCCCAAAAGCAAATTTATCCTTTCCGTACAATTTCAGGAGTTCCCCCAAGTTAATAATGTTTCTACCTGAGGTGTCCATCACCATATCAGCTTTTTGAAAGAGTTTTGTTTCTTCCTCGTCCACATGGGTGTTGTTAGCGACATTTAGGATTAAGAATTTTGCATCCGGGACGGCTTTTACTATAGGAACAATGTCTTTTAATGTCCATTCCTGCATGATATCCAACCATGAACTGGGCCTGCTGTCCACCATGCGCAGGGAAAGCGCGACGGGGAGACCGCGATCCCGGACTCTTTTCACCAGGTCAATACAGGCAGGATTTACCAGATCATAACCATGGTATAACATTTCTACCCGCCTTTCTTAATATATTGTTATAGTTTTCAAAGAATATTTTTTTTCGCTGTGATTCTGTCAAATCCGCTGCAAGCACATGTCCAACTCCCTGGTAAAAGCTGTTGTCACAGCCAAACAAAATCCGGTCTTCTCCAACTTGCTCCATGGCAAAATCAATGATATCCGCTTCGTTATTACTTCCGGAAATATCCACAAAAACATTGGGAAGATGTTTAACGGCTTTGCAGGCGTCTACCCAATCCCCCCCCACCAGCAAGGTGAGCCAACTGAAACATGGCCTCGGGAGAGCGCTTGGCTGCTTCCACAAAATCTTCTGGTGTGGATACATTGGCAGGTTCCCTGGGGTCATACTCGATTCTGGATTTGCCAATGCCCATATGCATTAATATAATCATCTTAAGATCAATAAACTTTTCAATGATTGGATAAAATAATGGATCGCTTAATTTGACATGGTTGTAAAGTTTTAAGCCTACCATTCCATGGTCGACACATCTTTCTATCTCTTCCATGGATTCTTTGAGATAGGTGGGATTAAGAGTGGGCTGGCCGATAAACCTCTCCGGATATTTTTTCACTGCTTTTAAGATCAGGTTGTTACTCTTGATAAATTCTTCCGGTGTCCCTTCACTTCCCGGGGCCATCGGCCTGGAGATGACCAGTTTTTCAATTCCCAGCCTGTCTGCAAAGTCTATTTGAGTTTCTGGACTGTCTTCGGAAAAATATATATGGGCATGGGAATCGATCTTCCGATATCTCATCACCTCCTCCATCAAGCTTTCTGTAGGAGGACGGGCAGTTTGTTTCTTAGAGGAAAATCCCATGAGATTGGCCCCCAAAACGATACCTGATGCTGAAGCAGCAGCATTTGCAAAAAACTTCCTCCGGTTTATTAAGTTCGCCATATTTACGTTCTAAATTTTCAATAATAATACACGAATATTAGTAAAAAGATACTAATAACTCAATTTTGTCTTATCCAAATCCAAACAGGTTAACTGGACGAAAAACCAGCAATGATTTCTTCGGATGTAATGGAATACTGCCCAAACATTTCGAGTAGAAGAACCGCACCATGAGTTTGTGCCAAGGCGGGTTGGGTCTCGGCTGATTCCATGCCGGTGGTGCAATCGCGGACAAGGATGACCTGATAGCCCCTATTGCTCATTTGGACCGTTCCATAGTCCCTACTGAGGATACAGGCATTGGTTGAATCCTGCGAAGAAGAGGAAGAGTATGTTTTCTTTTTTGCAGTAACGATGAAGCTCTTCTCCGGTGGCTACCACCGCCTCATTGGCTTTGGGCTGGACTTTAGGATGGAAGGAAAGTTCAGGGAGATTTTGCCTTTCCTCTTCCCTGGGTTCATGTGGACGCTTGTAGGCCTGATAAGGCCCACTTAGGCTTCGGAACTGCTGTGGAGGCCAGTCATCGTTTTTTGCCACCATCTCGGGTTCATCAACAAGCTTCACCCAATTGGGATGCTGCTTTGCCACCGGTGGGGAGGGAGCGTGGATGACGGTCATGCCGGATTGCCTGCATGCGGACACCAGCGGAATGAGCTTTTCATTGATGACCTTTTCCCCTCTTTCTTCGGTGTCTTTGAGATAATGACGCTGCCAGACGTCCACCAGTACAAGTGCTGTCTGGGACAAAGGGATGGTCCAGTCAAGGTTTGAATAGCCGGTGTTTGTCTCCAGCCACTCGACACCAGGATCAACATGCCAGCGGTGGTAACGTGGCTTGATATTCAGGCTTTTTGGAGCGGATTGGGCAAATAGGGACGGCGGCAAGCCCATGCTGAGTACCGCCCCGGTCAGTGAATTTCTCTTCAGAAATTCACGTCTGGAATAATTATTATTTGACATTAGAGGCTGTTTTCAATTGGGTACGTTAACGCAATCTTAGGTATAACATTGAATAGCAATAGGCATAATTACAAATATAGGTCAATATCATTTAGTTAAGCTGTCGGTGGGGACACCGACAGCGGCGTCCGGGCTGGTGTCTCCATCGGCCCTTCGTCCTCCCTTAACTAAACGGTTTTAAATAATAAGTGTACGTACCAGAAATTTAAAAAATAAATCCAAAAGAAAAAAGATTTGATTTTTTTATATTGTTAACCAATTTGGGAAACCTTTACATGACAGATGAAGATAAGGCTATAGAGAATGGCATATTCTGGTGGCATATCGGCATATTTTCGTTTTTTAACATACTTATTGGTTATTATTTACACCATGAACTGGAAGTGGATTGCACCAGCTCTTTTCCTACTTTTATAGCTATAGCATTTCACCTTCTGGTTATTGATTATTCACTTTTCCAACATCATGAGAATATATACCATGACACCGGGCGCTGGATAATGGCAGGTGCAGTAATTGCAGGATGGGGCATTGGTGCAATGTTTTCACTGCCGGGCATCATCTCATCAAGCCTGTTTGCTTTACTGGCAGGTGCTATAGTTGTTAATGCCTTAAAAGAAGAGCTGCCGAAAGAGAAAGAGAGTAACTTTGTCTTTTTTTTCATAGGAGCAACATTTTACGCATTTTTGATGCTTGTATAGTTGAATGGACTGTAGGACTTGCAGAAAAACATTATAAAACCGAGGCTGTCGTGTTTTAGTAGTTTAAGATAAGATATTCTTTCACCTTAACCTTTAGATTAAACGATCGTTTATAAATTTCTGTACCATCAAAGAATGCAGAACTATGGAAAAA
>JBBDSC010000201.1:69787-70986 GCA_040905145.1 Anditalea sp.
ACGAGGAAGATGCCAGCCCAATGATATCCGGATAGGTAGAGACGGGAGAATGTATGTCTGCGTTGGCATAGCCGACAGTTCAGGATATATGGACGAAAATATGATCCCGTTTGTGCTGAAGGCCCCCGACGGACATCCTACCCCGGCTAAAGACATTGTGCTTCCTGGATTCTGCATAGCACAAACCTGTATCATGGAATCTTCAGTTCCATCATTCCACTGTTCCACCATTCAACGATGTGCCAATCACCATTGATGACTAAAAAGAAATCAAGGTTCACCGCGTTCCAGATCGTCATTGTCAGCGCTGCCCAGGCTATAATGATTGTTTTCTTCATCTTCGGAGCCTCGATCCTCCTGGTCATCATCCAGTCCTCTTCCCGGTATATCCAGGTCCTTTCCTTCAAAATCCACTTCGTCTACCCTTTGCTTGAGTTGTTCGTCTTCATTAAGGTCCATACTCAAATCCCTTGGCCCTAAGGCTTCCAGATCTTCCGGCGTTACCTCCCCTTCATTTGACAATTCCTCAGGGGATTTTAGGTGCTCTTTCTCATATTGATCCATGGATTTGTTCCTGGATTCTTTATTTCTGTTTTCGGAATTTTCTTTATTTGTAGCCATGATCTTCATTGTTTGGTTATAGTTTAAAATTAAACAATTACTATGCCACGGAGGTACACAAAGGAAAGCACAAAATGCACTGGGAATGAAACAACACGTTGTGTACCATGGATTTTGTGGTAAAATATTCAGCGGAAATCTAGAATTATGTGGCCTATCTCATTTCGCCAAATTGGGGAAAGGGAGTGAAATTATTTGCCAATAGTACCTGTAGGGATTAATTTATTCAGTGTATAACAAATGAGTTTATTGGCCAATGGGGTGCCTTCTTTATTTTTTATATTTTCCAATTTCAACTCATAGACATAGCCCGGTTTTAAAGCATTGAGTGCTACGGTTATTTTCTTGTGATCCTGGGAAATGGTGATTTGGCTAACCGGTACGGTTTGGACATCACTTTGGGTAGATTTATCCACAGGCTCATCGTAGGGTTTCTTTTTATGTTCATATAGCAATGCCTAAATTTGTAATGAGATAAGAGTAGCCTTTCCCACCACCGGTAGGCCCGGACTCATCAGGTTTAGCCCCGTAAATCGTATGTTTGATTTTCACCCAACTCCGCTCTTGCATGCTTTTTG
>JBBDSC010000201.1:71086-83055 GCA_040905145.1 Anditalea sp.
CATCACCAAAGTGATTTTTTCCGCATCCGGGCACATCTCCTCTGATATCCTTTTTATAAACATTATGTTGTTCTGACATCATTGAAACAACATTCGGCAGGTACAAGAATGAACTTGGCAAAAACCCGATGAGCGGGATAACCGATCTGGTACTAATCATTCCGGCCTTAACGTCAGGACTGTCCGCTGATGAAGTAAATGCAGCTATTGATAACTGTAGCGTCAAAGACATTGAAGAATTGAAAAAAATCAACCTCTACAATTCTCTTTTATCAAGGAGAAAAGCGGTGTTTCATAACTAAATGGAGAGAATATAAGTTTTGAATATTCGAGGTTTAATTCACCCCACCTAAAGGGGCGACATACCTTAACGCAGGGTGTATGCCGTGGTGTGTTAATCTGTAGCATTACTTCTTCTGCTCGTATACCACTTCCCCTTTTTTGATCACCCGATCGATCCGTATGTTATTTTCCGAAAGATGAAATACCACCATATCAGCAGGCTGGCCCTGAAATAGGCCATAGTTTTGCCAGCCAAGAAATTTTCCAGGATTTATTGATCCCATTTCCCAGGCCTTGCCAAGAGGAACAATATCTTGGTTGATCAGATATTGGATATTTTCCAACAGTGATTTAGTGGCCCCTGCCAAAAGGCCATTCGAGTTTTTCAATGCCAGTTTTCCTTCCGCATTCAAGACTACTTCATCACCAATATGGGTTTTATATTCACCAGGTTCCATTCCTGAAAAACAGGTCGCATCGCTGACCAGTAAAACTTTATCTCCTTTTACCTTCATCGCTACTTTTAAGAATGAATCAGGCAGATGAATGCCATCTGCAATAATGCTGATGTGCAGCTCATCTTTGGCCAATTGTTCCCAAAGCAAATTGGGATGCCTGGGGAGCATCAGGGGGACTCCATTGCCCAAGTGGGTGGAAAGGGTGGCGCCGGCCTGAACACCGGAATGTATCTGCTCCCGAGAGGCATTGGTATGGCCAATGGAGATCAGGATTCCTTCTTGACGGCATCTTTCGATAAATTCAGGGGCATTATTCCATTCGGGAGCCAAGGTGATCAGTCGGATCCTCCTTCCTGAAGCCTGCTGGAAGGTATTGACAAGGTCCCAAGATGGGGCTTTTATATATTGCTTGTCGTGTGCTCCCCGTGCCCCATCAACGGGGGAAAGAAAGGGCCCCTCTAAGTGGATACCCGCAATGCAGGCATTTACGAGTGGATTTTGAGAACAAGCTTTGTTGATGGTACCAAGGATTTCGAGGATATTCTCATCTGAATTGGTAATCAATGTAGGAAAATAACTGGTCACTCCCTGGCCTAGCAGGTAATGCGTGGCATTAACCATTCCTTCTTCTGTCAGCTCATGATCATTAAAATCAATTCCGTTGATCCCGTTAACCTGTAGATCCACCAAGCCAGGTCCTATATAGGACAAGTTCCTGGTTTCTGGGGTCATGTCAGATATTTCATCAATGGTCTGCTGTATTTTAAAGGCCTGAGGCTGTTCAGTCAGGCAATTAATGCCTTGAATTTCTATGACTGGGTGAATTTCCAGATCAACAGGGTAAGCGGCTATATCGACAAACAATTCGCATTGCCCATGGGTCTGTAAAATGGATGCGGGACAACTAGTGGAAACAGGCCCATGCACCGCATTTTTTACTGCCTCTCTTTTTAATGCCCCAGGGACGATGCAGAATAAATAACCTGCCTTCATCAAAGTAGGTATGGTCAAGGTAAGCGCCTCTTCCGGGACCTCCTTTATAGAAGGAAAGCAACCGTCATTCACCTGTTGTTGGCGGCAGGCAAGTTCAAGCTCTACTTTTTTAATTATGGCAGGATCATCAAAATCGGCCACAGGAGGATCATTAAATGCAATATGGCCGTTCTCCCCAATGCCCAGGCAAACTATATCAATCTGTTTTTCCGAAATCAGGGAGGCATACCGCGCACATTCATCTTTTGGATTATTGTTGCCGTCAATCAAATATACCTTCTTGAAATTCACCTGGTCAAAAAGGTTTCTTTTGAGGAAGTTGGCAAACAAGGGATCAGCCTCCGAAGGAAGACCTACATACTCGTCCATATGAAAGGCCGTAATCTTTTCCCAAGGTATGACAGAGGAACTGCGCAGATAGGCAAAGAACTCGTTTTGGGATGGAGCAGCCGCAAAAACCATCCTTATCTCCTCTTTTTCAGATAAAAGTTCAAGGATTTTTTTCTCTGCAGCCTTACCTGCAGCTTCTCCCATAGCGGTGCGGGAGTTAAAAACGTTCAATTTCAATTGAGCTACTATAAAAGATTTCATTCCTCTAATTATTATTCTTTACTTATCGTTTTCAGCATTTTAAGGACCTTTTCAGGAACATGATTTGATTGAAGGATTCCCATGGTGATAAAAACAAGGGTGGAAACAAGGACTGGAAGACTGATTTCCAGGGCCAGGGACAGTTCCACATTCTTGGTGACGATGAAAGTCAGCAATCCTGCAGCAATGGAAGATATGGCCGCAGCCGGCCCGCAAGAACGAAAAACAGGGAGAAGGCCAAAGAGCATGGGAACCGCAATAGGTCCAACCAAGGCACCAAACCAGGAAATGATCAACCCCAATACCCCTCCAAATTGCTCGTACTGGAAGGCAATGATAATCGTCAGCATGGTAAATACAAAAGTAGTAATACGGGCAGTGAGCAAGGAGGTCTTTTTATCTTTAAAAGTTTTTGACACTGCCGGAAGGATGTCCCTGGTAATAACAGCGGAGATGGTGTTGATATCCGAGGAAGTCATGGACATGGTATTGGCAAACAAAGAAGCTATGACCAGGCCTACCAGGCCCGCCGGCAACAATTGCATGGTAAGAATTCCATAGGATTCTGTTGGGTCGGCAATATCCGGCAGTAGGAGAGGGGCAGCCCACATGGGAAAAAACAGGATCAATGGCCAGATCAAATATAAAATCCCCGATAGCCTCGCTGCCTTACTTGCCTGCCTTTCATCAGGGGAAGAAATATATCGGGTGGCCAGGTTCAATTGTCCCCCGTTATAGGAGAGAAAGTTGATGAACAGAAAAGCCAGTGCAAAGCCCACCGTATATGGATCATTAAAGGCTTGGCTGTTTCCTTCCGGCAATTGATCCCACATGGTGAAAATGGACTCCAATCCCCCCAGTTGAGAAACCGCAGCAATAAACATGACAGTCCCTCCCACAATTTGCACTATAAATTGGGCAAAGTCCGTCATTACTACCGCCCATAGCCCCCCGAAAGTGATATAAAGTAATGAAATTCCCCCCGAGATCAATATTCCCATAGGCAATGAAAGACCGGTAAAGACATTTAACAGGATGGCTATCGCTGCCCATTTGGCCCCAATATCAAATAATTTTAGGGTGACACTACTCCATGCCATGATTTGTTGGGTGAGCAGGTTATATCTTGTGACCAGGAATTCCAATGGGGATTGTATCTGAAACCTCTTTCTTAACCTTACCCAAAAGACAGGGAAAATTTTCGCACTGGCTATTATACTTGTCCCTATGGTTAATGCCCACCATATATAAAGGGAAAATCCGTGGGTATAAGCAAGTCCGGCATAAGCAACAAACACGGCCCCACTATATCCTGAAACATGATGGGATATTCCCGACAGCCACCAAGGAAGATTTCCTCCAGCCACAAAATAATCTTCAGCATTGATGTTCCTAAAGTAAGACCATATCCCTATAAAAATCATGAGCAAAAAGAAAAGGACAATAACGATAAGATCGAACGTACTTATTTCCATTAAAATTTAAATTAATTGGTTTAAAAAGGGGAATATCCTAATAACGGTAACGTAACCGAAAGTAAAGTAAAATTCTTTGAAATAAAAATATTTGATTATTAAATAAAATATAATAATTAGTTTTTTGTTTGTTTCTGGTTGCGGATTTTTCTTTCTTGAGGTTATAAGGGTATAATTTTCAATTAATGACCATTAGTCCTCAAATTAATAAATAGATTCATCAAAAGCATGAAAAAATCACTTTACAAACCCATGAGGATTACAAGAAATAATTGATGTGCCAGAGCCTTTTAATCATTATATAACCACAACATAGCAATCATGAATGAATCAAATAGTTCAAGAAGGGTATTTATCAAACAATCAGCTTTATCCACTGCGGGAATAACAATTGGGGCCATGGGTTTTTCTGCCAACAGCTATGGCCGGATTCTGGGAGCTAACGACAGGGTCAATGTCGGGATAGTAGGTTTTTCAAACAGGTGCAGGGGTTCTTTAATCCCTGCCATGTTGGGTCATGCCAAAGAGCTTAACTTTGAATTTACAGCAGTTTCTGATATCTGGAACAGGAGAAGGGATGAAGCGGTAGCCTATGTAAAAGAGAAGTCGGGAAAGACCATCCAAACAGCCAGAAACAACGAAGAACTTTATGACAGAAAAGATGTGGATGCCGTAATCATCAGTACGGCAGATTTTCAGCATGCGCTGCATTGTAAAGAAGCCGTGGAAGCAGGAAGGGATGCTTATGTGGAGAAGCCGTTTGCCGAAACGATGGAAGATAACCGGGCTGCCCGGGAAGCTGTAGAAAAAACGGGTAAAATTGTACAGATAGGATCACAAAGAAGAAGTGGTGGTAATTATCATGCTGCCAACGATTTTATACGGGCAGGGAAATTCGGTGATATTGTAGCCGTGGAAATGTCCTGGAATGTCAACCAGCCCGGAAGATGGAGACGGCCCGAGCTCACCAGCGAAATAAGGAAAGAAGATACTGATTGGGAACGGTATTTGATGAACCGTCCAAAAGAAGCATGGGATCCGAGGAAATATTTGGAATTCAGGCTTTTCTGGCCCTATTCTTCCGGTATTCCAGGTCAGTGGATGGCACACCAGATTGATACGGTGCATTGGTTTACAGGATTGAACCATCCGAGAAGTGTTGCGGCCAATGGCGGCATATACCTGTGGCAGGATGGCAGGGAAAATTTTGATACCATGACAGCCGTAATGGATTATGGTCCTGCGGATGATAAATCCAAAGGTTTTCAGGTAATTTATTCTTCCAGATTTACCAATTCTGCAGGGGGCGTAAAAGAAATTTATTACTCTAACGGTGGCGAATTAAATCTTGACACCAATAAGATAACTCCTAATGGTGGTCTCAGTGAAAATCATGCTTCTGCCATGGGAATGGAGGCCAATTTACTGAAAGAAGCTACACTGGCCGAGCAGGTAAAAATTGAAACAGGCGCCGATACGGGTACAGATAATTTAACCTCTTCCCACATGAGAAACTGGATGGAATGTGTGAGGGACAGAAAAAAACCGAATGCAGATGTCCTTGCCGGATACAATCACTCCATCGCCAATATCATGACAACGGCAGCATTAAGAACGGGAAAATTCGTCACCTTCGATGAAGGCAGGCAAGAAGTATTGGCCGGAAACGATGTGTTTAAATATTAACAACAAAATAAAAGATAAAGATGATGTATAGAAAATCCTATTTTAAATGTTTTGGTACTTTATTGTTGATCTCCTTATTGGCTGCTTGCAATGGTGAACAGAAAATTGAGAATGACGATGCTGAGGCTGAGGCTGATTCTGATAAAAATATAGAATTGGTAAGGAATGAGGGTGAAAAAAGGGTAGATGTATTGATCAACGGTGAGCTTTTTACTTCCTATATCTATCCCGAAACCATTAAAAAACCTGTCTTATATCCTATTATTACCGCAGAAGGCACCAATATTACCCGTGGTTTTCCGATGGAACCCCGTGAGGGAGAAAGGGTAGATCACCCACACCATGTAGGGCTTTGGTTTAATTACGGAGATGTAAACGGGCTGGATTTCTGGAATAATTCTGATGCCATACCTGAGGAGAAGAAAAGTGGATTTGGTACCATCATTCATAAGGAAATCAATGACATCAGTAGTGGTGATGATGAAGGAAGATTGGAAGTCACGATGGAATGGATTGGTCCTGAAGGTGAGGTGCTGCTCGAAGAGAACACTACTTTTGTCTTTAGAGGCACAGATGATAAAAGGTCGATAGACAGGATTACCAAATTAACAGCTCTGGATGAAGATATTTCCATGAAAGACAATAAAGAAGGAGTGTTAGGTCTCCGTATGGCGCGTGAACTGGAGCTTCCTTCCGATCAACCGGGAATATTTACTGATGCAAGCGGTAAAGCTACTGAAGTACCTGCCCTGAACAATGAAGGGGTTACGGGTATGTACAGAAGCAGTGAGGGCATTGAAGGCGACGAGGTATGGGGCACAAGAGGAAAATGGATGAATTTATCAGGTCAAATAAATGATGAAAACATCTCTGTGGCTATCCTGGATCATCCGGATAATGTAGGCTACCCCACGTATTGGCATGCCAGAGGATATGGATTATATGCAGCCAATCCGTTAGGCCAGAAAGAGATGAGTGGTGGCAAAGAAGAACTCAATTTCAACCTTCCTGCGGGAGAATCCGTGACTTTTAAACATCGCATCATTATATATTCCGGTGAAGAATTAGCTGATGAGCAGGTAAATAATGATTGGGATGAATTTTCGAATTAAATAAGGCATAATTAACCCCCAACATAGAAGATCTTATTGTGGCCGCCGTACATGATCTGCTGCCAAAATCATTTAAAGGAGGGAATTAAAATTGTAGAACAATTCACCGATTTGTTCTACTGCTGTTACCATTTTTTATTAGTAAATTACTTTCTTGAATGAATAGAAGCAAAACCTTTTGATAAGTAAATAAAATATAATAATTTATTGTCTGTTTCTGGTGGCGTACTTTTCCTTCTTGGAAAGGTGAAGCAGAAAAAATCATGAATTAGAGGCCGAAGAGAAGGCAAGTGAATTTTTCTCGGCCTCAATTAGAAAATCCTACTCTTTAGCTACGGCTCCCAACCTGCTAAGGGATCAGATTTAGCTAAACTATGTTTAACTCCAATCCCACAAATATGAAAAAATCACTTTACCAACTACTCATTAGAATAACAAAGTATTCATGTGTGGGTATTGTAGGCCAGTTACTACTGGTTGGGCTGTGCCTTGCACAGGATGTTGATGGGCAGAAAGCCGCCATAAATGTTTCCGGTGCAGTAACCTCATCATCTGATCGGGAGGGCATACCCGGGGTGAATATTCTGGTAAAGGGCACCATTACAGGTACAGTCACCGATGTAGAAGGTAATTATGCTATTGCTGTTCCTGATGAAACTGATACCCTGGTATTTTCATCCATTGGTTATATTACACAGGAAGAGCCAGTAAATGGCAGGTCTGCAATTAATATTGTAATGGAGGAGGATGTACAAAGTTTGGATGAAGTGGTGGTCGTGGGGTATGGTGAACAAAAAAGAGTAAATCTTACAGGGTCTGTTTCTACCCTCTCCAGCGAGGAGTTAACAAGAGTACCGGTGACCAATACTACCACAGCATTGGCGGGAAAACTCCCGGGATTGATTGCGGTTCAGCCCAGTGGGGAACCTGGGCGCGACAATGCCAATCTTTCCATCCGTGGGAAACCCGATTGTCGTGGTGGATGGCATTGTAGGGAGGGATTTTGCCCGTCTGAACCCCAATGAGATTGAAAGCATTACGATTTTAAAAGATGCGGCATCCACTGCAGTTTATGGAGTAAGCGGTGGTAACGGGGTGATTCTAGTTACTACCAAAAAGGGGACCTTGGGTAAACCGCAGTTCAGCTATACGATGGATTATGGGGTACAGACAGTCACCAAATATCCCAGGTTTGTTAATTCAGCTGAATATGCGGAATTAAAAAATGAAGCTTCCATCAACTTGGGAGGCGGTTTGATCTATTCCCAAGAGGAAATTGAAAAATATCGTGAAGGCACAGATCCGAATTATCCCGATTTTGATTATTATGATTATTTCGTCCGGGATTATGCGCCTCAAAGGCAGCAGAATATATCTGTAAGAGGTGGTAGTGAAAACATCCAGTACTTTTTTCTGTTGGGAGAATCAGAGCAGGAATCGATGTGGGAAGGGGATAACCAGGATTATTCAAAATATAATTTCAGATCAAATGTAGATGCAAAGATTAATGATAATCTGGACATTTCAGTAGTGTTTGGGGCAAGAAAGGAAAACCGGAACAGTCTCATTCAGAACTCCTATTTAATGGCTTCCTGGCTGCAATATTCCTGGCCTATTTTCAGACCCAAAACACCTGATGGCCATATTGCGTCCACCAATTATGGATTAACTGCTTACTTGGACAAGGATTTAGCTGGATATATTCAGGACAGAAGCCATGTTTTTCAAGGGAATTTATCAGTTAACTATAAAATACCCTTTATTGAAGGGTTAAGTGCCAGGGTAACCGCAGCCCAGGATTTGTCTTTCCGGGAAGAAAAACAATGGTTAAAGCAATACCTGACGTATAACTGGAATGAAGCTACGCAATCATCGGAACCAGTGGGGTCCCGGGGGAGTAACAGCTTAAGGTTGTCTGACTGGAAAGAATCTTCCACACGTATCCAGGCATCCCTCAACTATACCAGGAGCTTTTTGGATAAACATAATGTAAGCGCCCTCTTACTATATGAAGAATTTGAAGGTGTCGGCACTAATTTTTGGGCAAGCAGGATTGGGTATGTGGTGCCAATAGACCAGATTTTTGCCGGGCCAGATTCAAACAAAGACAATGATGGAAGTGCATTTGATAATGGAAGGCAAAGTTTGGTGGGACGTGTGAATTATGATTTTTTAGGCAAATATCTTTTTGAATATAGTTTTCGTTATGATGGATCGGCAAAATTCCCAGTAGACAAACGTTGGGGGTTTTTCTCAGGGATTTCTGCTGGATGGAGGATTTCAGAAGAAAGTTTTATACAGGATAATTTTACTGGAATAGATAACTTAAAATTGCGTGCCTCATGGGGGCAGTCGGGTAATGACGACACAGGGAATTTCCAGTTTCTTACCGGCTATACTTACCCATCGACCAGTTATATTTTAGGCAATAACATTGTCACAAATGGAATGGTAGATACAGGGGTTCCAAATCCCAATATCACCTGGGAGGAAAGTGAAATGATGAATCTCGGCGTGGACCTGAGCTTGTGGAAAAGGTTAATTGAACTGGAAGCTGATGTTTTTTACCGCCAAAGAGGGGGCTTGTTAACGCAAAGAAACCTGCAGTTACCAAGCACTTTTGGAGCAGCATTGCCTTTTGAAAATTTAAATTCGGATAATACAAAGGGCTTCGAATTAATACTAAGGCATAATAATCATATAGGGGAGTTAAACTACCGTATTTCGCCTAATGTTTCTTTTACAAGATCGAAATGGGATCATGTTGAGCAACGGGAATTTACTTCTCAGGATGATAACTGGAGAAACAATAACCAGAACCGGTGGAAAAACATCTATTGGGGGCTGAAAGCAGTGGGTCAGTTTCAATCAGAAGAGGACATTAAATCCTCGCCCATTCAGGATCAACAGGCTAATTCCACCTTAAGACCTGGCGATATTAAATATGATGATTTCAACAATGATGGAGCTATTGATAATGCAGACCGACAGGTTATCGGAAGGGGGCAGAGCCCTGAAATATTTTACGGAATGGGAATGGATCTGACCTGGAGAAATTTTTCTTTAAACATGACCTGGCAAGGCGCCGCTAATTATAATGTGGAACAACAACATTTTTTGATCCAGCCTTTTGCCAATGGCATGAATGCCTATGCCTATTTTATGGACAGGTGGCGCAGGGAGGATATGACAGATCCGAATTCCACATGGATTCCTGGAAAATACCCAAGTACTATCAACGATGGAGCCCCTAACAATAAAATGTTTTCGTCTTTTTGGTTGAAAGAGGCTACTTATCTTAGGTTAAAATTCTTTAGTATCAGTTATAGTATCAATGCTTTACAAAAATTTGGCATCCAGCAATCCAGCATTTCCTTAAGTGGACAAAATTTATTGACTTTTTCTAACCTTGGACCCATTGATCCGGAAAGTCCAAGTGGCAGATTGTCCTATTACCCTCAGCAGAAAACTTATAATTTGGGAATTAACATTGTATTTTAATAGAAATTACTATGAAAAGCAGAATATTAGCCTTGTTTTTTACCATAGTGCTGTCAAGTTGTATAAATGATGTATTGGATAGGCAGCCTTTGAACCTCATCGTAGATCCGGATGTCTGGCAGTCAGAGCAATTGGTGGATATTTATCTGGTCGCTTTATATGATGCCATACCCATTGGGTTTCCTACTAGTCCGGCGGCTTTTCAGTCAAATTTTACGGATGAATCTTCCTATCACGAGGAAAACCCTCCGGTAAGTAATTATGGGGCCCAAAGCATATCCCTTAATACTGGAATGTATTCCTGGATACGTAAAGCCAATTATTTTTTAGACAAGATCATGACAAGCAGTTTGTCAGAGTCGCAAATTAATTCATTGGCTGCTGAGTGCCGGTTTATTAGGGCCTACTATTATTTTGATCTGGTGAAAAAGTATGGGGGAATGCCTATAATCACCGAGGTCCAGACCTTTGAGGACAACCTTGAAGAATTACAGGTAACAAGAAACAAGGAAGATGAAGTCTATGAGTTTATTTTAAAAGAACTGGATGAAGCAATAATGGATTTACCTGAAGAATGGGACGCAAATAATGAAAACCGGGCCACCAAATCAGTAGGCCTGGCTTTAAAATCAAGGGCCATGTTATATGCGGGATCCATAGCAAAATATGGCAGTGTACAATTGGACGGCCTGATTGGTATTCCTTCAGAGAAGACCGACAAATATTTTACCGCCTCTCTGGATGCTTCCACTGCCATCATAGAAAGCAATAAATTTGCGCTTTACGATCAATTATATGATCCAGCAGCCGGATCGGGTGATCCCTCAGCAAATTACCAGAATATATTCCTTGACGAGAACAACAAGGAAATCATTTTTCAAAAGGCCTACAGCTTTCCTGATAAAGCCCATAGCTATGATAACTTCAATGTTCCGGAAGGTTATACCACCAATCAGGGAAGTGCCATATGCCCGACGCTGGAAATGGCAGAATCTTATGAGAATATTGATGGAACAACGGGGAAATTTGACATAGAAAACAAGGAGTTTGATTCACCGGAAGATCTTTACAAAAATAAAGATCCCCGTTTTGACGGGAGTATCCTTCGTTCAGGAAGTCCCTTCGCTGATAGGCCGGTACAAATATATCGGGGGATCTATGATGAAAGTGGTACTTTGTATGAAAGCCTGGCACCTTTCCCTCAGGATCCTTCTATAAATCAAGTTGGTCTGGATGGTCCATTTCCAACAGGAAATTTCAGTAAAACGGGTTTTTATATCAAAAAATATTTAGTGACTACCTCAGCCGTGGTAGAACCAGGGTTTTCCGATCAAAACTATATTGATATACGATACGGGGAAATTTTACTGAATTATGCAGAGGCTGCCTTTGAGTTGGGTGAAAAATCCAATGCACTTGCTGCCATCAACCAGATAAGAGCACGGGCTGGGATAAAATCACTAACTGACGCAGAGCTGACTTTGTCGAGATTGCGGAATGAGAGAAAAGTCGAGTTGGCATTTGAAGACAAACGTTTTTGGGATATTAGACGATGGAGAATTGGCACTGAGCTGTTCAGGAGTACGTATGTCGGTGGCCTATGGCCTTATCTTAATTATAATAATGGTGATTACACTTACACTTTTGAATTGGTGAGTGGATATCCCATTGACGGTGGATTGCCCAGAATTTTTAATCAACGGGATTACTATAGCAATCTATCGGGCTATATCACCACAAATAACAATATTGTAAATAATCCCGGATGGTAATCTTAAAAAAAATAAAAATGAAACCTACGATATATCTTTCAATCATCCTATTATCCTTAGTGAGTTGTGAAATTGATAACTATGATGCACCGCAGTTAA
>JBBDSC010000202.1:0-36844 GCA_040905145.1 Anditalea sp.
GTAATTCAGGACCAGGTCATTTCCGGGAAAACACATCTGCTATTGAATTCTATGTTAGGCTGAAAGCCTGCTACACCACAACTTGGGGCAACGAGTGCATCTGCCTAATAAGTGCCGCTTTTAAAGTTAAATTGCGACACCACAATTTACGGCCTTACCTTCTTATTTTGAATTTTTTTAGGCCAAGTCAGGAGTTCTGAGTTTTATTTTTTGATGATCCAAGGAATTTTGAATAGGAGGCGTCAAGTAAGTTTATGATATAATTTGTTGATTACTGGAGAAGATTTGATGCTTTTCCAAATTTATTTTACATGTAAATTGAAAAAGGTATCCTTTCTTCTCTGGGAATAAAAACAACTAGAGAGATAAATAAGAGGTATATTTGCTCATACGAATATAAAATTTTTTAAACAAAACTTATTCCTTTACCTTTACTGCAAGAAGAAAAAAAATGGACAAATTTTCATACATTTCAAATGCCCATGTGGCTTATATCGATGAGCTTTATCAAGACTTTAAGAAAGATCCTGCATCGATAGATGCAAGTTGGAAATCTTTTTTTGATGGTTTTGATTTTGCCATTACCAAATTCGGAGAAGATGACAACAATGGTGGTGCGACTTCTGTAGCTCCTGCAAAAAGCCCTGTGAATGGCAACCTTGCTACCAAAGGCACTATGATGGATATGGAGCAATTGCCCAAGGAAATCAAGGTAAGGGCCCTTATCCATGCCTACCGCTCTAGGGCGCATCTTAAATCCAAGACCAATCCGGTCAGGGAAAGGTTGGATCGAAAAGCTTTGATAGGTATTGAACACTTTGGCTTAAGTGAAGAGGATTTAAATACTGAGTTCCAGGCAGGAAATGAGATAGGGATAGGTAATGCCAAACTTAGTAAAATTATTGAGTCCCTACGCAAGATTTATGAGGGACCCATGGGCTTTGAATACCTCTACATCCGTGATCCGGAAATATTGGATTGGTTGAGGATCAAAATTGAGAAAGAGGCCCTTGCTTTCAATCCTTCTTTAGAGCAAAAGAAAAGGATCCTTTCCAAACTGAACGAAGCCGTGGTTTTCGAAAATTTCTTGCATACCAAATACCTTGGGCAAAAGAGGTTTTCACTGGAAGGTGGGGAAAACTCCATTCCTTTCCTGGACGCGCTCATTAACAAATCCGCAGACCTTGGTGTGGAAGAAGTCATGATAGGTATGGCACATAGAGGACGTTTGAACGTTTTGTCAAACATCATGGGCAAAACTTATGAGCAGATTTTTTCGGAATTTGAAGGAACCGCCAAGCCGGACCTCACCATGGGGGATGGGGATGTAAAATACCACTTGGGATTTGCCAGTGATATCATAACCCCCTCCAATAAAAAAGTACATTTGAAATTGGCTCCAAATCCATCTCACCTAGAAGCAGTCAATCCGGTGGTGGAAGGCTTTATCAGGGCCAAATTAGATTCTCAGCATGAAGGAGATGTCAAAAAAGCAGTCCCCATATTGATTCATGGGGATGCAGCGGTAGCTGGACAGGGTATTGTATATGAAGTTACCCAGATGGCAGGTCTTAAAGGCTATCACACCGGAGGGACCATCCACTTTGTGATCAACAATCAGGTGGGTTTTACTACGGACTTTGATGACGGAAGAACATCCATCTACTGTACTGATGTAGCGAAGATCATCGATGCTCCTGTGATTCATGTCAATGGGGATAATGCAGAAGCGGTAGTTTTCGCTGCCCAATTGGCCGCAGAGTTCCGTCAAAAATTCAACAGGGACATCTTTGTGGATATGGTCTGTTACAGGAGGCATGGGCACAATGAAGCAGATGAACCTAAATTTACCCAACCGGAACTGTACAACATCATTTCCAAGCATCCGAATCCGAGGGAAATTTATGCCAAACAACTCATGGAAAAAGGGGCTATTGATGCTGAAATAGCCAAGCAACTGGATAAAGAATTCCGGCAGTTGCTTCAGGATCGGTTGAACATGGTGAAAGAAAAGCCACTTCCCTACCAATTCACCAGGTTTGAACAGGAATGGAAATCATTGAGAAGGTCCACCCCGGAAGATTTTGAGCAGTCCCCTGATACCAGTATCACCGCAGAAGCCATTGAAAAGGTAGCGAAAGCTTTGACGGCTATTCCGCAAGGTTTCAAGCCCCTTAAGCAAATTGAATTCCAGATAAAGCAGCGGAAAGACATGTTCTTCAACTCCAAGTTCCTGAACTGGGCAGCGGCAGAACTGCTGGCTTATGGCTCTTTGTTGCTGGATGGAAAGACGGTGAGGATAACGGGACAGGATTGTCAACGGGGGACATTCTCCCATAGACATGCGGTGATCCATGATGCCAATACCAATAAGCCCTATAATTCCCTGAAGGAATTAAAGGACAGTAAAGGTCAGTTCTACATTTATAACTCACTTTTGTCGGAATATGGCGCACTGGGTTTTGAATATGGCTATGCCTTGGCAAACCCACATGCTCTTTGCGTGTGGGAAGCCCAATTTGGGGATTTTGCCAATGGCGCACAGACCATGATCGATCAGTTTATTACCTCGGCAGAATCTAAATGGCAAAAAATGAACGGGCTGGTGATGCTCCTTCCCCATGGCTATGAAGGCCAAGGACCTGAGCACTCCAATGCGAGGCCTGAAAGATTTTTACAACTTTCCGCAGAGTATAACATGGTAGTGGCCAACATTACGGAGCCCTCCAATTTCTTTCACCTACTGAGGCGGCAATTGACCTGGGAGTTTAGAAAACCCTGTATTGTCATGTCCCCCAAATCCCTGCTAAGACATCCTAAAGTAACCTCCCCTATAGAAGAATTTACCAAAGGGAGGTTTAAGGAACTTATCCTTGATGAGGAGGTAGATCCAAAAAAAGTGACAAGGGTGGTCTTATGTTCAGGAAAAATCTATTACGACCTGGCGGAAGCAAGGGAAAAGGAAAAAATCAATGATGTAGCCATCTTTAGGGTAGAGCAATTGCACCCTTTGCCAAAGAAAAAGATTTTAGAGGCATTAAAATCCTATAAAGATGTGGAGATTTTATGGGTGCAGGAAGAACCTGAAAACATGGGCTATTGGACCTATATTGTCCGCATGCTTTATAAATACCTGAAAATGGACGTAATTGCCCGAAAACATAGTGCCTCTCCTGCCACAGGTTATATGAAAGTACACCAAGAAGAACAAAAGGCAATTATCAACAAAGCATTGCGCATACAATAAATACCCCCGATCTATCATTGAAACATGGATAATGGGTTTAATTTTATAATCTAAAATGTGAAATTAACCTTGGGCATAGGGGTCCGGGGGTAAAACAAAAAACATGAGCATAGAAATCAAAGTCCCCACAGTAGGGGAATCAATCACAGAGGTTACCATAGGCCAATGGTTCAAGAATGATGGGGACTATGTGGAAATGGATGAAGTAATCTGTGAACTGGAGTCGGAAAAAGCCACTTTTGAATTGACCTCAGAAGCGGCAGGGGTGTTGCACACCAGCGCCCAAGAAGGGGACAGCCTGGAAGTCGGTGCGGTGATCTGTACCATTGACACCAACGCCTCTGCCGGGGAAGCTTCTTCTGAAGAGCAAGCAGAAAAGTCCGAAGGCAGCCAGGAAAAGTCTGAAAAAGAATTATCTGCTCCTTCTACTGACAGTAAAACCGGTGAGGTAAAAGAAATGATTGTGCCCACGGTTGGAGAATCCATTACAGAAGTGACTTTAGCCAATTGGCTAAAAGAAGAGGGGGACTTTGTGACCTTGGATGAAATAATCGCCGAGGTGGATTCTGATAAAGCAACTTTTGAATTACCTGCGGAAGCAAGTGGAATATTAAGACATATAGCCCAGGAAGGTGATACCTTGGAGATCGGAGGATTGATCTGCAAGATAGAAGTCGGTGAAGAGGGAGAAAGTTCATCTGCCCAGCCCACCGGTGAAAAATCAGCTTCCACACCTGCACCGTCAGGTGATACTTCTGATAAGGAAACCTATGCTACCGGACATGCTTCGCCGGCTGCCGCGAAAATATTGGCAGAAAAAGGGATAGACTCTTCTTCCATTAAAGGAACTGGTAAGGATGGTAGAATTACTAAAGAGGATGCTGAAAATGCCAAAAAAGCTGAAAAGCCAGCCAAACCTGCTGAAAGCCAAATAAGTAAAGAGAAAGAACCAGAGGCCCCCAAAGCTGCTGGTTCACGTGATACCAGGAGAGAAAAAATGTCTTCTTTGCGTAGGACCATTTCAAAAAGATTGGTCAGCGTGAAGAACGAAACAGCCATGTTGACCACCTTTAATGAGGTCAATATGCAGCCCGTCATGGAATTACGTAAAAAATATAAGGAAATGTTTAAGGAGAAGCATAATGCCAATTTAGGGTTTATGTCTTTCTTCACCAAGGCTGTTTGCGTGGCGTTACAGGAATGGCCTGCAGTAAATGCCCAGTTGGACGGGAATGAGATTGTTTATAATGATTTCTGCGATATTTCCATTGCCGTATCCTCACCAAAAGGTCTGGTAGTCCCTGTGATTAGAAATGCGGAAAGTTTGACTTTTGACCAGATTGAGAAAGAGGTGGTAAGGCTGGCCACCAAAGCCAGGGACGGCAAGTTGACCATAGAAGAAATGACCGGTGGGACTTTTACCTTGACCAACGGAGGTATATTTGGTTCTATGATGTCTACTCCTATCATCAATGCACCACAAGCCGCTATTTTGGGCATGCACAATATAGTGGATAGAGCGGTAGTAGAAAATGGACAAGTTGTGGTCAGACCTGTGATGTATCTTGCCCTTTCATACGATCACAGGATTATCGATGGCCGCGAATCAGTAAGCTTCCTTGTTCGCGTGAAGCAGTTGCTCGAAGACCCGGCAAGGCTGTTGCTTGGGGTTTAGTAGGTATTTAGTATGTGGTATATGGTATTTAGTATTTGGCGTAAAATGCCCCTGTTTCATAATATGGATTAACAAATTAAACATAGTGTAAATGGCGGCAGGTAATGGGTAGGCATCGATATGAAGACCTTGATGTATGGAAGAAATCTGTTGATTTGGCTGTTGAGGTAAGCTTTAGGACTCGGAAATTTCCTGATTTTGAAAAGTTTTCATTAGTAACCCAAACTAATCGGGCAGCCTACTCTATATCGAATAATATTTCTGAGGGAGCTGGACGAGGTGAAAATGGAGAATTTAGGAATTTCCTTCATTATGCTCTTGGATCTTTAAATTAGCTGGAAAATGAACTTCTTTTGGCTTTTCGCTTAGAATACATGTCAGATGAAGAGCATCAGGTTTTTAAATCAAAAACTGAAATAATCAAGAAGATGCTTATAAATTTAATTAAAACCCTTTAGAATAATAATTCAAATTGGGCTAAAACTAAAAACCGAAGTTTAATTACAAATATTTTTGCCTCATTTCTAATACCACATACCAAATACTATAACAAACCAACTGTAAATACTCAACAAAAACAGGAAAGCAACGGAAATAATGACATACGACCTAATTATAATCGGATCAGGACCAGGAGGATATGTAGCTGCTATTAGGGCGGCACAACTGGGGATGAAGACCGCCATAATCGAAAAGTATCCTACCTTGGGAGGAACCTGCCTGAATGTTGGGTGTATTCCATCCAAGGCCTTGTTGGATTCCTCTGAACATTACCATAATGCAGCAAACACTTTTAAGAACCATGGGATTGACCTGAAAGATTTGAAGGTTAACCTGGCGCAAATGATCAGCCGGAAAGAGGAGGTTGTGAAGCAAAATGTTGACGGGATACAGTTCCTGATGAAAAAGAACAAGGTTGATGTATATCAGGGTGTTGGTTCTTTTATCGATAAAAATACGGTTAAAATAACTAAAGATAGTAGTGATCCAGAAGAGATTACCGGAAAAAACATTATCATAGCCACTGGTTCCAAACCGGCTTCTTTACCGTTTATTAAATTGGATAAAGACCGGATTATTACTTCCACGGAAGCATTAAACTTAAAAGAAATCCCTAAGCACCTCATCGTTATTGGAGGCGGGGTGATTGGACTGGAGTTGGGTTCTGTACTGGGTCGGATCGGTGCAAAAGTATCCGTGGTGGAATATATGGATTCCCTAATACCGACCATGGACAAGACCATGGGAAAAGAGCTGCAGAAATCCTTAAAGAAGCTTGGCTTTGAATTTTTCTTAAAACATAAGGTCACGGCTGTTGAAAAAAGCAATAAGGAAGTCACCGTAAAAGCAGAGAACAGCAAAGGGGAAGAAATCAGTCTAAAAGGGGACTATGTATTGGTATCTATAGGTAGAAAACCTTATACGGAAGGTTTGAATGCTGAAGCTGCAGGAGTCGAACTTAATGACAGTGGCCAAGTGGAGGTAAATGATCACCTGCAAACCAATATAGACAATATTTATGCGATCGGTGATGTGGTAAAAGGGGCGATGCTAGCCCACAAGGCTGAGGAAGAAGGCGTCTTTGTAGTTGAATCCATAGCAGGGCAAAAGCCCCACGTCAATTATCTTTTAATTCCCGGTGTGGTTTACACCTGGCCCGAAGTAGCTTCTGTGGGTTATACAGAGGAACAGTTAAAAGAAAAGGGAAAGGCCTATAAGACCGGTAAATTTCCATTCATGGCCTCAGGAAGAGCAAGGGCTTCGGGGGATACCGATGGATTGGTGAAAGTTTTGGCGGACCGGGAAACCGATGAAATTCTTGGTGTTCACATGATAGGGCCCAGGACGGCAGATATGATTGCGGAAGCTGTAGTGGCCATGGAATACCGCGCCTCAGCCGAAGACATCGCCAGGATGTCCCATGCCCATCCTACGTATACGGAAGCTTTTAGGGAAGCCTGTCTGGCGGCTACCGAAAACCGGGCGTTTCATATATAAAGTACAATGAAACCGAACATGAAGCCACTGGATTTTTCGGTGGCTTTTTTTACTTCATGTGTGTAGGACCTCAATTTTCAATTTTTGATAAAGCCAATGAATTGGTGAAGCCTACCTCGCGCAAATCTTCTCCTGTAGGAAGCTCAAATATTTCCAGATCAAAATGCTTTACTGCGGCTATCAGATGATCAAAAATATCTGCCATAACAGCTTCATATTCCAACCACTCCACCGTATTGGTAAATACATAAAGTTCTAATGGCATTCCTTTTTCCGTCGGCGCCAACTGCCTTACCATCATGGTCATACCTTTGTGCGTTCCGGGATGGCTTTTCAGGTACCAATCCACATATTTTCGGAAGAGCCCCACATTGGTGAGGTTTCGTCCATTTATCGGAAGATGTCTATCAGCCCCAATCTGTTCATTGTGCTTTCGGATTTCGTCCCGTGCCTCGTCAATATAGGAACTGATGCCCTGTATCTTTTTAAAGCGGGGCAACTCATCATCTGCGATATAGCGGATGCTGGCCTGCTTGATGTTGATTGACCTTTTGATGCGGCGTCCGCCGGAATCAGACATGCCCCGCCAGTTTTGGAAGGAGTCAGAAATAAGGGTATAAGTGGGAATGGTGGTGATGGTTTTGTCCCAATTCTGGACCTTTACGGTGGTAAGGTTGATTTCCAATACATCGCCATCCGCACCATATTTTGGCATGGCAATCCAGTCCCCGATACGGACCATGTCATTGGTGGTCACCTGAATGCTGGCCACAAAACCCATAATAGTATCCTTAAACATTAGCAGCAATACCGCGGAAGCCGCTCCCATGGCACCAAAAAACACCATTGGAGACTTGCCTGTGAGGGCCGAAAAAAGGTATACTGCCCCAAATAAAAAGAAAACCATCTGGACCACCTGAAGGTAGCTTTCCATAGGCTTATCACGAAATGGCTGTTTTTCTTTCAACACATCGATGCCGGATTTTATGATGGACATCAATATCCATACGATCATAAATACCATGTAAATTTCCGTGAGCGCATCCAATGGCCGTATCCAGGCGGGGAAATCGGCAAAAACAATCGGTATGGCGTTCTTTACCAAACTGAGAGGTGCTGCCAAGGCCAAATAATGTGGAAGCCTGTTTCTGGCCAAATACCCGAAAAAGGTTAGGCTGGAAGTATTGGTGATTTTCTGAAAGCCTTTCTTGAGTGCCGCCCTTACAAAAAATTGAAGTGCATAAACCAAAACCAGTACCACCATCAACAAAACCATCAAATTCATGAAGGAAGCCACTGCTTCCGGAATTCCCCAGCCAATCAATCCTTCATAGGTCCACCTGCTAACGCCCATGAATCTTGAATTTTCAGTATCTATCCCAAGCACTTCCTTCATATTTATTTTTCCTTCTTTTGATATTTTTGTATTCCTAATCAGAGCAGATTAATTTTTAAAGTTAACTCTTTAAAAGCAGCTGCCCTGCAAAATGCCCGCAAAGCTAAAAATTATAGCTGGGAATAACCAGAAAGTAGCCGCATTTGATTGGTACCCAGTTGTTGAACTTTCTGTTGGTGTAGCTGCGCCTCTTTATTTTTTTACTGTTCCGGGGTTATTACTTCTAGTTGGGTAGCTTATCTTGGATTTTTTTTCTTAATTTTGCCCCAATTTAGCCATAAGTATTTAAACTGCACAAACCTTCAAAGAATGCCCAAAGACAACAGCATCAAACATGTACTGATTATCGGAAGTGGTCCTATAGTTATCGGCCAGGCTTGTGAATTTGATTATGCCGGATCACAAGCGGCCCGATCCTTAAGAGAAGAAGGAGTGACTGTAACCCTTATCAATTCCAATCCTGCCACCATCATGACCGATCCGGTCACTGCAGATCATGTTTATCTCCTCCCACTTGAAAAGAAATACATTCTGCAAATACTAAAGGAACACCCGGATATTGACTGCGTGCTTCCTACTATGGGAGGGCAAACCGCTCTAAATCTGGCCATAGATTGTAATACGGCAGGAATTTGGGATAAACACGATGTCCGTATTATTGGTGTGGATATAGCGGCCATAGAAACCACGGAAGACCGGGAGAAATTCAGGCAGCTAATGAATAAGTTGGAAGTGAGTGTCTGTATTGGAGAGACGGCCACTTCCTTCCTTCAGGGAAAAGAAATAGCCCAAAGAATTGGATTTCCTCTGGTTATAAGACCCTCGTACACTTTAGGGGGTACAGGTGGAGGATTTGTGGAAAAAGCAGAGGATTTTGAAAAAGCGCTTTCGGCAGGTCTGCAGGCCTCCCCAATCCATGAAGTATTGGTGGAACAAAGTATCTTGGGGTGGAAAGAATATGAGTTGGAGTTGTTAAGGGACAATATCGGCAACATCATTATCATATGTTCTATAGAAAATTTTGACCCCATGGGGGTACATACCGGTGATTCCATCACCGTGGCGCCAGCCATGACCTTACCTGATACGATTTATCAAAACATGAGAAATCTGGCCATTAAGATGATGAACGGGATAGGAATGTTTGCGGGCGGGTGCAATGTGCAGTTTGCCGTAAATCCGGAAGACGATACCATTGTCGGAGTTGAAATTAACCCTAGGGTTTCCCGCTCTTCTGCCCTGGCTTCGAAAGCTACCGGTTATCCTATTGCAAAAATTGCTGCCAAATTGGCCATTGGTTATAACCTGGACGAGCTTAAAAATGCCATTACCGGCAATACTACAGCATTTTTTGAGCCCACTTTGGATTACGTAATTGTGAAGATCCCCCGGTGGAATTTTGATAAATTTAAAGGGTCGGACAAAAGATTGGGACTTTCCATGAAATCTGTGGGTGAGGTAATGGCGATAGGTAGAAACTTTCAGGAAGCACTACAGAAAGCCTGTCAATCCCTGGAAATCAGAAGGAATGGATTGGGAGCTGATGGAAAGGAAGTGAAAGAGCAAGCAAAATTGCTCGATAGCCTCAAAAATCCAAGTTGGAACAGGCTTTTCCATATATACGATGCCTTTAAATTGGGCATTTCTTTCCGTACCATACAAGAGCTGACCAAGATTGATAAATGGTTCCTGAAGCAAATTGAAGAATTGGTGGACCTGGATGAGACCCTGTCAAAATACTACCTAGATACCCTCCCCAAAGACCTTATGGAAAAGGCAAAGAAAAAAGGTTATGCAGATCGGCAGATTGCCCACCTTGTGGGCTGTTTGGAAAGTGAAGTCTTTGAAAAAAGGAGGACCGAGATGGGGATAAAACGGGTCTTCAAGCTGGTAGATACCTGTGCCGCAGAGTTTGAAGCCCAAACCCCTTATTTTTATTCCACTTTCGGTGAGGAAAATGAATCCATATCCTCGGACCGGAAAAAAGTAATAGTGCTTGGGTCTGGGCCCAATCGGGTAGGGCAAGGCATTGAATTTGATTACTCATGTGTACATGGGGTGCTTGCTGCCAAGGAATGTGGCTACGAGACCATCATGATCAACTGTAATCCGGAAACCGTTTCTACGGATTTTGACATTGCAGATAAACTTTATTTTGAACCCGTATTCTGGGAGCATATTTATGAGATTATTTTGCACGAAAATCCCCTTGGGGTCATTGTCCAGTTAGGTGGGCAGACTGCCTTGAAGCTGGCAGAAAAGTTGGAAAAATATGGGATCAAAATATTGGGGACAAGCTATAAAGCCTTAAACCTTGCAGAAGACCGTGGCGAGTTTTCTACCTTACTTAAAGAAAACGATATTCCCTACCCCGAATTTGGCACCATCCATAATACGGATGAGGCACTGGAATTATGCAAGACCATCGGATTTCCTTTATTGGTGCGGCCTTCTTACGTCCTTGGTGGCCAGGGCATGAAAATTGTCATCAATGAAAAAGAACTGGAGGAGCATGTAGTGGAGGTTTTTAAGGACATCCCCGACAACGAGATCCTGCTGGATCATTTTTTGGAGGGCGCAATAGAAGCCGAAGCGGATGCTATTTGTGATGGGGAAAATGTCTACATTCTCGGGATTATGCAGCACATAGAGCCCGCAGGGATACATTCCGGTGATTCCTATGCGGTGTTGCCTCCTTATAACCTCGGTGATTTGGTCATTCGCCAAATTGAGGTTTTTACCAAAAGAATAGCCCTTGCCCTTCAAACCGTTGGTTTGATCAATGTTCAGTTTGCGATTAAAAATGATAAAGTTTACGTGATAGAAGCGAACCCAAGAGCATCGAGAACCGTTCCTTTTATTTGTAAGGCTTATAAAGAACCTTATGTAAACTATGCCGTAAAGGTAATGTTGGGAGAAAAGAAGGTAACTGATTTTAACTTTGCTCCCTATAAAAAAGGATATGCCATTAAAGAGCCTGTTTTCTCTTTCCACAAGTTTCCTAATGTCAATAAGGAATTAGGACCGGAGATGAAATCTACGGGAGAGGCTATTTATTTTATAGAGGACTTGATGGATGATTATTTCCTGAAGATCTATTCAGAAAGAAACCTTTATTTGAGTAAATAAGAGGAGCATGTAGATATAAAAAATGGAGAATGGAGAAAACTAATTTGGCAGTTCCTTCACTCTCCATTTAACAAGTTAATTACCAAAAAAGACAAACAATGATATTCAAGACGATTATATTCCTTATAGCAATCGGTTGGTTGATGTCCACCTTGGTCCGCTACTTCCTGCGAAGCAAATTAAAAAAATTTGTTGACCAGGTGAATGAAGCCCAGAAAGAACAATACCGTCAACAGAAAAAACCTTCTCATGGTAGCGTGAATGTTGATTTTGCCCCAAAAAATGATCGAAAGGAATCCTCAGGGAATATTTCCGGGGGAGAGTATATTGATTTTGAAGAAGTGAAAGATTAATTTTTGTTCAGATAAAATTTTTATTTTTTAATTGAGGATCTTTCTTGCTGATTCCTGCTGGTTCTGTTCTACCCATAAGCAGTAGGATTGAATTTTCTACTTCTTATTTCCCCCCATTGGCTTTAAGATCATCAAGGCAGTTTTGATCCAGCTCCGGGATGGCACCGTCTATGAGGTGGAAGATTCTGCTGGTTTCAACCGCCCAATACAAGAGACAGTCTTCATTGCTACAATGATTCATGTTTTCGCTATCCTCATGGTCCTTCACCATGTCAGAACCCAGATTCACCAGACCCAGCAAATGTCCAAACTCATGTAAAAATATGGTAGATTCCAATTGTTCATGACTGGGCCGCCCGGGTTTTCCTGAATTTTCTTTGATCCGCTTTCCAAGAAGTACGAGAGAGGTATTCCTATGGCTTACTCCAAAACTAAACCTATCGCTTTCGTCTTCATTAAAATATCCGTCCAAAATTAAAATATAAACCCCTAGTTTATTCCCTATGTTATAACTGCTTCGGTTTTCATCCTCTATCGCTCTAATGTCCTGAAGGGTATATTCTTCTTGTCCCAAGGCCGGAATTTCACTCATTATTATATTTATGCCGGCCGGTTTATGGATCAGCTTTTCCAGCCAGCTCTCTAAATTTTCTATGGTCCGATTGGAGGGCTGATACCCCTGCATGTACTGAATTTCCAGGTCCATACTGATAAATTGATCGGCGGAAAGTATTTCGTTGGCAGAGAGTCCCACCGTTCTTTTGGCATCCCTTATACCGGATACTCTCTCGTCGATCTCATTATCCGGAAAACAGGAGGGAGCCGAAATCAGGACGAATATTGAAAATACGAATAAAACCGACTCCTTTTTAAAATTGCTGTATCTAATAAAATTCATTTTCCAATTATTTTAATACATCCTAAATAATTTTAACAGAACTGCCTAATTCACTTTTACCAAGGGAGAGCTTTCCCTTTTCAGGCTTTTTCGGGCCAATATGATCAATACCAAAGAGAGTACAAACAAGCAGGCAGCTATAATGGCCAACACATAAATTTTTTGCTGAAAATTCTGCCAGGCAAACAATCCCAAAGAAGTAAGGGTTACGGTGAACATAAAGAACATCGGAATGAGCACAAAGGTGGCTTTTACTTTTCTCTTGATCAGCCAGACTGCCACAGCTAATAAAGCAAGTGCCGCCAGGAGTTGATTTGCGGAACCGAAAATTGGCCATAAAGTAGCAAAACCTCCGGACTGAAGCAATAATACGGATAAAACCACCACGATGAACGTGGCCAGAAACCTGTTTTTGGAAATGGAATTTCCCACAGGATTTTTCACATCCTCAAAATACTCCTGGAGAGTAAATCTGGCCAAACGGGTACAAGTATCCAAAGTAGTCATAGCAAAGGCCGAAACAGTAAGTGCAACAAATCCCACAGCCAAACTTTCCGATATGCCCATAGAAGCAATAATGGTTCCCAATCCATCGGCAAAGAGAGGCACGGGACCCTGTTCTGCCAATCGGGAAACATATTCAGACCTGCTAATAACCACTACCGCCCCTACCGCGATTATAGCCAGAAAGGATTCTATTAACATTCCCCCATAACCTATTATTTTCACATCCTCTTCTTTGTCTATCTGTTTTGAAGTCGTCCCTGACCCTACCAGGGAGTGAAATCCACTAATCGCACCGCAAGCTATGGTTACAAAAAGGACAGGGAAGATATACCCCAGGTTTTCCGATGAGACATGCACCTCGTTATCCATGGTTATGGTGGGATTTGCAATAAAGACGCCCACTATGGCAGCAATGATCAATCCATAGAGCAAGAAGCTGTTTAAATAATCCCTGGGCTGAAGGAGCATAGCTATAGGTGATACTGAAGCAAAAAAAGCATAGGCCAATAAAGCATATACCCAAGTCTGGTACTCCAGCACGAAAGGTATTTCCAGTCCCAAATAAACAAAGAAATACATCAGCGCAATGCCAAGAACCGAAATGATGATAAAGGCATTCTTCTTACCTGCCGTAAACTTACTTACCCAACCAAAACCTATGGCAAGAAGGATAAACAAGATGGAAGCAGAGGCCACACCGGGATTGCTGATAAAGGTTTTGGCAATAATATCAGTAAATACCCCTATAATAAGGATTAAAGTAGAAAAGCTAAAAAGAATAAAAAGCTGTTTGCCCTTATTTCCTATGTTGTTTTGAATGATCACGCCTATGGATTTACCCTCGTTCCTCATTGAAGCCACTATACTTCCCAAATCATGTACCGCTCCAAAAAATATGCCACCTACTATAATCCATATCACTGCAGGGATCCAGCCAAAAGTAATTGCAATGATGGGCCCCACTATTGGACCGGCACCTGCTATAGATGCAAAATGATGCCCTAATACTACAATAGGCTTACTCGGCACATAATCCACCCCATCTTCAAGATCATGGGAAGGTGTGGTATTTTTATTGCTGATCTTAAATTTTTTAAAAACAAACTTCCCATAGGTGAAGTAAGCAGCAATAAGGATAATTGCAGAAAAAATAAAAAGATAAATTAATGGCATGATGGAATAATTGATTGGTCTGCTTTCACAAAGCTAATATAATCAGAAAATTTTCCTTTTGATTACTCTGTGTCTTTGTATTTCTTCTACTTTTAATGGCCATAGTTTTCTTCAGCTTGATTTTTGCAGGTCGCCGGCGGCAAAAAATTTAAAGGAAATACCGCCTTTGTTGAGCTAAGGCTGGTATTTTCTGTCCAAACTCTTGAGGAAAAGGAAACATATGCCATTCTATCGGAAGCCTTCGCTATATTTGATTTTATTTAACAGATAATACCTATAAATTTGTAATCCAGAAAAGAATTTTCAGGGTAAACAGAGAAATATAATATGGCTTGGTTTAAAAGAAAAGATGCCGGAATCAAAACATCCACAAAGGAGAAAAAGGATGCACCTGATGGGCTTTGGTTTAAGACGCCCAAAGGCAAAATCATACATACTAGGGAATTAAAAAATAATTCCTGGGTCTGTCCCGATGATGATTATCATGTGAAGATAGGATCAAAAGAATACTTTGAAATTCTTTTTGATGGCAACGAATTTACAGAGTTGGATAAAAACATGACTTCCGGTGATCCCTTAAACTTTGTGGACAGCAAGCCCTATACAGTCAGGATCGAGGCTACGATCAATAAAACAAATCTCAAAGATGCGATAAGAACAGGCGTGGGGAAATTAAATGGAAATGATATTGTGATTTCTTGCATGGATTTCAATTTTATTGGAGGATCCATGGGTTCTGTTGTAGGGGAGAAAATTGCACGGGCCATTGACTATTCCCTGAAGCACAACATGCCTTTTCTTATGATCTCAAAATCCGGTGGAGCAAGGATGATGGAAGCGGGATTCAGCTTGATGCAAATGGCCAAAACATCGGCTAAGCTGGCTTTATTGGATAAGGCTGGAATTCCATACATTTCCCTCTTGACAGATCCTACCACAGGTGGGGTGACTGCTTCCTATGCCATGTTAGGGGATTTCAATATTGCGGAACCGGGAGCACTGATCGGTTTTGCAGGTCCGAGGGTAATAAGGGAAACAATTGGTAAGGATCTTCCCAAAGGATTTCAAAGTTCTGAATTTGTATTGGAACATGGATTCTTGGACTTCATTGTCGACAGACGGCAGTTGAAAAATAGATTAGCGACTTTGATAAACTTATTGAAGAATTGACAGGTTATAATAGTTGTAGCGTCGCAAATAATGCTAAAAATTAGATATTATTTGGCCTGTTTTATTGAATAATAGATATATTTGTAGTCTCTAAATAAGGGGCTATATATACTGAAAAAAAGAAAAAAATTCATTAAATGAGTTCAGTAATCATTACTTCGATTGTAGCATTTACGTTAATCATTCTGCTACTTGTTTTAATATTGTTATTTGCTCAGTCCAAACTGGTAACATCGGGAGATGTCAATATTGTCATCAATGGAGATGAAAAGAACCCATTGGTTGTTGCTGGAGGATCCACGCTTATGAGTACTTTGAGCAATAAAAAAATATTCCTTCCTTCAGCTTGTGGTGGCGGTGGAACCTGTGGAGAGTGTAGATGTGTGGTCGAAGATGGAGGGGGCGAAGTGCTCCCTACTGAAGTTGGACACCTCAGCCGTTCCGAACAGCAAAACAAGGTTCGCTTATCCTGTCAGGTAAAGGTAAAACAGGATATGAGAATCCGGATTCCGGAGGAGATTTTCGGGATCAAAAAGTGGGAATGCGAAGTGGTTTCCAATTATAATGTTTCTACTTTTATAAAAGAATTTGTAGTTAAATTACCTGAAGGTGAAAATTTGGATTTTGAATCCGGTGGTTATATACAAATAGATGTTCCTGAAATCACAGTGAATTTTAAGGGCATTGACATTACCCCACACCCTGAGCTGGGCCATCCGGAAGATGTGTACCAAAGCGACTGGGATAAATTCGGGTTATGGGATTTGGTGATGAGAAATGATGAAGAACTTTTCAGGGCCTACTCAATGGCTAACCATCCAGCCGAGGGAAACATCGTGATGCTTACCATCCGAATTGCAACACCGCCATGGGATAGGGCCAACAACCGTTGGATGGATGTTAATCCAGGAGTTTGTTCTTCCTTTGTTTTCTCCCGAAAAATAGGCGATAAAGTAACTATATCCGGCCCATACGGAGAATTCCATATTAACCCTACGAATAGGGAAATGGTTTATATTGGTGGGGGTGCAGGTATGGCCCCTCTGAGGTCCCATATTTTTCACTTGTTCCATACCGAAAAAACCAAAAGAAAAGTTACTTATTGGTATGGTGGCCGATCCAAAAAAGAACTCTTTTATGTGCCTCATTTTGAGGATATCGAAAAGGATTTTCCAAATTTCAAATTTCACATTGGCCTCTCAGAGCCTATGCCAGAAGACAACTGGAAAATAAAGGCTTCTTTGGATGACAAGGAGGGCGATGGATTTGTCGGTTTTATACATCTGGTGGTATATGATAATTACCTTAAGGATCACCCGGAACCGGAAGAGGTGGAATATTACCTTTGCGGCCCCCCTTTGATGAACTCGTCAGTATTAAAAATGCTGGATGATTTAGGAGTCCCCAAAGAAAACATTCGATTTGATGACTTCGGTGGTTGATAAAAAAAGAGTCCTGCTATTGTAGGACTCTTTTTTGTTGACCTTTTATTTTTCTGATTATTTTTAAATCAGCTAATAACCCCTGCCTATGAACTTACCCGTCTTCTTTGATCCTATATCTGATACACTGATCCGGCAAACCCATGCACATAATTCATTTTTTATTCACATCAACTATCATGGGGAGACCTTTCCGGATTTAAAAGGCATTCAAATAGCGATCATTGGAATGACTGAAGTCCGTGGCAAAGCGGAAAATGAAAGCATGGAGGAAGCAGCTTCGGTAATTAGAAGAAAACTTTATTTTCTAAAAAAGGGCCAATCCCATTATAGAATAGCCGACTTGGGTAATCTTCGTCCGGGGATGGACCTTCAGGAAACCTATATGCGTATCCGATCTTTGGGGGAATACCTGATGAAGCGGCAAATTCTGCCTATCTATATAGGGGGAACACATGATTTGGATTTTGGGCAATACCTTTCCTATGAGGGGATACAAAAGTTGATCAGCATGCTGACAGTGGATTCAAAGATTGATATGGATGATGATGGTGTGCCAAATGATATTCATTCGCAAAATATAATACTCCATCAACCGAATTTTCTGTTTAACTATTGTCAATTGGCCTACCAAAGTTTTTTAACAGACAGGGACCTGGTCAATGTGATGGAAAAGCTTTATTTCGATCATGTCAGGTTAGGGCAATTGAGGGACAATTTCAAGGAAATAGAACCATTGATCAGGAATGCGGATTTGTTGAGCTTTGATGTCTGTGCGATTCAGTCTGCGGATGCACCGGGCGCAGCCGATGCGCAGCCTTTTGGGCTTACCGCCGAGGAGGCTTGTCAAATTTGCTGGTTTGCAGGCATGAATGAAAAGTTGAGTTCTTTTGGAGTATATGGTTATCAGCCCTGCTATGATGATCTTAGGAATAAAACAGCCTCTGTAATTGCCACCATGATATGGTATTTTATAGAAGGGTTTTATCATAGGAAGGACAGCTTGTCCTTTAAAAGTAGTGACTATATTAAATATACTGTTTCCCTGGATTCAAAACCTTCTATATTGTTTTTTTATAAGAGTAAATTGAGCGGTAAATGGTGGATGGAAATTCCCAAAGCGGAACAGGAAAAGTTTGACCGGGATACCATTATCCCATGTAGTTATCAGGATTACCTTACGGCGCAAAAAGGCGAAATACCGGAACGGTGGGTAAACGCTCAATTAAAGTTATATTAGGATATGCAATCCATTACCAAACAACAGCTTTCTTTAAGGAATGGTCAGGACAAACCTGAAGTGTGGATTGCTTTTAAGGGAGTGGTTTACGATGTGAGCTTGTCCAGGCTCTGGCGAAACGGGAAACATTATGAGCATTGGGCAGGGCAGGATTTGACCGAAGAACTGAAGGAAGCACCGCATAATGAAAATGTATTTGATAAATTTGAAGCCATTGGGAGCTTGATTTAAAAATGATTTTAATAGCAGATAGTGGATCGAGTAAGACAGACTGGAGGATCATCAATGACCAAGGGGAGGTAAGCCAGTTCCGCTCCGTAGGGTTTAATCCCTATTATCAAACAGCAGAACAAATGGAAGCTGGAATGCGGACCAATGATTTATTGGACCTGCAAGGAAAGATTGACCAAGTTTTCTTTTACGGGGCAGGCTGTACTTCCGAAAAAAACAAAATAGCAGTGGCACAAACGCTAAAGCTTTTTTTTGAAAAAGCTACAGTTGATGTGGACCATGATCTAATGGCTTCTGCAAGAGCTACCTGTGGCCATCAGGCAGGCATAGCCTGTATCTTGGGGACTGGCAGCAACAGCGGTGATTATGATGGGGAAAAAATCATTTCCAATAGGCCTTCACCTGGATACTTGCTTGGAGATGAAGGCGGGGGATCTTATATCGGAAAGCATTTTCTTCAGGATTTTATCTATGAAGATATGCCATCGCACATCAGGAGACAGGTCATTGAAGAATTTCAGATCAGCAACCTGATCATTCAGGAAAATGTCTATCAGAAGCCATTTCCCAATCGATACATGGCAAGTTTTTGTAATTTTATAACTCAGTACAAAGGGGATCCCTATTGTTACCTGCTTTATTATAATGGTTTCCAGGACTTTTTTAAACGTCATGTCATGCGTTATGAAGATTATCAGTTAAAGCCGGTTAATTTTGTGGGTTCCATTGCCTTTTTTAATAGTGATATTTTAAGGAAAGTAGCGGCAGATTTGGATATTAAGGTAAATATCATCTTGGAAAGTCCGATAGCAGGGTTAACGCTTTATCATAAGGAAAAACTATGAGTACCACAGAAAGCAGTTCGTTTTACGATCACCTGGAAAGCATGAGCACCAGGGAGCTGATTACCAACATCAATAAAGAGGACCAATCGGTAGCCTTGGCCGTGGAAAATTCTTTACCTCAAATAGAAGCATTAATAGAAGCTATTGTACCTGCCATGCAAAAAGGGGGAAGGTTGTTTTATATTGGTGCAGGTACCAGTGGACGGCTGGGGATATTGGATGCTTCAGAATGTCCGCCCACTTACGGAGTCCCGTACGATATGGTCATCGGCATTATTGCAGGAGGAGATCAAGCCATTAGGAAAGCCGTGGAAAATGCTGAGGATGATTTTGGCGGAGCCTGGAAAGATTTGCTGCGATTTGGAGTGAATAAAAAGGACATGGTTATCGGGATCGCTGCCTCAGGTACAACTCCATATGTCATTGGAGGGGTTAAAGATGCCAAGCAGGAAGGCTTGATCACTGGCTGCATCACTTGTAATGCCCAGAGTCCTTTGGGAATAAAGGTGGACTTTCCTGTAGAAGTAGTCGTGGGTCCTGAATTTGTAACAGGAAGCACCCGAATGAAAGCAGGCACTGCGCAGAAACTTGTTCTTAATATGATCTCAACCAGTGTAATGATAAAGTTGGGCAAAGTAAAAGGCAATAAAATGGTAGACATGCAGCTTTCCAATGAAAAGCTGGTAAAAAGGGGCACAAAGATGATCATGGACGCCACAGGAATAGAAAAGGAACAAGCTAAAGAATTGTTAATCACATATGGCTCGGTCAGGGCAGCGGTAGAGGCTTTTCAAAAAAAGCTTTCCAGTAACTCCTAAGTTGTACGGCCTATTATTTGTACCTAATCAGTAAGATCTGAGATTTGATAGTCATTGGTGGTTTAAAAAAAAGAATTTAACCACGGATGCGCACAGATTTACACAGATTTATAATTAAAGGCTATTGTGAGAATTTGGATAATAGGCATGGTATTGGCGCAATTTATTGTCGTCACCATTGAAAAGAAATCCTATGAAATTCCTGTCCCTTTCTTGTGCCTGGCAAAATATAGTCCTCGTAAATTACAGGATAGATCCGAACATATTGACCCCTTACCTTCCACGCCATACCTATCTTGACCTTTATGAAGGAGAATGTTTGATCAGCATTGTCGGTTTTCTGTTTAAAGATGTACGCATTATGGGAATCCCCTTGCCTTATCACCAGCTTTTTGAGGAGTTTAATCTCCGGTTTTATGTGGTCCATAAGAATAAAGGTGAAACAAAAAGGGGAGTGGTCTTCTTAAGGGAATTTGCGCCTAATTCAGGAATTACTCTTGCTGCCAATGCTTTTGCCCGTGAGAAATATCGAAAGTATGCGATGAAACATACTATAGAGAGATTGGATAAAATGGTTTCCGCCTCCTATTCTTTTGAAGTGAAGGATCATTGGAACAGGGTCAGCGCAAAGGCGGAAGCTTTGGAGCGGGAAATACTTCCTGGCAGCCTTGAAGATTTTATCGCTGAGCATTATTATGGGTATAATAAATGGTATGGGAACAGAACCATGGAAATCAAATTAAAGCGCCCTGCCTGGAAATATCAGAAACTATTGTCTTTTGATGTGGATTGCAGGTTTGAAGATTTTTATCCACCGCAATTTCTCCCGTTCCTTTATGAGGAGCCTCACTCCGTACAATTTATCACCGGGTCACCTGTTGATATGATGCCTTCGCGCATTTTTTAGATGGGAGATAACCCGGTTCCTTGGAATGATTTTTGGGCTATATTTTATATGGACTTTCTGCTCAGATTAAAACATTGGCAAATTTTCCTACTTGTTGTAGGGATACCTTTTGTTGTTCAATTTATCCAAAATATTTGGATCATCACTTCCGGTTCTGGGAAAGAACCGGAAGTTCCCTATCCTAGCCCTTTAGGGCTAATATTAATCATTCCCTTGTTGATCTATTTTTTGTGGATAGGTCAGGTAGGTAAGAAGTTCAGCAAAAATGAAGAATCACCCCCGATGAAAACAAAGAAGTTTCTGATAAGCCTATGGATTTCTTGCATAAGTAATATTTTCCTTCTTGTCTATTTTTGGTCTTATCCCCGAAACCTTGATCGTGTTGAGGGTGAAGAAGTGATACCCATTATAATGATTGCCCTTATCGTGTTTATTGCTTTATTGACTTTGTTTCACTGTCTTAGCTTTATGGCGAAGGCAATCGTTCAGCTGGAAAGAGGAAGGAAGGTAACTTCTTCGGAATTTTTCAGTGAGTTTGTCATGGCTGTTATATTGCCCATTGGCATTTGGCTTTTGCAGCCCAGGATCAACCAACTGGAAAAAGAAAAGACTTAAAATTTTAAAATATGCTGACAGTTCAAGGTGAAAAGATGCTTTTTCAGTCAAGGTCAGAGATGTCCAAAGTCTTGGACAATGCCACTTTTTAACTATTTTTGTGCTATGGCAAGAAATGAACAAGCGCAGGAAATCGCTCAATTAAAAGATATTGTATCCCATGCCAAAGAGTATGGATTTATTTATCCCTCTTCAGAGATCTATGATGGGCTTCAAGCGGTCTATGATTATGGGGCTTATGGGGTGGAATTAAAAAACAACCTGAAGCGGCTATGGTGGGAATCCATGACCCGGTTAAATGATAATATCGTGGGAATAGATGCCGCTATTTTTATGCATCCTACCACTTGGAAAGCTTCCGGCCATGTGGACAGCTTTAACGATCCGATGATCGATAACAAAGACAGTAAAAAAAGGTACAGGGCCGATGTCCTGATAGAAGATAAAGCGGCGGCCTATGAAATGGCAGGAGATGATGGCCGTGCAAAAGCCTTGTTGGCTGAAATGGTCAGGTTTTTGGAAGCGGAAGATTTTCCTGCAATAAGGGAATTGATCATCCGGGAAAATATTATTTGTTCTGTTTCAGGCACTACCAATTGGACGGAAGTACGGCAATTTAACCTGATGTTTGGAACCCAGATAGGTTCGGTGGCGGAAGAGGCGACGACGGTTTATCTGAGGCCTGAAACTGCCCAAGGGATTTTTGTAAATTTCCTGAATGTTCAGAAATCGGCGAGGATGAAAGTCCCTTTTGGGATTGCCCAGATAGGCAAAGCTTTCAGGAACGAAATTGTGGCTCGGCAGTTTATCTTCCGAATGCGGGAATTTGAACAAATGGAAATGCAATTTTTTGTCCGTCCCGGCACAGAAATGGAATGGTACAAGCAATGGGCGGATAAGCGGGTAAACTGGCATGGTGCCTTGGGTATTCCCGAAGCCAAAATCCGAAGACATGACCATGATAAGTTGGCGCATTATGCCAATGCCGCTTTGGACATTGAATATGGTTTCCCTTTTGGTTTTAAAGAAGTGGAGGGAATCCATTCCCGTACGGATTTTGATCTCAAAAAACACCAGGAATTTTCCAAAAAGAAGCAGCAGTATTTTGATCCCGAAATCAACCAAAATTACATCCCCTATGTGGTAGAAACCTCCATAGGACTTGACAGATTGTTTTTGATGATTTTATGCAATGCCTTTACAGAAGAAGAATCGGAAGGCAAGTCCAGGACCTACTTGAAACTCCATCCGGCTATTGCTCCGGTGAAAGCAGCCATTTTGCCCTTGACCAAAAAAGACGGGTTGCCGGAAAAAGGGAGGGAAATTTTCGATAGCTTGAAGGTGGATTTCAATATCATTTATGAAGAATCTACATCTATCGGCAAGAGGTATACCAGACAGGATCTTATCGGGACACCTTATTGCATAGCCGTGGATCATCAGACTTTGGAGGACAATACTGTTACCATACGCCAAAGGGATAATACTGAGCAAGAACGGGTGCCCATAGATGAACTTTCAAATAGGTTGGCTGAAGCGACCAGCTTTAAAAGAATCTTTGAAAAATTATAGAGAATTTATTTCCAGGTTTGCGTCAGACCCATTAGGGAAAATTAATCTATGGCTGTACCAGCACCCGATAAGATTCGTAAAGGCTGATTACATCCCGGACATAAGCTACCGTCACATGACCTTTCGCATAGCCGCTTTTCACTACGGGATCCCTGTAAAATTCCGGTTGGGATTTCCTTTCCAGGAAATAAGCCACATTGGCCCAAAGTTTGGTGTCCTTCCCGAACTTTAATGTTAACCTCCAAGCATCCTCTACATGCCCGTGGCCTACATTATAAGAAGCTAAAATAAACTTGATTCTTTCATTGGATTCAGGAATCCTTTCTCTCCAAAATTTATCCAGGTATTTTAAGAATTGAACTCCTGCCATTAAGCTTTGGGAAGGATCATTGGCATTAGAGACATCAAACCTCTCCAAAGTCACAGGCATCAACTGAAGTAATCCCTGTGCTCCTGCATAAGAGATTGCCGTATTATCAAATCTTGATTCTTTGTAGACCAATGCTGCCAGTAACCTCCAATCCCATCCCAGCTCATTGGCTCCTTTTTGGATGATATCATCATAAATGGAAATCCTGTCTCCTGAGATAGAGGAAAAGGCACTGGTATTCCGGAAATAACTGTTCTTTTTATTTGTGAAATATTTCCCATATAAAATGGCAAAATAGGCAGATTCCTTAGCTTCTTCTATCCAATTATTAATTTCTTTGAGCAAGTCTGGGGCATTTTTTCTTACCGCCCATCCCACAGCGGAGGGTTCACTTATTTGTAAGTTTACATCAATGTTTTCGTAATAGGTAGCATTAACCAATGCAATATCATTATCTACTATGGTATAATCTATTTCACCTGAAGCGACCCTACTGACCAAGTTTTCTAAAGTTTCATTTTCCTCCAAGACATACAGCTTAAGGTTGAGTGAATCCTGAAGAGACTCAAGCTGTTCTTTGTAGATGGAACTGCTCCTGATATGGATCGTTTTATTGTCCAGTTCTGATAGATCTGCCAAGATCTCGCCCCCAGTTCTTTGAACAAGGACCGTACTTAAGTTATTGGTTGAATTGGTAAAATTGGCATATTGTTTTCTTACTTCAGAGACCTCAAGGTTCATGGCGATAATATCTGCATTTCCTTGGTTGAGGAATTTAAACGCTTCTTCAATATCATCGGTAATAACCAATCTCAATTGTACATCTAGCCGATTGGAAAGGTCTCTGAGCATTTCATATTCATAACCCATTCTTCTCCCCCTGTAGATGTAATAACTGGTGGAAGAATTGTCAACAATGGCCCTAATCGTGCCCCTTTTTTTTATATTTTCCAAGTCAATCTGCGCTGGAAATTCCCAAAATTCAACTTCATCCTGTTCTTTTCCATCCTTACAGGAAATGGTTAAAATAACCATGACTAAAATCAAAGAAAGATTTTTTCTCATAGATTTTTGCTAAAAGAGGTGTTTTTAGCCCATTAGTAATAATCAATGATACCAATATTATCCGACTTCTACAATAAAGGTTTTTTTAAGTGCTTGGATAATTACCTATATTCAGGTTAAATTACCTTTTTAATCCATGAAAAATCACCACCAAATCCTTTCCAAACTACCCCATGTTGGTACTACCATCTTCACGGTGATGTCAAAACTGGGAACGGACAATGGAGCCATCAACCTTTCCCAAGGCTTTCCCAGCTTCGATTGCTCTCCGGAGCTGACAAGTCTGATCCATCAATACATGAAAAAGGGCTATAACCAATATGCACCCATGACCGGAGTACCTGTTCTCCGGGAAAAGGTAGCAGAAAAAACAGAAAGCCTGTATGGCATCAACTATCATCCAGAAGAGGAAGTGACAATTACCACAGGGGCTACAGAGGCCATTTTTTCGGCCATCACGACCATTGTCCGTCCAGGAGACGAGGTGATTGTCTTCGAGCCCGCATATGACAGCTATGTTCCTGCTATTGAGCTCAATGGAGGTTTGCCGATCTTTATTACCTTGCAGCCTCCTTTTACCATTGATTGGGAGATAGTAAAGCAAAAAATCAACCCAAAAACAAGACTAATTATAGTCAATACCCCACATAATCCCTCTGGGAGTATGCTCTCCAGGAATGACCTGAATTCCTTGGCGGAATTGGTACGGGACACTAATATCCTTTTGGTAAGTGATGAAGTCTATGAACATATTACCTTTGATGGGCACGAACATCTTTCCCTCATGATGCATCCGGTATTGAGGGAAAGGACATTTATTTGTAACTCTTTTGGCAAAACTTTCCATATCACAGGGTGGAAAGTCGGTTATTGCCTGGCACCAAAAGAGTTGACCAAGGAGTTCCGGAAAATCCATCAATTCGTAACCTTCAGTGTAGTCACCCCCATACAGCATGCGTTGGCAGACTTCTTGAATAAGCCGGACCATTATTTATCTCTCCCGAGCTTTTATCAGCAGAAACGGGATCGGTTTTTAGCAGCCATCCGTTCTTCCAAATTCACTTATACCCCTGCTCAAGGGAGTTTTTTTCAGATTCTCTCTTATCCATCCATAAGCCGGGAAAATGATTACAACCTGGCAGTGAGGTTAACCAAAGAAATAGGGGTAGCCTCTATTCCCGTATCCGCCTTTTACCATCAAAAAAACGATTACAAGCTTCTCAGGTTTTGTTTTGCAAAGTCGGATGAGGAATTGGATAAAGCAGGGGAGATTTTATGCAGGTTATAGCTGGGATGAATGTTTAGCGGGTTTTCCCCGATAAGGCGGGACAGGCATATGCCAAAAAGTTAACCACAAGGATCACGAAGGTTTGCACTAAGTTCCCAAAGTTTTCTTTGTGTTACTTGAGCAATTCTTGGCTTGTGCCAAAAAAAGTGGGCCATTAAGGTACCTGGGAGACAGAAAGAGAATTCCTGGGGACATTAGGCATTGCCATTGAAGGTAAGTGCTTACGTAACAGGAGACGGCATGCCTAAATTGCCAATAGATCTACAGCTTCAATATTTCCCTGCTGAACGGCAAGATCCAGGGCAGTTAAGCCCCTGTATTCCCTAATGCTTTTATCAGCACCATGCTTTAGGACGATTTTGGCCAGTTCGTTTCTGCCGAATAAGACTGCAAACATCAAGGCTGTGCCCCCATTGCCATGCTGTAGGTTCAGCCCTGCCCCATGTGCTATGAGCATTTCCGCAATTTGCGGATAGCCCTTAAAGCAAACGCCCATGAGGGCAGTATTGCCCCCATAGTCAGGAAGGTTAACATCGGCTCCGGCATCGAGCAATAATTGGACAGCTTCCGGTTGATTGTTATAGCTGGCAATGATTAAGGGGGTATAACCCTTGGCATCTTGAACATTGATGTTGGCATTTTGTGTAATCAATGACTTTAGCGTGGTTATATCCCCTGTTCTTGCAGCATTGAAAAGTTGCTGGTTCAAATTATCCATTAGATTTAATATGGTTTGGCTTCGTGGGAATCATCCGCTGCTTTTTTTACGGCTTCATGGGACTCCATAGAACCCATGGATTCTTCTTTCCTCATCATTTCTGCCTTTTTTATCCCTTCTGCGACCCTTCTTCCATAGTCTTCATCACATTGGGTAAAGAGGTCGATCATTTTGTCTTGGATTTCTTTATTGGCCTGGACAAGGGCACTCCCCAAGTTGGAAATCAAATCCTCTCTTTCCCAGTCTTCAAAATCCCTATAGGTCTCTCCTGCCTGCTTGAAATTATTTTGCCTGTCGATCTTCTCCCTGACAAGGGAAGCTTTGTAATGGGGGGTATGGTCTTTGCCTTCTCTGGATGCTTCTTTTAATCCGTTCAAAGAAGAAGGTTCATAGTTAACATGCGGATTGGTAGCCGCTAAAATGTCCTGAGAGTAAGCCATCTGGCCATCCCGCTGGTTGGTGGCCATATGGGTCTTGGTGGCATTGATCGGTAATTGCAGATAATTTGTTCCCACCCGGTACCGCTGCGTGTCTGAATAAGAGAAAGTACGGCCCTGTAGCATTTTATCATCCGAAAAATCCAAGCCATCCACTAGAACTCCAGTACCAAAGGCAGCCTGCTCCACTTCCGTAAAGAAGTTTTCCGGATTTTTATTAAGGGTCATCTTACCAATGGGATACCAGGTGAACTGATCCTTGGGCCATATTTTAGTGTCATCCAAAGGATCAAAATCCAACTCCGGATGCTCTTCATCACTCATGATCTGAACGTTCAGTTCCCATTCCGGATATTCCCCGCGTTCAATGGCCTCGTATAAATCCTGGGTGGCGTGGTTGAAGTTTTTGCCCTGGATTTCCTGTGCCTGCTGTTGGGTCAGATTTTTGATGCCCTGTAGAGGTTCCCAATGGTATTTTACCAATACCGCTTCCCCTTCTTTGTTCACCCATTTGTAAGTATTTACCCCTGAACCTTGCATTTGCCTATAATTGGCGGGAATGCCCCAGGGAGAAAAAAGGAACGTGATCATGTGAAGTGCTTCGGGGCTGTTGCTTATAAAGTCAAACTGCCGTTCGGCATGCTGGATATTGGTTACGGGATCTGGCTTAAATGAATGGATAAAATCAGGGAATTTAATGGAGTCCCTGATAAAGAAAATCTTTAAGTTGTTTCCAACAAGGTCCCAATTCCCCTCTTCTGTGTACATCTTAACCGCAAAACCCCTGGGATCACGTAATGTTTCGGGAGAATGTTTTCCATGTATTACAGTAGAGAATCGGACAAAGAGAGGGGTTTTCTTTTCAGTGGTGTTAAAAACCTTTGCCCTGGTATATTTGCTTATTGGTTCATCACCCACTTTGCCGTAGGCTTCAAAATAGCCATGGGCACCTGCTCCACGGGCATGTACCACACGCTCAGGTATTCGCTCCCTATCGAAGTGTGACATTTTTTCCAGAAAGTGGTAGTTTTCTAAGGTGGCAGGGCCCCTGTTGCCTACTGTGCGCAGGCTTTGGTTGTCATAAACAGGATGCCCTTGTCTGGTGGTAAGGATACGGGAGTCTTTGCCCATTGGTTTTTGCGAATCACTCATGATGGAATATTTTGGGTAAATGGAAAATATAATATAACGGATAACTAAATATAGAAAATTTATTGATCATTTGGCAAATATCAATTTAGAAATATCAAAAAGTAGGTTTATTTATTTTTTTATAGTAATTATTCTACTTTCTATTCAGAACCAATTGGGAATGAAGCTTATCCAGCGTTTGTTGGGCATCCATACATAACCCTGGATGTACTGGGGAAGTTTGCACGATGGTGCTGCGAACAGCAGTAAGCCAGCGAAAGCGTTCGGCAATGGAAAGCCTGCCTATGGGTCCGCTTTCCGGCCCCCCATTGCTAATTCGAATAAATGCGCGGAGGTATTCTTCCGGCTCCTGAATGTCCAAGTGGCTATAAAAAGCCATTAGCCGCTCCTCGTCCAGCTCGTAAAGAATTTTTAGGAACCCTTGCTTGGAGCAAAATAAGATGATGCCTACATTCAGAAATTCCTCCCGTTCCACATGTGGTACGACGCCCATTCAAGTTCTGTAGCAAAAGGCAACAATACGTGGACATAAAAAAATAAGGGGCTAGCCCCTTATTTTTCTTAATTCTACTGTATGCTCAAAAGAGTTTAAATTTTGCTGTTCCTATTTCTTTGAGGAAGTATACGAATTCATGAAAATGAATAGTTTTCAAATAACCCGTGCACTTTTTTATTCCACTATAAAAACGCCTTTCATTAAAGCATAATGACCGGGAAAGGAACAAAGAAATTCGTAACTTCCTTCTGCCGGTGCAGTAAACTCGATGGTATCGCTTTCACCGCCGCCTAAAAGCTTGGTATGGGCAATAACGTTGTCCACTTCTGATTCAGGAATATAATCATTTTCCATGGCTGCAGCTGCTGCTTGTCCAAATGCAGCAAGATCCACTCCTTGGTTTAAAAGCACAAAATTATGACCCATGGCATTTTTAGGCATTGTCCCAACATGGATCAATGTCAGTCTGACGGTTTGTCCAGCCTTCACCCTTAATTCCTTTTTATTAAATTGCATTTGATCGTTTCCTTCCAGGCTCAATTCCACCACTTCACCATCAGTTGCTTCCGCTGAAGATGAAGACGGTGGTTCTGTTGGTGCTGGCGCTGGTGCATTGGCATTCTGTTCATTGTCTGTGCCATCATTTGTAGTTTCACCACCACCGCAAGAAAAAAGCATAAAGGAAGACACAACTAATAAGAATGATAATTTTATTTTGTTCATGATACTTGATTTTATTATGTTAAGATTTAAAGTTACTTACTTTGCCCATTTTGCACACAATTTAGGCATATCTTAACATCGAACCAAAGACCAAGCCAATTTCATTTAAAGCCAGCTAAAGTCTTCTTCCTGTTTGGGTAGTGGATATTAATCAACTTTTTGACTATGGCCTGTGGCTGACAATTCGCTAAATCATAAAATAATTAAGGATTTTAAATCGAAACTAATCTTGGTATTTCCACCTTGCCTAATCTTTTCAACAAAAACTTAACTTCTTTATAGGAATGGACATTATATTTGGCTTGGGTATATTTATAGCCGACGCGGATGCTAAAAGCCGATTTTGGGAGCGCTTTAAAAGTTTCTTCATCCGTCCAATGATCCCCAATGGCCAAAATGAAGTCAAATCTTTCCTTGGTGATAAAGCCCATGGCAGCTTTGCTCTTGTTGATGTCCGGCCTTTTGATTTCCAGGAACATGTTTCCTTCCAGCACTTGTAGGTTATTTCCCCTCGCGATATATTTCAAGTGACAAAACATTTCCCTCATTCTTAAATCACCCAGTCCATTTTCCGCCTGACGGTAATGCCAGACCAGTGAATTGTTCTTTTCTTCCACAAAAGCCCCTGGCGTACGCAGGACATAATAATCCATTATTTCCCTAATATTTGGTTTCCAGGTATTGTCAATTTCCATTAGGGGTCTCCAATCTTCCCCTAAATCTTTTCTTTTAATCCACAGCCCATGTTCGGCCATTAAATTCACGGGATAGTTTTCAAACCACCGGCCCAATGTTTCCCGGTCCCTGCCGCTAATGATAACCACCAATGCATCTTGTGCCAATTGATGGATTACAGATTTAAGTTCATCGTCAGGAAAGGCTTCCTCAGGTTTGGTTTTATATCCGACTAATGTGCCGTCATAGTCTAGGAGTACAATGGGCTTTTTGGCGTTCTGAAAATTATTTTGAAGCATTTCGAATCCTATTTCATCCATACTTTTGGACTTCAATTCAGCCTGTTTTCTCTTGACATGACTCAAGCGGTTCATAAAGACATCCACCCACTGGAAAATGTCGTAGCGTTTTAGGCTTTTCTGCATGGAGGTAATGTTCTTGATCTGCTCCTCCTCTTCCATGAGAAGGGCTTTTTGTATCGCCTGGGATACTTCTGAAATATTATTGGGATTTACCAATAGGGCATCCTGTAACTCTTTGCTTGCCCCGGCCATTTCCGATAAGATAAGCACGCCATTTTTATCGGTTTTGCTGGCCACAAATTCCTTGCAAACCAAATTCATCCCGTCCCTCAAGGGTGTGACCAATGCTACGTCCGACATACTGTAAAAAGCACTCAATTCAGCGAGTGGAAAAGAGCGGTAAAAATAATGCACGGGCATCCAATTGAAAGTGGAATAATTGCTATTGATCCTCCCCACCAGGGTATCGATTTCTTCTTTTAAATCCCCGTATTCTTTTACCTGCTCACGTGAAGGAACAACAATCATGATCAGGGACACTTTTTCCCTTTGATCCGGATTGTCCTGTAAAAACAAGTCGTATGCCCGGAGGCGCTGAGGGATTCCTTTGGAATAATCCAATCGATCAATCGAGAGCAATAACTTTTGTTTTCCCAAAACTTCCTTATATTCAGCTATAATGTTTTGGGTTACCTCACTCTTGGCTGATTGTTCAAATTTATCAAAATCTATACCCATAGGAAAGGAATCCACGTTGATCAAGTGGTTTTCCGCACGGATATAACCGCTTTCATGGGAAAACCCAAGAATTCGGCTCACTGCACTCATAAAGTGCCGCATATCGTCGTAGGTATGAAATCCTATCAAATCAGCGCCACACATTCCTTTCAAAATTTCTTTTCGCCAAGGTAGCATCCTGAAGATTTCATACGAGGGAAAGGGAATATGTTGAAAAAAGGCTATGGTAGCATTCGGTAATTTATCTTTTAGTAGTTGGGGCAGTAATAGCAGATGATAATCATGGATCCAAATGGTGTCATCCGGATCTGCTTTCTCAAGGATGGCTTCGCAAAACTTTTCATTTACTTTAACATACGCCTCCCAATACCTGTTTTCGAAGGAAATATATTGGGAAAAATAGTGGAAAGCGGGCCATAAGGTTTCGTTGCTAAAACCCTCATAAAAATCTTCGATCTCTTGCTTGTTGAGAAATACCGGGGCCATTTTATGCTCACGAAGAGCCTTTGTTATTTCCTGCTTTTCTTCGGGATCATTTATTTCACCCCCAGGCCATCCTATCCAGATATTATCCTTTTTTGAATAAATGGAACCCAAACCTGTAGCCAATCCCCCACTACTGGATTTAAATTCATATCCGTCATTTTTCTGGTTCACACTGGTTGGCAATCTGTTTGAAACAATAATCGTTTTTCCCATAATTTTCCTAGAATGCCCTTAATATAGATTACGGCATTTCTACTCCATCTTATTATTAAACCTTTTAAGCCCTTTTTTCTAATCGTATTTATAAAATATACATCTATAATGCCATTTTTAAAAATTCCATGTATTTGTAGTATAAGGGCAAGTTATTGGAAGTGATAGCAGATCTCAAGCCGTTTATATTGAAATTTTTGTAACTTCTTTTCCCCATTTTGTCTCTTAAAAGGGACAACAAAAACGGACGGTAATAGGGGGTGTTTTTTCTGTTGCTTATTTTCATTTATTGAGCCAAATAGGGTATTTCCTGATAATTTCATCTTCCTCATTTTTCATCCTATCTTTTTTGATTAGATCATACCAGCCCTTTTAGGTCTGATAATTGTTAAGAAACCCAAAGGATACTGCAATACAGGGTAACTTAAATTCATTATGGAATATTTACTTGGAAAAACGCATTGGGCCATACCAGAGGGTTATATACCTTCTAAAAGCAATGGCCCCAAACCAGCGATGGAAAGCCATGATTCCGTCTGCATACTTAACACATCAGACAAAGAAGCCACGGTAGAGATCTTTATTTATTTTGAAGACAGAGATCCAGTAGGTCCTTATAAGGTGACTGTCCCTCCTAAACGGACCACACATGTCAGATATAATGAACTGAATCATCCGGAAGAAATCCCGAGGGATACGGATTATGCCGGTGTTTTAATAGCTGATGTCCCGATTGTTGTACAGTATACCCGTTTGGATTCCAGGCAATCTGAAAATGCTTTGTTATCTACCATAGCCTACTCCTGAAAAAACGACAAAGAAAATGGTAAAGTTAGGGTATCATGTGTCCCACGAACAGTTTTCCCCGTCCGAGTTGTTGGATCTCGTGATGATGGCCGAAGAGGCAGGCTTTCAGTTTGCCGTTTCCTCAGATCATTATAATCCTTGGAATGAAAGTCAGGGACATTCGGGTTATGCCTGGTCCTGGTTGGGAGCAGCATTGGCCAAGACCTCTATTCCTATGGGGGTAGTTAATTGCCCCTGCCACCGATATCATCCCGCGATTATTGCACAAGCCGTAGCCACATTGTTGGAAATGTTTCCTGGGAGGTTTTGGATAGCGGTAGGAAGCGGTCAGTTACTCAATGAAGGCGTCATTGGAGCCCAATGGCCTTCCAAACCATTTCGAAATGATAAATTGAGGGAGGCAGTTAAAGTGATGCGTGCCTTATGGCGAGGTGAGGAAATCAATCATCAGGGATTATTTGAAGTGCAGGAAGCCAAACTTTATACCTTGCCCAAAGCTCTTCCCCATCTGGTAGGTGCTGCCATTACCCCGGAAACGGCAGAATGGCTAGGGGAGTGGGCCGACGGACTTATTACCGTTTCACAACCCATGGACCAACTGCAGAAAGTAACAGAAGCCTGGAGAAGATCAGAGGGAAAAAATAAACCCATGGTACTAAAATGGCAGGTTTCTTATGATCAAGAAGAGGAAAAAGCCCTTCAGGGGGCTTATGAACAGTGGAAAACCAACATCTTTGAGAGTGGCCTTTCAGCCCAACTGAGAACACCCAAACAATTCGAACAGGCTTCCACTCATATAAAACCTGAGGCTATGTCAGAGCATGTATTTATTTCCAATGATCCGGCAGCTTTTATCAGCAAAATTAATGAATTCCACCAGATGGGATTCGAAAAAATAGATGTTCATAATGTGAATAAAGGTCAGAAAGGCTTTATTGATTTCTTTGGCAAACATGTTTTGCCTGCCTTTTGATAGAGGGCATAAATCTGACTTTTTTCTGGCTTGACACAGGATGGGTCAAATATTGTGAACCACAGATTACCCAGATTAGCACAGATTTTTAGAAATATTTTTCTGTGTTAATCTGGTATCAATCTGTGGTAAAACTTATAAATTGAATCGGGATTTTGCACCACCGCTTACCGCCATTTTCTCAGATGTTTTATTTCCCCCGTGTATAATTAAGCGGGTACCTCATCCCTGGATTCACGGTTCCAATGCCGGTGCTCTGCTATCGCCCGAAAATAAACTTCCCGGAATTGGTCGGTGAGTTGGGAGGCAAAGACTACCCCTTTTTCATTCCAAATGTCGATTTTATCGGAGTCATCGGCATTAAGACCTTTTATGGAGCTGTTTTGTATCAGCTTCTTTGCCTCACCCAATACCCCTATCGCCTTACAATGTTTGAAAGCTTCATTGATAAAATGCAATGCATCGCCATTATTACTTAATTTCGCATTACTTTCCGTTCCGCCTGGTAGGAGAACCGCATCGTATAAAACAGAAGCGGTTGTGGAAAATGTCTTATCTATTTTGACTTCAGTACTTCCTTTTAACATCCCTAGTCTCGGAGAAACTACTTCTCCTTTCGCCCCGTTTTCTTTTAGCCATTCCTTAATATTCTGAATAGCGGAGACATCGCCTCCCTGATCCGTCACGATGGCGACTTTTCTACCCATTATTTTTTCCTTGTTTGAATTTTTCTCCATGCTCAGCGCAGGGGACTCTTCCACAGTAGTACGGTCTTTCCAAACCTTGTCCCTAAACTCTTTTAATTCCCTGTGGATCCCCATTACCTCCTGGTCTGATATGGATTCCACGCCAATCCCTTCCGCTACCCTATTGGCAAGATCACCGTCTATATGGGCAAACTGGCGAACCATTCTTTTCCGGATATCCATTCCGTCTACCTTTCCCAGTTCAAATTGAGCTGCTTCTACGATGTGTTTTTGCTCAATGGCTGTCATGCTTTTCCAAAACAAGGTGGCTTGGCTGTAAAAGTCCCGAAACCCTTCACTTCTTGTCCTGACTTTCGGCCCAGAGACATGTTGTGGATAATGAACATATCCCTGTTCGCTTTCCGGGGCCATCTTAGGATTGCCATCTCCTCTCGAGTTAGGAAAATAATTCACTTTACTTTTTGCCACATGCTGCCTCCTAAAGCCGTCTCTTTGATTATTATTGACAGGGGCATGGGGCCTATTTATAGGAATTTCGGCAAAATTAGGCCCTCCCAATCTGGTCAATTGTGTATCCACGTAGGAAAATAACCTGCCCTGCAATAAAGGGTCGTTTGTTACGTCAATGCCCGAGACCACATGGCCGGGATGAAAGGCTACCTGTTCTGTTTCAGCAAAAAAATCAGTAGGGTTCCTGTCCAACGTCATTTTGCCCACCCGTTTTAGAGGGATCAATTCCTCTGGCCAGATTTTGGTCGCATCAAGGATATCAAAAGCAAATTTGTGCTCATCTTCTTCGGGAATTATCTGCATGCAGAGTTCAAATTCAGGGAAATTACCTGATTCTATCTGCTCGTATAAGTCCCTGCGGTTAAAATCCGGATCCTTGCCAGCGATTTTTTGTGTCTCGTCCCAAACCAATGAATGCATGCCGGAAAAAGGTTTCCAATGCAATTTGACAAAATGGCTTTTTCCTTCTTTGTTCACTAATCTGAAGGTATGCACCCCAAATCCCTCCATCATGGAATAACTCCTTGGGAGGGCTCTGTCCGAAAGTACCCACATGATCATGTGCATGCTTTCAGGCATCAAGGAGGTAAAATCCCAGAAGTTATCATGAGCAGCTGAGGCTTGGGGCATTTCATTATGGGGCTCGGGTTTTATTGCATGTACCAGATCGGGAAATTTGATGCCGTCCTGGATAAAGAAAATCGGCATGTTATTGCCCACCAGATCATAATTACCCTCTTCTGTATAAAATTTAGTGGCAAATCCCCGTACATCCCTGACAGTATCCGCAGATCCACGGAACCCCACAACGGTGGAGAACCTTACAAATACCGGTGTTTTAAGTGCATTGTCCTGCAGAAATCCTGCCTTGGTATACTCCTCCATGCTTTCATAAACCCTAAAATATCCATGTGCCCCAGAGCCCCTTGCATGCACGACCCGTTCCGGAATTCTTTCATGATCAAAATGAGTGATCTTTTCCCGGAAGTGGTGATCTTCCATGATCACAGGGCCGCGTTCCCCAGCTTTCAGGCTATCGTCGGTATGGCTTTGCCTTTGTCCCTGATTGGTGGTTAGATAATCCTCCTGATTTTTCTTTTTGTCATGTTCTTTCATGGCATTTGATTTTAAATGAGTAACGATTGACCTTTATCACTCCTAGGTGACAAATTTTATTTATGGTGGGTATTGATGTATTTCCCCGCTTCTTATCTGGCTGCTTTTCCCGGAACTGGGCGAGGATCTCTTTTTCCAGTTTCAGATTCGATGGGATTTAGCTTCAATTTTAGGATTTCTGAACATTCCACCACCAGAATCCTGGCATAATCCTCTCTTATCTCATCTGGTTTTTGTTTATTACTCTTTATTTTTTCGCAATAAATAATCTCGCCATCCAATGCTATGGATCCAAAAGCAAATAATTCGAAAATGTTTTGCTCAGGAATAGGGGAAGCATACCCTGTTAAGCTTAAACCAAGTGTGCAATCAAACAGACTGCAAATCTTTAAAGCCATCCTTTGTGAAACATCGGCAGCTACACCATTACATGGATCACAGATTTCTTGTGGAATTTCAAGATGACGGGCCTTTTGTTGGCAGTTATAAGTAGTTAACCCCCCATGATAAAACAATCCTGCTTCTGCTTCTGAACTAAAAAGAGACTGTAGTAAACCGGAGGAGACACTTTCCGCGACGGCTAGGTTAATCTTATGAGTAGAGCAAAACTGTTTAATAATATCCAGTGCCGAGCTTACTTTATCTTTATTTAAATCAGTTAATTTTTCCTTCTCTGGAGACATCACTTTTTCGGTTTTGGTTGACAAATTGTAGCCTTTTAACTACAACCCATATTAGCTTTAAATGGATAGTTTCCGGTTAATGATCATGTTCAATAGAATCGGGAAAAGCATTGGTAATTTGCATTTGCCGGATTTCCCCTTTTTCCCATGCATTTGCCCAAGGATCCAC
>JBBDSC010000202.1:36944-82624 GCA_040905145.1 Anditalea sp.
AGATTCAGCGGTTTTTTCCTCACCGGGTGCCTGTACATTGGAGGGGGTATTTTCCCCACCGCAAGCCATTAAGGCAGTGGCTGCCAAAAGGCTGATTCCTAAATATTCCAATTTTTTCATTCCTCTAATTGTTATCCTCCAACTAATTCAACTTTGATGTCTTAATGCATAAAAACAGTAGAATGGACCTGTTATAAGATCAATGATTAATAATTTGCCATGTCGATTTCTTTCTCCATGTTAAAGCTTTCCTCAAAGAAAACGATGATCTGCTGCATTTCTAACTTTAATGCGAGAGAGGATAGCCACTGATAAGCAGCTTGATTTAGGTGCGAAATGAGCATTATCATATTTCCGATGGCAAAATCGTTAATAAGATTCTTGCCGATCATCGTTAAATTATTGCACTCCTCCATCATTACCTCCATTACCCGGTTGTTCTTGCCTGATATGGGAAGGTCTAATAAAAAAACCTGTTGCAACCTTTCCACCTGTTCACCTTTCTTTCTCTGATATTCTGAAACATTTTTTTTTAGGTGATCAGTACATGAAGCCTCCTGCAGTGTTGACAATACTTCCAAGAGCCTCATTTCCCCTTGATAAAGCTCCATGAGCTTTGTCAGGAAAAGTTCATGGATTTTGGAGGTATTTAATTTTTCTATACCTTCAGGAAATGGATGGTCTTCAAAAATCATATCGTTTTTTCTACGGTTATTTGGTGGAGGTGTTTTCAGAACCATGTTCCTTCTTCTCCTGAAGCTGTTGTGACGAAGCACCTTCTTGGTCGGTAACATCCTCTTTGGCAATCATACGTTCTCTTTTTTTATCTTCTGCTATAAATGTGATCGTTCTTTCCATGGTGGTTTATATTAAGTTCTAAAAGCCATTATTAGCTGAAATCAAGAGGGGTTTTGCCTGCGCAATTTCCCCTTCCTGCCCGGAATTTCTCCAGGGGTTCCTTACTACCCAACTCTTCTTCATCAGGCAGGTGTTCATATTCCGGATCTGGCATTTTTTCGGGTATTTCCTCTTCCTCTGGAAGGTCTATTTCAGGGCCTGGAAAATCCGGTTGGATTTCTTCTTCATCAGGCTCTTCTATTTCCGGGAGAGTATCTGGAAAGCCTTCTTGTCCCTGAGCTTTGGGATGTTGTCCCTCTAATCCAGAACTGGATTTTCCTTTCGTTTGATAGACTCTTTCAGGTTCCTTGAGTACTCTTTTCCTCCTTCCTTTAGCAGGATGATAGGTAGGTAAAGAAGAAGCATAATCATCTTTGACCAGTTTGTTTTCAATTTCCTGAAAAATTTCTTTTGATTTGTTCATAATTCAATGGTTTAAATCTTAGTGGTAATGGTAAATGCATCTAAAAACAGTCCAAGTTTTTGACCGTATCATCCAAGATTGGACATAAGTTACCTATTTGCATTTTTTGATTCCAAAATGTCGGTTGTATCCGCATAAGCCTCCACTATGCTTTGGGAGAAATTCTCCAATCAAAATAAACCATTACTAAATCTTTGTTGAACTGTACCAATTCGGTTACAAACTGTTGCATTCCGGCAACATAATTTTTAAAGGGAAGAAATTGCTGATCAGGTCTTCTTTTTTCCTTCTACAAGCAGGGTGGGAGCATCGTTTTTTTCTGTCTCCTCCTCTTCCTCTTTATTGATAAACAACGTACGGGTAGGATAAGCTATGTCTATTCCCCTCTTTTCAAATTCCTCATAAACCCGTAAATTAATAAACTGTTGTATATCCATATAAAGGTTATAATCACCTGATTCTACATAGTACACTGTCTCAAAATCAAGGCTGGAATCGGAATAAAGGAAAAAATGGACCCGATCAACCGAAACATTTTGATGTTCGCTGATAATTGACTTGATCAGGTCAGGAATCTCTTTTAATTGTGCATGAGTTGTTTGATAAGTGACCCCTATTCTAAAAACAACCCGGCGGCGCTGCATTTTCTTATAGTTATGGATACGGGAACTTGTCAGATCGCTATTGGAAAAGATCAATTGTTCTCCTGAGAGCGTTTTGATCCTTGTGGTCTTAAGTCCTACGTATTCTATCACCCCGTTTTTGTCATCGATGACTACAAAGTCCCCTACTTCGAAAGGCCTGTCAAAAAAGATCACAAAGTAATTGAACAGATCTCCCAGTATATTTTGAGCGGCCAGTGCAATAGCAATCCCTCCTATTCCCAAACTTGCTATAATGGCAGTAACATCATATCCCAGATTGTCAAAAAGAAAAAGAATACCAACGCTCCATACAAACACATTGATGATGACCATTATGCCATATAGCTGTTTAACTTTTTCCTCACCCCCTTCTTGTTGACGGACATACCTGGTTAATACCATTAAAATAGTGGAAGAGATAAACCGGATGATTAGGATGGTGACAACAATGATCGTAAGGATACTGATAAGTTGAGACAGTCTAGGCGCCAGTGTTAAATACTGAAGTGCTGAGGAAAACAACAAAATATATAGAGCGGGGATCCCGAACCGATCGATAGTATCAATGATATAATCATCTATATTGGTGTCGGTCTTCTCAGTGAAGGATCTGATTTTGTTCACAACAGGACCTTTAAATACTTTTATGATAAGTGTACCTATAAGAATAATACCTAAGGCAATCAGGTAATTAAGTAAAGTATTATTTAAAAAGGATCTTTCTAATATTTCATTCATTTTACAAGGTGGTTTTATTTATTGATGTTTTTCGTTTAAGAACTAAATGTGAGGTAGTGGAAAACCAATGAGGATGTCAGGATAAACCAAGAGATCCATAAAACATTAAATCCATTGATCCACAAATTGCACTACCCTACCCATATTAGCCATTAGGCATTGATTACCCAAAAGAATTGGGGAATTAAACTGATTTCCATCCATTCTTGGCTTGATGGATCAGAGCTTTTAGGTTTATAAATTTCATCATCTATGTGAATGGACTCAAGGCTGCGTACCTTTATTTTTTTTGCTTTATAGATTTTGAAACCATTGGTAACCTCTTGGCTATTTTGGATATTCAAAAATAATTCAAGGTTTTCCCTATCCTCTTCTTTTACCAATACCACATCCAGAAACTCATCGCCGTGTCTGGCATCCGGTGCCATATTTAATTGAGGTCCCATGGATTGGGTATTCATTATCTCCACCCACAGGTAATTTCCGGAATAATCCTTACCATCCAACAGGATTCCATAATAAGAAGGCCGAAGTTCTTTTATCGATTCATTCAACATATTTAATCCTGATTCAACTTTGTCTTTTGTCTTGGCGGATGCTTTTTTTTTCTTTTTCCTGGCTTTGTTTTTCGATAGTACTTCAGAAAACAGACCCCATCCCACAGACTCCAAAAAATATTCCTTTTCCCGATTTATAAGGATTGATCCAACACTGAATTTACTGAAATTCCTATTTTTCCAATTGTTTATTATTCCATCCAAAGCCGTTTCCACGTTAAGACTTGTCGCAATATTATTTGCATTCCCAAAAGGAAGAATGGCGATAGGCACTGGTTTATGTACGATCAATTTGGCCACTTTTTCTATGGTGCCGTCCCCTCCTGCTATCAATATAAAATCACAGACTTTCTCCAAAGCTTCCGCATAATCATCATCCTTGGTACATTGCGTGATCACCTTGGCGCCTCTTTTTACCAAAGCGGATACAAGATCTTCCACTGGTAAGGCCTTTCCCCCTGCCTGGGGATTGTACATTAAGGTTATTTTCATAAAATAAATCGAATCGTTAATGGTTAAGCCTAGTTTTTGTGTGGTTTTCAGAAACCAATTTATAGATAAATGAGAATTTTGATAACGAATGACGATGGAATTTACAGTCCCGGAATCCTGGCATTGGCAGAAGTGGCCTCTGAGTTTGGGAATATCAGGATAGTAGCACCGGATGTAGAACAGTCCTCTATGGGTCATGCTATTACGGCCTCCAGACCTTTATCTTACAGAAAAACCAAAATCGCTGAATTTGAAGCTTACCGTGTCAATGGAACACCGGCAGATTGCGTTTCCTTGGGAAGTTTTCACTGGGACAAGGTAGATGCTGTTTTATCAGGGGTTAATCTGGGCACCAACCTGGGAAATTCCATGTGGCATTCCGGCACCTTGGCTGCGGCCAAGCAAGCGGCCTTGTTAGGGATTAAAGGTATTGCTTTCAGCACCCCAAGCCAAAAAGAGGAAATTAGCTTTTCATCAATCAAGTCTTATATTGCAAAGGTGCTTGGGTTTTTATTGACAGAGGACAGCCCTGACTTAGTAAATGTAAATTTACCCGCAGAACCAAAAGGTATCCTATGGACCAGGCAATCCGTGCGTCATTATGATGGGTTGGTAAAAGCGTCCCATGACCCAATGGGCAGGGAACATTTTTGGTTTACTGTTGTCCCTATAGAAGAAACAGAAAAGAATACTGACCGCTGGGCAATGGAAAACGATATGGTTTCCCTTACCCCCTTACGGTTGGATCTTACCGATGAAAACCAGCTGGCGAAGATGATTGAGCGGGATTCATTTCCTTTGACCGGGAAATTTAGCTCATAAATCAAAGAACGCAAAATGATGGCGCCTCCTGTGATTACTGTACAAAATTTTTTTATTTTTCGTACTTTCTTTGAACGAATTGGAAAGGGCTAAAACTTTAATAATTAGCAATTTTCTTTATTAATGTTCAAGACCTTTCATTTTTCTTTCAAAATGTAATCATTCATAGGAGGCATCATCATTCTTATCTATTTTATCTATATTTCTAGAACACCCATGGTCCCCCTTGTTTCTTTTTGGGTACAAACTGTTTCACAAGTACCCCATGGATCGACGAACTGCCATTGGTTCTTTGAAACAGAATACATTAACTGAAACCTTCTTAAATTCACCGGAGGATAGAAGATTTTCCAACTCCAGGCTTCTTTTTTGGAATCATGGTTTAAAACCTTTTATTGGTTTAGGGACTTATTTCCCCGCTCATCAAAGGTAATCTTTGTACTTTCATCATTGTCAAAGGTAAGTTCATAAAAGGTGGTTCCTCCCTCAGAATACTTGCGGCTGTTGGTTACTCTCTTTTTTCCGAGATTTTCATCAGCCATGATTTTCTCAGTGATTTCCGTTGGAAGACCAGCCATTATTTCGCTGTTATCGCTGTCTACTTCTATGGAATCATCTCTAATCGCATTATGGTCATTAAGACCCTCAGCCGGTACTCCTCTACTGTTAAACTCTTCTTTAATTCCTGAAGTATCCCGCTGATCCATTAGATCATTTTCCGCATCTTCATTCCCTTCGATGCCCCTATTGGAATTATCACAGGAACCTAAAGAGATTAATCCCGCTACGCTGATTAAGCAAATGAATTTTTTCATGATAGGTAATGGTTTAGTTTTATTTAAATGACTATACACCAGATTACCCAATTCAATTTTCAAATTTTATGCCTAAATATCCTGGATTAAAAAATGTATCCTCTAAAGAGATGCTTGGATCGTTTTCTGCTAGGATGATTTCTACGCCTGTATAATCAAAAAGACAAAGATGATTGAAACAGTTTGTTTAGTAGCCGGGATATTTCTTATCCTCTTGATTTTCTTGGATATTCTTTTTACCACCTTTTCGATGGAAGGAGGTGGAAAGATGACCGATTTAATCATGAAAAAAGTCTGGCAGGTGTTTCTCTTGGCCAGTGGACACAATGGAACAAATAAGGTGCTGAATTATGCGGGACTTTGGATAATGGTCATCTTGATATTGTTCTGGGGTTTGAGTATTTGGATAGGTGTATTTCTTATTTTTGCTTCCCAGCCCACATCTGTCATCATGTCGGGGACAGGGGCGGCTGCCACCTTATCGGAAAAGTTCTATTATTCCGGCTATGTCCTGACGACCATGGGTCTAGGGGATCAGGAACCTTTAAATGGAAGTTGGGGCATTGCAACCAGTCTCTTTTCTTTTTTTGGTCTGGTATTTATCACTTTGATGGTTTCTTATATACTGCCTGTGCTTTCCAAAATAATCGAAAAGAAGGAGTTCAGCCTTTTTGTGCACCATTTGGGAGACTCTCCACAAAAGTTACTTCTTTATTTTTGGAACGGGAAGGATTTTTCACGTATTCAGCAGATGAGTACAGCGCTGCAACAGAGAATCCTTCATATCAGTCAAAGCCATCAAGCTTATCCCATATTACATTATTTTCATGCGCATAAAAAAGGCCAGTCCCTGGAAGTGAGCCTCTGTCTTATTGATGAAGCACTTTCCTTAATATTAAATCAAATCGCCGTAGACCAATGGGATGAAAAGGATATCCTACCTATTCGAAAAGCCCTTACTAATTACCTTAAAACCATGGAGGGAATATATTCTTACAAAGTGAATGATAAAAACATTGCGCCAGAACCGGACCTCTCTCTTCTTTCTGAGGAAAAAGTAAGGATGACAGAAGTTGTTTGGGAAGAAAACCAGAGGAAAGAATTATGGTTGGAGTTGTTAAGATCCAAAGGCTGGACATGGAATGAAGTGTACCCCACATGAATCGTACAGGAGAAAAGTAAATTTGATATTGTAAATAAGGCTCAGGTAGCTTTTCCATTGTGGTCCCAGTGGTCTTTTATTTTTTTCCCCTCCGCATCAAAAGCCAATCTTCGGGCATATCTTTCCCCTTTGATTTTACCTGTTTCATCTTTTTTCCCCATAAATAATATAATGGGCCTTCCCTCAGGATCTGTTTTGAAAGCTAGATCATAACGTTTAAAAGTTACCTCAACCATTGTGGATGGCTCGTAACTTTTATTCAGGATCTTTAATACCGGTGCGCCTAATTCCTTCATTTTTTTGCATTGCGATGGCAAATGTAAAATATGCATAATATATGCCCTTTTTTAGAATTGAGCAAAGATCCTCCTTGGCATAATTGGTGGTTACTTGTGTAGGAAGAAAGCTTTTAATTATCGAAAATTATGACCAAGAAGAAAATTGCCGTCATCACCGGTGGAAGTTCCGGAATTGGTAAGGCCATTTCCGAGGCATTGGTGAAGCAAAATTATGCAGTAATCAATGCGGATATCACTCCTCCGGATCATGGACATCCAGCTGATCATATCCTGTGTGATGTGACCAAAGCTGAGGATATTGATCAACTGCATTCACATGTGCAATCCACCTATGGTATACCTGATGTATTGGTATCCAACGCGGGTCAGGGAATACACGAAAAAATTGCTGAAGGGGATCCCGATAAATGGGCTAAAGTAATTGATATCAACCTGATGGGAGCTTTGCGCTTTATCCGGGCTTTTTTGCCCGAAATGCTTCAGCGCCAAAGCGGTACCATTGTTTTCATTTCATCCACCGCAGGAAAGCAAGCTTATGAGTATGGAGGGATCTACGCTGCCTCCAAGGTTGCCTTGAACATGGTGGCGAAAACCTTACTGCTTGAAGTAGCTGGTGCTTTAAGAATATGCTTGGTTTCTCCGGGAGTAGTCGATACGGATTTTTTCAAAAGGATGATCAGTAGTAGCCATACGGTAAGCGATATCGGCTGGGGCAGCTTATCCCCTCATCAAATAGCAGAAATAATAACGGTGGTTTTGAACTTGCCCCCTTCTGTAAATCTGCCTGAAATTACCATAACCCCCACCCATCAACCCCTGTGATGATTTAAGAGTAGGGCTTTTTCCACTGAATGAGGTGTTAGCCTCCCAATTTGTGGAGCAACCGATCGGTAGAATCAGCAGGTGTAGCCTCAAAAGCTTCTTTTTCATCAACTGGAATGCTAATTGTAACGCTTGACCTACACCAATTACTCCTGTAGATGAAAAAAATCCTAATAACAGGGGGGGCCGGATTTATTGGCTCCCATCTCTGTGATGAACTTTTAAAAAACAACTATAAGATTCGCGTTTTGGATAATCTCTCCGATCAGGTGCATGGAGGAGACTATGAACGTCCGGAATACCTCAATGATGAGGTAGAATTGATCAAAGGGGATATCCGGGATGCTGCCCTTGTTGAAGAGTTAGTCAAGGAATCTGAAGCGATTTTTCATTTTGCCGCACTGGTAGGGGTGGGACAGTCGATGTATGAAATCAAGAAATACACGGAGGTCAACAACGTGGGTACGGCCACTCTTCTGGAAGCGATCATTAAACATCCGGTTAAAAAATTGGTCGTGGCGTCAAGCATGAGCATATACGGTGAAGGTCTTTATAGGGATTCTTCAGGAAACCCCTATCATTCAGCCAACCGTTCACTTGAACAATTAAAAAACAATGACTGGGAAGTGTATAATGATGAAGGTCAAATACTAGGACCCACCGCCACCGATGAATTGAAACACCCTAACCTTTCTTCTGTTTATGCCTTGAGCAAATACGATCAGGAACAACTCTGTCTCATGACTTGCAAAGCCTATAATATTCCAGTTACCGCACTTAGGTTCTTTAATGTCTATGGCACCAGGCAATCCTTGTCCAATCCCTACACAGGGGTTATGGCCATTTTCTCCTCCCGGTTATTAAATAACCGACCACCGCTCATTTTTGAAGATGGAAATCAGCAACGGGATTTTGTGCATGTTCATGATGTGGCCCAAGCCTGTCGACTGGCCCTGGAGCAATCCAAATCCAACAGGGAAATTTTCAATATAGGCAGTGGCGAACACTATTCCATCAGTTCGCTTGCTAAGATCCTGGCAAAGACCATGGGTAAAAGTCATATTGAGCCGGAGATCACCGGCGAATATAGAGTGGGGGATATACGTCACTGCTTTGCCGATATATCCAAAGCAAATAAAGTTTTAGGCTATCGGCCGAATGTTTCCCTTGCAGCAGGCATGAAAGAACTTGTCGAATGGTTGGAATCACAATTGGCTGTAGATCATGTGGATAAAGCTAAAGCTGAACTTACCTCAAGAGGCCTCACCGTCTAAACAATAAATTGTGTATCATAATGAAAAAGAGCCTGAACAAAGCAAGCTATAACAATGGAATTAAAAAGGAGGATAGCACATTGGGCATCCTTCAATGGTTTCATGTAGGAGAATATGAAAAGGTGGAAGAAACGCTTAAGGATCTGAAAACCTTGGGCATTAGCCACTTAAGAACAGGAGCTTCCTGGGCAGATTATCATACCAAAGAAGGTGAGGCCTGGTACGATTGGTTGCTCCCCAAATTGGCCAAAGAGGTTGAAATCCTTCCCTGTTTTTTGTACACCCCCCCATCCATAGGCATAGAACATAAAACCTCCTCACCTCCAAAGGGGCCGAAACGGTTTGCCGATTTTGTGGATATATTTGTCACCAGACATGGCCAGTATTTTGATTGGGTGGAGCTTTGGAATGAACCGAATAACCGGAGTGAATATGACTATACGCTGGATTCGAACTGGGATATTTTTTCCGAAATGATCATTTTTGCTGCTTATTGGTCCAAAAAGATGGGGAAAAAAGTAGCACTTGGAGGAATGAGCCCCATAGATTGTAACTGGTTGAATTTTATGGCCCAACGTAGTGTATTGGAAAATATTGATGCCGTAGGAATACATGGTTTTCCAGGTTCTTTTGACCCTCATTTCAGGCCATGGGATGATCAAATAAGGTCGGTGAGAAAAGTATTGGACGATCATAATCTACAACCGGAAATTTGGATTACGGAAGTAGGTTTCACTACCTGGCAATATGATGAAAAGCAGCAGCTACAGGAGTTTATTAAAGCATATAATTCTTCCGCCGATCGTGTTTATTGGTATTCCCTCTATGATTTAAGTCCCTCCTTACCTACCGTTGATGGTTTTCATCAAGATGAAAGAGAATATTATTTTGGACTTAAAACGTCGAACGGAAAGCCAAAGCTTCTTTACAGAATGCTGGAAATGCTTGGCCCCTCTTCCTTGGAAGAGATAGATTGGTGGAACGTAAATGAATCTACCTTAAAAAAGCATAAAGACCCGGGGACAGGATATGTTTTAATCACCGGTGGTGCAGGTTTTATTGGCATAAATCTGGCCAATCATCTGCTGAATCAGGGCTATAAGGTGATCATCTATGACAACCTTTCCAGGCCAGGGGTAGAGAAAAACCTCGACTGGCTTCTTTCCAAGCATGATAGAAAGGATATCTGGGTAGAATTGGCAGATATCCGCAACTATTTTAACTTGAAAAAGGTAGTGGATCGGTCCCAAATGGTTTTTCATCTGGCTGCCCAGGTAGCAGTTACCACCAGTTTGGATGATCCAACCTATGATTTTGATGTAAATATCAGGGGGACATTTAATTTACTTGAGGCAATCAGAAATTCCGCTCACCAGCCTCCCATTGTCTTTACCTCCACCAATAAAGTTTATGGGGACCTGCCAAACCTGGAATTTGACCAATCGGACTTTAGGTATTTTCCCAAAGACAGCGAGATTAAAAAAAATGGAATCAGCGAAGAACAACCGCTGAATTTCCATAGTCCCTATGGGAATTCGAAGGGGGCAGCCGAACAATACGTGCTTGATTATGCCCGGTCATTTAATATCAAAGCCGTAGTATTCAGGATGAGTTGTATTTACGGCCCCCATCAGTTTGGAACAGAAGATCAGGGATGGATTGCCCATTTCCTCATCCAGGCGATAAAAAGCAAGCCTATTCATATCTATGGTGATGGCAAGCAGGTGCGGGACATTCTTTTTGTCGAAGATTTGCTAAAGGCCTTTCAGCTGGCCTGGAAAAATATAGAAGCCATCAGTGGCCAAGCCTTTAATATAGGAGGTGGTGTTGGGAATAGTATCAGCCTGATAGAACTTATCAATCTTGCGGAAATAAAAAATAAGCAGAAGATAAATTTGAAATTTGGAGGATTTAGAACCGGTGATCAAGTCTACTATGTCTCTAGTAGCCAAAAGTTCGGACAAGCGGTAGGATGGTCACCTTCTGTACCTATAGAAGAAGGTTTGGACCATCTGTACAATTGGCTAAAAGAGCAGGAAAGGCCTTATAAAGAAAAGAATAAAACAAACAATAACATCTTACATGAATACATATCACGCACCTCAGAGTTCGGTACAGGAGAGAACTGATACGGTTACCTATAAAGCAGCGGTATTTGATAAGCCCGGATCAATTAAATATGTTGAAATGGCTAAACCTGATTTGGGGAAAGAAGAACTTTTGGTCAAACTGGAAGGAGTTGGTTTATGCGCTTCCAATATTCCTGTTTGGGAAGGTAGAGAATGGTTTGAATATCCTTTGGCACCCGGGGTACCGGGCCATGAAGCTTGGGGGATAATCGAACAAAAGGGTGTCTCGGTCAAAGACTTCCAAATTGGACAACGGGTAACCATACTCCAGGGAAACACCTTTGCTGAATATGTCACTGTACCTGCCACCGATGCTGTGGTGATACCTGCCGAACTTGACGGGTTGCCTTTTCCGGGAGAACCTCTGGGATGTCTGATGAACATTTTCAATAGGGCTGATATCCAAAAAGGGCAAACCGTGGCCATTCTTGGATTAGGGTTTATTGGCCTGGGCCTTTTAAAGCTTTGTAAGGAAAAAGGAGCCAAAATACTGGCACTTTCCCGGCGGGACTCCTCTCTTCAAATGGCGGCCGATGAGGCAGACATTTGCATAAAGATGGAGGAGCAATCCAAGATCATAAAAACCATCCAAGAGCATACCGAAGGCAAAGGCTGTGACAGGGTAATCGAATGTACGGGAAAACAATGGCCATTGGACCTGGCAACGGAACTTATTGGAAATTATGGAAAATTGGTCATTGCGGGGTATCATCAGGATGGGCCAAGAACTGTGAATATGCAGCAATGGAACTGGAAAGCCATTGACGTTGTCAATGCCCATGAGCGGGATCCGGAAAAATATTATCAGGGAATTCGATCCGCAATAGAAGCCGTAAAAAAAGGATTGTTAAAACCTGAAGAACTGCTTACCCATCATTTTACGTTTGCGCAATTATCCGAAGCCTTGGATCTGCTTACCGATTGTCCTGAGGGTTTTATCAAAGGATATGTGAAATTCTAAATAATCTTAAGCATTACAGCGAATAAAATGATAGAAGTTCAACAAGACACCCTTCCAAAGTTAGGATTTTTAGGGGTAGGATGGATTGGGAAAAACCGACTTGAAGCATTGACTTCTCACAAGCTTGCGGAAAACATTGCCATTTGTGATCCAGATGGACCTTCTATTCAGAAAACATTAGAGGCAGTACCATGGGCCAGGGTGCATGACAATTTTACTGATCTACTAAAGGAAGATGTGGAGGGCATTGTGATTGCCACACCAAGTGCTTTACATGCAAAACAAGCTATGCAGGCGTTAGAAGCGGGAAAAGCGGTTTTTTGCCAAAAGCCTTTGGGCAGGAACCTGGCAGAAACAAAAGCCGTAGTCCACTTGGCCCGGCAAGCAGATAAACTGCTGGCTGTTGACTATTCTTACCGGTATACCCAAGGAATCGGTGCGATTAAAGAATTAGTAGAGAAAGGGAAGCTGGGCAAAATTTATGCAGTAGAAGCGGTGTTTCATAATGCCTATGGTCCGGACAAAGCTTGGTTTTATAATCCAGATTTATCAGGAGGAGGATGTCTCATCGATTTAGGGTCTCATCTTGTAGATCTGGTGCTTTATCTTTTTAACGCCCCTTCCATAGAAGTGAGGTATGCCAATCTTGTGTCAAAAGGGAAGCCCCTTACAGACCAAGGGAAAACTGTAGAAGATTTTGCAGAAGCCCACCTCCATACTTCCACCGGCATAAGCATACGTACGGCCTGTAGCTGGAAGATGTCAGTAGGAAAAGATGCTGATATCTATCTTAAGGTATTTGGGACAGAGGGGGGAGCTTGCTTTCACAATGTCAATGGCTCATTTTATGATTTTCAAACAAACTTCTATTCACAAAATTCCGCTGAAGCAATAGTAGTTCCTCCGGATGAATGGGGAGGCAAGGCCATTCAACATTGGGCAAAACAGTTGGCCCAACAAAATGCTTTCAACAATAAAAACTATGAGCTGATCAAATCAGCAGCTTTGTTGGAGGATATTTATAAATTCAACAGAAGATGAAATCGAGCATGATAGAAATTTATAACACACCGGGATGAATATTATGCAAGATTCCATGTGGCAATAAAAAGACTAATTATATACACATGAAAATATTGATGACCACAGATACTGCTGGAGGGGTATGGCACTATGCGATAGACCTGGCTTCGTGCCTACTGGAAGAGGAGATAGAAGTAGCGCTTATTGCCATGGGACCTATGCCCAATACAGCGCAACTTTCCCAGCTAAAAAAATGCAGAAAAAAGGGATTGACTTTTTATCACCGACCCTATCAGTTGGAATGGATGGATGATCCTTGGGAAGATGTAGCAGAGGCGGGAGATTGGATCAAAGCCATTTATTATAAGGAAAAGCCTGATCTGATGCATTTCAATAACTATGCACAGGTGGGTTTAGGATGGGACGTCCCCACAGTGTTGGTCGCCCATTCCTGTGTATCCTCCTGGTGGCATGCGGTCAAAAAAGAACCTCTGCCGAGGCAGTATGACTACTATTTTGAAATGGTGAAAAAGGCCTTTCTTACCGCAGACCTTGTTGTGGCACCTTCCAAAGCCCTAATGGAAATTTATCATCATTTATATGGCAGGATAAATAATCCTCATGTGGTTTATAATGGCCTCTCCAATGCCATCATTGAGTCCAGTACAAAAAAGCCGATACTGTTTAGCATGGGGAGGCTTTGGGATGAAGCCAAAAACATTGATCTGTTGCTCCGTGCCGCACCACAAATAGCAGGAGAGATTTTTATTGCAGGGGTAAAAGCTAAAAATTTTCCCTGTCCAGAGAATGTCAGATTTTTAGGAGAGCTAAACAGGCAGCAAATATTCAACTGGCTTAAACTGAGTTCCATATATGTCCTCCCTGTTAAATATGAGCCTTTTGGCCTTTCTTTTCTTGAAGCAGCTTCCTGTCGATGTGCCTTAATAGGAGGGGATATTCCCACCTTAAGGGAAATTTGGGGAGGAAGTATGATCTTTATTGACCCTGAAGACCCGAAAGAACTGGCCCGATCCTGCAATGAACTTTTAATGGACCAAGACCAAAATGAAACTAGAGGAGAGGAGGCATTCCAAAAGGCAAAAACATACACCTTGATTAAAAAGAAAGAACAGTATCTAAAAATCTATGGGGATTTGCTGGATCATGTACCTGAAACAAATAATGGCGATTTAAGCAAATGTGTTTCCCGTATATAACAGATTGAAAACGATCTTTTCATGTTGCTATAGGACCCCAAAAACTAAATATAATCCTATGAAAGTCGTAATGTATTATCATTCTTTAATTTCTGGCTGGAACCACGGCAATGCTCATTTTCTGCGGGGAATATATGCCTCATTGCAAAGGATGGAACATGAGGTGATTGTTTATGAGCCAAAGGGGGGATGGAGCCTTTCTTCTCTTCTACAGGACTATGGGAATCAAGCCCTTGAAAATTTTAATTATAATTTCCCACACTTACAGACCAATTTTTATGACCCTAAAGATTATAATCTACAGGAAATGTTGGAAGGTGCCGACCTGGTGATCGTACATGAGTGGAATGATCCGGAATTGGTCAGGACCATAGGGCAGTACAGGCTCGTCAAAGATTTTACCCTGTTCTTTCATGATACGCACCATCGGGCCATTTCTGCGAAAGAAGAAATGGAAAACTTTGAGCTTATCCATTATGATGGAGTACTTGCCTTTGGCAATACTCTACGGAATGTCTATAAGCAGGAGGGATGGCACGAACAAGTCTGGACTTGGCATGAGGCAGCAGACTTGGATACCTACTATCCAATGGACAGGGGTGAATTAATAGGTGACGTGGTGTGGGTCGGAAATTGGGGGGACGAGGAGCGGACCCAAGAAATCCATGAATATATCATAGAACCCATAAAAGCACTTCATTTAAAAGCAAAGTTTTATGGGGTAAGATATCCCCAACATGCCATCGACTCATTGGAAAAAGCAGGAATAGCCTATGGCGGATATCTCCCCACCAGCAGCGTAGCCGAAATATATTCAAAATACAAAGCCACCATACATGTTCCCAGGCGTTTTTACCGGGAACATCTCCACGGCATCCCTACCATTCGCCCTTTTGAGGCAATGTCATGTAAAATACCTCTCCTAAGTGCTCCCTGGAAAGATACAGAACATCTCTTTACTAAAGGGAAAGATTATTTAATGGCGGAAAATGGGGAGGAGATGACCAAATTATTGGACAGGGTCCTGTCAGAAGAAGATTTTGCCAGATCAATGACAGATCAGGCCTATGACACGATCTGTTCCAGACATACTTGCGATCACAGAGCAAAAGAATTACTGGAGATATATGCCGAAAATATTTCTCAAAAAGTAAAACGAGGAGGTTTAAAATGAAAAGAGAATTGCAGATAGCGTTTTTTGGCAGCAGCCTGGTAAGTGCTTATTGGAATGGTGCTGCCACCTATTACCGTGGAATTATAAAGACCCTGCACCACCAGGGCCATTCCATTACTTTTTATGAACCGGATGTGTATGGCCGACAAGCCAACCGCGATATACCGGATCCTGAATATGCAAAAGTCGTCATTTACCAACCTAATGAAGATGATTTAAGTAAATGCCTGGTATTGGCCAAAGATGCTGATATTATCATTAAAGCGAGTGGAGTGGGTATATTTGACAGGGAGCTTGAAGAGAGGGTGTTGGATCTCCGAAAGGAGGGCCGGCAGATAATTTTTTGGGATGTGGATGCGCCTGCTACACTTGACCGGATGATCAATGTGAAAAATGATTACTTCAAATACCTGGTTCCAAAATTTGATCAAATCCTGACTTATGGGGGAGGTCAGCCCGTAGAGGAAGTTTATAAGACATTTGGTGCCAGGGAATGCACCTCCATATATAATGCTTTTGATTCTGAAACCCATTATCCGGTGTCTTCTCAAGAAGCTTATACTTGTGACCTTGCCTTTCTTGGCAACCGTCTTCCAGACCGGGAAAGTAGGGTGGAAAAATATTTTATTGAAGTGGCAGAAGCCCTGCCGGACAAAAAGTTCATTTTGGGAGGGAGTGGATGGGGAGACAAATCCCTTCCCAAAAACATCAAATATATAGGCCATGTACCCACCCGTGACCATAATGCTTTTAACTGTTCCCCTTTGGCTGTTTTAAACATTAGCCGTGACAGTATGGCCACATATGGTTTTTCCCCTGCTACCAGAGTTTTCGAAGCAGCAGGTGCTGGAGCCTGTATTATCACTGATGCATGGAATGGCATCTCTGAATTCTTCCAACCCAAGCAAGAAATACTTGTAGCCAACTCAACAGAAGAAGTGAAAAACCATTTATTGTTCCTTGGGGAGAAATGTGCCAAATCCATAGGGGAGGCGGCATTGAAAAAAGCGTTGAATTCCCATACCTATGGGCATAGGGCGCAGCAATTGGAAGAAATTCTCCAACTTAAAAATAATGTCATATGAAGATCGTATTCATTGGCCTGACCATCAGTTCTTCCTGGGGCAATGGCCATGCGACCACCTACAGGGGCTTGTTAAAGGAATTGGGTCTGATGGGCCATGATATTTATTTCCTGGAACATGACAAGCCCTGGTACAGCACCAACCGTGATTTTGATCAATCTGATGATTACCAGCTTGAATTCTACCGTTCCAAGGAAGAATTACAAAAGAAATTTGAGTCTCTGGTCAAATCTGCCAACATGGTGATCGTTGGATCCTATGTCCCCGAAGGGGTGGAGGTTTCCCAATGGGTCTTGACTACAGCCAAAGGAATAACGGCCTTTTATGATATTGACACGCCTGTGACCCTGCAACAACTTGATGAGGGAAAGCAGGAATATATCAGCAAAAGCTTAATCCCGGATTTTGACCTTTATCTTTCTTTCTCAGGAGGGAAAGTACTTCAACAATTGGAGAAAATCTACGGGGCAAAAAATGCAAAAGCTTTGTATTGTTCAGTAGATCCTTCCATTTATTATCCCATGGGACTTGATAAGCAATGGACGCTGGGATATCTCGGCACTTATAGTGATGACAGACAACCTGGCGTCGAAGAACTATTGCTGCGTCCGGCCATTAACTTGCAGGAAAAAAACTTTGTGGTAGCAGGGTCAGGTTATCCTGAAGAGATAAGTTGGCCGGAAAATGTGGAGCGGATCAGTCACCTTTCCCCTCCCCTTCACAGGGAGTTTTATAACCGACAGCGCTTTACCTTAAATATAACCCGGCAAGCTATGGTCAGATTAGGCTATTCGCCCAGTGTCAGATTATTTGAGGCGGCTGCCTGTGGGGTTCCTATAATAAGCGATTATTGGGAAGGATTAACTGACCTGTTTAAAGATCGAGAAGAAATCTTCATTGCCCGATCCACAGAAGAGGTGATGGCTCTTCTCAGGGAAACATCAGATGAAGAGCTGAAGCGAATCGGAGAGGCTGCCCGCAAGAAAGTAATGGGATCTCATACAGCAGCACATCGGGCAAAGGAGTTGATTTCCTATTTTGAAGAAGTGAAATATATGGTGGAGGAAAAAAATATTCTGAAAGGCTAAGGGTATTCCCCAAATTGATTCCCTATGAATGACGGGGAAGGAACTAATAAATAATATCTACATGATAACCAGTGAACAAACCCAAAAAGAAATTGAAAGACTAGGTCCATGGTTTCATAATCTTCATCTGCCCGGAAATCAGGAAACGGCTCCTGATCATTTCCTGGGAGACTTTCCTTCTTTTAAATGGGACCAGTTAAAGACCTATGTTCCTGAAGACCTTTCAGGTTGGCGGATATTGGACATTGGCTGCAATGCGGGGTTCTATACATTTGAATTGGCTAAAAGGGGTGCCAAGGTATTGGGAATTGACCTGGACCCGCACTATCTCAGGCAAGCTGAATGGGCAGCAAAGGTTTATGGATTGGAAGGTAAGGTTGAGTTCCGGCAGATGCAGGTTTATGACCTATGGAAAATTAATGAGGAGTTTGATATGGTGTGGTTTATGGGTGTCTTCTACCATTTACGTTATCCCCTTCTCGCTCTGGATATAATATCCCGAAAAGTTAAAAAGATGATGGTATTTCAGACCCTGATGATGCCTGATAAGGTAGAAAAGACCATAAAAGATAATTATCATGTCAATGACCGTAAGGAAATGCTTGAGGAAGGATGGCCTAAAATGGCCTTTATAGAAAAAGAACTGGCCGGTGATCCAACCAACTGGTGGGTTCCCAATCATGCAGCTGTTGAAGCCATGTTGCGTACCTGCGGGTTAAAACCAACCGGCATTCCTGTTGATGAAACCTATGTATGCGTTCCTGATAAATCTTCCAAATCTGTCCTGGACTGGAACTATTCTGAATTTCTTTCCGCTATAGGTCAATCTTGGCAAGATCAGGAAAAGATCAAGATCAATAAGCCGGGTTTAAAATAAATGCACATGATTTGATACAATTAAAATGGCCAAGGTAGAGCTACAAATCACTATTCAGGCACCTGTTGAAAGGGTATTCGACCTTGCAAGAAATATTGACTTACATGTAGTTTCTGCAGCAAAGACACAGGAAAAAGTTATCGGAGGGAAAAACACAGGTCTTTTGGAATTGAATGATACAGTTACCTGGAGAGCCAGGCATTTGGGGATTTGGCAGACATTGACCTCGAAAATGACTGAATTCGATAAACCCAATTTTTTTACAGATCAAATGCTCAAAGGCGCTTTTAAATCCATGAAGCATGAACATTATTTTAAGGCAGAAGGACAAGGGACTGTAATGACTGATGTTCTGGTCTTTGAGTCTCCTTTTGGCCTTGTGGGGGAAGTGGTGGATAGGTTATTTTTGACCAATTATATGGCTAATTTTATAAAAGAAAGAAATGCGGTGGTAAAAAGAACTGCGGAATCCGGTGCATGGAGAGAATTTTTGGAGTAATAATTTTTATAAATTGTTCAGTTGTTTGATGTTATAAATGGGCTGAGTAGGAATTAAATATAACAGGTTAACAAAATGGCCTCATTATTGATTTTTATTTGGAGCCTTATATTAGGTTACACCTTAACCCTTAAACCATGAAAAATCCAACTAAAAACTTCCTGAAAATGCTATTGGTTATATTCTCTTTTTCCATGCTTTATTCCTGCGGGGGCGGCAATGGAAATACAGGAGGCAATTGGACCGAAATTGATAGTGCTGAAGATACAGCAGCCGTTGAACAGAACCATCAGATGAGTTCTTCCAAGGACCCATCGGACTTTGACCCCAACAATTGGGTAAAGGTAGATCTTGATGAAAATTCAAATTTCAATTGGGAAGAATTTAAAAATCAATTCCAAGCCAGGGCAGAGGCCATAGGAGCTGGCTTTCAGCTTGACGATGATGAAATAACTTCCTCATGGGAAGAATTAAATGACGATTATTCCTATCAAACCGTTTATCGATATAGGGACAATGGATTGTGGCTACAGACCTATTATAGGAAAAATAATGGGCAGAGTGAGGCTGAACCCTTAGAAGATGAAGACAGGACACTGCTGACTAGGGAAGAGGCTCAAAATTCAGATCTAAATGAAATATGGGAAAAAATGGAAGAAGCTGCAAGGAGCTTTAAAGACAGTATCTTTTAGCGGGCCGGAACACAAGACTTCTTGCCCTCTCGGTCTTGATCAGGAGGAGGAACTTTTCTGTTGGGCCGTACCGGGAATTGCCCAAAGGAGAATCAGGATTCACTTATCCTTCTAAAGGTCCTGATCTTGCTATTGGCGGTACCTTGTTCAAATTCTTTGACCACAAGTTCTGTTGGGCTGATATTGAGCACTTCAGACTTTTCGATGACGGAAGGAATGGTCAATAACAGCATTCCCTCTTCTTCTTCCAGGGAAAAAGTTGCTTCTTTTTCATTACTCTGTAGAGACATTTTACGGTCTGCGCCCAATTCTACTACAGGTCCTCCATTTTCAAGTTCCCAGACTCCCTTAAGCAATTTTTCGAAATGGTTCATCTTCATAATTTTAAACTTTTTGTATGAAAAGGTATAACAAATATGTGACCACTCTATCTTATTCAGCTTCTTTTTCCATTTTTTTCCACCTTCCATATAGCTCATTCATTTTCTTGAGCTCCCCTGTCTTTTTCGTGGGCAGTTGATTGGGTTTTAGGCGCCAGGTCCAGTTTCCTTTGTTGGTACCGGGACGGTTCATGATGGCTTTTTCGTCCAATCCCAAAATATCCTGAATCGGCACAATGGCCAGATCCGATACGGACATAAGGGCCATTCGGTGCATGATTTGGTGGATGTTGCCTTTAGTGGCATTCAACCCTATGTAGCTGGACAACCTCTTGGTTTCTTCCTTTTTCAAAGAATTAAACCATCCAAGGCTTGTATTGTTATCATGGGTTCCTGTAAATACCACACTGTGTTTGGTATGGTGATGGGGGATGTAGGGATTTTGCCCGATTTCTTCATCAAAGGCAAATTGTAGCACTTTCATTCCGGGGAAGTCAAAGTTTTCCAGTAAGTCATACACAGGCTGGTCCAGTAATCCCAAATCTTCGGCGATAAATGGCATGTCTGGAAATTTCTCCTGTACCACCTGAAAAAATTCATTCCCGGGGCATGAAGACCATTTGCCGTTCATGGCCGTTTCATCTTTTGCAGGAACCTCCCAAAAAGCGGCAAAGGCCCTAAAATGATCCAAGCGAACGACATCATACAGCCGCAAGTTTTGTCCTAAGCGTGCTATCCACCAATCAAAGTTATTTTTCTTTAAAGCCTTCCAGTCAAACACTGGCGTGCCCCATAGCTGGCCTGTCTCACTGAAATAATCCGGAGGAACCCCCGAAACTTTTGTTGGATTTTTGTTTTTGTCCAGTTTAAAATAAGTCGCATGGGCCCAGCAGTCTACACTGTCATGATTGATATAAAAGGGGATATCCCCAATGAAGGCTATTTCCCTTTGGCGACTATAATCCACTAGCTTTTCCCATTGGGAAAAGAAGAGGTATTGAATAAATTTTTCTTTTTTTATTCTTTCGGCCAGCTCTGTTTTTAATTGGGCCATCATATTTGGATCCCTGTCCCGGGCAGGTTTGGGCCACTCTGTCCAGCTACTCTGATATTTCCCTTTTAAGGATAGATAAATAGCATAATCCTCCAGCCATTCTTCATTTTCTTTACAGAATTTATTAAACAGGACACTGTGCTGCTTTTCTTTTTTAAGAAAAGTTTTATAAGCCATGTCCAAAAGCTCAAATTTATAGTTACTCACCACCTCAAATTCGACTTTCTGGTCATTGAAAATTGGTGGAGAAGAAAGGATCTGCCTGGTCAGAAAACCTTCTTTTACCAGCAAGTCCGGGCTGATAAGCAGGGGGTTTCCCGCAAACGCAGAAAAGCTGCTATACGGAGAGTGACTAAAAAACGCTTCTGTTGGGTTGATGGGTAAGAGCTGCCAATATCGGTGGCCACTTTGGTGAAGGAAATCAATAAATTGATAGGCATTTTTTCCCATATCACCTATTCCATAAGAGGAAGGCAAAGAAGTGATGTGAAGTAAAATGGCACTGCTTCTTTTTAATTTCATCCCGTATATAATTTTCTTTATCTTTAAAACCTGTCTCACCTAAGCGGGAATCTCTCAGAAATAATCATTCCGTGGGTGATAGCATTTTATCATGCTCGATTCATATCAACTCCTTCAGATCCCTTTGGATTTAAGTAAGACAACAGGGAATGATTCAAATAAAGTGCTTAATGCAAGTTTTCCGGTGGAAGAAATGATTTGATCGGTATACACATTGATCCATTCACCAGGAGCCTCCTTAGGCAAATCCAGATAGCCCCCTTCCCAAGCCTTTCCGAGCGGAAAAGATTCAGTGGAACTTAATTTGGCCACCAATAGCGGTACTACGATAAGGTACCATTCTCCTTGGTGATACCGGGCATAGCTGATTACCTTTTGGGAGAAATCACCCGAAACAGTAAGGGAAATATAATCCCCTTGCTCAAAAATCGATTTATTCAACCTCCGTTCCCTCAAAGCCCTGTATAGGGTAAACATTTTTATTTTGCCGTCAGGATAATTCTTCATCAGGTTTTCCAATTGTTTAGCATCCATACCTTCGGTGAATGCTTCAAATTCTTCCAAATACTTTTTTCTCAAATCGTAATCCACCGGACGTCGGTTATCAGGATCTACATAACTCAGGTCCCAAAGTTCGCTTCCCTGGTAAATATCCGGAATCCCCGGAGCGGTTACTTTGATCAGACTTTGTCCAAGTGAATTTATAGCTCCATAGAAGGCTATTTTGATCCTGAAGGGATCAAAAGAAGCCCTAAATTGTTCGTGTTCAAGAATATTTTTTACAAAATCAGCCACTTCTTTTTCGTAAGCTTCATCCGGATCGGACCAAAAAGAATGTTCTTTAGCTTCCCTAAGGACTTTTTGAAGATAATCGCTGGTACGGCTCAGGAAATTTTCTTCCATATCCTTGCCAAAAGGCATGGCACCAATTAAGGCTTGATAAATAAAATATTCTTCGTTTTTATCGGGAATGTTTTCTCTTTTTCTTAAATTTTTATTGAGATGGTGCCATTCTTCTACTTTTTGAAACCATTCTTCAGGGATTCCGCTCAGCACATTGATCCGCATCCTGGCATCTTCGCCCCGTTTGGTATCATGGGTAGCGGTTGCGTTGATGGATAGGGGGAATTTTTCCTTCCGCTGTTTCATGAGGTCATGGAACTGATCTATGCTTATTCCAAATACCTGTGGCGAGTCCCCTACTTCATTATGGGAAATCAGCTGATTATAAATATAAAATGAAGTATCTTCCACACCTTTGGCAGCCAATGGTCCGGTAAATTGCTGGCACCGCTGAAGGAAATATCCCATATTTTCCGGATTTTTGCCCGCTTCCCCTGTGAATACAGTCCTCAAATAATCCAACTCTTCTTTTAACAAAGGCTCTTTTTCTACAGCAATGAGATGTGCCTCATCAATGATCCTGCGTTGCCGGTCCGTCAGTGGAAATTCCGTCGGATATATCCGATAAACCGGAAAAGCCGCCAAAAAGGCGCTTAAGGCCTGCCTCACTTGTTCCTTATTTATACCTTCCCCTTCCGGGAGTAGTTTCAGGTCTTCCAAAAGATCCCATAGATTCTGTAGTTCTCCTCCCATTCTTTCATGAAGGATAAAGCTTTTTTTATCATATACGAGTTGCTTATAATCTACCACTCCGGGATTAACCTGCTTATAGCCGGCTTTAAACTGCTCTTGGTGTTGGGATGCTGTAAAAAGATTATTGACAATGGCCAAAAAATGATAACCACTGGTCCCCTGCATGGGCCAGGTATTAGGAAGCTCCTCGTCCCACTCCAATATTTTTTCTATGATGATATAAAAATCATTGCCCAGCATTTTGCTGAGTTTTTCAAGATAACCTGCGGGATCAAATAACCCATCTATGTGGTCGATCCGTAAACCGGAAACCAATCCTTCTTCGCACAGTTGTTGGATAAAAGAGTGGTAGGCCCTAAACACCTCATCCTTCTCCATGCGCAAACATATGAGGTCATTAATGGTAAAGAAACGTCTGAAATTGATTTTTCTTTCTGATTCTTTCCAATGGACCGGTTTAAAATACTGAAGGTCCAATAAGTGGTGCATTAATTTACCAGAAGTATTGAAGGCTTGGACAATTTCATCAATCTTTTCATTCAACGAGGGGTCATTTTGAGCCGCTTGGTACAATCTGTTTTTCAATTCCTGCCATTGGTCTGCATTTCCAGGGTTATTTTTAAATTTTCCACTCCACGGTGCCATACTGGAACTTTCCTGGCCATGTGACAAAAGAAAGGAATAGGAATTTACACTGGCAGGGTATTCATGTTCAAAATATTGAAGGAAAAATCCCCTGTCACTGAAGATAAGCTTGATTTCCCCCTTTGTAATTACCTTTTCCAGGGAATCCCCAAGGAAAGGGGCCATCACTTTACCTTCCCAACCTTTATATTTCCAGTTGATGTCAAAGAAATTATAGAATTCTGAGTGGGGCCCCTGTTCTAAAATGCTGTAAATCCATGAATTGGCAGGACTGTAGGCCATATGGTTTGGGACAATATCCTGGAGCCAGTCCATTCCTTTTTGCTTTAGGAGGTCACTGATTTCCCTAAAATTTTCCAAATCACCGATTTTTTTATTTATTTTAAAAGGGTCAATGATATCATATCCATGTGTGCTCCCCTTCCTGGACTGAAAAAAGGGAGCAGAATAAACCGTGCTGATTTGAAAACCTTCCAGGTAGTCCAGGATATGGCGCAGGTTGTTAAAAGTAAATTCAGGGGACAACTGTAGCCGATAAGTAGAAGCAGGGATTTTCATTGACTAAGGGATTAGGTTAAGGGATTGGTACAATTCATCAAAATCCTTGATCCATTTTTCCGCCTCGGGATCTCCGGCTTCACTTGCTTCCTTGAAGCTTTTATATTTTTCCGTTTTAATTAGAAAAGCAATATTTTGTGCCTCCCAATACTCTGGGGCAATTTCACTGGTTTCGATCAGGTGAAGGAGGTCGAGAATGGTGGTCATCAACTTTTCATCAGCTGGATTTTCATAAAGCTCCTTCAACAGATCATTTACTTTGGCATCCGAAAGGTATTTAAGGGTGATTAAATCCAAGTCTGCAGCTATCCGGTTTGAAGCTTCCAATACTTTGCTCAAATCAGAAACATTCATAGTTTCTGATTTGAGCAGATTGATCAGCTTGTTATTCACGGCCAGGTCTACGGGAAGCTTCAACTGTTGTGGAACATTCATATTGATTTCTTTGAACACTTGCAAGATGGGATAATTATCTTCATACATCTTATTTATTAGACCTTCTGTGTTCTTTAGGACAGATTCCATCACGAGCCCCATAGTAATACGCTGCTCATCTTTGAAAAGATGCCAGAAAGAGTAATTATGGGTGCCAAAGTAGCGGTCCATCAGGTTAAATATTTCATGAATATCGCTCCTGTGGAAACTTTGCACGACCTTTTTCTCTAATTCCTGCAGGGCCTCGTCTCCTATAAATTCCCTTACCCCACCATATAGATGATGTTCTCCCAAATGAAGCACCGCAAAGGAAATATCAACTTTCTCCAGCGTAAGGTCAGATTGAAATATCGTATGGCCAATTACAAGTTTGTGCTTTCCGGCCTCATAGTAGTTTCGGGACTTGGTGGTAGCATGAAAGTTGAACAGGTTCATTTCGTCCGGAAAATGCTCAAACAGGGAAGCTACCGCATAGTGGGCCCCGACTCGGACCAAGTCTATGATCATGGGTTTTATAAACCGATGATAAGCGACAGAAGCGTTCCCAAACTCTTTGAGATTACTGGGGATCTTTTCCAATAACTGAACAAATTCTTCCTCATAATTTTCCCCACTGATTTTTTCTGCCAACTGTATGGCTCTTGCCGCATAGAAAACGTCCTGCATGGATTCAATGCCGCTTACCTCATCAAAAAACCATCCGCAACTGGTATACATTAACATGGTATGATATTGCATTTCCAGTAACATCAAGATCTTTTTCTTTTCCTCTTCGGACAACTCCTTTTCAATATTGTCTTTCAAGAAAGCATTCACATTTTCATTTGACCTGTCCAGGACCACTTGGATATATCTATTTCTCAGTCCCCAGGGATCGGGAGAATAACTTTTCATCTCCCTTTCATAAAGCCCAATGAATTTTTCCCGCACCCAATCAAAAGCCTCCCGTAATGGCCCACGCCATTCCTGCGTCCAATTTTGGTTACCACCTGTGTTACAGCCACAGTTGCTTTTCCACCTTTCCACCCCATGGTAGCAGCTCCAGGAGGTGTTTTCGAGAATTTCCACTTCATGTTCAGGAGGGAACTTTTCAAGGAATTCCCCATATACCGTGAGTTTTATATCCTCATTTTTGTCAAGGGAATCCAGGCAATAAGAAAGTGCCATTTCCCCGTACCGATGATGATGGCCGTAACTTTCCCCATCGGTGGCAATATTGGCCAATTCCACCTCTTCTTCTTCCGTAAAAAGTTCTTTAAGCCGATTGGCGAACTTTTCCCCATTGTCCAACAGCCCTTCAAAAGCAACTCCCTGGGAAGCGGGACCATCATAGAAAAAAAGATTGATATTTTTACCTGAAGGTAGTTGGCATAAGTAAACTTTTTTAGGATCGACCTTAGCATCGGTGGCATCTTTCCATTTTTTGTCACCGATTTTTCTGCTTCTTTTAGCCTGATAGGGGGATAGAATGGTAAATTTTATATCATATTTTGCCAACATCTCCAATGTAGCTGTATTTACTGCGGTTTCTCCAAGCCACATTCCTTCTGGATGGCGACCAAATCTGGACTTAAAATCTTCTATTCCCCAGATCACCTGGGTTTCCTGGTCATTTGCATTGGCTAAAGGCATAATCATGTGGTTATAGGCTTGTGCCAATGCAGAACCATGTCCGGAAAACCGCTCCTGACTGTCCTTGTCCGCCCATAAAATGGCTTGGTAAGTCTCCGGTGCCTCGTTCTCCATCCATGCCAGCAAAGTGGGGCCCATATTAAAACTCATCCACGAATAGTTGTTAATGATATCCAGGATCTTGCCTTCTTCATTCAGGATCCTGGATGCGGCATTCCGGGCGTAGCATTCAGCATTGATCCTATGATTCCAATCATGATAAGGATACGCGGAATCTTGTATTTCTACAATGTTTAGCCAAGGATTTTCCCTGGGGGGCTGATAAAAGTGCCCGTGCAGACAAATATATTTCTTACTCATTTTATAGACTTTAATGTGATTATTTTTTATAAATGACCAGTGAGGTAGAAGGAATGGCCAGTTCCTCTCCGCTATAGACTGTTTCCAGCATATCCTGAGGCCCACTCCAGTGCAAATCGGCAGAAGCAATTATTTTTGACCAGGATTGATCTTTTTCAGGGAGGCTAATTTTTTGCTCCTTATGGCTGAAATTGAATACAGTTATTATTTCCCTATTGTCTTTTCCTGCAAAAATTGAAAGCATGTTCTCCTGCTCATGGGTGACTATATTGATGTTTTTATCAATAAAAGCCGTAAAAGATCCCTCCTTCCTCAAGTGGATTAATTGTTGATAATATTTGAACAAGATACCCTTTGGGATATCTTCCTTAAAGTTCCATTTTAATTTTGAGGCATTAAATGTTGATATTGATTGCGGGTCAGGCACCTCCCCCCCCCATTGGAAGGATTCAAATTCAAGCTTCCTTCCTTCTTGTACTGCTTCAATCAAGCCAGGGTCACCATGGCTTACAAAATACTGAAAAGGTTGGTCTTCCCCATATTCTTCCCCCATAAACAACATGGGCACAAAGGGGGAGATTAACATTACCCCAGCGGAAAGCTTTAACATTTCAAAGGAGACCAATTGAGATAAACGCTCTCCAAGCATCCGGTTCCCTACCTGATCATGGTTTTGAATGCCCACCAGAAACTTATGCTTAGGAAGCTGGCTGGGGTCGTTTCCCACTGTTTTCTTTCTATATTCTGAGTACAGGCCATCGTAGATAAAAGCCTGTTTAAATGACTTTCCCAAATGCGCTATTTTCCCATAATCAGCGTAATAGCCGCCCCTTTCCCCGGTAGCCAAGGTATGTACCGCATGATGAAAATCGTCTGTCCACTGTGCTTCCAGCCCATAGCCCCCCTGTGAATAATCATTTAAGATTTTTACATCGTTCATGTCACTTTCTGCTATCAAACAATAGCTTTTACCGGTCTTTTTCTCCAATTGATCCACCCGCATACGCAATTCCTTCAAAAAATGTACAGGGCCATTGTCCATAATGGCATGCACGGCATCTAATCTCAACCCGTCAAAATGGTAATCCTCCAGCCACATTAAAGCATTCTGAAGGAAGAAATTTCTGACATGGTCACTGTATTTGTCATCAAAGTTAATGGCACTGCCCCAAGGGGTATGGTATTTTTCCGTGAAATAGGGGCCAAAGTCAGAAAGATAATTGCCTTCCGGTCCCATATGGTTGTACACTACATCAAGAATGACCGAAATCCCTTTTTGGTGACAATTATCCACCATTTGTTTCAATTTTTCAACACCACCGTAGCTTTGTTGCACAGCAAAAGGATAAACCCCGTCATATCCCCAGTTCCTGTTTCCTGGAAATTGGGCAATGGGCATTATTTCAATGGTGTTTATTCCCAATTCCAGCAGGTGATCCAACTTTTCGATGATTGCTTCAAAAGTCCCATCTGGGGTGAAAGTACCTACATGCAGTTCATAAATGATCATTTCTGCAATGGATCTGGGGCTCCAGGTTGCATCTTCCCAGTCATATGCCTTATGGTCCACCACCTCAGACCAGGAATGCACCCCCTCAGGCTGACTTGCAGATGCTGGATCTGGCCTTTGAAGTTCATTGTCCAGCGAAAACATATATTTCGTTCCCGGCTTCATCTCCTTTACCTCCTTTTGCCAATATCCATAGGTGTCTTTTGTCAGCTCATGTGGAGTCTTATGGCCTTTTAGCATTAACTCAACTCTTTTTGAAAAAGGGGACCATACATTCACCAAGCAGGTATTATTGGAAGTATACTGTGTGCCAACGAATTTCGTAATATTTTTATCCATAAGGGACTTTTCCAGTTATTGCAAGCCTAAATGGTCAAAGTTGGAATACATTAAAAGATGTTTATCCGTCTATGCATTAGCTAATATTTGTTTTCACATACAGAATTATGCCAAATAACCGACAGTTAAAAAAAAAGAGGTTTTTGACTGTCCAGAAGCGTGAATTCATTAAATTTATCTTCCCTCATCGGTGAATGGGTGGAAGTTTTTATAAAAAAAACACATCTTTCCATAACATGGCATAATGATTATGTTATAAAAGGAATAAGATTTGAATTTATGAAAGCACTGGAAGGACAAAAAAGAGTTGCCATAGAAAATGTCTATCCTCAGATCGACTGTGGAAAGCATCCAATAAAAAGAATAATTAATGAGCCCATCAATGTACGTGCGGATATTTTTGTAGATGGCCACGATCTGGTAAAAGCCTCCCTTCTCCATAGGAAAAGCCAAAAAGGAAAAGAAAGTAAATGGAATGAAATTCCCATGAATTTTATTTCCAATGACCAATGGCAGAGCACATTCATCCCGGATAGCGAAGGAGCCTATGAATATACGATAGAAGCTTGGGTGGACCATTTTTCTACCTGGCAGCATGGACTGAAGAAAAAATTTGAGGACCATCAAGATATCAGAAACGAATTGCTCATCGGGGCGGAACTGATGGAAAAAGCATCAATGAATGCTTCGAAGACTCAAAAGAAGAAGCTCGAGCAATCCATTGATTTATTCAGGACCAATAAAAATGAGGCTAAAACTGTTTCCTATGCTTTAAGTGAGACTGTATCCAGTTTGATGCAAGGGTTGTACGATAGGGCTAAGGTTATGCGCTATTCCAAAATCTTACCTGTGAAAGTGGAGCGAAAGCTGGTGTTGTTCAGTGCTTGGTATGAGTTCTTTCCAAGATCCACCTCGCTTACAGAAGGACAGCACGGAACCTTTGAAGACTGCGAAAGAATTTTACCCGAAGTAGCAAAAATGGGTTTTGATGTGGTTTACCTGCCACCCATTCACCCGATTGGGACAAGTAACAGAAAAGGCTTGAACAATGTGCCCACAGCCCAACCTGGCAATCCGGGTTCCCCTTGGGCCATCGGGTCCAAAGAAGGGGGCCATAAGGCCATTCACCCAGAACTGGGTACCTTTGAAGATTTTGCCAGTTTGGTTAGAAAAGCAGGCGAATTGGACATCAAAATAGCTTTGGACTTTGCCATCCAATGTTCCCCCGACCATCCCTATGTCAAGAAATATCCAGACTGGTTTAAATGGCGCCCTGACGGCACGGTCCAATATGCTGAAAATCCACCAAAAAAATATCAAGATGTACTTCCGGTAAACTTTGAAACCGAAGATTGGGAGAACCTTTGGAAAGAGATGAAGAGCATTGTGGATTTTTGGATTGGAAAAGGGGTGAGAATTTTTAGGGTGGATAATCCCCATACCAAACCCTTTAGATTCTGGGGTTGGTTGATTAAAGAAGTACATGCCAAAAATCCGGACATTATTTTTTTGGCAGAAGCTTTTACCCGGCCCAGGATCATGGAACAGTTGGCCAAAGTGGGCTTTAATCAATCCTATACTTATTTCACCTGGAGAAACAATAAGGAAGAACTCCAGGAATACCTTATAGAACTCACAAAAACAGAGAGAAGGGAGTATTTCCGCCCCAATTTCTGGCCCAACACACCGGATATCCTGCCCATTTCACTTGAAAATAAGGGAGAATCTTCTTTTATGATCCGCCTGATCCTCGCCGCTACCTTGTCTTCCAATTATGGAATTTATGGTCCTCTCTTTGAGTTGGGGGTAAATAAGGCATATCCAGGGAAAGAAGAATATATCGATTCTGAAAAATATGAGATCAAGCTTTGGGACTGGAACAGGAGTACAAGAATTAAAGAATTGATCACAAGCATCAATGAGATCAGGAGGGAAAATAAAGCGTTGCAAAGCACTTGGAACATAGAATTCCACGAAACTGATAATTCACAACTTTTTTGCTACAGCAAAACAGATGAAGATAACAAGCTTTTGATCATTGTAAGCCTGGATCCCGTTTATACCCAAGCCGGATGGGTAAAGGTGCCCTTGGAATATTTTGGGCTAAAAAATCGGGGACCATTTGTAGTGCACGATCTGATTAGCGGTGAGCAATATACCTGGAGGAGCGAGTGGAACTATATAGAGCTGCGTCCGCAGTCCATGCCAGCACACTTATTTCGTGTGGAAGGCATCTAAACTTGAAAGTTAAAACGACCAATTTATAGGATTATATGACTGATAAATCAGATATCGAAGAGAACATTCATTGGTATAAAGATGCCATTATTTATGAGTTGCACATCAAAGCCTTTTCTGACAGCAATGGGGACGGTATTGGGGATTTTCAAGGGCTTCTGGAAAAACTTGATTATCTGGAAGATCTCGGGGTGACGGCCATTTGGCTATTGCCGTTTTATCCTTCCCCCCTTCGTGATGACGGCTATGACATTGCAGATTATTATTCGATCAATCCATCCTATGGTGACATAAAAATATTCAAGCAGTTTATCAAAGAAGCCCACAGCAGAGGACTAAAGGTGATTACGGAGCTGGTAATCAACCACACTTCAGATCAGCACCCTTGGTTCCAGCGCGCCCGCAAAGCCAAACCCGGATCTGTTTACTGGGATTATTATGTATGGAGTGACGATCCCACCAAATACAAGGATGTAAGGATCATTTTCACGGATACGGAGCCCTCCAATTGGTCCTGGGATCCAGTAGCGGAATCTTACTATTGGCACCGTTTCTTTTCCCATCAACCGGATTTGAATTTTGACAATCCCCGGGTGCAGAAGGAGATTTTTAAAATTATGGACTATTGGTTAAAAATGGGCGTGGATGGTTTCCGTCTTGATGCGGTTCCCTATCTTTTTGAGCGGGAGAATACCAATTGTGAGAACTTGCCTGAAACCCATCAATTCCTAAAGGATTTAAGGGCACGGGTGGACAAAAAGTATGACCATAAACTTCTATTGGCAGAAGCCAATATGTGGCCCGAAGACTCAGCTGCGTATTTTGGTAATGGGGAGGAGTGTCACATGAACTACCATTTTCCCATTATGCCCCGGATGTTTATGGCTGTAAAAATGGAAGACCGTTATCCTATTACCGATATCATTGATCAGACCCCGGAAATCCCGGAATCCTGTCAATGGGCAATTTTCCTGAGAAACCATGATGAACTCACCCTGGAAATGGTAACGGATGAGGAACGGGATTACATGTACAAGATGTATACTAAGGATATACAGGCCAAGATCAATGTAGGGATAAGGCATAGGTTAGCACCCTTATTGGAAAACAGCCGCAGTAAGATAGAGCTGATGAACCTTCTCTTATTCTCCCTGCCAGGCACCCCGGTAATCTATTATGGCGATGAAATAGGAATGGGGGATAATTTCTACCTGGGAGACCGGGATGGGGTGCGAACACCTATGCAATGGAATGCCAACAAAAATGCAGGGTTTTCTGAGGCCAATCCCCATAAATTGTACCTGCCTGTAATCATTGATCCGGAATACAAGTACGAATCTATAAATGTAGAATCTCAGCAGGTCAGTTCATCGTCCCTACTGTGGTGGATGAAGCGAATCATTAACCTGCGCAAGCAACATAAAGCCTTTGGCAGGGGCAATATTTCTTTCCTCTCCCCTGCGAATTCCAAGGTAATTGCTTTTACCCGTATTTATGAAGATGAAATCATATTGATCCTGGGCAATTTATCCCGCTTTTCACAGGCAGCAGAGATTGAATTGGAAGATTATGAAAGCTTTACGCCGATAGAAATGTTCAGTCACAATAGATTTCCACGGATTACTGAGAGGCCTTATTTATTTACTATGGCACCCCATGGATATTATTGGTTTGTGCTGCAAAAAGATCAAGTTTATTCTGAAGAAAAAGGAAGCCTGCCTTCCCTAAAGGTAAACTATTGGCAGGAGCTTTTTTCGGGGAATTACCCACAACGGATGGAGAACAATATACTTCCAAAATATATCAAGGAATGCCGCTGGTTCGGGAGCAAGACACGTATCATAAAGAACGTAAAAATAAAGGAGGCCATTGACATTGGGGAAAAAGAATGGGCTTCAAAATGGTTGATCCTGGATGTCCAGTACACTGAGGGCTTGCCTGAGCTTTATCAATTACCCATAATATTTATGAAGGTTCAACAGGAAGAAGACCTTAGGTCAGTGGACAAAAAAGGCATTATCGGCAAATTATCCATTGGCGAGGAAGAGGGGCTTTTGATGGATGCGTCCTACGATGAAGATTTCAGGAACACATTGTTTAGCCATTTGAAACGGGGTCGTAAGGTGAAAGTTGGGCAGGATAATTTATTGTTCCAGGCTGCTCCGAAAGCCGATCTAAAATCAGAACAGGAAGTCAACTCCAAATTACTTAATGCGGAACAGAGCAATACGTCCATTATTTACAATGGAAAATATTTCATGAAATTGTACAGGAAAATTGACGATACCATAAACCCGGATCTGGAAATCACCCGGTTCCTGACAGAAAGGGCCCATTTTCCAAATGTCCCTAGATTCCTTGGGGACATTTCCCTGCACCACAAGGACAGCAGTTCCCGCACGATATTGGCCATGATGCAGGAAGCAGTGCCCAATCAGGGGGACGCATGGGAATATACCAAGGATGCTCTTCAAAAATATTTTGAAAGCGTGCTGATACAACCTAAAACAGAAAATATACCGGACTTATCTGATGACCTGATTTCCCCTTTGTTGTTCGGGGATGTGTCCCCATCCCTACAGGAACTGCTAGAGGGCATATTTTCGGACCGGATATCTCTTTTGGGCAAGCGTACGGGAGAAATGCACCAAGCATTGATTTCTTTTCCTGAGGATAAGGATTTTGAACCGGAAGCTTTTTCCTTACATTATCAACGTTCTTTATACTCCTCTTTGCAATCTCTTACGCGAAGTGCCTTCCAAAGCCTGAAACAAAATCTTAAAAATCTTCCTGACTCCATTAGGGAGGAAGCAGAAGAAGTTTTGCAAATGAAGGATATGGTTCTAAAGATCTTTAAAAGGATTTTTGACCATAAAATTACCACCATGAAAATAAGAAACCATGGGGATTATCACCTTGGCCAGGTGCTGTGGACCGGGAAAGACTTTGTTATTATTGATTTTGAAGGCGAACCTGCCCGGGCTTACAGTGAAAGACGGCTGAAACGCTCCCCCTTGCGTGATGTAGCGGGAATGATCCGGTCTTTCCATTATGCCGCCTATAGCACGGTTTTGCAGGACGAATTTAATAAATACAGGAAAGACGATGATTTGCAAGGATGGTCGGAGGTATGGTTCCATCATATGACCAGGTTTTACCTTCAGGGATATCTTGATCAGGTAAAGAATACCAATTTTATTCCCAAGGAGGAGGGAGATCTAAAAATTTTACTGGAAACCTTTCTTCTCGAGAAGGCGGTTTATGAATTGAATTATGAACTTAACAATCGCCCCGATTGGGTACTCATTCCACTTAGGGGTATAAAATCAATATTAAACAGGTACAATCATGACTAAACCAGAAAAAATAATAACGGCGGAATTTTCTACCGAGGCCACTTTATTTTCAGATTATGATGTACACCTTTTTAAAGAAGGCAAGCATTTTCACTTATACAAAAAGTTGGGTTCTCATTTAATTGAATACCAAGGTGAGAAAGGCACTTATTTTGCCTTGTGGGCTCCCAATGCACAACAGGTATCTGTCATAGGGGATTTTAATGATTGGGACCGCCAAAGCCATTATATGAATGTCCGTCAGGATGGTTCAGGGATTTGGGAAATTTTTGTTCCGGAGGTCCCTAAGGGAACTATCTATAAATATTTTATCCGTTCAAACAATGGTTATGAAGTAGAAAAAGGAGATCCCTACGCTTTATACTGGGAAACTCCTCCACAGACAGCTTCCATTGTGTGGGAAGGGGATTTTCAATGGAACGATAAAAAGTGGATGAGCAATCGAAAGCGGATTGCCGGAAAACCCAAACCATATGCGGTTTATGAAATGCATATAGGATCCTGGAAAAGGATGCCTGAAGAGGAAAACCGATCATTGACCTACCGGGAATTGGCGCATGAATTACCTGCCTATCTCAAAGAAATGGGGTTTACCCATGTAGAATTCATGCCAGTCATGGAACATCCATTCTATGGCTCCTGGGGATACCAGGTCACTGGGTATTTTGCCCCTTCCAGCAGGTTTGGGACACCTGATGATTTCATGTATTTGATTGATGTCCTTCACGAGAAAGAAATCGGGGTTATTCTTGATTGGGTGCCTTCCCATTTCCCTTCGGATATGCACGGCCTGCATTATTTTGACGGCACCTTTTTATATGAACATGCAGATCCAAGAAAGGGTTATCATCCTGACTGGAAGAGCTATATTTTCAATTACGGAAGGAATGAAGTGCGGTCTTTTTTGATCAGTAATGCTCTTTTTTGGTTGGACAGGTATCATGTCGATGGATTGCGGGTGGATGCAGTAGCCTCTATGTTGTACCTGAACTATTCCAGGGAAGAAGGAGAATGGGAACCCAACGAGTTGGGAGGACAGGAAAATCTAGAGGCCATCAGCTTTTTAAAAGAGTTTAATGAAACGGTCTATAAGGAATTTGAAGATGTAATAACCATTGCAGAGGAGTCTACTGCTTATTCCATGGTCTCCAGGCCTACTTCAATGGGCGGACTTGGCTTTGGTATGAAATGGATGATGGGATGGATGCACGATACCCTGGAGTATTTCAAAATGGACCCCATTCATCGGCAATATCATCAAAATGCCATTACATTTAGCATTTATTATGCTTTTACAGAAAATTTCATGTTACCACTTTCCCATGATGAGGTAGTTTACGGTAAAGAACCCATGCTTTTAAAAATGCCGGGTGATGCCTGGCAGAAATTTGCCAATTTAAGAGCATTGTATGCCTACATGTATGCCCACCCTGGTGGCAAACTCCTATTTATGGGAGCTGAATTTGGGCAAACTTCAGAATGGAACCATGACGCGAGTTTGGATTGGCACCTTACAGATCATCATTTTCATCAGGGTATGATGGAGACGCTCAAATTACTTAACGGTCTTTATCAATCAGAACCTGCTCTTTATGAACTGAGTTTTGAAGAACAAGGTTTCGAATGGATCGACATTCAGGATTCTGCCAACAGTACCATTTCCTTTGTGAGAAAAGGTCAAATAGAAGATGAAATGATTTTAGTCATATGCAATTTTACGCCAATGACCCGGGGAAATTATAGGGTGGGCGTGCCTGAACCTGGAAATTGGAAAGAGATCTTTAACAGCGATGACAAAAGATTTTCTGGAAGCGATGTAAAAAACCCTGAAATAATCGCTTCAGTTCCAGACCCTCTTCATGAAAGAGCCAATTCTATTACACTTACTTTATCTCCTCTTGGGGTTACCTATCTGAAATATGTAAAAGGGTAAAAAAAACCTTTATAGACAACTTTGACTACAATACCTGAAAGAGCACATCAAAGCTCTTTCAGTATTCCCACTAATGCATAGGGATTGGTTTGGTGCTTCCAATTAATCTGTGGTGTCTTCATATGGCAAAACCTCCGTCAACAGACATAATTGTCCCGGTAGTGTAAGAAGAAGCTGGGGAAGCCAGGAACAAAGCCATGGCTCCAATTTCTTTATTCTCTCCTATTCTTTTGATCGGAAGCTTATTCACCATATCCTCCATGCATTTATTACGGAATCCCACAAAATTACTGAATTTTGTCCGGGTCAAGCCCGGACAAATCACATTCACCCGGATCCCGTAATCCCCCCATTCTTTGGCAAAAACTTTAGTCAAGGAAATAAGGGCAGCCTTGCTTACACTATATAATCCCAATTTCGGTTCAGGCGAGATTCCATCTGTTGATCCAATATTAATGATAGAGGGGTTGTAGGATTGTCTTAAGTAAGGAAGACAAAGTTTGGATAGCTCAAAGGGGGCTTTCACATTTACTTTCATGATTTTTTCAAAGACCTCCAGATCTAAATCCTGAATATGATCATATACTGGATTGATACCGGCATTATTGACCAGGATATCTATTTGGTTATATTTTTCTATGGTTTTATCCACGAGGTTTTTAAGTTCCGCCGATTTTTCAAGATTGCAGGAAATACCTGTCACCTCATATCCTTTTTTCATTAGTTTTTCAGCTACCTCTTCCAGATCAGCTTGTTTTCTGGCACTGATCACTACTTTTGCCCCTGCAGCCGCAAAAAATTCCGCGATACTGCATCCGATGCCCTTGCTGGCACCCGTAACAATAGCGACTTTGCCCTGTAATGAAAATGCAGTAGATAAATCCATAATTGAAGGGTCATTTTTGGTCTGGTTACCTTTATATAATGATAACATTTAACCACTCTCCTTTAATATAAAAAATCCATCTTGACCCTGTGTATGATACAGGGGCATAAAGATCCGTCCATCCCATTCAGATAAGACAGTTCCACCATCAGAAGTAGCCAAAACTTCTCCTTTGTTGATTTTTTGAAAATTGATATATCCGGGAATCATCCTAAAAAATTCATCTTCCTGAACAGTATATTTATAGATGACCTCAAAAGAAGTTGCCTCTTTACTTTCCCGGGTTCTATTTAAGGTTTTATGGTGAAGGGCAAAATTGGGAACCTCCTTTTCTTCCAAACAGCCCCCGCACACCAATGCCAGCCAAATAGCGGCTTCCTGTATTTGGACCGATGAAAGTGGACCATAAGGGCCTCCTTTTATGGTACAGCCGATATAGCCTTTGGCATTTAGATAAAACCCCATATGATCTGTGATATAATCTTCCAGGCCTTTTACGGTATAGAGGGGCAGGTTTTCTGTAAAATGTATACAGTGCAAATTCTTGTTGACGCAGACATAAGGGTGGCGGATTGAGGGGCAGGTTTTAAGATCAAGATAAAATATTTCCGTGATAATTGCATGCTGAGCTTTTTCAAATTCTTCAATCAAATCCACAAATTCACCTGCTTCATTATAGCCCTGGTTTTCCCCATGGTTATATAGGAACCCACTTTCCGTAAAGCAAGACGTGTTCTGGTCCAAGCCCATCAAAAGGCCTTTGTTTTTTGAAGCGCCAATGTTTCCTGCTAATCCGGTTATTTCCCCTCTAATGGGGAGATTCAATTTTGTCAGGGTGTCCAACACTTTTAGAAAGGCGGAAATGCCACTGAACTCGTTGCCGAGAATGTCTGCCGTGATGATCAGGGCCGGTCCTTTAAAGCCACTGCTATATTTTCCCAGAACCCGCTCAACCGGCATCTTTCTCTCAAAGCGCTTACTACTGATTTCCAAAGCATTTCCTATTAATGGTTTTTCCGTACTCCGCATAAGAAAAGAACCTCATAAGAGGCTTTTGATGATTTATAATAACCCCTAATAAATAGTCATTTTGTAGAAGATGATCAGTCCTGCACTACGAAAAGAACCTTTGCATTTTTAATGATCTTGTGAAAAAATGAATACATTAAGTGTACCATTTCCAGTAAAAAGGAAAATTTGATGAAGGTAAATGAAAAGGACAGAAAAAGAATGGTACAGGGGTAAATTACCACGTTTTGGTGTATCATCTTTTCCCCATTCTGTCCTTTAAAATCAGCATTTCATGAAGCATTGGAAAGTGAGGCAATTGTACTTAAAACTTACAGGCAGCCACGGTTTTCAAAGCGATTTTTCCTTTTATAGCCTGTTGTTCTGATATGATTCAAGGTTTTTTATAGCTGACTACCCGGGCGTAAAGCGTATCGGCCTCAATGGGGTTTTTGGAAAAGTTTACCCATCCTTCCTTGCTGGATTCCTTTGGCGCATAAAGAATGTCCAGGGTAGCCAACTCCAGCTGCTGTCCATCTTTCTCCAGTATCAGTTCGATTTGTACTTCTTCAGCTGTTTCCTGCCCCTCATTGCTTATGGTCACGTGGTAGCGGTAAGGGGCATGCGGAGAAGGGGCAGTCTCATAGGTGATCACCAAATCAGGGGATCCTGGTTCATGCTGTATGGTTTGAAAAACCAAATAACCCAGAATCCCCGTAATCAAAAGTAGGCTTAAAGAAAATACCGCCCATTCCAGAATATTCTTTTCATCCTCAGGATTGTTCTTTTTCTTACGATCTTCGTTCATATATTTTTACTTAAATAAGAGGCGGCCTGCCGAGGCGCCCAAGGAGGAAATTACACCTAATACTATACATTGCGCTACTATGTTCCAGAAGCTGAGATTCGAAAATGCACCAAAATACCAAAGGACAAATATGGAAGAAACCAAAGCCGCGGAATAACTTAGGCAGGTGTCAAAAATTATATCATAAATGGCGGGTTTTTTTTCAGATTGACCCGTTCCCTTGAAATCAATAAAATAACATACCACCATACTCAATAGTATGGAAGCTATGGACATAAGAAGGATGTGCAGTGGAGTAGCTTCTGCAGCGATTAGCAGTACTTCCTCAGTAGGTGCCACACTTCCACCTACCACTATACTTCCACATAAAGCCAACACCACCAATGCCGTCTTGCTTGATCGCCGTTTTTTACCTGCTTTTTCCGCATCAGAGAGCTCCTTTTCCTGATCTTCCTTTTGATCACCATTTTCTTTGGCACTGCTTCCCAACTGGGCTGTACCAATGGAGACACCAATGGAAACGACCATTGCCTCTATGATGACTTTACCCATTATTTCATCCAGTGAATCTGCGTGCAACTGGATACGGTTTAGCATGAGGAGTATGCAAAAGGACATAATTAATCCTATACCCATTTCTTCAAAAGAGTCTATCACCACATTTTTCCATGATGTGCCAGGGTGCATACCCGAATATCGGTTATATCCCAATAACAGCAGGAAAGTAACGATGACCATTATGATCAAATTTCCGGGTTGTACCAGATAGCCTGAATACCACACTTCCATGGTATATAAAAGCGGAAAGCTAAAAAGTAATCCTCCCACGCTCCCTTGGGCATATTCCACTATTGATTCTTTGACAGGTTTATTGTTGCCCATGGGATCCGGTTATTCCGGTTTTCGGTTACTTCTTAAATAATTTTACAAGATATTCATAAAAAAGTGGATAAAGAAGCATATCCTATCCTGTAGTTTGTATAGCCCTAAGGAATGGATAATGTTTGAAAACCAGAAGTTTAGGTAGAAGTTAAAAGCTGTAAAATCATTTATAATTGATATAGCAAAACCTCAAAATGTAGCCGGTATGGTTCATTTTTTGTAAGTTATATTTCCTTAGGAAAAATTCTGCAAGTAAAACAACAGACATGGGAACAAAACAATATGATAAAAAAGCAGTATGGAGCAGTACTACTGATTCGAAAACATATCCCCCATTATCCGGGAATATAAAAGCAGAAATAGCTATTGTAGGAGCGGGGATTACAGGTCTAAGTGTGGCCTATCATCTTGCCAAGGCAGGAAAGAATGTCGTCATATTGGAGCAGTATCAGGTGGGGAAAGGTACTACCGGTTCTTCAACCGGAAATCTTTATGCTCCGATAGATGAGCGGCTTTTTTCAATTGGATCCAAACACAATGAAGATGCCATGCGTATGGTAGCCAAATCCCGGACTGCTGCCATAGCTTTTATCGAACAGCGGGTGCAGGAATATGGCCTTGACTGTGGATATCATCGGGTACCTTGGCATTTGTTCACCACCCCGGATACCAACAGTCAAAATTCACAGGTACAGAAGGAAAAGGAAGCGGCAATAAAAGCAGGCTTAAAGGTAAGCGATACAATACCGGTAAACTTCCCTTTTGAGGTGGAGGCCCTTTTGACCATAGACCAACAGGCACAATTCAACCCTTTAAAATATGTGCAGCAATTGGCAGCTTCCATAGCCGGAGGCAATTGTAGGATATATGAAAATACCCAAGTAACAAAGGTGGAGGATGGGGTCCCGTGTACAGTGCATACCGCGAACGGGACAGTAAAGGCAGAGAAAGTAGTAATGGCTACTCACTCTCCCAAGGGTATTTATGGCGTCCATACTGCCATGGAACCATACCGGGAATATGCCTTGGCGGTACGACTGAAAGGAGAGCTTCCCGCACCAGGGGTATATTGGCACGTGCAGTCCGGTCCCCAATATTCCATTCGTCCATACCGTAATGAACACGGAAATTATTTACTTGTGCTTGGCGAACCCCATAAAGTCGGCAACAAATCCAGCAATGAAGATAGCTTAAAAAAAGTTGAAGCCTATCTTCGGGCCCATTTTGAGGTAGAAGAAATAGAATATTCCTGGGCGGCTCAAAATTATAAACCTGCGGATAACCTTCCTTATATAGGGACCAGCCCTTTGCAAACCAATACTTACCTGGCCACTGGTTTTGCTGCAGATGGCCTTACCTACGGTACGCTATCCGGAATGATCATCAGCGACTCTATCTTGGGTAAAGATAACCCCTGGGCAGAATTATATGATCCCAAGCGGTTTACCCCAGTAGCTTCAGCCACAAAGTTTATAAAAGAAAATGTAACGGTAGCAACCCATCTGTTAAAAGATTACCTTTTTTATGGGCAGGCGAAAGAATTAAAAGAAATAAAGGCAGGGGAAGGTAAAACTATCAAATTAAATAATGAACGATTGGCTGCTTATCGCGATGATCAGGGGAAAATCCATGTAGTATCGGGTATTTGTACGCATATGGGTTGTATTGTACATTGGAACAATGCTGAAAAAAGCTGGGATTGCCCCTGCCATGGCAGCCGCTTCTCCGTGGATGGCCAAGTGTTGGAAGGACCTGCTTACACCGGTTTGGCCAAGCCAGACGATGATACTTTAAGTGAATGACCCCTCTAAAACCTGAGGAAGTAAGATATTCCGGAGGCGAATGAAGAAGATGATGAAGGAGAAATGTTATTTTAGTAGATTTGAAGTTTTACCTAAAGAACTATCTGCCATCTACATATTTTCCATGATCAGGGATTGCTACCTTGTCAAATTCCTGGACAAGCTTTTTTAGCCCTTGTCTTAATTCTTTACCTTCCATGGCATTCCCATGTCCGGGAATCGCCAACAAGGGCTGAAGTAATTCCAGATTTTTTACCGACTCCCAAGCGGCCTGCCAATTCGTGGTCAGGTATCTTGGAGGTCCATTGATTTCTTCCCGCTGAAGAAGTACCTTATATAATGAGTCTTGTCTGACGGTGATAAACGCGTCTCCTGAGATAAGTATCCGGTCATCACCCCGGTAGAACGATGCGTGTCCCGGTGAATGCCCTGCTGAGGGAATCCAAACCCAGCCAGGCATATGGGGAACACTATGGTCTGTCGGTAATGGATATAAATTACTTTTTATATCAATCGGATGAGTAGGGTAAATAAATGAAATTTTGGCAAGAAGGCCTCCTTCAACTGACGGGTCTGGCTCCGGGTATTCCTTTTTTCCCGTTAAATAGGGAAATTCAAGTGGATGGGCATAAACTGGGACATCCCATTCTTCGATTAATTCCATCAGTCCACCTACATGGTCAAAATGCCCATGTGTAAGCACTATAGCAGATGGTTTGTTGTCCCGTCCGAAACGGTCTTGAATAACTGAAATGATCTCCGAGCCTGACTTGGGCATACCGGCATCAACCAATACCCAATCACCTTCTTTTGGATCCCCAATCATAATGATGTTTACAATCTGGTTGGTATAATAATAAACATCTTTTTTTATCTCCCTGCCCTTTCCACTTGATATAGAAGTCATGGGAATAAATTTATTGTCCTGGCTTTGATGCATATCTTTTTTCATAATCCACGAGCTTATTATAGTCATATTCCTGCCAATATTGAGCCAATGATAAAAGTTTGCCAGTCTCCTGAGGAGAAACATTTTAATGGCCCTACCCGAATAGGAGAATAAGGAGAAACTTAAATGAAGTGGAGTTTCGGTTTGTCCAATCTACTCATATAGCATTTTCTCCAAAGAATGTTTAATTACTCCTGCAGCACCCTCAGCCATTTATGGGGTGGTAAGGCGCACATATTGTAGCGTTTTGGTTACGGGGACCTTTTACTGTATGAAATGGACCTCCATCATCTAACTGTTTTTGATGAAAAATTGGGGATACGGAGTGGAAAAGGAATTTTTTTCAGCCAATTATTTATGTGGTGAAGAAATTGCGAACTGGTACAATATTGGTCTTTCAGTCTACCATATCTATAACTAAAACCCAAAACCATGAAAATTATAGACAGAAAGACACATGGCTACCTAGATTATTTAGTGGGCATATTATTGATAGCAGCCCCATGGTTGTTCAACTTTTATGAGGGCGGAAGTGAAAGCTGGATTCCCATTCTATTGGGAGCAGGAACCATTGTTTATAGTATAATGACTGATTATGAGCTTGGGCTTGTAAAGGTGATCCCCATGAAGACCCACCTTACCGTTGATTTTATAGCAGGGGTATTCCTGGCGGCCTCTCCATGGTTATTTGGTTTTTCGGACCTGGTTTTTTGGCCACATGTGATTGTCGGAATTGTCGAAATATTGGTTTCAAGTATGACCAATCCCGACGTTAAATATGTGGGAAAAGCAACCGATTTAGAACACATGTAAAACAATTATAAAGCTATAAAAGTGAGAGGACAACAAATGGTTATTGTTTTTACCCTTGAGTATATGAAAGTAAAGAATCAGCTATGGAATATAATTTAAATGTTACACAAAAACTGATCAGTTCTCATTTAAAGTCAGGAGAGATGATAGCTGGCAGTGAAATCGGATTAAAAATTGATCAAACATTGACTCAGGACGCTACTGGAACGATGGTGATGCTGGAGTTGGAAGCTATGGGATTGGAAAAGGTGAAAACAGAAGTATCTGTTCAATATGTGGATCATAATTTATTACAGGCTGATTTCAGAAACGCCGATGACCATTTATTTTTAAAATCAGCTGCCCAAAGATTCGGTTTATGGTACAGCCGACCCGGAAACGGGGTCAGTCATCCCGTTCACATGGAACGTTTTGGTATTCCCGGGAAAACCCTGGTAGGTTCTGATAGCCATACACCCGCGGCAGGATCCATGGGGATGCTGGCACTTGGGGCGGGAGGTCTGGATGTGGCTTTTGTCATGGTTGGAGAACCGCTTTACATCAAAATGCCTCAGGTAATGGGAGTGGAGCTTACTGGATCCCTGCCTGATTGGGTCAGTGCCAAGGATGTCGTGTTGGAAATGCTCCGGAGGTATGATGTTAAAGGCTGCAGGGGCATGATCATTGAATATTATGGGCCGGGCCTGCAGCGTCTTAGCGCCATGGACAGGCACGTAATAGCGAATATGGGGACAGAATTGGGCGCTACCACTACTGTATTTCCATCCGATGAGGAAATCAAGCGGTTTCTATCTTCCCAACAACGTATAGAAGATTGGATAGAGCTGAAGGCTGATGAAGGGGCATCTTATGACCTTTCAGACAAAATCAACTTATCAGAACTCGAGCCCCTCATCGCCTGTCCAAGTAGCCCAGGCAAGGTGGTAACCGTAAAGGAAGTAGAGGGCAGGCCTATCGCCCAAGTGGTGGTTGGATCATCAGCCAATCCAGGGATAAGGGATTTTTGGGTAGTTGGAGAGATGTTAAAAGGTAAAACCGTACACCCAAATGTATCCCTGGATGTAAACCCCACTTCCAGGCAGGTCATTGAGAACCTCGTCTCCACCGCCTCATTTGCAAGCCTCTTTAAGTCGGGGGCAAGATTCCATCAAGCAGGTTGCATGGGATGTATAGGAATGGGGCAGGCTCCTGCATCGGGGAAAATAAGCCTTCGGACCGTCCCAAGAAATTTTCCAGGCCGATCAGGCACATTGGATGACCAGGTTTATTTGTGCAGCCCGGAAACAGCTGCGGCTTCTGCACTGACAGGAGTAATTACAGATCCCAGGGATCTTGAATCCCTATACGGCATGTCCTACCCCCGATATGAACATCCTGAGAAGGAAATCATCAATACCGAAATGCTTTTAGCTCCGCCGGAAGATGGGAGCGGTATTCCATTGGAAAAAGGGACAAATATAAAGTCCTTCCCGGAATTCCCTGCCTTGGGCAGGGACAAAAAAATCCCGGTGATTTTGAAAATGGGCGACAATATTTCTACGGATGAAATACTGAAAGCAGGGGTAAAGGTACTTTCCCTTCGAAGCAATATCCCGGAAATCAGCCGATGGGCTTATGCCGTGGTAGACGAGGATTTTTATCCTAAATCAATAAAAGCAAGAGAAGCTTTTGGAGGGCACGTAGTGATTGCAGGAGAAAACTATGCTCAGGGTTCAAGCAGGGAACATGCGGCCATTGCCCCCAGGTATTTGGGACAGGTGGCGGTCATAGCAAAAAGTTATGCCCGCTTAGGTTGGCAAAACCTGATTAATTTCGGGATAGTGCCTTTTGAGTTTGTTAATGAAAACGATTATAATTCCATTGAGGAAGATGACCTCTTACATTTCCAGCATCTTTCTGAAAACTTCAGAAAGAATAAAACCCATTTTGTTATTAATGAGAGCAAAAATAAAATTTATGAATTGAAACACAACCTCAGCGAAAGACAGGTAGAGGTGATCCTGACTGGTGGGGTAATCAATTATCTTAAAATGTCGAACGATAGGGCAATGTCAGTTATTAATTTATCCGACAATTAAAAAACTAAACGACTATAGCAACTACAATAAAATCCACCGGAGAGGTAAAAATTTATCTTTGCGGACGTCCGTTTCGCCGCAGCAATACATTGGTCAAAGTAAAAAGTATGGGTAAGGAGAAAACCTTCCTCCAATTACTTTAATCATTAGTTAGGGTTACCCATTTAAATCTCAATTATTTGTAAATGAGCGTGTTAATTTGTAA
>JBBDSC010000203.1:0-18736 GCA_040905145.1 Anditalea sp.
TTTTTCAGTTGCCATATGTCTGCCGATAGGCAGGGAATCACGCTGAATACTCCTGCGGTGTGTGCTAACCTTCTATCAAGCTGGATTTCATGTTCTTTTATGGCTATTTCATAATCTTAATATACCTTATTTTCCTTGGAAAGAAAGCGGCAACATCAAAAAAGCCTTAAATTGAAAAAATATTTCAATTGCGGAACGGATAAGGAATAACAACAAATTCAACATTTCGGTTTTTTATAGATTGTACCCAAATTGTTTTTAGAGAATTCAGATTGTTTCCTGGATTCTTTGCTTACTTTATGATATCAATTAAGAACATCAAATGAAGATATTGATTGTGGAAGATGAACCCGACATGCTCAACAGCATGGTCCACTCTTTAAGAGAAGAACAATTTATCATAGAGACGGCCGAAAATTATACCAATGCCCTTGAAAAAATCGGTGTCTACAATTATGACTGCATCTTGCTCGACATTTCTTTGCCAGGGGGAAATGGTCTGGATTTGCTCAACGAGTTGAAAAGGCAAAGCAAAACAGAAGGGGTAATTATCGTTTCGGCAAAGGATTCACTGGATGACAAGGTGAAAGGGCTGGATATGGGGGCTGATGATTACCTGGCAAAGCCTTTTCATATGGCAGAACTTCATGCCCGGGTGAACGCGGTTTTCCGGAGAAGAAAGCTGGATGGAAACCAAATCATTACCATAGGCAATGTGGCCATGGACCCAAGGGCAAGAACAGCGGCTGTAAATGGAGAGGATCTGAACCTCAACCGTAAAGAATATGATATCCTTCTCTACCTGGTCACCAACAAAAACCGACTCGTACAGAAAACAGCCCTGGTAGAACACGTATGGGGCGATTATATTGATGAAGCGGATAGTTTTGAATTCATTTATTCTCAGATAAAAAACCTCCGGAAAAAATTAAGGGATAAAAAGGCCGAAATAGAGATTCAATCCATCTACGGCATTGGCTACAGGATTCTGGTTCAATGAAATCATGAAACTACTCAATTATACCGGTTCATGGTTTGTCCTTGTGTTGTTCCTGATCCTTCTTGTGTGGGCAGGGGTTTTTTATTTCATGATGCTGGACGAGATTTACGACAGCATAGATGATGGATTGGAAAATCAAAAATTACTGGTTATTCAAAAGGCGGAACAGAACAGCGCCATTCTTCAAAGGGACCAATTCGATGAAGGCAATTACATGTTCAGGAAAATACTTCTACAGCAGGCCATGAACTATAGGGATGTGTACAAGGACACCCTTATGTACATGCAGAACGAAGAAGATTTTGAGCCTGTACGGATGCTTATCACGGCCTTTGAACAAAATGATCAATATTATGAAATGCGGGTAATCACTTCGATGGTAGAAGAAGATGACCTGATTGAAGACCTGTTATTTTCCCTCCTCCTGCTTTTCTCGGGGCTTACGTCCAGTATACTGATTCTGAACAATCTCCTGTTGAAAAAAATATGGCAACCTTTTTACCATTTATTGGAACGGCTAAAGAAGTTTAGGCTCGATGATCCACAACCCATAGTACCGACTACTTCCAATATTGAAGAATTCCGTCTTTTGGATCAATCGGTGAAAAAATTACTGGAGACTAATATACAAGCTTATAATGATCAAAAACAATTTATTGAAAATGCCTCCCATGAACTGCAAACCCCACTTGCCATTAGCCTAAACAAACTGGAACTATTGGCGGAATATCCACAAAAAGAAGAACAGCTTCAACTTATTGGTTCGGTCATGGACAATTTGGAAAGGTTGATCCGTTTAAACAAATCCCTCCTTTTGTTATCCAAAATATCAAACCAGCAGTTTTCAGAAGAAGTAGTAGTGGACTTTAACACTTTACTTCAAAAAGCCGCCGATGATTTTTCCGATCAGGCAGGATTTAAAAACATCACAGTTTCTCTTGTGGAAAAAGACACCCTCAAACGAAAAATGAATCCGGACCTGGCAAGGATCCTGGTAGTGAACATGCTTAAGAATGCCATTGTCCACAATCATCCGCAGGGTTTTGTAAATGTCATCATCAACGACAGTTCCATTATCATGGAAAATTCGGGAAAAACCGGGCCGCTGGATCACCTAAAAATATTTGAACGATTTTATAAAAACGAGGCTTTGGGAAATTCTACTGGGTTAGGTTTGGCAATAGTCAAGACCATTACTGACATTTATCAGGTCACATTAACATATGATTATAAAGAAAAGCACATTTTCACCCTCATTTTCTGATTTTTTAATCTTGTCTTTTTTCCCGATTGTTTCCTGTTTTGGTCCTGATATTTGAATTATAATAAAAGTTTAACAACAAAATGACAAAAAGATGAAGTATTTAGCGTTAACCATTACAGCCATCGGTTTGATGAGTTGCTCATTGCTTGATGAGGATATTCAAACCTCAAAGGTACCCTCCCTTGTGCGAAACTCCTTTAGTCAAGAATTTACCAATGCCATTGATGTGGAATGGGAAAAGAAAAAAGGTAACTATGAGGTGGATTTTGAAATTAAAGAGACAGACTTTTCTGCCTTGTTCAATCCGGAGGGGCAGCTGCTGAAATTTAAGCAGGATATCCAGAAAGAGGATCTTCCTGATGTCGTAACCACCAAAATCCAGGAGAATTATCCGGGCCATTACATTGATGATGTGGATAAGCTGGAAATAAAAGGAACAGTATATTATCAGATAGATCTGGATGGCAAGATCATAGACCGCAAAGCCATCTATACTGCCGACGGCCACAAAGACGAAAGTGTGAAATATTGGGATTAAGAAATCAGCAATCGCATAATTTAACAGTAGATAGGTTATCTCAGGTTGATAGAAGTGTTCTATAAGAGGTTATAAAATTCGTCGGAATACGGGAATTTGAATATGATCCCAAATATTCTGGGAGTAATTGGGCAGTTTCTTTCAACCCTTCAACCTGAGGGATGGTGGTGGTGGATCTGACTTGGGGCGATGCCCCAAGTTATGGTGTAACAGGCCTTCAGCCTGTAGAGTGGACATAATAGATGGAGTGGTCTTAAAAATAGATACCCCCGGTTAATTAATACAGTTTCCATCTTCCAAACCTACTCGAACATGAGAAAAAATCTTACACACTGCGATAAATGTATTCAGCAAGATTCTTTGTGATCCCAAGATTTTACAAACACAGAATGAACCTTTTTTTACAGATCCATTTTTTTGGACAGAGTAAGCTTACCTTGGTATTGAGATCAGAAAATAAAATATTTATTTATCTATAAGTATTCTTTATCTGAGCTTGAGAGAAATCTAAACCATCATTAATGAGAAATATTGCGGTTAAGTCGGTCTCTAATGCTGATGTTTTTTGGTTAACTACCTCATTATCAATTGCTGTATGGCTTTGCTTATCTTAAGGTTGTTTTTTATCCCAGGCACAAAGATCAGAACCTGATTTTCCGGCCGTGCTCCCGAAGTAATGATGTAGAAACATAACTTTATTTTGTAAAGAAACAATACAATTGACAGCCTCCTACTTGCTTGGTCTAATAATTGTATTATATTTTTTGATTTTTTTAAACCATATATGAACCCATGCAAGTAATAGGAGAAATAATTAAAAGGGCCATTGACCTGGGAGAAAAATTGACCCCTATGCGGTCCCCCATTGAAGCCCAATCGGAAGTTTTGGAAGACCTGTTGTATAAAGCAAAAAACACGGCTTTTGGAAAATACCATGCCTTTGACCAGATACTGGACTCTGAGGATATCATCTCCACTTTTGCTCAAAAGGTTCCCTATCATGATTATGATGCGATTTATAATTTATGGTGGAAAAAATTAAGGGAAGGGCATAGGGGCATTACCTGGCCGGGCCTGAACCATTATTTTGCCGTCAGTTCCGGGACCACCAGTGCCAGCAAATATATCCCTGTTACGGACGAAATGTTGGAAAGCATCCGAAAAACCGGCATCAAGCAGATCATGACCCTTTCCAAGTATGACCTGCCTCCGGAGTTTTTTGAGAAGCAGATCATGATGCTGGGAAGCTCCACCCAGCTTAAGGAGAACAACGGCTTTTTGGAAGGGGAAATCAGCGGGATCAGTGCAAGTAGGATCCCCTTTTGGTTTAAAAATTTCTACAAGCCCGGAATAGAAATATCATCCATCTCAGATTGGGACGAAAGGATACAAAAAATTGCTGAAAAAGCCAAAGATTGGGACATTGGCAGCCTTTCGGGGATACCTTCCTGGATTGAACTGATGATGAAAAAGGTGATAGAATATCATCAAGTGGAAAATATCCATGATATTTGGCCCCATTTATCCGTTTATACCCCAGGTGGTGTGGCTTTTGAACCCCATCGGAAAAGTTTTGAGAAATTATTGGCACATCCGTTAATATACATCGATACCTATCTCACTTCGGAAGGCTTTTTGGGTTTTCAGAGCCGCCCTGATACAGATGCTATGGAACTGATGCTGGATAATGGAATATATTTTGAGTTTGTCCCCTTTTCACCAGATAGCATAACAGAAGAGGGAACAATAAATCCAAATGCAAAAGCCCTTACCATTGATCAGGTTAAGGTGGGCCAGGATTATATTTTATTGATTTCTACCGTTTCGGGGGCTTGGAGATACATGATTGGGGATACGATAGCTTTTACCGATGTGGGAAAAGCAGAAATAAAAATTACCGGCCGAACAAAATTCTTTCTCAATGTGGTCGGATCCCAATTAAGTGTTCACCAAATGGACAAGGGCATAGAAGCTTTACAGGAAAAATTTGACCTGACCGTTCCAGAATACACGGTTGCCGCCGTAAAAGAAGAGGGGGAATATATCCACCATTGGTACCTTGGAATAGAGGAAGGAGAGGCTGATGCATCCCAAGTGGGCCAATTTTTGGACCAATACCTGCAGGAAAACAACAAAAACTACAAAGTAGCCCGAAGCAAAGCGTTAAAAAACGTGAAAGTGAGCTTAATTCCCGCCGGACATTTTTATGATTATAATGAAAAACAAAAGAAAAAAGGAGGCCAGGTGAAATTCCCAAGGGTGATGAAAGAGGAAGATTTCAAAGAATGGGAAAATTTCCTTTCTGGATCCTGATCAAACAAGACAGGTCAACCTTTCCAAAGTTCGAAACTTTGGAAAGGTTTTGCCTCCTAAACAGATGCTATTCAAAAGCCGAGGGCATCGCTGCCCCAGCTTTTTCCTGATCATAGACTACCCCTAAAGCCGTTGAAAGGGTCCTAGCCACTTGATTTTGATATAATTGTCCCGCTTTTTTCACTTCCCCCAAAGCAGGTGAATCCGGTCCCATGACGGCTATCCATATCTGTCCGGCATCCGGAATATTTGTCCCATGACTTTTCCAGGTACTTTTGGGTTGGGTGCCCCTGCCATGATCTGTGGTGATGATCAGCGTGGTTTTATCTTTATATTGAGGATTGGATTGAATGAAATCCCAAACTTCCTTGATGTAGGCATCAGTTTGTTTGGCAGATTTTAAATATTGATCATATTCCCCGCCATGCGCATAATCATCTGTTTCACCATAGGCGATAAACAGGACTTTCGGCTTATTTTTTTTCAATTCTTCCATGGCAAAATGATGGGTAAAGATGTCCAATCTCACTCCTCCCCAGGGACCACGGATTTCATCCTGGATCTTGTTCAAAAATCGCTCAACTTCAGTAGGGTTTTGAGAGGCCTTTTCAAAGCCTGCATTGACAGGGATACCGCTTCTATCTCTGTTAACTATAAATGGAAAAACATCCCAGGATCCAAAAGCAGCCACCTTCCCTTTAAATTCTTGCCGATTGTTCAAATATTCCAGAATGGTTACATTGGGATTATTGACTTTCGAATTGCTGTTGATCCTTTCATTGTCAGCAAAGCCTGTCAGGATCTCATTGTATCCAGGATAGGAAAACCACATTTCATTGGAGCAGTCGACTTTGTTGTCATATTTTCGGTTCCCATACAACTGCCCTTTTAAGGCAATGGTATTCCAGAAAAAAGGCATAAGCATTTTCCTCCTTTTCAATGGATCCGCATCCCAAAATTCCTCCACCAATGCTTCGGGGTTTTCCACATAGCCGGAGTCGTCCACCAGGAGTGAATCTGCCCCACCATATAGTTCCTGCCAACGAAGCCCGTCCAGAGTAATTAACACTACATTTTCAGTTTTTTGGGCCACGGCGTTTCCTGCCAGCAGAAAACAAACCAACCATACCATTTTATTCATACACGTAACCTAAAAATTTAACTGTTCTTTTACAATGTAGGTCAGTTTTAAAAATTAACAATTTAAATCCAGCATTAAAGTTGAAAAAATATTCTTACTTTCTCCTAATGACCTTTAGCTTTGATTCTTTGCAGGGGCAATTTTCGGTTTATCTGAAAACCCTGCTCTCCATTTGGCATGGCTGGAAGGTTGAAGAGGATGTCCAAACTTTTTGGCATAAACCTGGGTAAATTCCGCCCCAAAAAAAAGAATCAGGCAAGAATAATTGACCCAAAGTATGAGAAGAATAATGGTGCCGGCTGCCCCGAAACTGGAGGTAGGATCGGCAAACCGAAAATAAAGACCCAGTAATTCTTTACCTAATGTGAATAAAACGGCAGTCACTATAGCCCCCACCCATACGGATTTCCACTGGATCTCTACATCTGGTAAAACTTTATACATTACCCCAAAAAGTAAACTGATAATGGCTATGCTCAGCACGAAATCCAAAACCTTCACCAATACAGCAACCTCATCCCCAAAATACTCCGAGATAAAACCACTCGCCACCGTTATTATGGAGGAAATCACCAAAGAAATCAATAAAAGAAAGGCAATAACAAGAATTAAACCCAAAGAACTTGCTCTATCCAATAATAGCTTTGTGAAATTATTGTCTGGATCCGCTTCTACATCCCACAGGTAGTTCAATGATTTCTGTAATTGAAAGAAAAGGGTTGTCGCCCCAAATACCAAAGCCAAAATACCTATGATCTTCATAAACCAATGGGAATCTCCTTCTACGGAGGCCTCCTTGGATATTTGCTCCACACTTTCCGCAGTCCCGCTACCAATCATCTCGGAAATCTGATTACTTATCTCCCCCCTTACCGCTTCTTCCCCAAAGAAAAGCCCAGCTGCCCAAATTATAATAATCATCAGACCAGGGATAGCAAAAATCGTGTAGTAAGAAATGACGGCACTTTCGCGAAAGGGATCTGCCGCCATCCATCTTTTTGCCGTCTCAACCAATAAATTTTTAATTTCTTTAAATTTCAGTAACTTCATAGCTATAAAATTCTAATTTACTTTTATAAACCCAACAATTAAATCCAATGCTATTCAGAAAAACTTAAATGGAAATACTCACCGATTTTAATGTTTTATAAAACAATAATTACGCCATTCTCATGAACCACTACTGCTTGCCCAACCTCTTCCAATCCCTGGAATTTTTGAAAATGGAGGTAGCACGATATTTTGTATTATATGTCTTCCCCTTAGTACAAATTTCTATCTTTGCGGACAGTATTTAAAGGATGTATATACCCAAGAATCACAAACCTACCATACGAGCATGGGCCATGTTTGATTGGGCCAATTCGGCCTATAACCTTGTGATCACCTCCACTATTTTCCCAGCATATTACATCGCCATCACCCATTCGAAAGAACACGGCGATCAAGTTGATTTTTTTGGGATCACGGTGGTCAATACTGCACTTTCCAACTTTTCGTTGTCATTTGCTTACCTTTTCATGGCGTTGATATTGCCAGTGTTGTCGTCGATTGCAGACTTCAAAGGAAACAAAATGACCTTTATGATGACCTTCACCTATCTGGGCGGTTTCGCCTGCATGGGTTTGTTCTTTTTTAGGTTGGAGACGCTTGAATGGAGTATTTTCTGTTTCACGTTGGCGGCAATGGGTTTTGTTGGCGGGGTATTGTTCAACAATGCTTACCTTCCACAGATCGCCACTGTAGACCGTCAGGACCAGGTGAGTGCGCAAGGTTTTGCATACGGGTACATTGGCTGTGTAACACTTCAGATTATCTGCTTTATTTTTGTTCTCAAACCGGAATGGTTTGGCATTACAGATCCCAGTCTGCCAGCACGCCTGTCATTTCTGCTGGTGGGGGTATGGTGGATAGTTTTTGCCCAGATCCCGTTCAGGAAACTGCCCAAAGATGACCAAAGTGGCCATCAAGTCAACCGACAGGTTTTGAAGAAAGGGTTTTCAGATCTGTCCAGCGTTTGGAAAAAATTGAAGGAGATCCCGGAAATAAAACGTTTCCTGCCCGCTTTTTTCTTCTATGCCATGGGAGTGCAGACGGTGATGATCGTGGCTGCTGCCTTCGGTGAAAAAACACTCAGTCTTGGCGCCCCTAAATTGATTGCATCTATTTTGATCATCCAGTTGGTGGCAATAGGAGGTGCTTATTTGATGTCGTTGCTTGCCCGTTACCTCGGCAACGTCAAGGTATTGATGCTGGTGGTGTGTATATGGATCGGAATCTGTTTTTCGGGCATTTTATATCACCAGTGAAGTCCAGTTCTATGTTTTGGCTGCTTTGGTAGGTTTGGTAATGGGAGGGATACAGTCCCTTTCGCGCTCCACCTATTCCAAATTGTTGCCTGCGGGTGAGGAAGACACGGCATCCTTTTTCAGTTTCTATGATGTCACAGAGAAAGTTGCCATTGTGCTTGGATTGTTTTCTTTTGCAATGATTGAACAAATCACCAACAATATCCGGTATTCTGCCTTGTCCTTGGGGATCTTTTTTATAGTTGGCTTGCTGTTGTTGTTTAGGATGTTGGAACTCAAAAAGGATTGAAAGTGCCCTATAGTGATATGTTTTTTTCAAAGAGGTTCATCAATAACCTCAAATTGGGGATTCCACACCACCTCCCATACATGTTCGTCAGGATCCTGAAAATAACCCGCATAACCGCCCCAAAAGGTGTCTTCCGCAGGTTTGACGATATTTGCACCTGCTCTTTTTGCCTGCGCCATCACTAGATCAACTTCTTCTTTACTTCCTACATTGTGCCCAATGGTAAATTCTGTTGCAGAAGGTGCTTTTTGGGGGATTTTAGTATCAAAAGAGAGACTCTTTTTTGGCCAGAGAGCAAGCTTCAAGCCATTTTGTAACTCAAAAAATGCTACCGCACCATAATCACTTTCCCCACCAACTATTCCTGCCGTAGGAAACCCCAGCCCATCTCTGTAAAATCCAACTGATTTTTCCAGATCATTTACCCCCAAAGTTAAAACTGTGATTCTTGGTTTCATAGGTGTTTAAATTGATATTAATTGTGAAATCATTTATTACCACCCTTTTTTGTGTTGTTTAAAAAGATGGTTTATATCAATTTGTTTCTAATCGGTGCCTTTTCATTAGGGGTATTTCTAATTCCAATTTTCGTTTTCAAATATTCCTCAATTTCCATTTGAGACATACCATAACTTTCTTTCAATCCTTCCACCATAATTTTCAGATAATAATCATTCGGTGGATTAATATCATTTCCCAAAAAAATTTCATTTGTAAAAGTGAATATCGGATATCCATCTTCGCTCCCTAAGGATATCAGTCTTCCATACCACACTTTGTCTCTGATAACCAATGAACCGGCTTTTACAATATTTTCAAAATCAATCATTAAATCTCCCACCAATCTTATTTCTTGTTTAACCAATTCAATGAATTGGTCCCTGGTGATGAGATACATCCTTCCAAGAGTGTTAATACTTTCATCAAACTCTGGTTTTATAAATCCCACACCCCCTCCGCTCCAGGTTTTTGATTTTTTTGCAAAGTACAATTCTCTATTTATAGTGATTTTTTTATCTGCTTTCGGTAAGGTGGTATCTGTACAACCCAAATAAGTTCTTTCTGAGCCTACAGGTGTTCCACCTCCTATATAACATAAAAATCTACTTTTCAATAGGTTGGAGCCATAACAGGCATACCACACCATGGGTGTTTTATCATTCATCTGTGACAGATAATTTTTCTAAATTATTCACTTAATTTTAATATCCAACGATTTCCAAAATCCATTAATTCCGTTTCGGGGAACTCAACCCATTAAAATTTCAAATGACAATAAACAAATAAACACCAACGACCAAAATATAAATTCAAGACCTGCAATTTGTAACTGTTTTGGAATTTTGAATTCGGATTTGGAGTTTATTTGGTATTTGAATTTTGGTTTTGTGATTTAAACCATACAATCAGGTAATTCTGCAATAGTTATATAATCGGATATGATAAGGAATAAACAATGTTTTATGACCTTATATTCCCAAAAAATTAGCTACTTTTCTTCTTATGGTCATTTTTTTCGGGTTAGTGTTTTCGGCAAAGTCCAGGATACTTTTTGCTGATTCTCCCTTTGACAAATCTGCTTCAAAAATTTCAGCGGTTCCGCCTCTTTCCAGGATTTGATTTTTCAAATTTACCGCCATTTCTTTTCGTCCTGCAGCGTTTTTCTCGGATATGGTTTCTTCAAAGGTTACCTCTTCTTCGGGGGATAAGGTAGGATTTCCCAGATAATGGATAAGAATGGATGCTCCCTGCTCCGATAAAGAAAGTGCTATTTCTTTTCCAATACCTGTATTGGCACCGGTTATTATTGTGACTTTATCTCTTAGGCCTAAATCCAACATAGTGAATGTTTTTTCGGAAAAATCTATGGGCTTGGGTAGGCTTAAAGTGCTGTCCAAGAGCCCATTTTTCGATTCGCCTACCGATAGGTTTGGTTTTACCTCAATCTAGTATGGATTTCGTTCGCTTCCAAAATCCACAAAAGGTTAAGTTTACTTCCCTTTGAGGAGTATATGTTTTTTTTCTCTAAATTAGGTGTAAAATCATTGGCAATCAATTTCCACTCCCCAGGCAAAATTCCAGCATGAATGGATTATTAAACAGCAATAACAATTGAATGCTGAACCTGGTTTTTTTTACATTCTGCCAGGACTCTTGTGCATAATCAAGCCGGAGAAGTACTGCAAAAAGAGCTGCCAAAGGATTGCTTCTATCAATATTCATTGCATTTGCTTTTAAATTATAATTGAACAGGTTATGAATGATCTTATCTCTTACTTTAACATTTTATCACAAAGGGTATTTAATGGTTTTCTTGATAGTAGCAGTAGTGTAATTAATAAAAAAATGATTGAAAAGTATAGTTTACTTTCAAGAGATGAAATACAATTGGAATGTTTAAAGTGTGTTAGGAATGATTTTGAATTAAAGCCTGCAAAAAGTACGATCAGTGATTATTTTTTTCGTGTCTTAAAAAAATTGTCATTAAGGAATAAGGTGGACGAGTTTGAATTGGATTTAATTGCACTTGCCTCAGAGGCATTTAAAAGAGAACCTGCTGATCTGCCACCGAGAAGCTTCTTATATGAAAGTCAGTTAAGGGCTGCAACAGCTCTATCACAAAACTGCTTGGTACAAATTGATACAGGTGAAGGCAAAACATATGCCTTATTACCTGCAGCTTTTATGTTGGCAATCAAATATCACCGGGTATATATTCTATGTGCCAATGAATATCTTGCCCGAAGGGATTCCGAAAGAACCAGGAATTATTGGGATTTTGTAGGGCTGTCATCAGATTTTACTCTTGAGACCAGCACAGAAAAAACTTATGAAACCGAACGTTGGAATTGCCGGGTTATATATACAACGCTTACTTCCATGCTATTTAAACAACTAAATGATGATACTGCTGCCATTAAACCTGAGTATCCGGTAACCTTCGGAGCTGTTTTGTTCGATGAAGCAGATGCCATCCTGCTAGATCAAATAGGAAGTACGCATGTGCAATCTATTCCTGTCAAAAGCAATATTTTTGATTGGTCCCTGGCAATCCGATTAGCTAAAGAACTGCAAATTGATGAACATATAAAAATTTATAAACTTGAAAGAGAAGCTAGTTTAACTGATGAAGGAGAAAATTTTATAAGAAGCCAATTAAAGATATTGGGGATGGATTTTACCAAATATCAGCTATTTCGAAAAGCAGTCGAGATATCTTATGTTTCTTTATTCGTAGTGGAAGGCGGAAAAGATTATGTTGAAAAAAACGGAAGACTGCACCCTTCTGATAATAAGACGGGTGAAATTTTATTTAACCAAACAAGGGATTGGTTGATACCATTGGAGTATTCCAAAAATCTTCGGCCCAGGTCCAAAAAAATTACCAGGCATGAAATTTTACCAAGTATTTTTCTAAATAAATTTGATCATAAATCAGGTGTGTCAGGCACTTTAGATACAGATATAATCGAATATTGGTTCTCCTATTCCTTGCCGACAATAGTTATACCTCCAGAAAAAAAGAGGTTTGAAGGTTTAAAAAATGATGTGGTTTTTGCCAGCAAAAGAGAAGCTTTTTTTTCAATCATCGATTATGTAAAAGAATTTGCTATAGTAAAAAGGCAGCCCTTGTTGATTGGATGTCAAAGTACCGATCTTATAGAAAAAATTTACCAGAGTTTAATAAAATTGCCAGAATACCGCGAATTGAATATAAATGCTGTTTCATGGGGAGATAATGAAAAAGCAGCCGAAATATTTAAGACTTGCGGAAATGTGGGATTTGTTACTATTGCAACACAATTGGGAGGGAGAGGGGTTGATATCAGATTGTCTGAGGAAGCCCTCAACAATGGTGGTTTGGCATTAATTTGTATTGAACATTCAAACCAACAAAGACATGACAGACAATTTTTGGGTAGAGCTGGCAGGCAGGGGCAAAAGTACACTGCATTTTTTATCGCTTCACTTGAAGACTATTTGTTGAAATTATTCGGTAGTGAAAGAATAAAAAAACTTATGGATGTTATGGGATTACAAGAGGGAGAGGTCATCTCTCATTCTATGATAACAAATTCCATAGTAAGAGCACAAAACAAAGTCAGAATTCATGCATTTTTTGAAAGACGAGGATCAGATTACCTGGAGGATTCGGAAAAATTAATATATGATAGGATAGTATATTGGTATAACTACCTGCAAACCCAGGACAGGGATAAAAATGAAGATAATCTTTCCAACAGCTTTCTTTGGATGATAACTGATGACTTTATTAATATACATATAAATCCACACCTTAAAGCGAATAATGCCTATCAACAAGCAGAAAAAATATATGAAGTGATTTGTTCTACATTGGCACTAAATAAGGAGAGCTATCCTTTTACTATTTTTAAAGAATTAATAGGTAAAGAAAAATCTTACATCATCGAATGGACAAGAAACTTTATTATAGTATCGCTTGATAAAAAATATGCGCAGATTCAAAGGAAGAAATCTAGATACCGGAAATTTAATACTAATTATTACAAAAAGGACAGAGAATATCGAATGGTAATATCTGCCATCGATAATTTACTTATTTATATTGACCTTCAGGAAGAAGTGATTTTTGGTCCTGATGAAATTGAACTTCTTGATCCTTCCCTTGAAATAAGTATTGCCACGCTCAAAGAAATAATAGAAAAGATTTTAAACCTTCACAATATCTTACAAATAGGAGAAAAAAATAAAGAAGTCATAAAAATTGAACTTATAGAATTTCATCAATTAATTAAACATGAACATGAAAGCTTTTTAAATTCATCCCAAATTGATTTTGACGAAGATTTCTCTGATTTTCCTCAATTAATTGACCGCAGTTTCAGGTCAATTGCCCATTGGACTATTCAAAACATCTCTATTGAATATCTGCAGGAAAAGGGCCGAATTCGCCATAAAGTTTCCAAAAGAATAATTAATACACTCGAATTCAACCGATTATACAGTGATAAATTGGTTGCTGAATGGGAAAAAAAAGAAATTGATCTCTCAAGTAAAATTCTGAAAAATTTGTTTTTGGCAGATACACCACAAAAACTTGATGAGCTTTTCATTTATAATGATAATTATTTTTACGAAAAACCATCGCACGATCAAAAGATCATTAAAAGAGATCCTAAAAAAATTGTTTTGTTAGATGATAACCCAATTGAAATCCTTGATAAAGAAGAAGTATTAACCAAACAATTTATAGCCTTGCATGCTGATGATTTACAAGAAGATTTTGAAAGGGGAGATTTAAAGCAAACTCTGATGAATTTTTTAAAAGAAAACCCCATCAGTATATTGTATACGCCAAAAAAAATTCAAGAAGCCTTTTATAAGTGGTATGATTGGGAAGAAGATAACGGGGTTTCGAAGGAAAGAAGAAAATTAAATCAGAAGTGGCTAACTCTGTTCCTGAAATTTTTGCATGATAGAAACTACGTTTCTTCAATGCCTAGGATGAAACACAGATTGGAGGGTATGTTTCAGAATGTGGTTAAAAATTTTTCTGACATAAAGACCGTACTGTCTTTGGCACAAGTGCTTATTTCTATCCTGATTTTATTTGGAGCAACAGTACTTGGCGATTGGTCTATTAATAAATCATTATCAGGAATAGCCTATCAGGTGGATTTGATAATATTTGGTGGATTAATTTCAGCAGGTGTCATTACGGCACCTATCTTCGGTTCCATTGTAATCAACCGTATTTTAACAACCCAGGAAGATTTTAAAGCATTGTCTTTAATTGTTGCCTTGACGATTGGCAGTTGGCTATTTTGGCCAGCTTTTGAATGGCTTTCAATTAGCCAGTTTATTATTGCTATTGGTTTTATTGCTTTCCTAACGGTATTTGCGGAAAATTTAGTCATAAATACCCAAAAATTATTAGGCATATCCTTAATTTCGGCTTGGTTAATCATTTCAATCCTTTTTGTCTTTATTCCTGCAAATTTTGTTGTTTCAAGTATTCCTGTTTTAGCTTTTTCCTTACTTGTAATAGGTTTTATTTACTGGTATCATAAGTTCAGTCAGAAAGAGTTTCTTCTCTTATCTACATTTGTTGAAGGAAATATTGAAATGAAAGAAACCAACATTCCGACTGTTACCAAGGTTTCTGGAAGTGTTGGGGCAAAACCACATATTTATTCACTGTTATTTTCTTTTATTGTAATTGAATTATTAAACTTGTTTAGTTTGAATAGTTCAGAAACAAACTTCCTTATTTCCATTTGCATTTACTTTTTTACCTTAGTGCTTTTGACCTTCAACACGCTCAAATTAAGATTTTCAGCCAAGTTGTGGAAAAACAAATTACTTACGACACGTCAGATTTTTGTAAAAAGGGAATTTAATAATAACCAATATGTAGAGCTGGATTTGAACCCTCTTTTGAATAGATATTTTAAATCTGCCCTGTTAAAGGAATTGGGATTTCAACTACTGTTTTTCACAATTGTTATTTTTTTATTTTGGAAGCAGTTCTTTTCAGATACCAATTATCCACTTTCCCTGATAATATTATCTTTGAGTTTTGTTGTAGGGGAACATCTATATCATTTATCCATTGAGCTCTACAACCTATTAATATCAAGGCTTCCTGTCTCTCAAGAAATAATAGACTTATCAAATATTAAGGCCCCTGATAGAAGAACTTTAAAAGAAAGAATTAAGGATTTCTTCGCGCCTACAAATAAATTAACTAAAACATTTAGGTTATTGATTACATTTGGAGCAATAATACGTTCCATAATAGAAATCTATGAGATGTGGTCATTTCACTAGCTCACCATAAATTTTTCAAATAAAAAGGCAATCAATCCTCACCAATACCTGGATTGTAACAAATAAACTGAAATTATATTCCCACTTTGACTTTACTTACCTCTATCAATCATAAAACAAACCCGGCAGCCACAAGGAAACTTCCGGAATATAAGTGACCAATAACAACACCAGCAAACTGATCAATAGGAAGGGCAGACCGGCTTTGCTTATTCTTTCCAGAGAGATTTGGCCTATGCTGGAAGCCACAAAAAGGCAAACCCCTACCGGAGGGGTGGTAAGGCCAATGACAAGGTTCATGACCATAATCATGGCAAACTGGACGGGGTCCACCCCCACATGGAGGGCTACCCCCAGTAAAACAGGAAAAAGGATCAGCAAGGCGGCAATGGTCTCCATAAAGGCACCCACAAATATCAGCAGCAGGTTGATCAGGAATAACAGCAGAAATTTGTTTTGGGTAAAGTCCAGCAGGTTTTCGGCTATCAGTTGCGGGATTTCTTCCACCGTCATGATCCAGGCAAACAGGTTGGCAAAGCCCACCAAGACCATTAAGGAGGCCGTCATCTTGGCGGATTGTAGGATAATCTTTGGAATCATCACCAGCTTGAGCTCCCGATACACCAGTAAACCAATGACCATGGCATAGATCACCGCCACAATAGATGCTTCTGTCGGGGTAAAAACCCCGCCTATAATTCCAAAAAGAATGATCAGCGTCATCATAATGGCCCAAAAAGCCTGATAGAAACTTTTGGCCATGAGCCAAAAGGGCATTCTTTTGCTCTTTGGGTATTTTCTTTTGACCGAAATCACATAAGTTGTTAACATCAATCCCACCCCCAACAGCAGCCCGGGAATGATTCCGGCAATAAATAATTTTCCTACAGAAAGGCCAGTTAAGGTGGCTGCAATAATCATCGGCAAACTTGGAGGAATAATAGGGCCTAGGGTAGAGGAAGTAGCTGTAACAGCGCAGGAAAAATCCGTGTCATATCCCTCTTTTTTCATGGCAGGGATCATCACCGAGCCAATACTGGCCGTATCCGCTATAGCCGTACCGGAAATCCCCCCAAACAGCATGGATGCCCCAACATTGGCCAGACCCAACCCTCCCCGGATATGGCCCAATATGGCGTTGCAGAAATTGATGATCCGATTGGTGATCCCACTGGCATTCATCAGGTTGCCGGCCAGGATAAACCCAGGAATGGCCAATAGGACAAATACATCGATCCCGGCATACATTTTTTGGGGAATCACTATTAATGGCAGGTCTGAAAAAAGGATAAACACAAAAGAAGACAGTCCCAGTGCAAAGGCGATGGGAAAGCCCAACAATAAAAGAAGCAGGAAAACAACAAAAAGTAAAATGGTCATAAGGGCTGATTGAATTTTTTAAAGTTGGCCTTGAGCTGCACCAGGGAATAAAGCATGACAAAAAGGCTCATACCAGTCATGGAACAATAGATAAGGGCCATATTGATCTGCAGGGCCGCAGAATTTTGAAGGCTCACGATTTTTAGCAGAGGAATGCTGTAGATCAACATAAACAGCATCAGCACCAAAATACCTATTAAAATGGAAGAATCCAGATAAAACCTTGTCTTACCGGTGAACTTGTTGAGAAAGGTGGTGACATTGACATATGCCCTGTCTTTGATGGCGAGGCCAGCCCCGAGGCTAACCATGTAGATAAAACAAAAGCGCGCAAGTTCCTCCGTCCAATGAGGGGACCAGGGCAAAGCATACCTCGCAATAATCTGAATCATCACCACGATTATCATGACCATAAAACTGAGTGTAACTGCCCATTCCAGTATTTTATCCAAAAAACCCAATCCTGGTCCCTTCATTGTACTTCCTGTATTCTTTGAAACAAAGCTTTTTGACCCTCAGAAAAATTTTCCATCACAGCATCTCTTGCCAGCTTTTCAAAAGCGGCTTTATCCACTTCAATAAACTCCATTCCTTTTTCCTTAAGAAATTGATAGTCATTTTCCTCCTGCTGTAAAAACAGCTCATGCTCATACCCTTGCATGATCTTGGCGGATTCCAGCACCACCTGCTGTAAATCCTCCGGCATTTTCTCAAACTGTTTGTTGCCCATCACCACATAGGCCCAGCCCTTCACATGTTCGGTAAGATTACAGTACTTCTGTACCTCATACAGTCCGGCATTCCGGATCAGGGCAAAAGGATTTTCCTGTCCATGAATGGTTGACTGTTGCAGAGCGGTAAAAACTTCGGAAAAAGCCATTGGGGTAGGTTTTGCCCCCAAGGCACTCCAGATGTTCACGTATAAGGAAACATTGGGCACCCGAAGGATCAGGTTTTGAAGGTCATCGGGATGCCTGACCGGAACATTGGTGGTTAAATTGCGGGCTCCACGTTCAAACCAGGAAACGACCCTGAGGCCGGATATATTTAAAATATGCTCTTCGATTTCCTCCCCTATGGGCCCCTCTGCAATTTTCTGCAAGTGATCGGAATCCCGGATGGCATAGGGGGTGGCACAAAGGATGGCATAGGGCAGACTCCAGTTTTCCAGGGATTCGCCTGTGATCATAATATCCATGCTACCTCCCAGAATGCCGGTGATCATATCCATTTCCTTTCCCAGCTGTTCATTGGGATAGACCTTTACAGCAATCCTGCCTTCAGAGCGCAGGGCCACTTCCTCCGCAAATTTCAAGGCCGCCTTGTGCCATATATTGTCTTCGTTGGCCAAGTGCCCAAAGCGAAGGGTATATTCCGGCTTTTTGTCTTCATCCGTCTGTTGACAGGCAGAAAGGGAGAATAGCACCATTAAAAAAAGCACAGTATTTTTATACATCATCTTTTAGAATAAACCTGTAACAAAAAGCAACGCAATGACCTCATCTTCCAAATGAAGATCGGCTTGAAAATGACTTTATTCTTGAAAAATACAAAAAGGCTTTTGATTCTTAAAGGAAAAATGGAATTATGAGGGGAAGAATGTAGGATGTCAGATGTCCGAAGTTGACAAAAGACGCCTGCCTGTATTCTAAGGTAAATGCAAGGGAAATAGTACAATTTTTTATTTAT
>JBBDSC010000204.1:0-18570 GCA_040905145.1 Anditalea sp.
GTTTCTCCATCACAGATCGCTCTGATAATCAACAGCCCCGTCAGTCCGCAAATATAATTATGCCACGGTTGAGCATCACACATATATCCCAAGGCTACCCTTTATGATATTGCCAACATTTTCGTTTTTTTAAAGCTTTTGGGTTTTACTATACTATTTAGGTTGTCTTCAGGTAAAAAGACAATTTTTTTCAAACAAAATCACTGTGATAGATTGCCGTATTCTAAAAATTTAGTTTAAAAATCCACATTCCAATAATGTATACTTAAGCATAATCTGAAGAAATTTTTCTAATTGCTTTCAGCAACTTTCAAATACTGGATTAAAAATGTCTACGCGATCAAATTTGAACAAAATTATTCTATCTATATGCATGGAAGACCTTAAGGTACAGAGGCCCTATCCTAGAATGTTAAGATCAGAAATTAAAATGGTATTATTGTGAAAACTTCCACCAGGTTATTTTGTATTGGTAGATTTTTAATATAGTAAGCAGCCTAAATTTTAAATTGTAAATTCACAAAATATTCCTATGAATAGCCCTATAGTTTTCCAAATGGTCCTGCAGAATTCAGAGTCAACCTCCATCCTGGTTTTTGATCCCATTGGCAATATTAAGGATGTCAATATTGGCTTTCAAAAATCCTTCGGGTATTCACGCGAATCCATAATTGGGAAAAACTTTTCCATGTTGTTTATTGAGGAGGACATCAGGAAAAAACTTCCGGAAAAGGTATTAAATAAAGTTATGAAGACAGGATCTTCACATGATGAGAATTACCTAAAACATAAGAATGGTTCAAAAATTTGGGTACATGGTGAATGCATTTATGTAAAAGATGAAAATGGTCAGGGCCATGTTGTAAAAATTATTCAGGATTTAAATGCGGAAAAAAAATTAGAAAAAAAATTAAAGGAAAAAAATGAAGAGCAGAAAAGAATTATTAAGGATAACGCAACCTTTATATATACAGCTTCCCATGATTGACATCTCCAGTCAACAATATTGAAGCTATAATAGATGCCCTTGATAAAGCACACGATGATATCGGAGAAATCAAAATTTTGGTCCCTTTGATGTACGATTCAATCGATAGGCTTAAAAACAAGATAAAGGAATTATCAGCTATCGGAAAGGAACAGGAAACAAAGAAATATATTGCGTCCAAAGTTGAATTTCAGAAGATATTGGAGGAAGTTTTACTTGATCTTGAGGAAGAAATAAAAAGTGCCGACGCTGAAATATTTTTTGATTTTTCCAATGCGCCGATTATAAATTATTCTAAGAAAAATTTGAAAAGTATCCTCCAAAACCTTGTCTCCAATTCTTTAAAATATCGATCTCCTAACAGAAAACCCCAAGTAAGGATTACCACTGAAGAACTGGCAGACGATTATATCCTATTGAATGTTAAAGACAATGGATTGGGAATAGAAGATAAAGATAAAGAAAGAATATTTCAGATGTATCAAAGGGCAAATTCCAAAATAAAGGGGACCGGAGTAGGTTTGGGTATTGTTAAAAAAATCGTTAAAAATTCAAAAGGTAAAATTACCCTGGAAAGCAGGGTTGGGGAAGGTTCCACATTTGGTATCTATTTTAATAATTTTAAAGTGATGTCCTAAATCATAGTTTCCATATCTATTATACATCAAATCAATCCACTTTTTGCAGGCAAAGAGGTGAACCATATTTAACAACAGGAAAATGGGAAAGAAATTTTTATTCTGTGGACAAACATATTAATAGGAATCCGTTTTACCCACGGCAAAACCGGATCAGATTTCATTTTATCCAAATCAACTTAATTTTGGAATGGATATGTTATCTTTGTTTTTAGTGGATACAATTTAGATAAAAGGTTTTTTTCTGACTATATAATAAATATTACCAAGAATATATTGTACAATAATAATTGGAATTTTATACTTAAAGTGGAGTAAAGTCTAAAATCAATGAAGGAAAATATAGCCCAATATAAAGCTCTGGTGGAAAATTCTTATTCTGCCGTATTCCTTGCCAGACCCACCGGCGAGGTTCTTAAAGGGAATATTGCTGCAGAAAAAATGTTTGGGTATAGGGAGGCAGAACTGGTAAATATTGGACTTAAGGGATTATTTGATTACGGCGATTTAATTATTCCTCAGGAAGTGGCCAAAGTAAAGGGCAGAGGGGAAAAAGGGATCTTACATGGTATCCGAAAAAACGGGGAAAAATTTCCCGTTGAATTTACTTCAACCCTGTTAACTGACAAAGAAAGGGAGGAGCACATTTTTATTGTAATTAATGATATATCTGAAAGTAAAAAATTAGGTCAAAAACAGGAAGATCAGGAATTAAGGTTGATGAGCGCTGTGGCGAGCAGTACCAATGATGCAGTGATGATATTGGAAGCCGAACCTCTGGATGAGCCCGGTCCGAAGATCGTTTATGTCAACGAATCTTTTACAAGGATGACTGGTTACCCCGCAGAAGAAGTGCTCGGAAAAAACCCCCGTTTTTTACAGGGACCCAACAGTGATCGGATGGAGTTCACCCGTCTGCGGAAAGCAATGGAAAATAAAGAATCCTGTGAAATTACATCTATCAATTACAAAAAGGACGGGGAACAGTTTTGGGTCAATTTTTCAATCAGCCCGGTTGAAAACAGCCAGGGATTGGTTACACATTTTATCGCCCTGGAAAGGGATATCACGCTGCGGAAAAATGAGGATCTGCAAAAAACCCTTCTAAATGACCTAAACCGGATTTTTAACTCGGGCATGAAGCTGCCTGATACGCTGACCGAAATAATAAAACTGATCTATTCCTTTGGAGGTTTTTGTTTGGCTGAAGCATGGTTGACCGATGAGGACAATAATAAAATAAAGCTGGTTAGTTGTTATTCTGAAACCAGAAATAACCACTCGGTTAATTCACCCGGCGATAAAACATACAGTCTTTCATTGGGGGAGGGACATGCAGGTCTGGCCTGGAAAACTAAGGAAATCCAATATTGGAGAGAATCTTCATGCCATGAAAAAGCTATGGACCATCGAAAAGGTACAGGATTCGCCATCCCTTTGCTAAACAATGAACAGGTAATCGGAGTGTTGGTATTCGAACATGAGGACAGGGAATACGAAAGACCCAACGCGGTGGGTCTTTATAAAAAACTTGGCAATTATCTGGGGCCGGAATTAAAACGTAAGCAGCTTGAACAGGAATTGGACCAGCTTTTCAATTTTGCCCCAGGCATTATTTCCGTTACGGGGATGAACGGTCTGATAAAAAAGATAAACCGCTCGGCCTGTGAGCTGTTGGAATATCCCGAGGAAGAACTGATGAAAACGTCCTTGATGAACTTTGTCCATGTTGATGACAGGGATAGAACCAATACGGAATATGAGAACCTGAAGAAAGGAAAGCCCGTCCCTTACTTGGAAAACCGATTTGTCACAAAATCCGGCAAGGTAAAATGGCTGACATGGGCCTTGGCATCCTCCCCCAGGGAAGGGGAAATTTATTCCGTGGCAAAAGATATTACCGAAAAGAAAGAACTGGAAGTCCTGTTAAATAAAGCAACCAATCTTGCCCGGATAGGAAGTTGGGAGCTTGATCTCATCAAAAACAAAGTCTATTGGTCCGAAATCACCCGAGAAATCCATGAAGTACAAACCGATTATGTCCCTGATTTGGAAACTGCCATAAATTTTTATAGGGAAGGCAGATACCGGAGCGAAATCAGCCTGAAAATCCGGGAGGCTATAGAAAATGGGAAAAACTGGGATGGGGAGTTTCAAATCATTACCTCAAAGGGAAATAAACGCTGGATAAGGATTATTGGGGAGCCGGAAATGGTGAACGGAAAATGTGTCCGGATCTACGGTAGTTTTCAGGATATAGATAAAAGAAAAAAATCGGAAGAAAATAACAGAAGCAGCGAAGAGAGTAAAAAGCTGATCATGAATTCCGCACTTGATGCCATCATTTTTATTGACAGAAAGGGGGCGGTTACTTTCTGGAACCCACAGGCCGAAAAGATATTTGGGTGGAAGGAAAATGAGGTGTTGGGAAAGGTACTCTCAGGTCTTATTATCCCGGAAGCTTACCGGACCCGTCATGATGAGGGGATGAAAAACTACCTGAGAACAGGTGAAGGGCCTGTCCTGAATGTATTATTAGAGTTATCTGCCATAAAAAGAGGCGGTGAGGAGTTTCCCATTGAACTGACCGTCCTTCCCGTACACCAGGAAGGCGAAGAATTTTTTTGCGCCTTTATACGGGACATAACCCAAAGGAAAAATTCAGAATCCCGGCTGGTAGAATTGAATGACAGCCTAAAAAAACAGGCTGCGGATCTGGCTGCCTCCAATGAGGATCTGGAACAGTTTGCCTATGTCGCCAGCCATGATCTGCAAGAACCCCTAAGGATGATAAGCAGTTTTTTAAGCCAATTGGAAAATAAATACGCAAAAGTTATCGACGATAAGGGAAGAAAATATATTTATTACGCTAAGGACGGGGCCACACGTATGCGCAAGATCATCCTTGACCTCCTGGAATTTTCCAGGGTCGGGAGGATGGAGGGCAAAACGGAATCCGTAGATCTGAATGAAGTGATGGAGGAAATCAGGATTCTGTTCCGAAAGGAGATCAGGGACAAAAATGCGACTATCCTTTTGGACCCGCTACCGGTAATTCAGATAAATAAAACACCTCTCAGGCAGGTATTTCACAACCTTATCAGCAATGCTTTAAAATATAGCAGGAAAGGAATCCCCGTACAGATACAGATTACCGCGGTGGATAATAAAACACATTGGCAATTTGCTGTGGCAGACAACGGGATCGGTATTGAAAAAGAATATTTTGACAGGATATTTATTATCTTCCAGCGCCTCCATGGTAAAGAGGAGTATTCCGGTACTGGTATGGGACTGGCAGTCACCAAAAAAATTGTGGAGACCTGGGGAGGAAAGATATACTTGGAATCAACCGTGGAAAAAGGAAGTAAATTTTATTTTACCCTTCCGGTTTAAACCCGAAAAAGACCTTATTTCCTTCCATTAATCAGGGTGCTTGTTTCCGTTAGATGTGTCGAAATATGGATTATCGCTTTAGGGATTTCTTTACCAGAAAAGTATATCCCCCAGGTGCAACAGGGAAACTTATTAAATATACTTCTTTGTAATTATTTCTATAGGATAATTTTATATCCCCTCCTTTTCAGTTCTATCTGCACTGTCTCATTGGTGATCTTTGGTCTTTCTGAAGCTTTCTCCAGCAGCCTAAGTATCCCAGCTTGCGAAGGGATTCTTCTTTGATGGCACGAAGGCTTTCCCGATCGGTCACCTCATGATAGTGGGTGACCTCCTACTCTTCCAATAATTCATTGGCGTAGATATATTGCTTCTCCGAAAGGTATTTGTAAAATATAAAGCCCAAAATATAATCCCTATAATCATCTCCACGGTCTCTTTTTGCTCAAGCAGGGAGATTTTCTTTTGGCTCCAGTCATCTCCGAGTTCATGGGCAAGGGCCTCCTTCTTGATGCCCAGCATTTCACGGAAGCGTTTGATATTGCGTCCCTGGTAGGCGGTGAGTTTCCGAATTATTTTGCTGCTTTTTAGCAGAGTTAATTTGCCAGATCAGCTGTTAGGATACTGCTAAAATGGTTGTTAAATCAAACCCGTTCTGAACCAGAAGCTTTCAACACATGTTGTCAATGAAGTTTGAATTTCTTAATCTTGCCAAATGAAAAACAAGGTCGCGCATCCCGTTTCAGAGTTCAATTCCGAACTGAAGTTAAAAGGCTTTAATGTCTTTCAAATAGAGCGTGACAGCAATGCCACACGCATTTACAGCAGAAAGGATTTTTATAAAATCTGCCTGACTACTGGTAAAAGCGTCATTCACTATGCCGATAAAAGCTTTGAAGCCGAGGGTACCGTTTTGTTTTTCGGAAACCCGCACATCCCTTATTCCTGGGAGACCAAGTCCACCACGTATGTAGGCTATACCTGCCTTTTCTCAGAAGATTTTCTGAAGGTCTCTGACCGCTCTGAAAGTCTGCAACAGTCACCCTTGTTTAAGGTTGGCGGTACCCCTATTTTACACATTACGGAGACACAGCGGGAGTTTTTGAATACCATCTTCCAAAAAATGATGGAGGAGCAGCAAAATGAGTATACCTATAAAGATGACCTCATCCGAAACTATATCCATCTGATCATTCATGAGGCGCTGAAGCTGCAGCCATCAGAAAACTTTGATACTCAAAAAAATGCGTCATCACGCATCACGGCTGTTTTTCTGGAACTTTTGGAAAGGCAGTTTCCTATTGAAGGCACAGACCATCCGCTCCAATTAAAAACTGCACAGGATTATGCCAGCAGCCTTTCTTTGCATGTAAATTATCTGAACCGTGCCGTGAAAGAAGTTACAGCTAAGCCCACCACGGCGCACATTTCCGAGCGCATCATCAGCGAGGCAAAAGCCCTTTTGCAGCATACGGACTGGAACGTTGCTGACATTGCCTACGCGCTGGGCTTTGAATATCCTTCCTACTTTAACAACTACTTCAAAAAGCTAACCGGCACAAATCCTAAATCATTCAGGGTACAAGAAGCTTGAAGTTCTTAATGATTGTTTTGATTTTCATTACCAGCAGGGGTGCCGGCTGGAGTACCTTTGTGTAGTATTAAAACCTGATTAGTAGAAAAGGAAATGAAACAACATAATGGTACACCTGAATTACTGAACCCGACCTGTATGCGGGAATTGCCTTCGATAAGAGAAAAATGATGATAGGGGCTATTGGCCTGTTCTTGATTTCAAACATCCTTTCGGCTTTCGCTCCACCATTTTGGTGGTTGGTTCTCTTTCGGATACTGCCTGCATTTCTGCATCCGGTATTTTTTGCTATGCCGATTGCCGGTGCTACAGATGGCTTTAAATACCTTACCTGCTTTAACCAGATCCCCAAAAGCTAACTGGCACATATTCCAAGTCCCTTCGGATACAAGAAGTTTGAAATTCTTAATTATTGGTTTGATTATCATTAACCACAAAGGTGCTTGTGAAGTTAGCTTTGTAAATGGTTATTAAATTCAAAAATCATGAATAAACCAATTCAGGAAAGCAATAAAGAAAAAGACATTTTTGGGCGACTGAAATCAGGTGAATCAATTGCCATGAATGATCCGGAATATTCGAAGATTCGGGAGGCCGTCAATCAAACAATGAAACTGGTTGTAGAGCTGAATAGCTCAACTGATACAGATCAGTCCCGTGCAAAACTGGGTAAAATCATGGGCACCAAAATCGATGATAGCACCACTGTCTTCACTCCTTTTCACACCAATTTCGGCCGCTTTATAAGGCTCGGGAAAAACGTGTTCATCAATCATTTATGCAGTTTCTTGGACTTAGGAGGGATAATCATTGAAGATGGCGTAATGATCGGACCACGGGTGAATATCATTTCTGAAAATCATCCAACCGAAATTTCTAAGAGAAAAACTTTGGTTCCAGGTAAAGTGGTAATCAAGCAGAATTCCTGGATTGGAGCAGGGGCTACCATATTGCCCGGTGTAACCATTGGCGAAAATGCTGTTGTTGCGGCCGGTGCAGTGGTTTCCAGGGATGTTCCGGCCAATACTGCGGTAGGCGGGGTACCTGCCAAATTTATCAAAACAATAAAATAATTATTTACAGTTCGACCCTATCGTTCGGACAAATTAAATTTTAAAAGATATGAAAAGAATAACAGTTGTAGTCCTTGCGACCCTAATGATTTTGGGACAGGCTAATGCCCAAACAAAACAAAATGTAAAATCAGAAAAAACAAAAACAATGAATAATTCAGAAACACCAGAACATTACACTTTTGAATTAAGTGATAAGGTTACCCGTCAAGCGGTAACCTTCAAAAACCGTTATGGAATCACCCTATCAGGTGATTTATACCTTCCCAAAGATCGTGGTAGCGAACCTTTGGCGGCACTGGCCATAAGCGGCCCGTTTGGAGCGGTAAAAGAACAGTCATCTGGGCTGTATGCTCAAACAATGGCTGAACGTGGTTTTGCTACGCTTGCTTTCGACCCTTCCTATACTGGCGAAAGTGGTGGCGAACCCCGCAATTTGGCTTCGCCAGACATCAATACGGAAGATTTCAGTGCTGCAGTGGATTTTTTAGGTCTTCAAAAAAATGTGGACAGAAATAATATCGGAATTATAGGTATTTGTGGCTTTGGTGGTATGGCATTGAATGCCACAGCAGTTGACAAACGTGTTAAAGCTGTTGCAACCACCAGTACGCCTCGGGGTTTTCATGAAAACTCGGTTAACTCAAACGGTGCCTGGACTACAACGAATGCATTGTCTTTTATGAATATGCCGTTGTTGACCTACATCAAAGAAATTTCGCCACGCCCTGTTTTGATAATTGCAGGTTCTGATGCCCATTCCCGCTATTTTAGTGAAGACGCATATAAAGCAGCAGCCGAGCCGAAAGAACTGATGATTATCCCGAATGCTGTTCACGTTGATTTGTATGACAAGCTTGATTTAATTCCATTTGACAAGTTGGAATCATTCTTTAAGGAGAGCTTGAAATAAACCTTAGAATATTATCCCATTAAAGGAAGGTGCAAAAGGGGTATCTTCCTTTAATGGACAAATAAGATCCTGACCTAAATTATCTCCAAATGAAAACACTGTTTCTATTGCTGCATATGCTAACCGGTGTTTTTCTGTTTCCCTTTAATAGCAGTCAACAGGAAGTTATAAGAGACAATTCAAAAAGAAATAGCATGAAATTAAAAATAACAGTTGGAGAGACAATACTTACGGCCACCATGCATGGCCATCCTGCAAGCAGAGATTTTGTTTCGTTGCTGCCGCTGAACCTCACCTTGACAGATTATGCCGGCACAGAAAAGGTTAGCGACCTGCCCAAAATGCTTTCCACCAAAGATGCACCGGCGGGTTATAAACCTTCTGCCGGTGATATTACCTTTTATGCACCTTGGGGCAATCTGGCCTTGTTCTACAGTGATTTCAGTTATTCGAATGGCTTGATCCTATTAGGCAAGTTGGATGGTGAAATGGACGTCTTCAAAACATCTGGTGCAGTACAGGTAAAAATCGAACTTATTCAATAACATTAAAAATCAGTTTATGAAACAGAACATTAGCCAGATAACGCTTGCAGCCTTGAGTATGGTAATGCTCTTTGTTAGTTGCAAACAACAAGGTGATACGCTTAATTCAAATGAGGAAACACAATCCATCTTTCCAAAAGGGGTATTAGGTCCTGCCGAAAACTTTACAGGAAAAGCCTGGAATACCGGTTTGGTTGAGAACGATACCATGTACAATACCGTAGTAGGCAATGTCTATTTCGAACCGGGCGCCAGAAGCAATTGGCATACGCATCCTGCGGGACAGATCCTCCTTATTACAGATGGTGTTGGTTATCATCAAATAGAAGGACAGCCAATTGGGATAATGAAAAAAGGTGACGTTGTAAAATGCCCTCCAAATGTAAGGCACTGGCATGGTGCCAGCCCGGACACAGGTTTGCAGCAACTATACACGGAGAAAGGGATTGTGGAATGGATGGAGCCGGTAACAGATGCACAATAAATATAACATTCAATAAAACAGCAATTATGTGTGAACAAAACAAAAAACAAGACGGTTTCGAGTCCAGAAGAAAATTTATGCAAACCTCTGCATTGGCAGGAAAAGGATTAATGTTTGCCGGCCCCTTAAATTTATTTGGCAACCAAACTGAAAAAACAGATAAAATGGAAAATATTAAATCAAAAGGCTTTGCTGCCCGAGATGAATCAGGAAAATTGAGCCCGTGGGAATTTGAACGTAGATCTGTAGGCGAAAATGACATCTTAATTGAGATTAAATATTGTGGGATCTGCCACTCAGATATACATCAGGAACGCGGGCACTGGGGTGAACAGCAGTACCCGCAGGTGCCTGGGCACGAGATTGCAGGCATTGTTGCCGCTGTGGGTAAAAATGTTACTAAATTTAAAAAGGGAGACAAAGCGGGAGTTGGTTGTATGGTGGATAGCTGTATGGAGTGTGAGAGTTGTAAAAATGGCGAGGAACAATATTGTGATAGAGGTGAAACGCGGTTTACTTATGGTTATCCCGATGAGAAATCTCCTACTGAAATCACTCAGGGAGGCTATGCCAGTAACATTGTGGTGAAGGAACACTTCGCTATTCAGATTCCGGAAAGCATTCCGTTACAATATGCTGCACCATTGCTCTGCGCAGGAATTACTACTTATTCACCCTTGATGAAAGCAGATTTCAATAGGGGCGATAAAGTTGGGGTAGACGGAATTGGTGGATTGGGACATATGGCTATTAAACTGGCTGTTGCTAAGGGTGCAGAAGTTTACGCTTTTACAACCACATCTGAAAAAATAGACGATATACTTTCATTTGGTGCAAAGGAAGCTATTGTTGTGGATTCACTGGACAAGCTTCATCCATATTATGGGACATTAGATTATATGATTTCCACCATCCCTTATGACTTTGATATCGCTACTTACTCAATGCTGCTCCAACCATATAAAGAATTTGTGCAGGTGGGTGTTCCCATCGGCGGAAAAATAACCATGAACAGCTTCATCACTCACCGAAGCAGGGCTAAGATCAGCACTTCGTTGATTGGTGGTATTCCTGAAACCCAGGAAATCATGAACTATTGCGTTGCCAATAAAATTTATCCGCAAATAGAAGCCATTAACTCAGGTGAAATTAATAAAGCCTGGGATAAAGTGGTGAACAAAGAAGCTCGCTATAGATATGTGATAGATGCGGCAACTTTTTAATTTGGGTTAATACAAACACAGTGGATCATATAACAAATACAGGTAAAAAACTAATTATGGAAACCATAGAAACAACAGCAATAAAAGCATTCGGAACAGAGGCAGCAGAAGCTCCTTTAAACCAAATGAATATCAACCGCAGGAAACCCACACCACACGATGTGGAAATAGAAATTCTGTACTGCGGAGTTTGCCATTCCGACCTGCATACGGCAAGGAGCGAATGGGGGCCTTCGCTATACCCATGCGTTCCCGGCCACGAGATTGTGGGTAGGATCGTCAGTGTGGGCGATCATGTCAGCAAGTTCAAGGTGGGCGACATGGTAGGCGTAGGCTGCATGGTCGATTCCTGCAGCGAATGTCAGTATTGTACGGAAGGGTTGGAACAGTTTTGTGAACCCGGCATGACCGGCACTTACAATTCGCCTGACAAGCACTTTTCCGATACACCAACCTTCGGGGGCTATTCAGAAAGCATCGTGGTGGATGAAAACTACGTATTACGTGTGTCTGAAAATCTTGACCTGGCTGCAACTGCACCATTGCTCTGTGCAGGTATCACTACCTATTCGCCATTGAAACATTGGAATGTAGGTCCTGGTAAAAAAGTGGGCGTCGTCGGCATCGGTGGTCTGGGGCATATCGGCATCAAGATCGCTAAAGCCATGGGCGCACATGTAGTAGCGTTTACCACATCGGAATCTAAATTTGCAGAAGCCCAAAGGTTAGGTGCTGATGAAGTGGTCCTATCGAAAGACGCTAAACAAATGGCTGCGTACCGCGGTAAACTACACTTTGTCCTCGATTGTGTTTCGGCAGAGCATGATATTAACGCTTACCTGGGCCTTCTTCGCGTAGATGGTTCGCTGGCCCTCGTAGGAGCGCCTGACCGGCCGCTTCCCGTTGCTGCTTTCAGCCTGATAGTAGGGCGCAAAAACTTTGCAGGATCTATGATCGGCGGCATTGCAGAAACCCAGGAGATGCTGGATTTCTGCGGTGAGCACAACATCGCTGCGGATATTGAGATGATTAGCATCCAGCAAATCAATGAAGCTTATGAACGTTTGCTAAAAGGCGATATAAAATATCGCTTCGTAATTGATATGGCATCTTTGAAACAAAGAACATAATAAAATCTAAAAAAAATGAAGTACAGAAAACTAGGAGATTTAGAAGTATCGGCAGTTGGTTATGGAGCCATGGGTTTAAGTCACGGTTACGGTCTTGTTCCCGACAGGAACGAGAGCATCAACTTGGTGCATTTCGCCTACGAACTGGGCTGTACCCATTTTGATACGGCAGAAGCTTACGGTGCCGGCGACAATGAATTGCTGTTGGGTGAGGCCGTAAAACCTTTCCGGGACAAGATTGTTTTGGCAACCAAATTTTCTCTTCCGGATAAACCCGAAGGTAATACCCGAAATTTCGTTGCTACGGAAATCCGGAAACGCCTCAAAAATTCTTTGAATAGATTGGGTACCGACCATGTAGAATTATACTACTGGCACCGGATCAATAAAACCATTCCCATGGAAGAAGTGGCCCAGGTAATGGGTGAATTGATTAAAGAAGGAAAAATCCTGGGTTGGGGACAATCGCAGTCAACCGAAGATGAAATCCGAAAAGGTCATGCTGTTACGCCTCTTACTGCCATCCAGAGTGAATATTCCATAATGGAACGCATGTTTGAAAAAGATGTGATTCCTACCTGCGAAGAACTGGGCATTGGTTTCGTTCCGTTTTCGCCATTAGCAAGTGGCTTTCTTTCAGGAAAAATCAGTAAAATTGATGAATATACCGGTGATGATGTGCGCAGGGTAATCACCCGTTTCGACAGGCAAAACATAGAAGCCAATCAGCCCCTGCTTGATTTGCTGCACGATTTTGCTGCTGCCAAAAATGCCACACCGGCACAGATCTCACTGACGTGGATGTTGCACAAAAAATATTTCATTTCACCTATTCCAGGTTCCAGAAGGCCGGAAAGGATCAAGGAAAATCTGGGTGCCGCCGATGTGGAACTGTCGGAGGAAGAATTCAACCAGATTGAAGGTGAATTGGAAAAAATTACCATTCACGGCAATCGCACGGATGAGGATATCGCAAAATTGAAGAAGATGAAGTAAAAAGAATCAGCGATGAGCAAGCCTTACGCCACTTTTAGATGGCAATTATCAGGTATATAGTTATAGCAATCAAAAACTTTATTTCAACATCCGAAATTCATTTGGCGTATAACCGACTTCTTTTTTGAAAATCCTTGTAAAATGCGCGGGATATTTAAACCCCAGTTGGTAGGCTATTTCACTGATAGTCATGCTTTCATCGAACAACTTTTCCTTACTGATATCAATAAGCTTCAAACGAATATGTTCTTGTGCGGTCTTTCCCGTTTCCTTTTTTATCAGATCTCCGAAATAATTGGCAGAAAGATTAAATTCCTCCGCACAGGAACTGACTGATGGCAGTCCTACGGTTTGGGGCAGGCTTGACTCAAAATACGAACCCAGAAATTTTTCGAAACGCACCAAAATATCACTGTTTACATGGGTTCGGGTGATAAACTGACGGTCATAAAACCTCATACAGTAATTTAAAAACAATTCTATGTATGATACAATGAGGGTCTTGCTATGGCTGTCGATTTCTCGTTTGATTTCAAACGTAATGTTGTTAAAGCAATCGATAATCGCTTCCCGCTCCCTTTTGGACAGATGTAAAGCTTCGCTCACTTCATAGTGGAAAAATGTATAATTGTTAATATGCTGACCAAGTGCAGTACCGTGGATCAGATCCGGATGAAAAAGAAGCGCATAGCCTGCAGGCTTTACGAAATCCTCGTTTTCAATGCCGTAAATCTGTCCGGGGGCAGCAAAAACCAAGATACCTTCCTCGTAGTCATAGTGTTGACATCCATAGAGCAGGTTCCCACAGTTTACATCTTTTAGGAAGACGGCATACACACCCATATATCTTTTAAAATGCTGGATTGGCCCGACTTCATCAAAATTGATGACGCTTACCAAAGGGTGCAATGTTTCAACTCCCATCTGGTCATTGAACTGCGATATTTTATCGATTCTCAGAGACTTTTTCACAAGCTATTTGAACAATTAGTCTACCAAAAGTAGCATTTTTTACAGCGGTTCAGAATCTCAAACCAGAAATCAGTAATAATGGTAAGTAAATCAGTAACTTGTCTAATACGCTTTACCAAAATACTTTGGAAATTTGTATGAATAAAACGGAAAAACTAACATGATTAACATCCGGATTCCAAAGCTTTCTTTATGCATAGTGTTTTTTGCCCTAATTTCCATAGTCAAAACTACGGCGCAAACTGGCACACCATACGCCAGAGTCATTGAGATAGAAGTTAAGCCGGAATTTTTGGAAGAGTTTAAGGCGGCTTTGATGGAAGACATCAAATCGGCAGTTGAAAACGAAAAAGGGATTATGGCTATTTATGCCATGTATGACAATGAGTCGCCAAACCATGTAACCGTTTTTGAAGTGTTCGATAAACCATTAAAAGAAGAAATATGTCTAGATCGATATTAAAATACAGCTACAGCATGATTTTGGGTTTATCCCTTCTTTCTGCTGGATGCAATGGAAACAAATCAGAACAAAACGGAAATCCCAATACAATGGAAACGACAACCAATGCAATATTTCCAAAAGGCGAGCAAGGTTCCAAGGATTATTTTACCGGAACTGTCTGGGTTACCCCCCTGCTCTCCAAGGACAAGAACAATGAATTCTCTATAGGAAACGTAGTTTTCGAGCCAGGTGCAAGAGCTAATTGGCACACCCACCCGAAAGGTCAGGTGCTCATCGTGACGGAAGGAAACGGCTTCTATCAGGAAGAAGGAAAGCAGGCCCAGAAAATAAAGAAAGGAGATGTGGTGAATATACCCGAGAACACAAAACACTGGCATGGTGCCTCTGCCGGTAGCCAGTTGGTACATCTGGCAATAACCAATTTTGAGGATAATGTAAATGTGGTCTGGCTCGAACCTGTCAGCGATGAGGATTTCGATATGGTGAATAAATAATATTATAAAGGAATCAAATTAAACATGAAAACAAGTTTTAACCTTCTATTCTTAATGCTGTTTTGTTCAATGAATGCAATGGCACAGATCAAGGATAAAGACCATGCAGCTATGGATCGAACAGAATTAACCCAGGAAACCTACACCAAATTATTCGGAGGTGAGGCGTTGACCACCGATGGTACGGACCCTGAACTCATGAATATCCTCCAGAAATTTATTTTCGGAGAGGTTTTTCATACCGGTGTATTGGACGACAAACAGCGTGAAATGATCACCATTGTTACCTTGGTTACCCAGCAAACCCTGCCCCAATTAAAGGCACATACCTTTGCAGCCCTGAACATCGGCATTACACCCATTGAAATAAGGGAAGCGGTTTACCAGTGTGCCCCTTTTATTGGTTTCCCAAAAACACTGAATGCCTTAAATACGATCAATGAAGTTTTTGGAGAAAAGGGTATTTCTCTCCCCTTGGAAAACCAGGGGACGGTATTGGAGGAAGACCGTTTTGAAAAGGGCAGTGAAATCCAGTATCCTTTGAACGGTGACGAAATTGTGGAGTTTATGAAGCCTTTGCCAGGGAATTTCAAGGAGGATGTACCCCGGTTTCTGACCGAAGTTGCTTTTGGCGACTTCTATACAAGAGCAGGCCTTGACATCAAAACCAGGGAGCTTTTAATGCTTTGTGTTTTGGCCACATTAGGTGCGGAATTTCAGATCAAGGCACATACGATCGGTAACCTAAAGGCCGGAAACAGCAAGGAAACCTTGATCGCCGCTATGGTCCAGTGTATTCCTTATATAGGATTTCCCAACAGCATCAACGCCATCAATATCATCAAATCACAAAACGTAGAAAAATAGGATGGAACATCGAATATTAGGAAAAAACGGTTTGGAAGTATCGGCAATCGGGCTTGGATGTATGGGTTTTACCCAAAGCTATCCGCCCTATCCGGAAAAGAAAGAAGCGATTGCTGTCATCGGCAAAGCGGTTGAATTGGGTGTTACTTTTTTTGACACAGCGGAAGTTTACAGCGTTTTCAAAAACGAGGAATTGGTGGGGGAAGCTCTGGCCCCTTACCGCAACGAAGTGGTGATAGCTACCAAATTCGGGTATGATCTTCAAAACTATAAGCTTGATGAAAGCGGCCGGCCTGTAAGTTTGTCCAGCAGGCCGGAAACCATCCGGAAAGCAATAGAGGGTTCGTTAAAGCGGCTTCGCACGGACCGTATCGATTTGTACTTTCAGCATCGGGTTGATCCTGAAGTGCCGATTGAAGAAGTTGCCGGGACGCTGGGCGATCTGATCAAAGAAGGTAAAGTGTTGCACTGGGGATTATCTGAAGCCAATAACCAAACGCTGCGGCTGGCTCATGCGGTTTGTCCTTTGGTTGCGCTGCAGAGTGAATATTCCATGTTTTACAGGAAGCCTGAGGAAGGAATGCTGGATACCTTGGAAGAACTGGGGATTGGTTTTGTACCCTTTAGTCCTTTGGGAAAAGCTGTTCTAACGGGAAGATTTAACAGGGATACAAAGTTTGATAATTCCGATTTCCGTAGTCAGATACCCCGTTTCAGTCCTGAAAATTTAAACAGCAATATTACATTGACGGATTACGTGGGAGAGCTTGCCAATGAAAAGAACACGACACCGGCCCGTATTGCCCTCGGATGGTTACTGGCACAAAAACCGTGGATCGTGCCCATTCCTGGCACTAAACGCATAGAGCGGATAAAGGAGAATATTGGCGCTACTGAGATTTCATTTTCCGCGGAGGAGCTCAACCAAATCAGACAACACCTGGAAAGCATTGAGATATCCGGAGCACGCTACCCGGAAGAGCAGGAAAAATTGACAGGTAAATAAATTTATTTGTAAAACAATTCAGACCAAAAATTCATGGGAACAGGAAAGAGAAAATTAATGGCGTGTAGAAAAGAAATTGTAATCACTGTGGTGCTTTTCATATGCTGCACCATCTCCATAAAGGCACAAATTACTGCCGATACCATTCCAAAGGAAAAGCAATATCAGGCCAAACCACCGCCAACGCAGCCTTTTGGTGCGGAAGCGTTTGGGCCTTCCGACAAGACAACCTTACGTTGGCTAGGCATGGCAGGGTTTTTCATCAACAGCCGCGGAACCACGGTGATGGTGGATCCTTTGCTAAAAGGCTTTGATATGCCCATCATGATCGACTTTCCAATCAAGACCGAAGAGGTTCCGAAGTTGGATGCTATTCTGGTGACTCATGCTGATAATGATCACTACAGTGTTCCTACGACCAAGGATCTTGAAGCAGTGACTAAAGCGTATCATTCCACAATTTATGTAGATTCCCTGATGTCCAATGAAGGATTGCCTTCTCAGGGACACGACATTGGTGATACATTTGATGTAGGGCCTATACAGGTGAAATTGACGGCTGCAGATCATGCCTACCAAAACGCTTTTCCCGGAATGAGTGAACGTGTTTTCAAGAATGAGGATGCTTGTGGGTTTTGGATCGAAACGCCAGACGGTACCATCTGGGCACCAGGCGACTCGCGATTGATGCCAGAGCACCTGAATTACCCGGCACCTGACGCCATACTATTTGATTTTTCGGACAGCGAATGGCATTTTACGTTGGAAGGAGCGGTAAAAATTGCCAATGCCTACCCGGATACCCCGCTCCTGCTCAGCCATTGGGGTTCCGTGGATGCCCCTGATTTCGCGCCTTTCAATGCTGACCCAGAGGACCTTTATGACAAAGTAGTCAACCCGGACCGGATAATTGTTTTGGCTCCGGGACAACCTTTTGAGCTGAAACGATTAAGTAAGTAGGTATGAAAATGCCCTGATCCAATTTTACCTGGCTCTTATTCCATTCCAATCATTTAGCCCTGCGACACCTGCCCCAAAAAAAGAATTTCCATTCCTATGCTTAAGTCAGGTCCCATGTTAATTTTTCCCCGGCCTGGATCAGGTTCATACAATAGCCAGGACTTTCTGTCCATTCTTTTATGCAAAAGAACCCTAACCTGCTCTTTTCCGGTTAATTGACAGAAATTATTTCCGGTTTTGATGATTAGTTGCCGATGATCAAAACCTCCTGTCCGTTATTTCACTTCTCATTTTTTTTAATTCATATTCCATCATCGTCCTTTGGTCAGTTCAACCGTATGCGCTTGGAATGGTACTTCTACTTTGATTTTCCTTTTTAAAATTCGGTATTTCCAATTTCATGGCCAATCCTGTTCCCGGTTATAAATATGATCCATGCAAAGATGGGGGCAGCGGTTCACCTGCCAAGGGTGCGCTACGCCCCTTCAAAAAAATTGGGTTTTCCAAGGGAAGCCTTCCGCAATTTTTTTGCCCGGTCCTTGGCTTGGGTGTCCCTTGCAGCCCCCGTTCTCTTAGGCATAATCAAATTTCACCTTAAACAGTAAAAGTCATGTCACAATTTGAAAAAATCTACATCGGCAAAGGAACCCAGATCAAGGATTTCAACATCATCAGGGTATCCATCTCTAAAGATACCCTGGAAGAAATCCTGAAGGACCATATGGTGAACTATGAGGGTAAGGAATACCTGATCTTCGAAGTGTCCGCCCTTAAAGAGGCTGATCAGTTCGGCAAAACACACGGTTTATATCAGCAATAAGTTAG
>JBBDSC010000205.1:0-18357 GCA_040905145.1 Anditalea sp.
TTAGCCGCTCCCGAAAAGGGAAAGTCAAAGAAGGCCAAGCCCTAAAGAAAAGCCCCTCGGGGCTTTTTTTTTATGTTCGGTTTTCACGGTACACTGATTTATAAGATATCTATATTTTCATGTATTGGCATAAAGGTATATACGTTATTAGGGATATGGTTGGGGTCAATGATCAAAAATTTAAATGCTCAGCCACTGGCTGATTTCCCCCTGGGAAAAAGTTTGCCTTTTGTCCGTTCCTGCCAAAACCCAAACACTTTTCCCCTCCCGCGGATACGCTTGCATTCCGTTTTCCCGGACAGGACCGGCTGTCTCCCTGCGGTCGGCCTGGTTCCTATCCGGCCACTGCATGCAAGCGTATCCAATTCCCATCATAAATCCATTTTGGAAACCGTTGCCGAAGAAGATAGAAGTTTTTTCTTTTGCTTTTTATAGGCTGGATTCACTCCGAAGTGCAGGACAAACATTAAAGAAGACCGTTTCTGAACTAAGAAGGATTTGCCCTGGTAAGCGTGGGGCCATTTGAGTTTTTTATTTTTGGGGAAATCGTTTTGTTGAACTTTTTCTTTCAAGGGATATAGGAACCCAAAAAACTTAATTGGCCAAAAAAAACAAATATCAGGGCCGCCTTTGTTCCAGTTTCCGGATGATTTCCTCGATTTTACGTTCAGTTTCCCTATCTATATCTTTTACACTGAAGGGACCATATAAACCAGACCCAAACAATAATGGCCACAATCAGACCCTGCCATTGGTTATCGCTTCCCAAAGCACCGAACATGGCGACAGTGCCAACAAAGGACACGAGGATAATTTGATTAGGAATTTCATGGCTTCAACAATTAAAATTGATACCTTAATTTAATCATTTTTGGGGTGAAATAAAATATTTTAGTTGAAAACTACTGTCGTCCGACTAAATTTGGTAATTGAATTTATGTTTGAATACGATGTAAATTAGGATTTTTCTGACAACTTCAAAAACACCCCCCTCCCAATCCTCCCAAAGCCCCCATTGTATTTTTCCAACTTCTTTTTTAAACCATGACTTGCAGTACTCCTCTGTATGGGTGAGGAAAAGTTTAAGGTCAATATAGGAGCTAAGGTTTTTGGCCGCTACCTGGACAAGGGTTGAAAAATCCTCCGCCTGTTTTATTCTCCTATGGATGACCGTGAAAAGCAAATTCAGGATCAATGCCACCCATATCTGTGACCGGATTCCATTTTCACTGTCCGACAAAAAATATTTCAGTTCTAAATTCTGCTTTATCTGCTTGAAGAGATTATGTAAAGCTTTACATAAGGCATTTAAACGGCTAAAACAAAATTTCGAGTTAGGCTACTTTTACTCGGACAGCCCAGAAGGAATCAAAACCCAGATATGGATAGCTTTGATAGCTAACTATTATTTACAGTGATACATAAACAATGTAGGGAGGCAGAAATATTCACAACGATTGTAAATCTGGCAGCTGTAAATATGGGGTCATATATCTCTTTGATAAAAATAGTGAAATCGGGAAGGCTAAGTGCAGAAGACCGGGACCTTGGAATAGTTCAATTAAAGATCTTCGAAAACATCCAAGGGGGCCTTTTTCGAAAACTGGAAAAATCGCCTTAGATTCAACAAAATCAGCTGAAATTTCCTAATTTCAAATTTAGTCGGATGACAGTAATAAATTATTATCAGAAATTATATCTTATTGTAAAATGGTCTACAAAGAAATTACTCATAATATAATCGGTCAATAATTTGTTTCTAATTAGATATAATTTTATTTAAAGCAAACAATTTTACCCAACTAAATTCGGATGCATATCACTGAGGCCCATCCACATTGGTAAAATCGAATTGACAAACAGAAGTCTGACTTTAGATACGCTGAAACTACGGAGTCAGTAATACCTTCCAAAATAAGAATTATGGTAAAGCTGAAGGCTTTTATGGGATGCAAAATTTAATTATTGCCTTTTACCCGTATAAAGACGCCTGCTAACAAAGCTATGGACTGATTTTTGACATCAAACCATATATCCGGCGGGGAGGATAAATAATTATATCACTAGGAAAAAAGACGAACATAAAAATGTCCATACAATCCACTATTATTTCTGATTTACATTCAAGTACTCAAATCGATCCGAAAGAACAAATCCACAAACGTGTCGGTTTTTTAAAGAACTATTTATTACATACGGGGGCAATGGGTTATGTTTTGGGGATTTCGGGGGGACAGGACTCCACATTAGCGGGGAAGTTGGCGCAAATAGCCATCCAGGAATTAAACAGGGAACAATCCGATAAAAGCTATGCTTTTTATGCAGTCCGTCTCCCTTATGGTGAACAATTGGACGAGGATGATGCTCAGGATGCTATTTCATTTATCAATCCCACACGGGCAATAACTGTGAATATTAAAGCGGCTGTAGACGCTTCGGTAGAAGCATTTAAAGCTGCTACCGGCGACCCCTTGTCGGGATTTAATAAAGGGAATACAAAGGCCCGTGAGCGTATGAAGACGCAGTATGATCTTGCTGCCCATTTTGGCTGTCTGGTTATGGGCACAGACCATGCGGCAGAAGCCATCACGGGATTTTATACGAAATTTGGGGATGGGGCCTGTGACATTGCTCCTTTATTTGGATTAACGAAACGCCAGGGAAAATCCTTATTAATGGAATTGGGTGCGCCGGAACATCTTTATCAAAAAATACCTACCGCGGATTTGGAAGATGATAAGCCCGGTTTGCCGGATGAGGTAGCTTTAGGGATAACATATGAGCATTTGGATGATTATTTGGAAGGAAAACCAGTCAACCGAGCGATAAAAGAAAAGATTGAATCAGGATACAGGAAAACCAGGCATAAACGTCATTTGCCGGTGACGGTTTATGATAATTGGTGGAAATCCTGACTGGGTGAAATTTGCCATTTCACCCTAATATCCACGGATTTGTTTAATGTGTAAGGATTTTTATTGGGCCATTTGCAATGGCTGAAAGAAATCAATGGGACGTAATTTGGAAGGGGCATTTCAAATGCCCTAAAGATAATCCATTCCCTAATCAAAAGCTGAATATTTGGGTGTAGATGCAATCTATACCAAGACGAGGGTATGGTATCCGCACTGCATACCTTCATGCCCCTGACCTTCTGCATATGTTCCCTGAGATGGGGTTCAATGGATTATAATCCTGCCATTGAAAATGGCCCATGAAGGACCTGCAACAGATGGAAGTTTCGAATAGGGGGGTGAAGTAACAAACTTCACCCAGCGCCCCCCAATTAGGCTGTCTCGTAAGGCTTGATTTTCTGATAGGCCGAATTGTGTTTCTTTTCTTCTTCAAGATCATATCCATAAAATCCTTTTCCAAAATCTCACCTGGATGGACATTGTCTAACTTTTCCATTTTTCTTATGTCATTTAATGATAGCCCACTATTGATACATCGAAAGCATTGCCTTCTTGCCATTTAAAAATGATCCTCCATTGATCATTTATTCTAATGCTATTATATCCTTTTAAACTGCCTGCGAGTTTTTCTAAGCGATTTCCGGGAGGAACACGTAAATCATTAATAGATATAGCTGAATGAATATGCACCAAAAATGGCAAGGAGAGTGCACCACTTTTTAAAAAAAAACAGGTTAATTATCCGGATCCAATGAATGGTTTTCTGTTTTTCATTCTATAATTTTTTACTGATAGATTTATAATTCCGAAGCGGAACAGCAGCCTGTCCAATAAAGTGGCGGACAGGACTTCATAGTCAAGCATTTTTGCCCAGTCGGCGGCCATTTTATTGGTGGTAATGATGATGCAGGTTTGCTCATAAATTGCATTGATAAAGATGGAATTATCCGCCGCCGCTTTTTTCCACCGGAATGATGAATAGAAAGCTGATTTTTATCCACAAGGTATAACCATTACATTTGTTCATTATTTGTGATATTCTCTTTGATGAAAAGTAGGTTTGTAGCCTCTGCTTATGCGAAATTTAGGAATCGAATTATTAGAAAGCCTCAACCTGATTAAAGGAAACGGCTCTTTTGTCACCAGTCATTCGGCATCATTTGTATTTCCCGGGCTAACCGTTCAAGGCCTTGGAGAAATTGCTTATCCCATCAACCCATTGCAGGCCAATGCTTTAATAAAAGAAGCGCATAAAGCCCCCTTTGGTAAAGGCAGCCAAACTATTGTTGACGATACCGTGCGGCGTGCCTGGGAAATAGATGTGGAAAAACTGCACTTCGACGGCCTGGGATGGGAAAAGTTTTTACAGAAAGCATTGGCCAACATCAAACCGCAATTGGGGATTGAAGATTATGAGGTAGAAGCGCACCTGTATAAAATGCTCATCTACGAAAAGGGAGATTTCTTTCTTTCGCACAGGGATTCTGAAAAGGAAAAAGGGATGTTTGGTACGCTGATCATTGGCCTGCCTTCCAGGCACAACGGCGGTGAGCTCTTGGTCCGGTTTGACGGGGAAGAGCAATCCATTCATTTTGAGGAGGCAGCAAATCACCATAAAATACCTTACGTGGCTTTTTATGCCGATTGCGAACATGAAATCAAACCCCTGACGGAAGGCTATCGGGTGTGCCTGGTTTATAATCTCGTCCAGAAAAAACCCGGTAAGGAAATTCGGTTGGAGCCCTTGGGTGAATATGTGTCGCGGCTGGCTGCCATTTTAAAAGACGGTAAAGAAAGCCGTCGGTTTTCTCCGGGGATCGTTTTGCTGGGGCATCAGTACACCCCTGAAAATTTTTCGAAAGCGCATCTGAAATTGAACGACCGTACGAGAGCGGAGGCATTGATGCGGGCAGCAAATGCCGCAGGCTATTATGCCAACCTGTGTCTGGTTACATCCTACCTTTCCGGTGCACCTGCCTCGGGTGGTTACGAATGGGATGATGAACTTCTTGAAGACGCCGAAATGGACGAAGTGTATGATGAGTCCCTGTACATTGGACGTTGGTTGGACAATGGCCCACCACCTTTACGCAATATCCAGTTTGAAGAAAATGACCTGCTTGCCGGTTTTCGGCTAAATGAAGGTGAGCCCACTGTAAAGGAAACGGAAGGCTATATGGGGAACTATGGTCCCGACCTGATGCACTGGTACCATTACGGGGCGGTGGTCATTTGGCCCAAAGAAGATCACGCGGAGAGGTTGCTTGCGCAAGACACCACCAATCAGCTGGAATGGATTGGCTATTACAATACTATAAGAAACCAACTCTCCGCCAATGAAACCGCCAATTGCGAAACCATTCTGAACCTCATCCTGCATCGTGATGAACGTTCACCGAAAGCGGATTATAATGTCATTGCGGACTGGCTGATAGGTTATCACGACGATTCCTGTTTTGACAAATTGGGCTATCAGTTGCTTCAACGTTATTTTCAAAAAATAAATGGGGAATCCTGGATTAGACTCGTTGAAGCCTATCCTGTCAAACATTTTGAAAAAATATTCAAACAGGTAAGCCGGGAAGGAAACATATCCGATGTTTGGCACCTGTTGTCCCTATTCATCATGCTTTCCGGTACTGAGTCGGGGAGAGCACTTGTAGCGTCTGAAATGCCGGCATTGCCGGAGCACTTTTCTTCATTGGCAACTGTACAACACCAAAAGCCGCCGGTGAATGCCGCAGCATTGAAAAACCTACTGCACTTGGAAAATATGCTACCACAAGACCATGGATGGGTAACAGGTATGAATAGGATACTCACCTGCTATAACGAAAGGGGATATGTCAATGATGTCCTTGTGCCGGTGATCCTTAATTTGGAAAAGAAAACTCCGCTGGCAACCTCCTTACTGTCTTTTGGAAGGGATCATTTGCAGAAGAGGGTCAGTAAAAAACCGCAGCCGCCTGCCAATTGGTCGAGGCCGGTACCGGATGCATCCCGTTATGCCAGGCTATGGAAGTTCTTGGAAGCTTTTATACAATCTCCGGTAGAGCAGGTGTTTGACTTCCGCAGAAATCAACAGGAAAGAAGTGAACTGGAATCAGCCATTCAGAGCGTGGACATAGATTTACGCACCGAGACCATCAAAAAAGGCTCTCCCTATACCCTGCGCATCATCAAAACCCAAGCAGCTTATGAAAAGCAAATGAAAGAATGGCTGGAAGACGTGGCTTTGCTGGCAAAAGTCAAGGAAAAGCAATTCAGTTGACGGAATGGAAGAAGCTCAGCCATTTAATTCTGTAAATAAGTGAATGGGGATTTTGCTGGCACTTTTTTCCGGTAGGTTTTTTTCCTAATGATTTAATTCAGCCGGAGGATTCCGGAGCAATGGACGGCAGGGGAGGACATCTTTATCAAAAAATACCTACCGCGGATTTGGGAGAGGATAAGCCCCGGTTTGCCGGATGAGGCAACACTGGGATTGTTTAGAAGGAAAACCTGTCCACCGGGCGATAAAAGAAAAGACTGAATCAGGATGCAGGAAAACCAGGCATAAACGTCATTTGCACTTATACTGCTTTATAAAATTGGTGTTGCTCCTGACAGACTAAAAAAAATCTATCAAGTGATTATGAACCAGTACCAATGGGCCAACCGCAAACTCAGCTGTATCGTGATTGATCCCCTAGTAGAAAAAGCTTCGTGAGGCTGTCTCAAAAGTAGATTTGAGACAGCCTTCCTATTTTATATAACTCAAAATGCCTATTCTTTTGAAATTTTCCAGATCACACCTGTATTTTCTTTAGGGTCATAAGGTGGTGCCTGTGACATATCAATGGTTACCACTCCATAATCTACAATATACATGGCACCGTCAGGACCAAATTTCACATCGAAAGGACGATCCAAGCCCTTACCTTTCATTCCTTGCTGTGCCGAAGCCGGACCACCGCCGATATTCTTGGCAAACGGCATCAATTGCCCGGTAGCAGGGTCTATGCATACTATCTGAAAGCCAGAAGGTCTATTTTCTCTTAAGGGATTTGTTGGAGGTGCCAGGTCGCCCCATTCTGCGATAAAAAGATGGCCTTCCCAATCACCCCAGGAAGCCGGCGCTACATCCAGCATACTAGGCGATGAATTAATTTCATGGCGACCTATAACCACAGATGGATCGGGAGGGGTAAGCCCACTCGCTTCATGATCGATGACAAAGCCAAGATCTTTGCCCATAAACTCTCCATTCATAAAGACGCCTGCCTGTAAAGTATCCGGTACCTCAAATTTAGGGTCCGTTACAGGCTCTCTGCCTGCAGAAAAATCAGGCACTCCATACCACATGCCTTCCTCTATTCGAAGAGTGGCATCAATATCGTCATTTACAGAGCGCGAACCACGTATATCGTAGCCATTTTCAGCCGCAAACATTTGTCCGCTGCTGTCCCAGGTAAGGCCAATCAGGTTACGGAAGCCCCAGGCATGGGTAGTAATGGTACCCATTGCATTGTTCGGATCAAACTTCAGGATGGATCCTCCGCAAAGTGTAACACCTTTAATTACCTGGCCAGGTTGGGTTTCCTCACCAAAAGGAACATAAGCGCCTGTTTTCACAGAATCACCCTCCGCCTCTGTAAGGAAGTTGGGAGTTCTAAAGTTCATGCCAACCAATACGATATCCTGGCAAGGTGTCGTCCGTACTTCAGGGTTCCGCATCACAAATGGTGCAACGGAAGGGCCGATAACGCCCGCATTACCGGCCGGGCCAACTGATACATACATCATACCATCAGGGCCTACCTGTATATCGTTGATCTGGTGCTCGGCCTGGCTGTCGATATTACCCATAAAGAGCTGTTCTACCTGGCCATTCTTATTCACTCTGGACACGGCCCCTGTAGCATCTTCTGCCCTGTGGGTGAAGTAAAACCAGCCATCGTGCCATACAAGTCCGACGATGGCGGGCTTTATACCATGTTTGCTCAAATCAATTACTTCTTCTTTGCTTCCATCATTCTTTACCTGCATAATGCGCATAGGACCCATCTGTTCAGGTAAAAAAGTACCGCCGGCTTCTACTACAAACATATTTCCCTTCTCATCCCAGGTTGCAGAGGTAGGGTAGGTAAGTCCGGCAATCATCTTTTCAACTTTAAAGCCTTCCGGCACCTCAAGGATATATGACTGATCTTTATCTTTATCCACATAATCAAAGAATTCTCTACAGCCGGAAAGAAATATTGCTACGGTTAAAATCGCAAAGAGGTTCGTGAGCAGCCTGTTGATGTCTAATCCCCTTGCATTCATTGTTCTTTTGTCCTTCATGATCAAAATGTTTAAATTAAAGATGAAACCATTTATTATTATTTTAATTGGATTGGGAAGAATGCTTAGTTCTTCCGGTGGAGAAGTTCATTTTCACGCTGGACATAAAGGCGTTGCATATCACTCAAGACTGGAGGGAGAGCGCGAGCCGTAAAGCTTGTCTACCTCTGTGGCGCGAGGACCCTGCTTAGCCGCCCGATCTGCACGTAAAGGTGGTTCTCCCCAAGGCATTTCTCCTACAACTATCCTTGGGATGTTGACGAATACCTGTGTTCCACTACGTTTGACAACAGCCTCTAACGGAATATAAATGTCTGTTTTGAAAATAAGGCCGCGCGGCACCAGCATATGACCTTCAGTTTCCTTCGTCGCTTTGACAACTTTGTCAACTGTGCCGATCTCCAGGTGGTCAGAACCATGGACAGTGTCGCTTGGTTGCACTTCCACTGGACCCGTGAAGGAAGCCCCAATGGCTGCCAGAAATTCCTCTACTTTTATGACGGCATTGGTCATCAGAGGGAGATCCAGATGGACTGCAGCCTCGTATTCAGGAAGGCTTGCAGCGCCCATAGCGTCTTTTAGCATAGTCACATCGTATCCATCTTCTGTGGCATGCCTTGCCGTAGACTCGCAGCAGAGGTTAGCGGCCATTCCTGCAATTACCAGATGGGTAATGCCCATCCGCTCGAGCTGTTCGGGAAGATCAGTTCTGAATACATCACATGTCTTATGCGGCAGCAGCACGATATCCCCCTCCCTTGGCTGCAAATAAGGGTGAAAGTCTGCCCCCCAGCTGTCTGCCAGAAACATTTTCTTCTCAAACATCAATCGGTTAATCCCGCTTCTCTTTTGCAGCTGTTCGTCAGTGTAATCCTCCTCAGTATACGCCATCGGGCCGAACAGAACGGGAATGCCGGCAGAGCGTGCCCCTTCAATTGCCTGCTTAAGATGTTCAATCACCTTGTGCAGCTTTAAGCTATTCTTGGTCAGTTCATAGCCTGCTCCCCCTTCAGAGAGGAAATCGTTCACCGGATCGATTACCAGCAGGGCAGTCTTGTCAGTCGGGAATGAAAGGCCCATTTCTTGCTTTGGCAAGTAGGTAGCCCGGGATTTTGAATTTTCGGTTTTAGATTGCTGCATTGTGCTTTTGCTCAATGGTGCAAAACTGATTTTTTGAAATTAATAAAAATTAAATGGATTCCAAGCTGATAGGATTGAAATTCAGGGTTTTACAAGAGTATTATGCGGGTCTGGGAAGATACTGGGCCCTTCACACGCACCATTGTGTATAAAGAAGAAATAGACCACAATTCCCGATGCCGCACAAAGATGTTCTGGAGCAGTTTGTCAACTACCAGTTGCATTCCTGATTTTTTTACTGGCATTGTCAATTTTAACCTTGGAGTTGTGGGGCAAAGATCTCAATGGATTGGTAAGTGGAAAAAACCACAGTCATTCCAGGCAAACCGTTTTCTTTTATCTGTTGAAACTGATGCAGAATATTTTCGGTATTGGTAGAAGCTGACAAAGCCAGATCCACCACGCTGAAAGCGTCGGTATCTTCGTTTTTGCTACGCTTTTTGGTTATGTCCGGATCGGAACAAATACAGATTGCATTGATGGGTTCGTTCGCATCCGCACTCCATTCACGAAGTGTTTGACCAAGCAAAGAAATAGAAGGAACAAGAAATAAAACCAGGGCTTTTCCATCCGTTTCCTTTTCGGCAATACGAAGGGAGTTAAAGGTCTTTCCTGTTCCGCAGGCCATGATCAATTTTCCCCTGTCAGCAGCTTTCTAATGCCCGTGGGTTTTGTCCAAGGCTTCTTCTTGATGTGGCCGAAGCATTTTCTTGGGAGTTCGTGCGGCTTCTCCGTGAATACCATCTTCCAGCTTCTCCCAATCAACAGGAGCCTCCAATAAGTCAAATAGATTGATTCTTGTTACCGGTGGGTTTTGGTTTCTGATTGCTTCGGTGGCATTGGTTCCCCATTTGTTGGTGGTGGAGATCCAGAGTCGGTGGGCAAAACGCGTGGTTTGCATTTGCTCGTTTTTAAATTCTCTGCCCGAAGTGGGGAGAAAACCCTGACTGGGTGAAATTTGCAATTTCACCCTAATATCCACGGATTTATTTTATGTGGAAGGATTTTTATTGGTCCATTTGTAATGGCCTGAAGGAAATTCATGGGACGTAATTGGTAGGGCATTACAAATGCCCTAAAGATGATCATTTACCTAATCAAAAGCTGAATATTAGGGGTATCACTTCAATTCTCCTTACAATAGCCTTGCCTTCCTTATCATACTTGTAATCCACGATTTCCCGTTGATAATCAAGGTTACAGCCTGTCCAATGACCGCTATCGGTGCAATAAACCATTCCCTGGGGGTTTTGATTTGATCAAGTAGATGAATCCTGCTTCTTGGTCTTCATCTGTAATGATTCCAAATGTCTCAGCAAAGCCTTCATTGACTTTTTCAAAATTTTCCGTCACAGCTTTACCGTTGGCATAAAGGATTTTTTCCACCGATCGTTTTAACATATTCGATTGGGTACCGTTTTCAAAAATGCAGCGGGTGCGTCCATCTTCCCGTACCCTGATTCCATCAGGTTTGTAATGGGTCTTTCTCGTAATTTCCACTTTTTCAAGCAGAAACAGAATGCCATTATGTACATAAAAAGAACCTTCCCGTCAATGGCCGGCTTGGACGGGAAATGGACAGAGATACAAAGTCTATATAGAAAAAGCAACAATCAGACCCGGCCATTCATTCTCGCTGCCCAAAGCCCCAAACATGGCAAGGGTGGATACAAAGCACACCACAATAAATTTATGATAGCTCCCATGGCTATAAAGGTTTAAGGACTATTCAAGTTAACCAAAAATATCAATTAAAAAAAGGAGGAGAAAAAAAAGAACGCTTCAATTTAGAGGTAATCTGATTTTCACCCCATTAAAATATTTATACAAAATAATAATAAAGAAGCATTTGAGAATACTACATTAAAAAAAATTAATCCTATGACTGATACTGGATAAACCAAAACAAATCAATTTCGCCACCATTTTCGCTACCAATTAAAAAAAAATACCCTAACTTATTGATTAACAAAAAGTTAGGGTATTCCCCTACAGAGGAGGAGGGGAATGAACCCTGTCCTCAAAATGCTTATTATCAGTTTCTTACATCATCAATTCCGTGCCAATTGAGCCATTATGACCCGATAATAAGATTGCGGATAAGTATGCAGCTTTTGCACTTGATACCTGAGCCTGTTCAATTCTGTAAGTTTCTGTAAATACGTAATGGGTGAATTGGTTGATACCTTTCTGTAGGCGCTTGAACTTTTCCTTTCCATTCTCATCCTCCTGCACAGTGCTCCTTGCTATAATTAGGGACGTATAAATAGTGTCCCTAAGTACTTCTTCAACTGATGATATACCTCTTTCCGGCCTATATCTGATCTCATTTTTTGCCGTATCCCAAAAAGATTTTCTGAAAGTTTGTGGATTATCAAGCAGGTCAAAAAGACAACCAACATCAAAAGCCTGCTTCATAATTTCCATGAACATTTCTGTTTGGAAAGTTTCCCCTTTTACGTTTATTGATTCTCTAAAATAGGGTACTCCGGTTGTGTCGGGTGCAAAAGCCGTCAATTTATCCCCTGCAATTGAGTTGATGTCGGGAGTGCTTACGGTAACAGGCTCACCGTTGAGGACCAGCCATTCAGTTTGAATGGGTCTTTCCATCAGGGTTGGATAATGGTTTTCAGCAAACAAGACATCCAGCAATATCTCCCTTTCCGGATGTTGGATAATCTCACCTTCCTGATTTTTTTTTGTCAGGTTGGAACGGTAGGTGAATATGTAATGGGCTTTGGGAACCCCTTCTCTGTAACTTCTTCTATCATCCAGCTTCATGGACAGAAACTCACTGTTTTCAACAATTTTACCCAGATGTTCTTCAAGTTTCTCTTTTGTGCATTCAGGACTGACTATGATATCAATATCCACTGAAAAACGTTTGGGCTGATCCAATATCAAGATCAGGCTGGTCCCACCTTTAAAAATAAAATCAAGCCCTGATAATTTCAACTGCTCCAGCAGGTACAAGGCATGGATCATGCTTTCCATAATAGACGGATCTTTTGCATACTGCTTTCTTTTCTCATCCAGCCATTCAGCCGATAACGATTTTATGTCAATCATTGAATATGTTTTCAGGTATGTTTGTATTTGCTGATAAATAGGCTCTCAGTTCCCTGTCCTTTCTTCTCCTCTTTGCGTAGCTGAACAGTTTTGTGAAGTCCACCGCATAATGTTGGTAGGCGTAATTCACAATATTGATCAATTCGGTTCCCTGGTATGCCCTGTATAAATCCCTATCGCTATAAATGTCGACAAGGATTTTTTCAATAGTCGGCACGAAAATCTGCTTGGTCTTTTGAATCGGCGCCTTTGAAATAAGAGGCTGTAAAACGATCGCTGCATCAGTTTCAAAGACATAGTAAATCATTTCCTTTTCACTGGGTTGCAAATACACATTTCTAAAATTACTGTCTTTCAGAAAATGGAATACAGGTTCAAGGGCATCGGGTTCCACCTCCAGAATGGAAATAATGCCCTGTGGTTGATGCAACATGAATTCGTTCAGTACACTAGGGGACCAAACGCATTGTCTTACTCCGGGAAACTGTTTTTGGATTTTTTTGTACAACTTTTGTTCGGCATCTCCTATAGGAGTGTGGTATTTGGGCTTATAACCTAGGTAGAATTGTGTTTTGGATATATGAGTGATGATTTTTTTCCCCTTTAAGTCATGGATACGCCATCTGAAAGTCGCTTCTTTCAGGTTGGGGTCGTATTCTTTATAAAAGTTATTTAACTCTTCCCTTGAAATGGTTTCCCTTCCATCAAAGCGTTCTTCCAACTGTGTAGTTATGTAATCCTTTATCAATGTGTATCTGTACAGGTTTATCGAATGCAAGATAGAAACTTTCCAACAAAAGACATCAAAGCGGGATTTGTAAATTTTGTTTGAAATCAAATAAAAGACATCAAATACTTTTTAGTGTCTTTTGTTTGAAAGGTGAATTTTAGGGTTACCGTGAAAAATCCCCCAAAACTTTGACAGCCTTACCTCCCAAAAAAATCTTGTTACTAGACCTGGGAAGATGCGAAGTCAATACCTAAAAATCAATCCGCCCTAATGAAGTTATTTAGTATTAAGTAATATTAGAATGTTAATATTCTGCAAGAAGCCCGGATTTTATTGGAACCTTTAGAGGAGGACTGGTAGGATGAACTTTGAAATTAAGATTTTATAAAGGTGTTCCGGTGGGGAAAGTCCCGGCTTTTGTAACATCCGTTTATTCCATGCTGCTGTTGGCTTCCCATAAAGCCAGAGACAGAAAGGCCGGAGGGCAACTCCCCAGGCCAAAGTGGTATCCAAAAAGTTTAAGCCAAAGAATAACTACCGGGGATCTGATAAACAATTTCAGGGCATTAAAGTGGGCTTTGAGCACAAAAATCAATTTTTCCCGACTTCGCAAAATTACAGAAGGTACAGCGAAACCGAAAAATTTTGATAATCCACTCTAGCAGGGATATTTTATCTAAGAAATTAGCCAAACTTGAGATCACGGCAATACCGTGATATCTTATTAATTTTGTAGATCTTTAGATATTTTAAAAATCCAGATTGATACGGTGCACCTGACCATGATAAATGTAATGCACCTTAAAGCCATACTTGTCGCAGATCTGTTTTACAATAGAAAGCCCCATACCAATATGGTGTTCATGGTATGTGCTTTTGGAAAATCTTTCAAACAACTTCTCTGTGCCAATAGATAATGCCTTTCCGCTATTTTCTATTTTAAATTTATTCTTCCCTATGGTGAGGTGCATAAAGCCATCCGGATTATTATGTACAATAGCATTCTTAATCAGGTTACTGAAAAGGATTTCAAGCAATGACTGGTTTGCCTGCACATATAGCGGATCATTAAAATTCATAGTGACCTTGGGCATTTTAATGCCATACAGTTCTGTAAAATAAGAAAGCAGCTTTTCAAGCAAAGGGGCTATCGGGATATTTTGCTGTTCCGGGAATTGCTCGTTGTCAATCTTTGCCAGCAGCAACAATGTCTTGTTCAGACGGCTTAGACGATTGGTTGTTTCATAAATAGTACGGATCAGACTGGCCTCCTGCTCATCCAGTCCGGGGTGTTGGATAAGGAGTTCAATTTTAGTTTGAATGATTGCCAGCGGGGTCTGCATTTCATGGGAAGCATTTTCAATGAATTGCTTCTGGCTTTGAAAAGCCTGGAGGTTCCTTTGGGAAAGGTGGACAATGGCATGGTTAAGCTCCTGAAATTCAGAGATAGTACTCTGCTGCAATGCAATAGGCTCGTTATTTTCAATATTATAGCCTTTAAGTTCATGAATAGTCATATAAAAAGGCTGCCAGAGTCTGGCAGAAGATTTTCTATTGAAAACAACAATGCTGATCAGGATGATGCCAAAAATGAAAGCAAGGATAAAGAATACACCAATGGTAAGATGTTGCGTTTCCAAAGTTGAAATATAAGCAGTTAAACGGTAAGGCTCATCCTGGTGCATAAAGTCCGCCTTCAGTTGCCGGAAGGTGATCAGTCCGTTTTTCTTCTGGTAGAACATCAGCGTATCACTAAGCACATATTCAGTGATAACAACATTTTCAATAGGCCGGATAAAAAAATCCCGGGTCACTGCCGGAAGCTCATCTGGGGGTTGGCCGCCTTTACGGATCGAGCTCAGGATATTGTTTTTTTTAAGCAATAGTTCTTCTTCCAATAAATGGTTGACCTGCACACGCAGAAAGAGGTAGAAAATGACTGAACAGATCACCAAGATCACCGGCAAAGCCAACAGCAGGTTCCGAGTATTTCTTTCCAACAGTTTCATTTACTTTCAAATCTATATCCTATACCATAGAGGGAACGGATTGTGTTGGAACAGCCCGCCTCCCTCAGCTTCTTTTTAACGTTTTTTATATGGGAATAAACCATGTCGAAGGAATCCATATGGTCAGCAGAATCTCCCATCAGGTGCTCTGCAATGGATTGTTTTGAAATTACCCTGTTCTTGTTGGCGATGAGATAAGAAAGCAGATCGAATTCTTTCTGGGATAAAGGGATCAGCTTATCCATGAAGTACAGTGATTTAAACTTCAGGTCTAATTGCAGTCCATTGATTTTGACTTTATTAAATCCTTCATAATGCTTTCTTCTGATCACAGCTTTAATCCTGGCATTCAATTCGGAAAGATGAAAAGGCTTCGTCAGGTAATCATCTGCCCCCAATTCCAAGCCGGATATTTTATCATCCAAAGAATCCTTTGCGGATAGAATTACCACCCCTTCCCTTTTATTTTGCTGCTGCATTATTTTAAGTAAGGCCAATCCATTGCCATCAGGAAGGGAAATATCAAGCACAATACAATCATAATCATACAGGGCAATTTTTTCCCTGGCAGTTTCAAGATCAACAGCAAGTTCACAGACAAAATTTTCATTTTCAAAGTATACAGCAATACTTTCCAATAAATGTTTTTCGTCTTCAACAATCAAGATTTTCATATGCCTTGCAAAATTGAAAATTAATTTTGTAGAAATCCTGAAAGGAAGGGCAAATTTCAGATTCTTTACAGATTGTTGACTTATTTTTGCAGAAATCGCAATAATTAAGGATTACCTACCATTAAACTTCTTGATATCATGAAAATTATTCCCGTTTCACTTCTTGTTCATAAATTTACCAACCTGATTATTTTAAGCACTATCATCTTGATGGTCCTTTTAAGCTTCACTTACCAAACCTACGCACAACACTCATCTTCGTCAAAATTCGGAAAACTTGATATACAAGCGATCAAAGATGTGCTGGATATTCAAGGAACAGAAAAGGATGACGAATATAAAGTTACAGTTCCCCAAAACGACCTTAATGTAGAAGTGGATGGATTTAAAATAATCCCCCCGATGGGCCTCGGCAGCTGGGCAGCTTTTACGGCAGCTAAAGAGGGGGGCGCCATGCTTATGGGCGACATTGTAGTTGGAGAGGAGGAGATCGGCCCGGTGCAGCAAGAAGTGATCCATCAAGGATTGACAGTAACGGCCATCCACAACCACTTTGTAAGAAATTCACCTAATTACATGTACATGCACATTGGCGGAATGGGTTCAGAAGAAGACCTGGCTAAAGGTGTAAAAGCCATATTTGAAAAGGTAGAAGAGCTGCGGGGTGGAGATCCTGCTGAAGGCAACACTGAATCGGTGGAAAACACTTTAGATACTGAGCAAATAGATGGAATATTGGGTCATACAGGTGAAACGAGCAGAGGGGTCTATAAATTAACCATTGGAAGGCCGGACGTAAACCTGACAGAGCATGGTACAAAAGTAACTACCTTTATGGGATTCAATACCTGGGCTGCATGGCAAGGCTCCCCTGAAAAGGCAGCCGTGGCCGGTGATTTTACAATGCTGGCCGATGAAGTAGCGCCCGTTATCAAAGCTTTGGTAGAAAATGGTATTGAAGTAGTAGCTGTGCATAATCATATGGTGCATGAAGAACCAAGAATATTCTTTTTGCACTATTGGGGTGTGGGCCCAGTGGAAAAGTTAGCCAAAGGTTTAAGGGAAGCGCTTGATCAAACTGGGAAAAATCCCCAGGAAAAAGGTAAGCATTGATTGCTTGTATTTAAATAGATGCCACTGAACCATAACTGCAATAAACACAGCAGTCACCTCTCCGGGGTTTCAGAACGGCCTGGCAATTTTCACATTCGTAAAAAAACTGACAGGCCTCTGTGGGCATCTCTTCTTCTTTTTGAAATGCGCAAGCTGGACAAGTGATTGTAGAGATGGGGATAATATTTGTTTTCATTTTATATTTTTCACTGAATAATCATCCAGTTGTGTGAGAATTTTATCATGCTCGATTTCATTCATGTGTATATAATTGGTTTTAAATGGTCACATGCATTCCTGTCGGTTAGGCAGGGAATAGCCAGATCGTTTCACCTGGACATAAAGCCTGGGTTTCCCTAATATTCAACCTCGATGTTTATGACACTTATTATGACTATTTCATATTATTTCCAGTATTTTGTTTTCGTCAAGGATCTTGAAAAAAGGGTTCTAAAAGCTGTTCATATTATTTGGTCATTGAGTAGAAAATGGTCTGGGCTTCTTTTTCCGACTGTATGAGCTTAAGGTCCTTGAGTTTTCGGAGGTGCTGCCCCTTTCTGCACATCCTTAGCGTTATCATCCAAAACTATCATCTGTTTTTGATCTGTTTTGAAAGCCATATTATCAGCAATATCAAAACAATCAACACCAACAAGCCTCCTATCCACATGCCTACTCCCATACCCCCGCAACAGTTATCCATCATTTCATTCATCCTGTTTTTGATTGGTTTATTAATCAATTGAACTGTTAATTCGTTTCTGAATTCCTTTCACATAATCATTTAGTCCCGGCTTGTCTGCATCCTTTAACTTTGATAACATATCTTTTAGGAAATCCCCGTCACCGGATGCCTCATAAACCTGTGTTACCGCCTGTGCGGCCAAAGGATGCTGGATCAATGAGCTCATGTGGCTGTGGAAAAAATTCTTTAACCGGGGCTTTGATTGAAATACATCTGTCAGCCTTCCAGGTTTCAGCCTGTCCCAATAGATCATGTGCCCACAACCTTTGATCATATTTTCATAAAGAACCTTTCTTGTGCTTTCAAATATTTCGTTTTCGTCATTGAGCATTCCTTTAATCCGGCTGTTCATTTTTAAAAGCCGTTCCTGCTATATAAACAGTTAATGGAGGTAGCAACATCATCTGAAGCAAGGGTAACAGGCCTGTCTGAAAGTAAGGGACACCGACCTATTCATAGTATACTCCCAAACTTCATACTCAAAAGCCCAGTACTCAAACATTACTGCTAATATTGAGCATCAGGTTGCTGTCCTGCGCAAACCAGGGAGCCACTGCCACCACCAGACCCAGTAGTACATTTAAATACCGCCCTATTCTCAACACCTCTCCCATACACACGACTGCCACTACAGCAA
>JBBDSC010000206.1:0-1803 GCA_040905145.1 Anditalea sp.
GCTACTGATCTTCTTCCTTTTGGCTTATTCCATCAAGCTGGCGGCTCAAACGGTGGTGGATGACCGTGAACATTTTCTGATCATCAATGAAAATGCGGCCATGAGAAGTGTATCCGAGATTGAATACCAGGAAAGTCTGAACAGCATCCGGAAAAACACCGATGACATTGGCCTTAATGTATCCAGCCTGGCCATGGTGGAAACCATGGTCCTCCGGTCGCTCAGCCAGGTCAATGAAGGCCTGAAAGATGCCATTCAGGTAAAACAGATCGGGAGGATGCTGCAAAGGATTTATGCCCTGAGCGATGAAACCATTCATATGTCTTCCCAAAATCCCATCCTCCTCCTTTTTGCCGAAACCTATATCCACCAGGCCAGGGAAAGAAGCTTCAATCTGATAACGGAGGTTTCCACCTTTGTTTTGGCAGAAGGGAATAATCTCCTGATCAACCCCAATGTGAGGGATGAGCTTTTAGGGAAAATCCAGAATGAAATTGAACTGATCGCCGCTTACCTGTTGGCGGTCCGCAATGCCATGTACTGGGCCAATATCAACGGGGTACTGAAAAGGCTGAATCCCTACCAGGCTTACCTAAACCAAAATAGGAACCTGGTTAACCAAATCCTCCTCCATAAACAGATTCTGCGATGAAATCGAGCATGACGAGAACGTCACACGGAGGGATGATAATATTCATGCGAGATTCTCCCGAATCAAGTTCGGGACAGGCTATGTGACCATTGAAAAGAAAATTATACACACATGAAAAAGAAAATAAAATTATGGGTATTCCTTCCTGTCTTTGGTCTGCTGTTCATGGCAGATGCCCATGCCCAAACTCCCATTCGGGACCAGGCGGTAGTAGCCCAACAGGAAAGAATGGTATTCAAGCAATGGGATGAAGACCGTTTTCTGCCCAGGCCCAACCGGATCCTTGGCATCCCCACCAATCCCAACTGGTTTTTGACCTGGGCCCTGCACCCCGATTATCCCAAACTGGACAGGAGGCCCCTCTCCCCTGCCGGAGAACAGACCCAAAGGCTGGGATTTGCAGCGGCCATGAAAATCTCCTCGGATTATTACAGGCAACAGGCAGATACCGTCAAAAATCTGGCAGCCAGGGAAATCGCCCGCATATCCGGTGCCCTTTCGGGAACAGATCCACTGTATTTACTCTACTATAAAAATGAGCTTGCTCCTCTGGAAAATATCGAAGCCCATGCTTTCCAATATATTTCTGAGGAGGTCAGGGAGTATATGCTTGAAAACGGCGCCTATGCCTGGTACCTGGAAAATATGAAAAGCCTGGAAGAAAGGTACGGATTTGCGAAAGCCCGGGATATGGAAAGAGGCCAACGGATCCTCATGTACCACCGGATTTTATTGGACCTGAGGAAACTCCAGAGCAACTGGGAACATAAGTTGGCCCTTTCACAAAAAATGCTGGATTTCCGGGAAACCATTGAAAAAAGACAGAACGGAAACGGTCAATTATTGGAACTGGCAGATCCACCCGAAGAAATTCTTGCGGGTATCTTACAAAAACGAATCATAATGCGATGAAAAAAATACTGACTACCCTCATTTTAACTCTTCTTATGTTGCCATTGGCCCAGGGCCAGGTACCTGTTCCGCGGGAAGAGTATAAAGAAGCCATCTCGTTTCTTCAGGGAAACGGGGTTTATGACCGGGGAATCATGCAGTTTTTTGAAGGAATGCGGGACTATGCCTACAGCCATTTTGGTCCCTTTATCCGTGATGCCCAGGCCCTGGCCTGCATTTTTATGCTGATCTTCTTTTCG
>JBBDSC010000206.1:1903-2966 GCA_040905145.1 Anditalea sp.
TATTCCACCATTCTGGTGATTTTGGGTCCCTTCTCCTTGGCGGTGAGCGTGCTGCCGGCCTTTAAGGATGCCTTTACCACCTGGATTGCCCGTTTTGTGTCCGTCAACCTGTATGTGGGCATTGCCTACCTGGTCTTATACGTTTGCGGGCTGATGCAGGAATATGCCTTTCTGCAGGAAATACAAAAATATGAAGCCCTCCTGGACACTGCCGGGGGAGATGAGGTGTTGTCCAAACTGGCCTGGCTGGCAGGCAACGGAATTCTTTCCTTTGGGTTGGTCATCATCAGCTTTTTGGTCTGTGCCATCGCCATCACCACAGTACCCTCCATCTCCACCTGGATCATAAGCACCTCAGGCATCACCGCAGCAGCAGCCACCGCGGGAAGAACAGGCTCCACTCTGGGCAGAAGTGGTTCCCGCATGTCGGCAGGGGCAATATTGGGAAAATAAAATTTGAAAACCATGATCATCAAAAACATCGAATCAAAAATCAAACTGGCGACCATTTTATCCATCGGTAGCTTTATAACGGCCATCATTATCTGTATTGCAGTCTCGTTCTTTGCTTATCGGCAGGTGGCCAATGCCAGACAGTCTATTTACATCCTGGACAATGATATTCCCATCCTGGCCAAGCAGACCAATATGCAGATGAACCGGCCGGCCGAGTACAGGGCAGCAGTGGACCTTTTCCACAGCCTCTTTTTCTCCCTGACCCCGGATGACAGGCATATAGAATACCAGATGGAAAAGGCCATGTATCTGGCGGACGAATCAGGCGTATTGCAGTACAACAACCTGAAGGAGAAGGGATATTTTAACTCCATCCTCAGTTCCAGTTCGGTATTGACCCTGCAGACGGATTCCATTGTCCTGGATCCCAACCAAAAATTCACGTATTACGGGAAGCAGAAGATCGAAAGGAGAAGTGCCACGATCACCAGGTCCCTGATAACAGAAGGGTATTTAATGGATATTCCCAGGTCGGAAAACAACAGCCATGGAGTATTGATCACCAATTGGAAAACACTGGAAAACAAAGACCTGAGCCATGTTCCGA
>JBBDSC010000207.1:0-79668 GCA_040905145.1 Anditalea sp.
ATCCCGGAATCACCGGATATCTTTCCCATACCTACTGATAGTCAAGGACTAAATTTTTATCGGTTCTCCTTACCCTGCCATAAACGCTAAAAGAAGGGCGGAAGTTAGCGATAGCGGGAACAAATTCTGGCTCCTTCTATAAAATAAAGAAGAATAAATTAACCCTCCTTTTATAATGTGAATGCTAAATGTTCATGTAACGAGTTCGCACATAACCCTCACGGCACAATCCCTAACGAATCAGGTTGGAAAAATGGTACATTTCCCCTTCGTTTATGCACCTTCTGTCGCTTTGGGTACCCTAAAGCGTACCTACCATTAAAAAACCCCTTCTACATCATGTAAAAGGGGTTTTAGTGACCTCGCCAGGATTCAAACCTGGAACCTCTTGAGCCGTAATCAAGTACTCTATTCAGTTGAGCTACGAGGCCATGTTAAGGTTTGCAAATGTAATTATATTTTTAAATGCAACCAATATAACAATGGATTGATTTAAAATTTATTCCCCCATTGATCTTGAATTAAGAATTATTAAGATAAAAACATCAGGGAATCAAGTAAGTTTTTCTAATTTAGCCCGCGGAAAACTAAATATACAAACTATCTTTTCATGAAAAGACTTACGCTAATTTTATTTACATGCCTATTATCTCTCAACCTAGTAGCCCAGGAAAGAGAAAAGCCCCCTAAAAGTGGAAGACCTGATGTTAAAGGGGACTTGTTTTTAGATTTTGGATTTAATGTGCTGGACAACAGAACAGAAGAAATGAACACACGGCTTTTTTCCTCCCGTGTTGCCAATGTATATTATCAGTACCCCATTGAAATCGGCAACAAAACCGGTATCACCTTCAATCCAGGAATTGGCCTTGGAATGGACAAATTAGCATTTAAAAGGGACAGTACTTTGGTCAACAATCCTGACCTGGGGCCTAACTCCAGTGAACTGAAAGGCATTAGCGCCTTATATGGTGATGATGTGGAAATTAATGTTAATACAACAGCCATCAACTATATAGACATTCCTTTGGAATTCAGGTATCATTTGGATAAAAACGATTACAATAAAGGTTTCCGTTTTGCCATAGGGGGCAAGATTGGCTTTTTATACAACGCCCATACTAAAGTTGAATTTACCGATACCAATGGTTTGACCCAAAAAATTAAAATCAGACAAGATTACGGATTGAATCCCATTAGATATGGGGTATATACCCGAATAGGACTTCCGGGTTTTAATCTTTGGTCTTATTATGGATTGAACAAAGTATTCAAAGAAGGACAGGGGTCTTATGGTACAGAAGCCAATCAATTTAATTTTGGGATTTCTGTCGCTTTATTTTAAAAGAGAAAATAATAAAGGGAAATAAAACAGACCGCAAACCCTAAAACAAACCCGCCAAGCACTTCCGAGGGTTTGTGGGCATCCAGGTATAATCTGGCAGAACTAACAGTACCACACAGTAGCACGGAAGCTATCAATGGATAAAGGAGCGAAATAGTGGTAAACTTAAGACCCAATACAATAATAATAGCCAGCAAGCCTGCCAACCCTGTCATGTGTGCACTGATCCTCCAAAACAGGGATATAATGGTCAATGCCATGACACATGCGGTAATAACTATTAGGGTATAAACCAGAAGGGAATCCACATTTAGCTTGAAATAAAAAAAGCAGGAAGTTATCAAATAAAAAAGGCTCACCATTGAAAAGGGTACAATCCTTTCCCGCTTGGTTATCATATGCATACTTGGGATCAAAGTAGTCATTCTCATGCCAATCACACTTAACATGGGGATCAGAAGTGTGGTGACCATAATGAGTAACAACAAGGACCATCGGGCCTCTTTCGGAACCGAGGTGGACTCAGGGATAACGTAAAACAATAAGACGATAACTATAGAAGGCACTATCAAAGGTTGAAAAACCACCGTTAGTACCATCGCTATTTTCCTGTACACTATAATTCCTTTCTTAGTCTGGCAACTGGGATCTGCAATTGCTCTCTATATTTTGCAACTGTTCTTCTTGCTATATTGTAACCTTTATTATTTAAAAGCTTCACCAATTTATCATCTGAAAGGGGTTTTCTTTTATCTTCTCCTTCCACCATTTTATGAAGTACACTTTTTACTTCCCTATTGCTTACATCTTCACCACCATCTGTAGCTATTCCTTCCGAGAAAAAATACTTTAAAGGGAAGACACCGAATTCCGTCTGAATGGCTTTACTGTTTGCTACCCTAGACACCGTAGAGATATCCATGTCAATTCTCTCTGCGATATCTTTCAGTATCATAGGCTTTAACTTCGCTTCATCACCCTCCGCAAAAAACTCTATTTGGTAATCCAGGATCGCCTGCATGGTTTTTAGTAAAGTATGCTGTCTTTGTTTAATTGCATCAATAAACCATTTGGCAGCATCCAATTTTTGTTTGACGAAAGTAACTGTATCCTTTAGCTTCTTATCTTTCTTATCACTTTTATCATAAGCACTAAACATCTCTGAATAAGACCTGCTCATTCTCAATTCAGGGGCATTTTTGGAATTCAGACTAATTTCAAATTTGCCATTGACATTTGTCAATATGAAATCCGGAATAATGTATTGGGTCCTCATCGCCCCATCGGAAATACCTCCCGGTTTGGGGTTAAGCCTAGTGATCATTTGGATGATCTCTTTTAAGGTATCTTCATCCAAATTACACTTCTTAAGGATCTTATCGTAATGTTTTTTGGTGAATTCATCAAAGCAATTTGCAATCACATTGATCGCATGTTTTATAATGGGATCTTGCTGGTGCTCTTTCCTTTCCAATTGTATAATTAAACATTCCTGAAGATTCCTGGCGGCTATACCGGCGGGGTCAAAATTTTGGATTTTCAGCAACACTTCCTCGATCTCATCGAGGTCAGTTTCTATGTTTTGGCTGAAAGCCAAATCGTTGATTATAGCTTCCAAGTCCCTTCTGACATACCCATCACTCTCAATACTCCCGATCAGCTGACGCCCGATAATTCTTTGGCTCTCATCCAGTTTCAAAAAATTCAATTGAGAGATTAATTGTTCCTGCAGGGAAGTGCCACTTGAAAGGGGCATTTCACGTTCTTCATCATCCGGTGAATAATTACCATCTCCATGCATTTTATACCCCCCATAATCATCACTGAGATAATCATCGATGTTGATATCCTTTTCCTCATTGTTTCCATCACTTTCAAAATTATCCTGTTGATCCTCGGGGCTTTGGTCATTGTCTTCCTCTCTCCCTTCTTCCAAAGCGGGATTAACTTCCAATTCCTCTTCTATCCTCGCCTCCAATTCCGCAGTGGGTACCTGAAGTAACTTGATAAATTGTATTTGCTGTGGGGACAGCTTTTGGGAAAGAATCTGGTTTAAGTTCAGTTTTTGCATGTTTTATGCGCTATCTATGTGATTTGTAAATACTTCCTAATTAATTGGGTAATATAAATATCCCATTTACTTTCAAATTTATGAAATTAGATCATAATTTTGATAAAAAGCTTATTATATCGTTTTTTTGCATTCTGTTTTCTATCAAAAGCTCATTAATTAAGAGGCAAAGTTCTATCTATATTTTAAAAGTTTTATGGCATTCAACAAAAGAATCAAAATCAAATCATTACTTGAAAGTGAAAAAGTTGGCGAAGAGGTAACTTTAATGGGTTGGGTAAGGACCAAACGAAGCAATAAAAATGTCTCCTTCATTGCCTTAAATGATGGTTCAACACTCCATAGCTACCAGGTAGTCGCAGACCCGGCTATAATAACAGAAGATATTTTAAAATGTGTCTCTACAGGAGCTTGCCTAAAAATCACAGGGAAAGTAGTCGCCTCACAGGGAGCTGGCCAATCATCAGAGCTTCAGGCAGCGACGATGGAAATATTGGGAGAGGCGGACGTGGAAAAATATCCGATCCAGCCCAAAAAGCATTCCCTTGAATTTTTACGGGAAAATGCACACCTTAGGATGAGGACGACTACTTTCGGTGCCGTATTCCGGGTAAGGCACGCACTGGCTTTTGCTGTCCACAAGTACTTTAATGACAAAGGGTTCTTTTATATCCATACTCCTATTATCACCGCCTCTGATGCGGAAGGTGCGGGTGAGACTTTTCGGGTCACTGCTTTGGACCTTAAAAACCCACCACTTACCCAAGAAGGGGAAATCGATTACAAAGAAGATTTCTTCGGAAGGGAAACTAACTTAACGGTTTCAGGCCAATTGGAAGGAGAACTTGCGGCCATGGCCCTTTCAGAAGTTTATACCTTCGGCCCCACTTTTAGGGCAGAAAACTCCAACACCACCAGACATCTGGCTGAGTTTTGGATGATTGAACCTGAAATGGCCTTTTATGATGCTGAAGATAACCAGGATTTGGCAGAAGACTTCCTAAAGTACGTGGTGAATTATGCATTGAAAAACTGCAAAGACGACCTGGAGTTCCTGGATAAAAGGGCTACAGAAGAAGAACTCAATAAAAAAGCGGAACAAAGGAGTGAATTGGGCTTACTGGATCGTTTAAAACTTGTCGTGGAAAACGAATTTAAAAGAGTAACTTATACAGAGGCCATTGACATTCTGAGAAACTCAAAACCCAATAAAAAGAAAAAATTCAAGTACACGATCGAAGGGTGGGGGGCAGACTTGCAGTCTGAGCATGAACGGTTCTTGGTAGAAAAGCATTTCAATAGGCCTGTAGTGATCAGTGATTACCCCAAAGATATCAAGTCATTTTATATGAGGCTAAATGATGATGGTAAAACAGTAGCTGCCATGGACATTTTATTCCCGGGAATAGGTGAAATCATCGGTGGATCCCAAAGGGAAGAACGCCTGGAAAAACTTTCTCAAAGAATGGATGCGATGGGAATCAGCCATGAAGAAATGTGGTGGTATTTGGATACCAGGAGATTTGGTTCTACGCCTCATGCTGGATTCGGCCTTGGCTTCGAAAGATTGGTGCAATTTGTCACCGGTATGGGGAACATACGGGATGTAATAGCCTTCCCTAGAACCCCTGGTAATGCAGAATTTTAAACATTAAAAGCATGGAAAAATTTTTAACATACCTGAAGACTGAGGCCATTGGAGGACAAGTTATCCGTTACTCTTTAGCCGGATTATTACTTTTTGGAGGTTTCGCCAAACTAACGCTGATCGGAGCAGTAGATTCTCATATTTTATGGGCCATTATTATAGCGGCTCTTGAAACCTTGAGTGCGATAGGCTTGTTGTACCATTTTAAGACTCCTTTATTGGGAATTTTGGGCGGTATTTTAGCTACCTTCTGCATTCTGATCCGATTCATTTATTCCCTCTACTGGATGAAAACTGGGGTCATCGGCATCGATTCACTTTGGGGTGCCTTTCAGGTCATCCTCTCCGTTTTCAACAATGGCCTCTTTTATGTAATCCTACTCTTTGGTGCAGCAATTTATTGTATAGGTAATTCCTATAAAGCTTATGTCCAAGAAAGGATTACGCAGCCTTGGCCAAAATAATCACATTAAAACAAATCCTTCAATAGATCTTTAATTTGACAAAAGTACGGGGTATGCTCTCTACAATGTCCGTGGCAATGGTACTTCGCAGCCTGTCTTCCGAGGCCAGCTCACCGGCCATACCATGATGGAAAACTCCACAGATGGCCGCATTTTCAGCTGTATAGCCCTGGCCCAAAAAGGAGGTGAGCATTCCCGTCAGCACATCCCCTGCTCCTCCAGTAGCCATGTACTGCGTTCCGGAGCTATTAAAAAATTGGCACCCATTGGGTAAGGAAATCAAGGAATTGGCACCCTTTAAGATCAATATACAACGATGTGTTTTGCAAAAATCTTTTGCTTTTCCTATCCTCTCCACATGATCCTTACATGGTCCAACTAACCTTTCGAATTCCTTTAAATGAGGGGTGAGGAGGATATTTTCCCTTAAAAAAGCACACAAATGATTATTGGCTCCCAAAATGTTCAGTGCGTCTGCATCCAATACCATCGGCTTCTGAAAATTACGCAAAATAAATTGAAGACATTCCACAGCATTTTCACTGGTCCCCATTCCCGGCCCCACCCCCAAAGCATCAAACCTTTCCAATCCTTCCAATCCTTCTACTTTTAATTCCAGTTCTCCTGAGGAACTTTCCACCATGACCTCGGGAAGGGCAGTCTGTAATATACTGACCCCACATTTGGGCAGGAAGCAAGATACTAAGCCACTGCCAGTTCTCAATGCTGCCTGGGAGGACATTCTAATGGCTCCTATCCTTCCATAGCTTCCCCCTACCATCATTACCTTCCCAAAACTGCCCTTATGGCTAAACCTGTCAAACCTTATATGCCTTTGTTGAAGATCTTTTTCTCGGATAAAATAAATCTGACGCTCAAAAAGATCAAAATAGGATTCAGTAATCCCAATATCCAAAACAGTAAGCTCCCCGGTGTATCGGGCATGTTCGGGGAAAAGTAAGGAAAGTTTGGGGAATTGAAAACTTACCGTGTGATCAGAAATAAAGGCCTCACCTTCCAATATCCCATCGGAAGGCAATCCCGAGGGCAAATCCACAGCTATTTTCTTGGCTTCATATCCATTCAACAATTTTATGACTTCCAAATAGTCTCCGCTTAGGGGCCTGTTTATCCCTACTCCAAAAACCGCATCAATAATGATATCCACTTTCAAAGAAGCTAAGCGATCTTTGCTTGCTTGATGAAGGCACAAGCTTTTTGGTAAAATCTGCTGATTTTCCTTAAAATCAACAGAAGCATTCATTAAATTTCCGATATAAAATATTTTAACATCATACCCTTTACTGAAAAGCATCCGGGAAATCGCCAACCCATCCCCTCCGTTGTTTCCTGTACCACAAAAAACAGCAATGGTAACTTTTACCTCACATTGACCTATGAACCAATTACAGAATGCTTCGGCTGCCCTTTCCATCAATACGAATGAGCTTATATTATTATCCTTGATAAAGTCATTATCTAAAATTTTGACTTCTGAACCAGTTATTATCTTTTGCATCATTCCTTTCAAGTAACTTGACTTTTTTACTGGTAAAAGAAAAAGAGGATAAAAAGTAAAAAAGCTATCCCCTAGAAGATAGCTTTTTCTTATTTATTAAACAGATTATTTCATGTGTTTGTAATATGTCTTCAGCGGTCACATGGAATCTCGCTGAAATAATCATCCCGGTGTGTGATAACTTTTATAATGCGCGATTTCCTATCAATTATCAACTTTAATAGTAGATGCGTACATTAATTTCCTGGCGTCAGCTTCACGAAGTTCAAATTGGATATCACTTATTGGCCCCATTTTGACCTCCCTGTCCGCTTTTAAGGAGATGGTAATTTGATCTCTCTCTGCTTCTGATAAGGCATCCTTTTCCTGGTTTACCCAAAGGACAATATCATTTGTAGTAATAAGCACATCATTTGCTTGGATTCTTGGCTCTGTGCCGTACAAATTTACATTTTTAGGCTGACCTATATACAGATAGGATATCAAGGATTTCTTTTGCAACTTTTGCAATTGGGTGGCTTGAGGTATCCTTTGTTCCACCAATATATCCTGCTCTCTCAATACGGTCGTGACCATAAAGAAGAAAAGAAGCATAAATATAATATCCGGTAATGCAGATGTAGGAATATTTGTATCTGCTTTAGATTTTTTCTTAAACTTTGACATAACTATTCTCCTCCTATTTTTTCAGGTTCAGCGATAGAAATGGCCATAGGGATTTCTTCTTTTCCCCTATTAATCAATTCAATTTCGCCTGCATTATCACTTGAAAGGGCCCGGTACTCATCTGCAGTTAATCCTACCCTTTCCGCATATACTTCAAAATATGCCCTTTTGACCAAATCCAAAACCTCCAAATAAGTTTCGTACCCTGTCCCTCTATCGGTTTTAATGGAGACTACAGCACCTCCGCTCATCGGGTGATCAGAAGATGTTGGGTCCATATTAGCTTGCGCTTTTAAAGTGGCAGGTAAGCTATTATACAAAGCCTGTGCTTCTTCATCGGGTGCTCCGAAGTTTAAGATAAAGGATTTTATATCCTCTGACAAACCTTGTGTATTGTCCCTAAACTCACCTTCTACCAAAAGTTGATTGTTGGCATTTACCAGAATATTGAAAATATTCCGTTCATTCAACTTGATGTCCGGTGGTGGCACATTCGGGTCCTGCTTTGGAGGAAGTATAGTTAATATCCCCCTATCCGAAGCAATTGTTGTGGTGACAAGAAAGAAGATAAGAAGCAGGAATGCGATATCCGCCATGGATCCTGTACTTACCTCCTGACTCATTCTTGCTTTCTTTCTAGCCATTATCTTATAAGTTTATTTATTTCTGTAAATACAATTCCTATTACAGCAAAAAGGAAAAGCATATAGGTCGTAATCAAAATCGCACCCACTATTTGAGAGGAAGCGGGGGTTAGGTAAAACGGATCAGCTTCGAATTTAGGTAAAACTTCATTACTTGATATCGAGTAGGCAATGAAGAACAAAACTACAATTCCGATGATTCCGACAACTGTTTTTAGCAAGCTTCTTGGATTGTCCATAGATTTGATCAACGGCATAATTATAGCCAATATCAAGCCAATTGCAATCAAAAGATAACTCCCATATAACATTATATCGTAAGTGTCCATATCGGTCTATTTCTTTGGTTTTAAATTATAATATTAGGGTAATGTATGCACATGACTATCGACTCAACTTGTGCCTTACAAGGATGTCCACCAAAGAAATGGAAGCATCCTCCATGTCATTAACCAAAGAATCAATCTTTGCCACGCAATAGTTGTAAAACAACTGAAGGATAATTGCAACGATCAAACCGGCAACTGTAGTCAAAAGGGCTATTTTGATACCGCCCGCTACCAGGGAAGGAGAAATATCACCCGCTGCCGCAATGGCATCGAACGCACTGATCATACCAATTACAGTACCCATGAACCCAAGCATAGGGGCCAGGGAAATAAACAGGGAAATCCACACCAGCCCTTTTTCCAATCTACCCATTTCTACAGATCCGTAAGAAATAATGGATTTTTCCACCATATCTATACCTTCTGAATATCTCATCAGACCTTGTGTAAATATGGAAGCTACGGGGCCTTTAGTGCTCTTGGTTACATCTTTAGCTGCTTCAATCCCACCTTGATCAAGGGCATCTTCCACTCTGGCCAGTAATTTCTTGGTGTTAGTGGTAGACAAGTTTAAGGTGATGATCCTTTCCAAGGAAATAGCAAGGCCCAAGATCAAACAGATCAAAACCGGGGACATAAAAGCAGGGTTGCCCTCAATAAATCTTTCTTTGATTACTTGATGAAACCCTAGTTCCTCTTCAATGATATCATCATCGTCTGTTAGAATGGGGGCTGTATCTTCTACAGCTTCTGCGGTGTCAACAACAATGTCTGTTGTATCTTCAGTTTCAATGGTGTCTTGTGCTTTAGAGATAACCGGAGAGAATAAGATGCCGGCAAGCATGAACAAAGTGATTAACTTTTTCATAATTTAGTTTTAAATAGACTTTTAATAAATAAAGGTTGAACGGTTTCTAATTTAGTAATTCAGTTTTAAAGTTATAATTTTTTCAATTCAAAATACAAGGGGAGAGGTATAATTTTTAAATTTTTAATTAAACCTCTTTATATCCCAAACTTAAAACATAATTTTAAACAACAATCCAAATTTATCCTGCCTTCTATATTATTAAGAGCATGCCGTAAAAATAAAAAAGCATTTTAAATTTTAGACCTTCAAATCACATTAAAATTTCAGGTACGGGCTTCCCTTGAAAAGCGAATCGAAAACTTGCAGAGAGGAAGGGATTCGAACCCTCGATACCCTTTAGGGGTATACACGCTTTCCAGGCGTGCTCCTTCGACCGCTCGGACACCTCTCTTCTTATATTATTAATGCACGATCATGGCAACAAATAAAATTATAATAATCAGTCCATGCAAGAAAACCTGCGCTTAATTACTTAAAATCACCCAAATTGGAGTAGATAAAACAGAACTATTATATAAACAACTGTAGTTCAAATATTTATTCTTTACAGATTTAATCACCTGTTGGGGATATTTCCCCTGCCAATGGAGTGACCAGCTTTTTCCTTACCTCCTGCTCATCATTTTCATTGCCCAAAAGGAACATCATTTTGGTAATGGCTGCTTCTGTGGTAATATCACCTCCACTCAATACGCCCATCCTCTTGAGATCCCTGCTGGTCTGGTACCTGCCTTGGATTACCCTTCCCCCATTAACTTGGGAAACATTCAAAATGATTATTCCCTTCTTTATGGCTCTTTCCAAGGATTTAATAAACCAGGCCTCACTAGGACTGTTTCCTGAACCGTAAGTCTCCAAAACCACACCCCTGAGCCCTTCGATGTTAAAACAGCTATCCAGGATCTGGGGCGTTATTCCCGGGAAAAGCTTCAGGATCATTACATTATTGTCCAATTTGTTCAAATACCTTAGCTGAAGGCCTTCCTTAAAAGGTTTTATGGCTGTATAATTATAATCGATCACTATTCCAGCTTCTGCCAATGCAGGATAGTTTTCTGACTCAAAAGCATCAAAATGAACACTCTGTACTTTCTTGGCCCGATTTCCCCGAAGTAACATATGGTTGAAAAAAATGCAAACTTCTGGAACTATGGGCTTTCCATCAGCTTTCGAAACAGCTATTTCCAAGGAAGTCATCAGATTTTCCCGTGCATCGGATCGCATGGCACTAATGGGTAATTGTGCCCCTGTAAAGATGACCGGTTTACTTAAACCCTTCAACATATAGCTTAACATGGAGGCAGAGTAAGCCATGGTGTCCGTGCCGTGCAACACCACAAATCCATCATAAGTATCATAATTTTCATAGATAATATAGGCCATATCTATCCAATGTTGCATATTGACATTGGAAGAATCGATTGGTTCAGGAAAAGAAATAACCGTAATGGTTACGTTCATGCTGGTCACGTTGGGAATCTTCTCTAGGATTTGACTAAAATTGAAGGGTATCAAAGCTCCTACACTGTTATAGGCCATCCCCAAAGTCCCTCCGGTATAAATAATCAGTATGGAAGATTCTATGTCACGTTTGGCCGCTGTATTCAATCTTACGATTTTATAATTCATCTTCAGGAATGCTTAAATACCTTAGTGGCGTTCGAATTTGTTGTCTCAGAAACTCTATCAAGACTGCTCTCCGTCAGATCCCCTACTTTTTGTGCTATTAAAGGAATAAATTCAGGGGAATTCCTTTTGCCACGGTGAGGAACCGGTGCCAAATAAGGGGCATCGGTTTCTAAAACCAACTTATCCAACCCTATTGAGGGCAAAACTTTATCCAATCCGCCATTTTTAAAGGTAGCTACCCCTCCTATTCCCAATAGAAAACCCATATCAATGATCTCTTGTGCCTGCTCTAGACTCCCTGTAAAACAATGAAAAATCCCAGTCAACTGATCATCGTTCATTGATCTGACGATTTCTATGGTTTCTTGGATGGACTCTCTGCAATGGAGTATGATAGGTAAGCCCTTTTCCTTCGCCCAGGTGATTTGGACCTTTAAGGCTTCTTTTTGATGCTCCAAATAACTCTTGTCCCAATATAGGTCCAGACCGATTTCTCCCACCCCGGCAAAAGGCCGCTTATTGAGCCAATCTTCCATCACATAAAGCTGCTTCTGAAACTCCTTGTCCACATCGCAGGGGTGCAGTCCCATCATCGGAATGCATACCCCCGGATACTTTTGCTCTGCCTCCAGCATAGGATCAATAGAATCCAAGTCTATATTGGGCATGAAAATTTTGTGCACGCCATTTTCCTTGCTCCTTTGGATTATTTCTTCCCTGTCGGAATTGAATTTGGCCGAATAAATATGTGCGTGGGAATCTATGAAATTCATCTGTATTGCCTCCCTTTCCAATTAATTGTTGAAGGCCAAAAATAGTAACCTATTGTTGACCATGAGATGATTGAATAATAAAATTCAAAGCATAACAAGTGAAAATAAGAAACTTTAGTTTCCGTTTTTGCGGCAAATTCTCTTATAAATAAAGATTGGATGATAATCTTTATCAGCCATATCCCCACTCCAAAATAAGGATAATAGAGGATGAGGTAAATGATGGAGGGGAAAAAGCAACATTGTAAAGCAAGTAACAGCAACCAATACCAAGGCAATGACAATGCCCCCTTCATCCATCTTTTTCTTTGTTTCATTAAATCAAGAAAACTTCTTTCACTCTTGGTCACAACAAGGCTTTCGGCCGAAACTTGGTGGATTGGATGATAACCTTCTGCAATGAGCGCCTGTGCCAAAGCAAAGTCTTCCGTAACAGAAAAAGGTGTATTTTCAAATCCTCCTACTCTCCAATAGGCCTTTTTGCTCAGCATCATATTGTTACCCATCCCCGTCATGGGACGCCGAAGATCTGAGGTGATTTTTACCATACCTAAAGTAATCCACCAATCAATGCCCTGCATGGCGGAAAAAAGGGATGTAACCCTTACCACAGTTATCCCCTTTATCAATCCGCTCTCCGGTTTATACGCTCCAAGCATTTCCATGACCCATAAAGGATTTACCGCACAGTCTGCATCCGTATAAAAATAAAAGTCCCCATCAGCCACTTTCGCCATTTGGCTTAAGGCATTGGCTTTTCCATTGATTTTATTTGGATCAGCGGCTTCTTCTACGGCCACAAATACGCGGTTCTCACCTTGGGATACCCACTCCTGAATTATCGTGGGAGTATTGTCCTTACTTTGGTCATCACCAATTACAAATTGGATTTTACCTCCAGGATAAATTAATTTCTCTAAGGACTTTAAACAAGCAAGCAGGTCCATTTCTTCATTTCTGGCAGGAACCAGGACACTCACCATTGGCAACTTTCTTTCACTATCCCTTTTGGAATGGTCGATGAATTTTGAATGTGTAAGAACCCAAAGGAGAAAGTCTTGTACTATTAATAACCCTATTACCGCTATATGGATATAAATCATCATAACAAATCGGTTTGGTAGCCGTTTTCCTGAATAAAATCCAGAAAATCCGGCAGTATTTCCAAAAGGATCTTTTCCGTTTTCTTTTGGTCGTGGAATACCACAATAGATCCATTTTGGGTATGTTGTTTAGCCTTGGCCAGGCAGACTGTTGCAGTTTGAAATCTGTTAAAATCACCTGGAAGCACGTCCCACATGATGATTTGATGTGTTCGGGAGATTTTTTTTCTTTGTTGCTTTTTGATTCTTCCGTAAGGTGCCCGAAATAAATAAGGACGGATATCCAGCACCTCTTTTATGGCTGCTTGGCATCTGGCAAAATTTTCCCAATATTCCCCGCTACTACATTGGTGCCCATTTAAGTGATTGTGGGTGTGATTGCCAATTTGATGTCCTTGCTGTTTTACCTTTAAAGCAAGGCCCGGATGTTTTAGCAAATTATCCCCGACCATAAAAAATGTCGCTTTCATCTGCCGCTTCGCCAGTTCCTCCAAAACAAAATCCGTGACACCGGGAACTGGCCCATCATCAAAGGTTAAATATACCGATTTTTGCTTTCTGCTTTTATGCCAAACGTAATAGGGGAATAAAAGCTGAAGGGGAGTGGGTATATGGTGAAAAAGCATGTGTCAATTAAACCTTAGGCTCAATAAAGTGACATCATCCCTCCTGGAAATGCCTTCTGAAAAATTATCCAATTCCTTGAAGAATTGGTCATGGAACAAATTCGGATGGGTATATAGGTGGTTGGCAATAAAATTCCCAAACCGCTCATCCCCATATTCTTCCTCTTTGGAATTACAAGATTCAGTCAGACCGTCCGTATATAAATGAATGGTAAAATTGGCCAAATGCTCCCTTTTCCCTATCTCCAGGAAAGGCAATTTTTCAAATGCCCCAAGGATAGTGGTGCCGGCTTCCAATAATTCTGTCCCTTTTTTCTCTTCCCAGCACAATACTGGAGGGTTATGACCCGCATTGACATAAATTAATTCCCTGGTTTTGAAATTATAATACCCTAAAAAGAAAGTGATAAAGCGGTCCCCTTTGGTATTTTCAAACAAGGTATAGTTCAATTGTTCTACAATCATTTTCAAATCCGAAGAGCTACGTAACAAAGTCCTTAGGGCAGCTTGAAAATTGGACATCAGCAAGGCTGCGGGCATTCCTTTACCTGACACATCCGCAATACAGAAAAACACTTCATCTTCTGATTTTTGGACCAAATCATAATAATCCCCCCCTACTGTACTATGGGGATAGTAAGTGACTTTGGCTTGCAGCTTTTTTGTCTCAGGCAATTGGGCTGGGAACAGCATTCGTTGAACATTACTTGCTATTTCAACTTCCCTGTTGAGCCTTTCCTGATCCAACTGCTTTCGGGCAAAGCGTTTGTTTTCCAATGCCACAACCAGGATGTTGGTCAAAGCTTGGGTGAAATCCAGATCCAACTCCTTTTCATCTTCCTTCTTTTTCAAAAGTAAGATAGCAAGCATCTTGTCTTTATGATATACGGGGACATAAATATCCAATTCCGAAAAGGAATATTCCTCTGACATCACTAAGTTAAGCTTACCGATTTCCTTATTATCCTGAACATCCTGATAAGGAATGGATTTAGGTGTGCGGCCTTTTACCCCATGTGTTACCCCTTCATCAAACCCTTCCTTACCTGCCACATATAGGATCAAAGATTTTATATTAAGATGAACCAAGCAAGTAAACTTGAATATCTCCAAGAGAACTGACTCTCTTTTATTTTCATTTATGGACTGGGTGATTTCAAGAAGGGCTTTAAGCTCCAACTCTTTCCGTTGATATTTTACCGTTTCCGTGACCATTTTACAAACTTTATAATGAATTATGCTCCATTAACCCTTTCTTGGTTGCCAGATAAAAATAATCTTTGCCGTTATTTTTGAGGTTAAAATTTTTAAAAACCTCATCATCCGGGCTGGAAAAGCATTTTATCCACTCTTTTTCGAGAAGCAATTGCAAGGTAGACAAAAGCTTTTCATCTTCCCAATCCAGTTCATTTTTTAAGTGGTCATAGGACTGTACAAAATACAGTTCATCCATTAACTCAAATTCCTCGTCTGACATATTGCTGCTGTTTGACTGCAAAATTAAACGATGTAATTACTTTTCCTCCCTTTCCAGGTAAATTTTCCCCCGAGGGTAGCCAAGCCCACCGTTATTAAATAAACCGGATGTAAATAACTTGTTTTAATGAAACTGGAGACTGTCGGATGGATGGCATATTCATTTAATACCCTTCCCAGCACTTTTTTTTCCACAATAATTTTAAGGATCCAAAAGACCAGAAAAACAGTTTTTGACCATACATCCCCAAAAATCAAGAAAACACTTCCTAGCTGAACCATGGCCATCACATAACTACCCAAGGCAAATAATACGTGCTTCACGGACCGGTGCAGCTTCCATTTGCTTGCCCACCTTACCCGCTGTTGAAGAAATGCCCCTAAACAGGGGGCAGGTTGTGTTTTCACTAAAACCGCTTCCCGGCTTAAATACGCGGTTGATTGATCCCCGAAATTTCTGATTATTTTTTTTAGGAGAAATTCATCATCCCCCGATAAATGCTCTTCGTTGCCTCCATAGCCTCCCACCATCATAAATGCGGATTTCCTATAGGCTAAATTTGCGCCACTGCACATGAGGGGCCGTCTCAGTGAGAAGAAATATTGGGTCACCAATAAAATGCTGGCCCATTCTATTTGCTGGAATTTTGAAAAAAAATCACCCTGGGATACTGTCATCACAGGTCCCGCCACCAATTGAATATGATCAAGGTAAAAAGGTTGGCTCATCCAGCGGTACCAATCCTCCGGCAATAGGCAATCGGCGTCCGTGGTCATTATAATTTCTGCCTCTGCATGATGAATTCCGGTAGTCAATGCTGCTTTTTTCCCTATTCCGGAATTTTCAAGTAATTCCCAGTTTTTTAAATTTCTCACCCGAAGGAAGGAGGCAATAAGGTATTCCGATCCATCCCCGCTATTATCGTTGATAAAGATTATTTCAAGCGAAGGGGGAATTATCTTTTCCAGGTGTAACAACAAGGAGGGAAGGTGCTGGCTTTCATTTCTAAACGGGATTAGCAAGGCTATTCTAAAACCCTTTCCTTGTTGAGGGGGATAAAAGCTACTTTCTTCCCAATTCTTTTTCATTGCCCCCAACAGAAGAGCATAAAGAGCAATAGACATTAGATAAAAGAGCTCCATTAATTAAGTCATTGAAGAAAAAGCAACTTTCTTAAAATTCGTGTAAGGAATTCCACTAAATTGCAATGATGAGTAAAGCAGCGACAAAAGTAACAAAAGAAAAGGTTATTTTGGGTATTGATCCCGGTACCAATATCATGGGGTACGGGCTTCTATTCATAGAAGGTAAGCAATTCAACGTGATGCAGTACGGGGTCATCCATTTGAAGAAATATGAGACCCATGAAATAAAGCTAAAGAAAATTTTCGAAAGGATTACCGGGATAATCAATGAATTTCACCCGGATATGATGGCTTTGGAAGCTCCTTTTTATGGACAAAATGTTCAATCCATGTTAAAATTGGGCAGGGCCCAGGGCGTAGCAATGGCAGCAGCCTTGGCCAGGGACGTCCCCATTACGGAGTATTCCCCGAAAAAAGTCAAACAGTCTGTAACCGGCAATGGAAATTCCTCAAAGGAACAGGTAGCAGAAATGTTGAAAAACCTGCTTCATCTTACTGAAACACCCAAGCTTTTAGATGCTAGTGATGCGCTGGCTGTCGCACTTTGCCATCATTTTCATGATGGAAGGTTGCAAACAAGTGGTAGAAACGAAGGATGGAAATCCTTTATACAAGAAAACCCCAAGCGGATAAAGGGGGGTTCTACTTAAAATTTGTAGATTTAGATAATGTTCAACAAAAAAGCCATATTTCATTAAGTTTAATTTAACCTCTTCAGCCATGAAGCACCCAGTCAAAACCTGCGAAAAATGCCTTGGGGATTTTAAAGCAGCATTGTCCGAATTGAAAGAACTGATTGAAGAGGTCCATCATATAAACCATAATGAAAAGGTTGAACAAAAATTGATCCGGGCCTTTGAACTGGTCCATGAACTGGCATTGAGTACCATGTCAGAATATTTCAGACAACAAGGCAGGCCCCCCTATTCCGGTCCCAGGGACATCACCGTTGATGCCTTTCACGAGGAGTTGATTGATGATGGTGAAGGCTGGCTCGATATGATCATCATTAGGATTAAAACTACGCCCATATATGATGAAGACACCACAAAACCTTTGGTGCAAAAGATCATTTCCCCTTATGTTCAGCTTTTCGAAAACTTCAACAGAAAAATGGAGAAAAAGCTGGAGGGCAATGAATAATAGATTGTTTTTCGGTAAAGCCAGGAAAACAACCGAAAGTTTTGGTAGACGTTTGAAAATGATTTCACGATGAATCAAAGCATTTAAGTTGTACAACCTCCTGCTGGAAAAAAAATTTTCCAAGCAACAAGCAGAAGAGTTTGTCAACGAGTTGGACCAAACGGTAGAGAGGAAATTTGAAAATCGAAAGGACATATTTGCCACCAAATCCGATATCAACAGCGTAATTGTATGGATGGTCGGCTTGGTATTAGGGCAAATGGGGCTGATATTCCTTATACTCCAACTGGTGGGGGTGTTCGGCAAATAAAAACCGCTTCCGGAACTAATGAAGTGTTAATCATCAATTGAGGGTAGCCACGAAGGCTCTAAGTTATGGATACTTAAGTTGAACGGTTGAAAAGTTTAAAAGTTGAGAAGTCTGCCGCGGTTTGTGTCTCCACAAACCCGCTCGGAAAGTCATTTGTGAGGACACAAACAACGGCAGGAAGATCAACATCAAGGTACCTAATCATAATGAAAACGTGATCTAATAAAAAACTGTAATAACCACCACTTTAGCCGGTATGGATACTACAAAACGTTAAGCGCTGATTACCTATTCCTCGTTAACATACTGGAACACTTTATTAATCAGGTTATCAGATAACCTAAAATTGGTTTGCTTAATCTTCTCTATAACCGGCTTTACTGCATCAATGATACCCCTATTTTTTGCAGTTACTAATACTCCTAGCGACCCAGTAATTGCTACACCTAATTCTTTGGCAACTTTCCTCCCTTTCGATTCATCAATAATTAATAGGGATCCTTTAAATTCTGTCGCTAAAGAAATGGAAGTGGCCTCACCAGGATCTAAAAATCCTTGTAATCCGAGATAAAGGTTTGTCCTTGGGTTTATAACTTGAATCCATTTGGGAATCGGTCTTTTAAATTCTTGAAAGACAGTTTCAGTTATTATTACATGTCCGAAAACCTTATGGAGTAATTCAAATTGGCCAATCTTATAGAAAAGGATTAAGCAGCTGGTGTCAGAGACTATAATCTTCTGCATTCTTTATATCTTCATCAAGTTCTTCTGGAGAATAATTAAAAAATGAAACGCCATAATCAGCTAACAATTCCATAAAGGTTTCTTTTGAATAACCTGCTAATTCAGCCGCTTGACCCAAAGTAAGTTTCCCTAATTCATATAATTTAGTTGCCAGAACCATTTTAGCTTCTTTGTCATCCAAATCTATCGTACCTGGTAGATTTATTGTTAGCGTTCTCATAGGTCTAAGATAATCAATTTTATTATCAAACGTTAATTTAGTTCTACAGTTCATTGATTTTCGATAACAACAGAATAATTATATGGATGGTCGGCTAGGATTATTCCTTATACTCCAACTGGTGGGGGTGTTCGGCAAATAAAAACCGCTTCCGAAATTAGGGAAGTGTTATCCATCAATTGCCGATAGCCACGAAGGCTCGAAGTCACTAAATTATGGAAGCTTAAATTGAATGGTTGAAAAGTTTAAAAGTTGAGAAGTCTGCCGCGGTTTGTGTCTCCACAAACCCGCTCGGAAAGTCATTTGTGAGGACACAAACGACGGCAGGAAACTAGTGAAGTGCTAATCATCAATTGAGGGTAGCCACGAAGCCCGAAGACACTAAGTTATGATATACAATGCCCTACCATTCGTGTCTTAGTGGCTAAAATATAAATCTCTTTTTTCATTATCCAAGCCCTTTTTCTGGCCACGGGCTAAATGGGACCAAATCCAGTTCCGCAAACCAATAATATTTCTTTCCCCTGGACCTATCCTCCCTTTTCTGGTCATAGGATTGTTGGACCACCTCTTTGCAATAGATGTTTAAAGGAGAATTGAAAATGGGGCCATCATAACAAAAAGAATGAAATTCCCCATTTTCCCCACATGGATCAACATCAGGTGACAATTCGTTTAAAAATTCCAGGGAATAATCTTTCCCAATCCAATATTCAACTATCTTATCCTTATCCGCCGCACAGATCTTTGTTTTAAACCCCTGTCTGATAAATTCTCCTGAAAGCACTCTGGTGTCCCTTTTCCAGAGCGGGAAAATTCCGCCAAACCCATTTTCTGCCAGTTTATCTTCCCTGTATTTTTTAAGGTCTTCCAGTAATATATCCCCATAGGCAATATGTTTTACACCCTTTCCTTCCAATTCCTCCAGATAATCCCTGATCGCTTTTTCGTAGGCATGGTTGTCGCCGGATGCTGGATAATATATTTTATCCAGAGGCAAACCGATTGATGCAGCCTGAGCTTCTATCATGCATTCATGAATGCCGTGCATTCCTACTCTTCGGGTTTGTTCACCAAAAGTGGTGTGCAGGCCCACTACTTCGTATTGCTCATCAATTTGCAACATCCATAAGGCAAGGGCACTGTCCTTGCCTCCACTCCAGCTGATATTGATTTTTGTTTTGTTCATTTTTCACCCCGTTTAATAAAAATGGAATTTCGAAGGTACCCTTCCTACATCCAGTTTTTTGATCTCCTCTCCATTTTGGTCCGTGATAATGACCGTGCCATTTCCCTGAATGCCATTGTCATCAGCAATATAAAGTTGGTTGTCCGGTTTGTCCAGACCAATTCCTTTTAAGCTTCTTGCTTCGTAAATGGTGGTAATAGAACCTGCACCTGACAGGGGAAAACTCAGTACCTGGTTTTCTGTATAACTGAAATCTTCACTAAATTCGGAAGTTAAAACCAATGCCTCTTCAGTTTCATTTAAAATCAATCTGGAAGTATTAGGGATATCATATATGGTCCCTGAAGCCGAAAGGGCTTCCGGATTGATTTCATCCAGATGAATCTGTTGATCCATTGTGCTGTAGAGGAACAATTTTTCTTTGTTCAACAAAAATTCCGAAGGTATGGCAGAGTAGGTAGCCCTTGCTACTATTTCCAAGGAGGATGGATTGATTTTTATGATCTCCATGCTTTCCTGACAAGCCACATAGATGTTCCCATTAAATTCAACAATAGACTGGGGGCGGGAAGAAACGGTTATCTTCTCCAATACTTCTCCCCCATTGATATCCGCAACCGCCACAAAAGAATTGGGATTGGTATAGTTCCCCTGATCATCATAATTCCCCCAGTCGGCGATAAAAAGCCTGTTTCCTGCTACAGCCACATCCCGGGGGATTTCCAAACCTTCTACCCTCCCCTTTTCCACAAAGGAAGCTTTATCCACTGCCACCACCTTGGCACCCCCTTGGTTACTGTCCACGATATAGGCTTTGTCCCCAAAGACCCGTACCTGTTCAATGTACGCTGCCAAAACCACTCCATTTACCTTTTGGTATAAATTATTGGTTACTTCCTCAGTCATAGGATCGTAATGCGTAATCTCCCCGTCACCACTGAAAAAATTTCCTTCATTGATAATCAATACCCCGTGATCATAAGTACCTGCTGATAAGGATGGCTCCAGCTCATTGCCGCAGGCCATGAATAAAGTAGCTGATATTCCAAATAACAATACTAAGTAATTAATCTTTTTCATGTGTTTATAATTTTTGGAGGAATCCCTCAAAATATTCATCAAGGCGTATGATAGCTTTTTCCTGCTCGATTTCATAAGTTTATATTTAAATTTATCTGGTAATTTCTTCCCGGCATAGCCCTTAACTTCATGGCCTGATAATGCTCATTTAAGAAATTAAAAATATTCAGACCTACCTTTCCTTCAAACTTGAAGAACTGCCATTGATAGTTCAAGCCGGCATTCCAAAGGGTATACGGAGCCACGATAGACTCATTGTCCGTGGTATCAAACCTTTCTCCAGTATAAATTTGGTTGATAAAAACCTCCAAACCGTTCCTCTGGGCCCTTAGATTCCATTGCATCTTATGTAATGGGGTATAGGGCAGTTGCTTTCCAAAACTCCGGTCATTACTGTTGATCTTGGTTTGGTTTCTCGCCTGGTTATAGGCATAGTTGACATGAGCTTTCAATTTCACTTTCCCGAAGGAATAATTCCCCTCTGTAAAAACTTCCAAACCTTGGTTTTTTACGTTTCTAACGTTTGTCGGGGACCAGATACTTCCCTGCGGCAACCATATTATCCAGTTTTCTACGTCCATCCTGTAATAGGTCATTTCCATGTTTAATGCTCCATTCCCCTTGAAATTCTTTTGATAGCTCAGACCTGTCTCCCAGCTTGTCCCTTTTTCCGGGACCAATTCAGGGTTTCCTCCGGGTATCCAGAACCTGTCATTTAAAGTGGGGATTTTATAACTTTTGCTAATGGCGGCCCGAATGGACAATTCATGCTTTTCTTTCTTTATTAAATCATACTGCCCACTGGCAGAGGGGGTAAAGGGTACAAATTCATGGTTGAAAACGGCTTGCCTAAGGTTTAAGGAAAACGCCAGCTTTTCAAGGGGCCTGTAGGTGGTCGAAGAGTACCATTCCATTCGCTCTTCGTCAGCTAAATAGGTACTTAAATCACCAATGATATAAGTATATCTTCCCCCCAACTTTGAACTTAAATTTTCATGGAAATTCCACTCGAATTCCCCTGATAAAAAGTATTTGGCCGTCTCATTTCTACTGTTCCGGTTAAATAACAGGATATCCTTTACCCATCCCGCTTTAAGGTTCAAGGCATTTTGACCCAAAAAATATTTATAATCCAATACCCACCGAAGATGGTTATCTTCCTGTACATCTTTTGAATTGGAACCCATCAATGGTTGTATTTCCCGATTGGTGGTGTTGTACCAAACGGCCGTACTCAACTGGGAAGAGGGATTAATGTTCCAAGCTAAGTCCTGAACAACTCCTTTTTGTCTCACCGCTGCATTACTGACCCTTGCTTCTGGTGTTCCAGGTCGGGTGAGGTCCCTATATTTAAAATCATTATCCGAATTATTCCAATATACTTTCGTCTTTGTGACGAACTTCTGATCTGAAAATCCATAAGAGACCGCTGAATTCACCCGCCCATAGGAACCAAACCCCTGGTTTACCTGCAATTGATGTCCTTGGTTGAACCTCAAATCACTATACAGATGCACCGCTCCCCCTATAGCATCCGTGCCATACAAGGCTCCGGAAGACCCCAAATGAACAGCAATATTCCCTATGGCTTCATTGGGCAAGAGGGAGAAATCCGTTTGACCCAAAGAAGGGCTGTTCACTGGCAACCCGTTCCAAAAAACAGCCGTATGTCCGGCAGAAGTCCCTCTTATGGTCAAGGATGCCACCATCCCCTCCCCATACTGGCGTAAAAATAGCCCCGAGTTTTGTTGTAGCAGATCGCCCAGGGAGCGGCCAGCAAATTCCTTAAACAGCTTTTTATCAAAAGTCAAGACCTGCTGTCCTATCGCGTATTTGTCCAAAGGCGTAGCATACACAGCTATTTCCTGTAAGTCCAAGGTATCCGAGGGGACATGGTTTTCACCACCAATGGCAAAAACCCATAGTAACAATATCTTGCCTAACATCTGCTTTTTGAATTAAATCATTCATAGAAATAATTTAATCCAAAGCGATAGTGTGATTAAAAGAGAAAGTCCAGATTGTCCCGGGGTCAAAGGAGACACGTTGTGGTCCATCTCAGCTCTTCACCCGAAAGCTTTGAATTTATTTGAATCTTCGAAAAAGGTAGGTCTCCTGGCTTGCTTAATTTTGTCGCCTTCCCATCCTGAATTATCGGGACAGTGGCATGGGGGACAAAATTCCCGATGATCGGGAACAGCTTACAGTTGCGGGGACAGCTTCGGGCTTTCACCGAATTCCCTTTTAATCCCGGAAAACGAACATGTGTCCGGGAACCAATTTCGTGTACAAACTTAAAGGATTTTTGATTTAAAAGAAAGGACTACCGAAAATTATAATTCTTGGATATGGAAATAACAATTCCTTATTTTGGGAGGAAAGGAATTCGTGATTGTTTCAACAGTGTCGCAACAATGATACTCAATATAATACGAGCGAACTCAGTAATATAAACCCTTTATTTGCAGAGGTAAAGCAACTGATTGAGCAAAGTAAAAACAATATTGCCGTATCGCTAAAAGCCGAAATAAGCCTGTTGTACTGGAATATTGGTAACAGAATAAATGAGGAATTACAAAAACAAAGCCGGTCAGAATCTTACGGAAAACAGATTGTCGCTGCACTGTGGCGACAATCGTCAAATGAATATGGCGCATCATTTTCAGAGAAAAACTACACAAACCCATTGAGCAATCCAGAAACAGATTACCAAATAAGTAAGGCAGTGGCTAAAAAAACAGCGAAGCCAATTAAAAAAACTGTTCATCTACTCCTTTTAGGGCTGTTTTTATCCTGTTCCCCTTCTCCCCAAAAGGAGGAGATCAAAGGGCTTGAACCCCTCCCCCTTTCCTATGCAAAGGGCTTTAAAATTTCCCAAGGCGATGGTTATAAGGTAATAGAGGTCACGCAGGCTTTTTCAGGTAAGCATGACCCTTTTCGGTATTTGGTAGTGGAAAAAGAGAATTCGGAATTTGAGGAAGCGGCTTATGACGCAGTTATTTCCCCACCTGTTAAAAGCATCATCCTTACCTCCACCACTCAGGTCCCACACTTGGACTTATTGGGGATTTCGGATCAAATGATAGGATTTCCTGATACGGATCTGATTTCTTCAGAAATAATGCGTAAGCAAATAGAGCAGGGGAAGGTAACTGACCTTGGAACAGGGGCAAAAGCGAATTTAGAAATGATGATTGACCTTGACCCCGATATGATCGTGATATCCACCTTGGGTGATAATTTGCAGCAGTTATCTTTATTGAAAAATGCGGGAATCCCGGCCATCATCAATGGGGAATACACGGAACAAGATCCGCTGGGTCGGGCAGAGTGGATTAAATTTACCGGGGCACTGACGGGAAAATATACCGAATCGGTAAAGATTTTTGAAGAAATTGAAGCTGCTTACCTTTCACTGAAAGAAAAAATTTCCCATGACTCCCTAAGCCAAAAACCTTCCGTAATCAGCGGGGTGATGTACAAGGACATCTGGTATGCTCCAGCCGGTGAAAGTTGGGGCACATTGTTCCTGAAAGATGCCGGCTGCGATTATATCTTCAAAGATGAATCGGGAACCGGAAGTTTGCAGTTAAACTATGAATATGTCCTGGATCAAGCTTTGGAAGCAGATTTTTGGATTGGGGCTGCAGATTTTAATGACCTTGAGGCAATGGGAGAAAGCGACCCCAGGTATACCAACTTTAAAGCTTTTAAAAATGGCCAAGTCTACACTTTTACTAAAAAAAGAGGGGCTACGGGGGGTATTGAATATTTTGAACTGGGTTATATGCGACCGGATATCATCTTAAAAGATTTGGTAAAAATCTTCCATCCTGAAGCATTACCGGAATATGAACCTTATTTTTACGAAAAATTAAACTGAGTCCGGAAAAAAACACATTGACCATTATAAAAAGAAATAAGATAAGCATAGGTGTCATCAGTGGTTTACTTCTGATGGTGCTCTTATTTCTGATCAATATCTCCATTGGTTCGGTCCGGATTCCTTTGTCGGATATTTTATCGGGATTGACAGGTGGGGAAATCACCAAAAAATCCTGGGAAACCATCCTATTTGAATATAGGATACCCAAAGCCCTTACCGCTATCCTGGCAGGCGTAGCCCTTTCATTGAGCGGCCTTCAAATGCAGACCTTCTTCAGAAATCCTTTGGCCGGACCTTATGTATTGGGGATCAGCTCAGGAGCGGGATTGGGAGTGGCCATTCTCATTTTAAGTGGGAGTGCCTTTGGTTGGAGCCTGATGGGTGGAGGCTTTTTGGGAATCTGGGGCACCATAGTCGCCGCTAGCCTTGGAGCCATTTTAGTCTTGGTCCTAATGAGCCTCACGGCCTGGAAAGTTAGGGACAGCATGACCTTATTGATTATCGGTTTGATGTTTGGCAGCGCCACCGGTGCCATTATCAGTGTGCTTTCATATTTTGGTGGTGCGGAAGAACTGAAAATATTCACCATTTGGTCCATGGGAACCTTGGGAGGAACTTCAAAGGATCAATTAATGGTTTTTTCCCTTACCTGTGTAATAGGAGCCCTTCCCATCCTTTTATTTGTCAAATCCTATAACGCCATGCTTCTGGGCGAAAGATATGCGGAAAGCATGGGAGTCAACCTTTATCAATTACGATGGGCCATGATCCTCAGTACCGGAGTTTTGGCGGGAGGCGCCACCGCATTCTGCGGACCGGTGGCTTTTATTGGCATTGCGGTACCGCACCTGGCCCGTATGGTATACCATACGGGGGATCACCGGGTGTTATTTCCGGCTTCTGCTTTGATAGGAGCAGGATTTCTATTGATCTGTGATAGTTTCAGCCAAATTCCCGGCTCCGCGGAAACCCTGCCTATCAATGCGGTGACTTCCCTTTTTGGTGCCCCTCTGGTCATCTGGTTGATTTTAAAACGAAACTTTAGCCGGGATTTTTAATGAAAAAAGATATTCCCATATTGGAAGGAAAAGAAGTAGCTATTGGCTACAAAACGGGCAAAAATTTCAATTTGGTCGCAGATAAGATTTCCTTTACCCTTCCTTCCGGCCGTTTGACCTGTTTATTAGGCCCCAATGGGGTTGGGAAATCCACTTTGATCAAAGCCATCCTGGGGCAAGTCATGCCCATCAAGGGAGAAATCCTTTATCAGGGAGTAGCTATCAGGAAATTCAACCCCAAAGAATTGGCCAAAAAAATAAGTGTCGTACTCACTGACAGGGTCAGCTCAGGGAACTTAACGGTCCATCAGCTGGTGGCATTGGGGAGAATTCCCTTTACCAATTGGTTGGGAACCCTTTCCGAGCCGGATGAAAAAACGGTTGAAGAGGCCATCAAAGCTACTAAAATAGGCTATCTGAGGGGGAAAAGAATTTCGGAAATCAGTGACGGGCAACTACAAAAAGTGATGATCGCCCGGGCATTGGCACAGGATGGGGAATTAATGATCCTGGATGAGCCGACCGCCCATTTAGATTTGGTCAACCGCTTTGAAATCATGCACCTGCTCCGGTCCATTGCCCAAACCCAGCAGAAGGCCATTTTAGTGGTTACGCATGATCTGGACATAGCCATAGAAACTGCCGATGAATTTTGGTTGATGCCTTTTGAAGGCCCCTTGGTTACGGGCAGGCCGGAAGATCTGATTTTATCCGGTCAGATCAGCCAGCTATTGCCCACGGATCAGTTACACTTTAGTCCCGCAACCGGAAAAATCCAGTTTTCTGTCCCACAAGAATACCCTCAAATAAATGGCCCGGAAGAGGTGGTCCAATGGCTGAAACTGGCCTTAAGAAAGAATGGAGTGATATTGGGGAACCATGTAAAAATTACAGCTTATAAGGATCCGGTTTATTTTTGGGTGGAGAAAGGCGACAAAGGCGCAAAAGTGAGCAGCATTGAAGAAATCCTGCAGGAACTAATTTGATTTCATACACCCTTTGAGTGTGTCTTTTAAAATTATTTTGCCACACTTTAGCCTAATTATTTAGCCCCATTACCAGTGACAGTCCTATAGTCATTTTAATTGCTATTGGTAATGATCGCAATTGAAAATGCAATACCCTTGCATTGTATTTTTCATTAGCTTTGCACCCAAATGAATTCTCTTGCATCCATATCATTGTTACTTCTGTTCCTGATCAAGGGACTGGTACCCCATATGGACTTGTGCTGCGAGCTGCTGAAGATCCCTAATTTAATGGAGCACTATGAGGAACACAAGGCATGCAACGACGGTTCTTTTTGGCAATTCTTATTAGAGGATTATCTTAATGTTGATGGTGATTCCAAAGATCATCGTGACGATTCCGGTCATGAAAACCTTCCTTTTCATGGCAATCCCCAATGCTGCCATCCTTCTGTTTTTTATGCCCCGGATCAGCAATTTTCATTGGCAGCCTTTGAATTAGTTCAACAAATAGAGTTCGGCCACCACAGTACTTTTCACCCTTCCGAATCTTTGGATTTGCCCTTCCAGCCTCCAAAGGCTTAATCCAACTTCTTTTCAGGATAAAACTGTCCTGTCCATTCTTTTATTTTACGTGGATTAAACCCATTTTCATGATCAATAATATCATTGCTTTTTCTATTAAGAATAAGTTCATAATAGGTTTGTTTACCATTGCCCTCATTGCAGGGGGAATATGGAGCATGGCCAAAGTCCCGCTTGATGCCGTCCCGGACATTACCAATAACCAGGTGCAGGTAATAACACAGGCCTCCAATCTCGGCACAGAAGACATTGAGCAATTTGTAACCTATCCCGTGGAAGTAGCCATGGCCAACCTGCCAGGAGTAGTGGAAATACGTTCTGTTTCCCGTTTTGGTCTTTCTGTGGTTACCATCGTGTTTGAAGAAGATATGGGAATCTACCTGCCACGGCAGCTCGTTTCAGAAAAGCTGATCCAGGTCAAAGAAGAAATTCCGGAAGGCTTTGGAAAACTTTCGATGGGTCCCATCACCACAGGTTTAGGTGAAATATACCAATATACCCTGGAAGTAGATCCTGAGTACCAGGACCGATATTCCTCTATGGACCTGCGAACCATGCAGGATTGGATCGTTCGCAGACAAATGGCTATGGTGCCGGGCGTGGTAGAGGTCAATGCTTTTGGTGGTAATATAAAACAATATGAGGTAGCAGTTTCCCCAGACGAACTCAAAGCCATTGATCTGACCATCAATGATCTTTTTGAAGCCCTGGAACAAAATAACCAGAATACCGGAGGTGCCTATATCGAGAAAAACCACATGGCCAATTTTATAAGGGGCGAAGGATTGGCACGCAACATTGGGGACATTGAAAACATCGTAGTAAAAACGGTGGAAGGTATTCCCATTCGCATCAAGAATGTGGCGAAAGTCCAATTTGGCACTGCCGTGAGATATGGGGCTTTTACCAAAGATGGAAAAGGTGAGGCCGTAGGTGGCATTATATTCATGCTGAAGGGGGCCAATTCCAATGAGGTTATTGAAAACGTAAAGGAGCGGATAGCTCAAATTCAGGAATCTCTACCTGAAGGGGTCAGCATAGAACCCTTTCTGGACCGTAGCGAACTTATTGCCCAAACCACCAGCACTGTGACCACCAACCTTATTGAAGGAGCACTGATAGTGATCTTTGTTTTGGTTTTCCTTCTCGGCAACTGGCGGGGCGGACTCATTGTAGCTTCTACCATACCATTATCGCTGCTCTTCGCCTTTATACTCATGTACATCTTTGATGTTTGGGCCAACCTGATGAGCCTGGGTGCTATCGATTTTGGAATCATTGTAGATGGGGCAGTGATCGTGGTAGAAGGTACTGTTTTCTTTTTGTACCAACGACTGAGAAAAGGAAAGGAGATCAATGCCAAAGAGCGTGACGAAACTACCTATAACGCCTCGAGTAAAATGATGAATGCTGCCTTTTTCGGTCAGCTTATCATACTTATAGTTTTCATACCCATCCTGTTCCTGGAAGGTGTGGAAGGTAAAATGTTTAAACCCATGGCACTCACCTTTATGTTTGCCATGATGGGTGCCATGATCCTTTGCCTCACCTACGTTCCCATGATTTCCTCCCTTTTTATCCGTGTTCCCAAAAGAGATAAAAAGTCCTGGGGCGATAAGGTGGTCATCTGGGTGGAAGATAAATATGAAAAAGCTCTTGGCGGAGCCCTTAAAAGGACGGCAGTTATCATCGGTTCATCCATTGTTCTTTTTGCCCTGGCTATTTTCACTTTTACCCGTATGGGTGGCGAATTCATTCCTCAGCTCGACGAAGGGGATATTGCCTTCCACGTCATCTTAAAGCCCGGCAGTTCTTTATCCGAAGGCATTAAAACTTCTACCCAAATTGAACAAATTCTTCTGGAGAATTTTCCTGAAGTTGAACATGCCATGACCCGCTTTGGAGTGGCAGATGTACCAACAGATCCAATGCCCATGGATATCGGTGATTGTTTTGTCATCCTCAAGCCCAAAGACCAATGGGTATCAGCCGGATCCAAAGAAGAACTGATTAACAAAATGAAGGAAAAATTAAGCATCGTTCCCGGGGTGAATTATGAATTTACGCAGCCCATTGAAATGCGCTTTAATGAGCTTATTTCAGGAACCAGGGAGGACATTGCTGTCAAACTTTACGGAGAAGATTTACAGGTTTTGGCTGATAAAGCCGCGGAAATGGGCAAGATCATTTCCTCGGTGGAAGGTGTGGCCGATATGAAGGTGGAAGCTACTACCGGAATGCCTCAAATAACCATCCATTATGAACGGGACGAGCTGGCGCAGTATGGCTTAAATGTCACTGATGTCAACAAGGTTGTTGAAACTGCTTTTGCAGGGGGCAAGGCCGGGGCCATTTTTGAAGGAGAAAGGCGATTTGATCTGATAGTACGTCTGGATTCGGCTCACCGCACCAATATAGATGATGTGAAAAGCCTTTTCATCAATACCCCGAATGGTGCTCAAATTCCTTTAAGGGAGGTAGCCAACATCAGCTACGAACCCGGCCCCATGCAGATCAGCCGGGACAATACCAACCGGAGAACATATGTGGGGATTAACGTAAGGGGCCGTGATATAAAATCCCTGGTAAGTGAAATTCAGCAAAAGCTGAAAACCCAATTGGATTTACCTGCCGGGTATTACATCCGGTACGGAGGTGCCTTTGAAAATCTGGAAAGGGCCACCAACAGGCTTCAGGTGGTGGTGCCACTTGCACTGGCACTGATCTTCATCCTGATCTTTTTTGCCTTGCGCTCTTTCAGGCAAACGACAATGATCTACATAGCCATCCCTATGGCCGCCATTGGCGGTGTATTTTCCCTTTGGCTCAGGGATATGCCATTTAGTATTTCAGCAGGGGTGGGCTTTATTGTGCTTTTTGGCGTGGCCGTGTTGAACGGACTGGTACTGATCAGTGGCTGGAATGAACTCAAGGAAGAAGGAGTGATGGATATTGACGAGAGGATAAAGCAGGGGGCCAGACGGAGGATAAGGCCAATTATGCTGACAGCCCTGACGGACATTTTCGGATTTTTACCGATGGCCCTTTCCACCTCTGCCGGTGCCGAAGTACAACAACCATTGGCCACAGTGGTCATCGGTGGAATGATCACTTCTACCCTGCTGACGCTTTTTGTTTTGCCCATTCTCTACCGCTGGACCGAAACAACAAACCTTAAATCTCAAATAACAAACTCCAAATGACAAATGACAAATCACAAATAACAAATAACAAAACCCATGACAAATCCCAAATTGCAAAACTTGGAATTTGGGATTTGGAGTTTGGAATTTATAGTTTAAACTTGGGAATTTGGTGCTTGGTGTTTGGAATTTCACTTCTGACTGCATCGCCTTTAAAAGCACAGCAAACGGATAGCTTGCCTGCTGTTACCATGGAAGAAGCAGTAAATAAGGCCATAGCCAATTATCCTACATTAAAAACTGCAAGATTAAAAATAGAGCAACAGGAAGCCTTAAAAAAAACAGCCTGGGATTTGGGTAATACTCAAATCTTTACCGGGGGCGAAGAGATTGGAAGAAGTGGCGAAGGTGTTTATACCACCATTGGGGTACAGCAGCAAAACATTGATGTGTTTGGCATAACTCCAGGGCTAAAGATGCAAAATCAAAAAGTGGCATTGGCCGAAGCAGCTTTGGGCCTGAATGAACTTGAGCTCCGGCAACAGGTAAAAGAAGCGTATGCTTCGGCCTATGTCGCAAAGAAAAAACTGGAACTGTACAGTCAACTGGATTCGGTTTATCAGGAATTTCAGCGTGCCGCACGGATACGTTATGAAGTGGAAGAAACCTCCAGGCTGGCCTATTTGGCGGCCACCAACCAGGTAAAACAGATAGCCCTCCAAAAGGAACAGGTTGAATATGATTACGCAGATGCCTTGAGCAGGCTTAACCTCTGGTTGGTCAGTGACACACTGTACACAGTCAGCACATCAGGACAAGAAGCCTGGATTAAACCACTTGCTTTGGTGGATTCCATTGGTAAACATCCGCTTTTACAAATGTCATCACAACGGATGAAGGTGGCCGATGCAGAAAAAAGGGCTGCTGCGGCAGATCTGCTTCCAAAACTAAATGCCCAATACGGGACTCAGGAAATAGCAGGGCAATCCGGATTTTATCAGTTCCAGGTAGGCGTCTCGATTCCATTGTTCTTTTTGCCACAGCAGGGCAGGATACAATCCGCTAAAATCCAACGCCAGATAGCAGAGCGGGAATACCGGCAGACGCAGATGGAACTTCGGGCCGGATACCGATCACTGCTGCAGCAATACAGAAAATGGCTGGCTTCCTGGCGTTTTTATGAAGATGAGGCATTGCCACTGGCCCGTGAACAACGGCAAGGCGCAGTCCTTGCTTACAATGAAGGGGCCATTGATTACGTGTCGTTCATCCAAAATTTAAAGGAAGCTGTCCAGGTAGAAGTAAATGCACAGGAAGCACTGGAACAATATCTCAAATCAAAGTTCCAATTGGAATACTATCTCAATTCATCCAATCAGTAAAAAACATAAAAATGAATATTAATATAATTCGAATTTTAAGCGTCTTCACAGTCATTATTTTAATGATTGCCTGTGGCGGAAGACAAGAAAACAGTGAAGGAGGGGAACATGGCCACGAAGAAGCAGAGGGCCATAGTGAACATGAGGAGGAAGGAGAAGCTGTACACTTCTCTCCCGAACAATTTAAAGCTTTGGATATGCAGGTGGATACTTTGCCGCTCAGAAACCTTTCTTCGGTTGTCCAGGCCAACGGCCAGTTGGAAGTTCCCCCTCAAAACGAGGCTACAGTAACGGCCATTATTGGTGCCAATGTGTCGTCCATCAAAGTGATCGAGGGAGAAGAAGTAAAGAAAGGACAGGTATTGGCCTATCTCATGCATCCAAACCTCACCCGTTTGCAAGGCGATTATCTGGAAGCCTACAATAACCTGCAATTTGTGGAACAGGATTATCAGCGCCAGAAAAAACTTTATGAGGAAGAAGTTGGTTCAGGCAAAACCTTTCAACAAACACAGGCCGAATATCGCTCCACTCAGGGAATGGTAAAAAGTTTTGAATATCAACTGCGCCAGTTAGGAATGAACCCTGTCCGCATTATGGAAGGAAATTTTTATGACCAGGTGCCGGTGGTAAGCCCGATTGATGGATCAATAGTAAGCGTAAAAATTAAAATAGGCCAATATGTACAGCCGGAAAAGGACCTCTTTGAAATTATAAATACGCATCATATCCATGCTGATTTGATGGTGTTTGAAAAGGATGTATATAAGGTGAAAGAAGGTCAACGGGTGAGGTTTATGGTAGAGATTTTGCCGGAAAGAGAACTGCTTGCTGAAATATATTCCGTAGGCAAAAAGTTTGAACAGGACCCGAAGGCTGTGCATGTACATGCGGAGATTGAAAATTTAACCGGAAGTTTGATCCCTGGCATGTATATAAAAGGTGAAATATTAACGGACAGTGCAGAAATCCATGCCTTACCCGAAGGGGCAATCACCCGTGAAGGGGACAGATACTTTGCTTTCCTTGCTGAAAAGGAATTGGCTGGTGAAAACGAAAACTGGATGTTTACTCCTATAGAAGTAGTAACTGGTAATTCAAATAATGGGTGGGTAGCAGTGAAGTTCCTTCAGAAAATCCCAGACGGATCGTTGTTTGCTATGAATAATGCGTATTACCTGATCGCAGAAATGAATAAGAGTGAAGCAGGCCATAGCCATTGATAAAACAGCATATATCATATTAAAAACATAAAGAAATGGCAATATTAAAATCAATTTTCATATTCATTCTTGCAGGGCTATGCGAAATAGGTGGTGGTTATCTTGTATGGCTTTGGCTGCGCGAAGGCAAATCTTTGTGGCTGGGGATTTTGGGCGGTTTATTATTATTCGGCTATGGAATTGCCGCTACTTTCCAGCCTGCTCACTTTGGACGCGTTTACGCTGCATACGGTGGCATATTTATCGTGATGGCAATTATTTGGGGCTGGAAGGTAGATGGGGTTGTTCCTGATAAATATGATCTGATAGGAGGCGTGATTGCACTTATCGGAATGGGTATCATTATGTATGCACCAAGAAATTAAAGATATATCCTTTGATGCCATGCATGCAAACAGCTTTAAAAATATTCCCATGGTGGAACTGTTTGGCCATTAAAGGTTTTAAAGCAAAAAATTATGGCATGGACCATTTGAGCACTTTAACAACAAAGGACTTAAACAAAAGAAGAAACAACTGGTATTAATTAATGAAAGACCAACAAAGGAAAAAAGGATTAAAAACGGCCAAAAGGATTCAGGGATTTAATGTTGTATATGATATTTTGAAGTAGGTGTCTCGTTATTTGCCGGTTTTACTTCCGGCAGTGCAGCTTTAATTGGCTGGGGCCTTGACAGCCTGGTAGAAATTTTTGCGGCAAGTACCTTATGGTGGAGGCTAAACGGGGAATTGCAAGGTATAGATGATGAACAGGTAAAGAAAAGGGAAAAAATTACCTTGTCATTTCTTTTTCATTTTTGATGCTCAGCATTTTTATTACCTATGACTCTGTGACAAAATTCATCAATAAAGAAACCCCGGACTGGAGCACTATAGGTCTTTAGTACTGCTTGTATCCCTGGTGGTAAACCCTGGCTTGATCTGGTTTCAACGTAAATATGGCAAAAAGCTGACTGGTGGTGGGCCGATCCTGTTGCGGCTCTTCTGATAAAAGCGGGATGGAACCCTCCAAGGGTTTAAACCCTTGGAGGGTTAGGGACTAATATTTACGATAACAAGTTATCTGCTTTGATGTTCGATTACAAAATCGTGAGGAATTTGCGTGAAATTTTGTTGCCTTCAGCAGGCCTCCTCTACCTCTTGTAAAAAATATAATCCGTCACCACTGGGGCTATGCCACTTTGCCTCAATTCTGCCACAATTTGACCTTTATGATGCGTATCCTGAAACAAATGTTTCATAAATACTACCATTAAACAATTATACGGAATTCATTGCCCCACCATCTATGGGAATATTGGTCCCTGTGATATACGATGCATATTCAGAGGCCAAAAAGGTAGCCAAGTAACCATATTCCTTTGGTTGCCCAAACCGTTTCATAGGAATCCCGTCCGCCATCTGCTTCCTCCATTCTTCCAGATTGATCCCTTTATTTTCCGCTTGCTGACGATGGAGGTCCCCGAGTCTTTCAGTATCAAAAGAACCCGTCAGGATGTTATTGACCGTAATTCCATAGGGGGCAACATCCCTTGCCAATGTTTTTGCCCAATTGACTACTGCTGAGCGTATCGTGTTGGATAATACCAGATTTTGTAAAGGCTCCTTTACGGATACAGAGGAAACATTGATAATCCGTCCAAATTGCTTCTTTTTCATCCCTTCTAATGCCAAGATGCCCGTTAAGCAATAGGTTTTGAAAAGCAGGTCAAAAGCCTGTTGGTAATCACCGATATTCTTTTCCGATACATTACCTGCCTTTGGCCCATTGGTGTTGTTCACTAAAATATCTATGGAGTTATCCTCAAAATAAGGGGTGATTTTGTCTTGGAAATCCGGGAAGTCCATAAAATCGACCACCAAAAAATCATGTTGTTGCCCCTGAGAATTTGATAATTCCTTCAGCATCCTTTCCATTTTCTCCCTGTTCCGGGCCATTAATGTCACTTCAGCCCCACATTCAGCCAACTGCCATGCCATGGCCTTACCCAATCCACTGGTACTGCCCCCTACTAAGGCCTTACGCCCTTTTAATGCTATCTTCATTTTTTATTTTTTGGATCCAATTAAACTGCTGACAAGATAGAAAGTTTTCTTAAAAAAATTTAACAGAATGTCTATAGATTTTGTAGGGTAATTGAAAATAATTAAAAATATTTCCATTATATTTGTCACACTAACTATTTGTATGACACAAGAACAATTTGCTAAATATTCGTTCCTCTTGGATAGGACCGCAAGAAGGGTAAAACAATATGCGCAAAATAAATTTAAAATTGGAAATTTTGATGTGACAGTGGATCAATGGTTGGTTCTGAAAAACCTGGATGAGAATGAAAGATTAAGCCAGACGGAACTGGCAAATTTGGTTTTCAAGGATCATCCTACATTGACAAGGATCATAGACATCCTTTGTAAGAAAGGATATATTGAGAGAATGCCACATCCCCATGACCGGAGAAGCTTTCATCTATTACTGACCCAAGAAGGGGAACAAAAAGTAAAAGAGTTAAAGCCTCAAGTGTCCATAATCCGGGAAAAAGCCTGGAACAAATTGGATCAAAAGGATTTTGAGGAATTCAAACGGATCTTGAACACCATATATGACAATTTAGAATAGTTTAAAGTAAATTAAGGATTTCCTTACTGCACCCATTATATTTGCATGCGAAATATTAGGCCAAGTGAAAGGATAATTAAACCATAGACACACCATGATAAGCACTGACATTTGCATTATTGGAGCCGGACCTGTAGGGTTATTTGCTGTTTTTGAAGCAGGATTGTTAAAAATGCGTTGTCATTTGATCGACGCATTGCCACAAATCGGTGGTCAATTATCTGAAATATACCCTCAAAAGCCAATATATGATATCCCCGGCTATCCGGAAATTAAAGCGCAGGATTTGATAAATAACCTGATGAAGCAAATTGCCCCCTTCAACCCGACCTTTTCTTTAGGGGAGAGGGTAGATCATTTGACCAAGCAGAAAGATGGTTCTTTCACCCTTACCACAAGTGATAAGACGAAAATCCATACTAAAGCTATTGTTATTGCTGGAGGTTTGGGTTGTTTTGAGCCCAGGAAGCCAGTTTTGGAAAAACTGGAATATTTTGAAGGCAAAGGCATCACCTATATGGTCAAGGACCCTGAAAAATTCAGGAATAAAAAGGTGGTTCTGGCCGGCGGCGGTGATTCTGCACTGGACTGGACCATTTACCTGGCCAATATTGCGGAAAAGGTGACTTTAGTGCACAGGAACGAAACATTCAGAGGAGCTCCGGACTCTGCCGCCAAGGTATTTGATCTGGCCAATAACGGAAAAATAGATTTAATCCTTAGCTCTGATTTAAAGCAATTGGGAGGAAATGGCCACTTGGAAAGTGTTACCATGCTCACTAAAAGCAAAGAGGAAATTACAGTAGACACGGATTACCTGATCCCTTTGTTTGGCCTGAGCCCTAAATTGGGACCCATTGCGGACTGGGGATTGAACATAAATAAAAATGCCATAGAGGTAGATACCACAGACTACTCTACCAATGTGGATGGAATCTATGCCATTGGAGACATAAATACTTATCCAAACAAGTTGAAATTAATCCTTTGTGGATTTCACGAGGCGGCATTAATGTGCCAGAGTGCCTTCAAAAAGGTGTATCCTGATCAAAAATTAAGCTTTAAATATACAACCGTAAATGGAGTTAATGCATTTTAATATTGTTTTTGTAATATGGTAAAATTTGAAGTAGAAGATCAGGACGGCAAGCGTCAAACCATTGAAGCGCCAGATGATATGGGCTTGAGTTTGATGGAAATCCTCAAAGCATCAGAATATCCTGTATTGGCCACCTGTGGCGGTATGGCCCTTTGTGCCACCTGCCATGTGGAAGTATTGGAAGGTAAGGATGGATTAGGTGAGGCAACTGACCCAGAACTGGATCAATTAGAGAACCTGCCGGAATTCTACCCCAGCAGCCGACTGGCTTGTCAAATCAGAATCAGCGAATTACTCGAAGGGGCCATTTTCAAACTGCGAGGAGAAGATAACTAATTTTAAAAAAGGAGCCTTCCAGCTCCTTTTTTATCAACAATTTTTTTTTTTGTACGTTAAATCATTTTTTAGAAATTTTCAAATTCCCCCTAAAAACAGCAAAATAACTTCGGGAACTTTAGCTTGTGGATTAACATTTATTATTTAAATGAAAAAAAATGAAAAAACCCCTTGGGAAAAAAGATTTCAGCATTCTACCAACACAGTGTTGTTTGGAAAACCCAAAAAAAAGTCCAAATGGATGTATGTATTGGTGATTGTGCTTATTTTGCTTTTGGGTTTTATACTGAATTAAACAGGAAAGCCATCAAAGACAGAGGATGTCCTATCTCTGTCCGCCAAGAACCCGGACAATTAATTCAGGCTATTCCAGAATTCTGACCGAAATGGGATTCAAATTCCTTCCTACCTTTACCACTTCCACCTTTTTTGACCTTCCTGGAGAGCTGAGAACGCTACTGATTTACCTAACCGTGAAATTGAAGGCTTTCGTAATCAGTAAGCGGTAATAAGTGATCCAGTATCGAATAAATAGCCAAAAAAGAAGTCATCCAAAGTTATCCTTCCATCAACTTCCTCAATATTTCTATCGCCGCTTTTGGCAGCACAGTTCCCGGTCCAAATATCGCAGCAACCCCCTCTTTAAAAAGAAAATCATAATCTTTGGGAGGGATTACCCCCCCCACTGTCACCATAATGTCTTCCCTGCCAATTTTTTTCAAAGCACTGATCAGTTGGGGTACTAGGGTTTTATGTCCTGCTGCCAGTGAAGAGGCACCTATGACATGCACATCATTTTCAGCAGCTTGATCCGCCACTTCTTCCGGCGTTTGAAAAAGCGGTCCTATGTCCACATCAAATCCCAGATCGGCAAAGCCTGTGGCAATTACCTTCGCCCCCCTGTCATGCCCATCCTGTCCCATCTTAGCCACCATAATCCTAGGCCTTCTTCCTTCCAATTCCGCAAACTGATCCGCTAGGGCTTTTGCTTCTTTGAAAACCACATCGTCCTTTGCAATCCTGGAATAAACACCGGATATTGATTTTATTGTTGCTTTATGCCTTCCAAATTCCTTTTCCATAGCCTCTGTTATTTCCCCTAAAGTAGCTCTTTTCCGTGCAGCATCTATGGCCAGCTCCAGTAGGTTTCCTTCTCCTTTTCTTGCTGATTCGGTTATTTTTGCCAAAGAATGTTCCACTTCCGTTGAATTTCTATCAGCCCTCAGCTTTTTTAGCCTATCAACCTGTGACTTTCTCACCGCATCATCGTCCACCTCCAGTATTTCAAAATCATTTCTGTCCGCTATCTGAAATCGGTTCACCCCTACTATGACATCTTTCCCACTATCAATCCTGGCTTGCTTTTTAGCGGCGGCTTCCTCAATCCTCATTTTGGGGACACCTGCTTCAATGGCCTTGGCCATTCCACCCAATTCTTCCACCTCTTGGATCAATTCCCAAGCTTTTTTCACCAACTGGTCTGTCAGGTATTCTACATAATAGGATCCGCCCCAAGGATCCACAACTTTGGTAATGAAGGTTTCCTCCTGTAGGTACAGCTGCGTATTCCTTGAAATACGCGCAGAAAAATCAGTGGGTAAAGCAATAGCTTCATCAAAGGAATTGGTATGCAAGGATTGGGTATGCCCCAGAACGGCAGCCATTGCCTCCACCGTGGTCCTGGCCACGTTGTTAAATACATCTTGCCCGGTCAAGGACCATCCTGAGGTTTGGCAATGTGTTCTAAGGGCAAGGGATTTAGGATTCTTTGGTTTAAACTGGCTAACCAATTTTGACCAGAGCAAGCGACCCGCCCGCATTTTGGCAATTTCCATAAAATGGTTCATCCCAATGGCCCAAAAAAATGAAAGCCTTGGCGCAAAGTCATCTATGTCCAAACCTGTGCCCACTCCCGTGCGCAGATATTCCAGACCATCAGCCAAAGTATAGGCCAATTCCAAATCTGTAGTTGCCCCTGCTTCATGGATATGATAGCCAGAAATGGAGATTGAATTGAACTTGGGCATTTTCTTGGAAGTATAGGCAAATATATCCGCCACGATTCTCATGGAAGGCTGAGGGGGGTAAATATAGGTGTTCCTCACCATGAATTCCTTCAGGATATCGTTTTGGATGGTTCCCGCCAACTGCTCGGGACTTATCCCTTGTTCTTCTGCGGCGACGATATAAAAAGCCAAAATAGGAATAACCGCACCATTCATGGTCATCGAAACGGACATCTTATTTAATGGGATCTGGTCAAACAGGATTTTCATGTCCAAAACCGAGTCAATGGCCACTCCTGCTTTCCCTACATCCCCCTGTACCCTGGGATGATCAGAGTCATATCCTCTATGGGTAGCCAGGTCAAATGCTACTGAAAGACCCTTCTGCCCCGCAGCCAAATTCCTTCTGTAAAAGGCATTGGACTCTTTTGCTGTAGAAAATCCCGCATATTGCCTGATTGTCCAAGGACGCATCACATACATGGTACTGTAAGGCCCCCGCAAATAGGGAGGGATGCCAGCAGAAAAACCCAAATGCTCCATATGCTCAAGATCTTCTTTGGAGAAAATGGCCTTCACATTAATCCCTTCAGCCGAAGTCCAAGTTTCATTGGAAAATTCTCTATTGGCGGAGAAAAGATTATTTTTCTTGATTTGATGGATATCAGGTCTCATAAGGTTCTTTCTACAGGGAAACTTTGGGAAAATGGTTTTAGCTGATAAGCCTCTTCCGGATAATCCTCTCTTGCATAGGCTTTTTCTTCACGGAAATCCACGTACTGGTTGACACCAACCATCAAGTTTTCCCCATTGGCCAATAGATCAAACTTTTTCCTTCTCACAGCTTTGATGGTTTCTTGAATTTTATTCTTTTGATAAGCCTGCCACCATCCCCCTTCATCTTCCAAGGATTCCAGCAGCTGAAAAGAGTGTTCCTGAAGAGAATGGATGAGATTTTCCACATAATAGGATCCTGCAGCGGGATCAATGACCTTATCAAAATAACATTCTTCCTTCAAGATATTGGAAATGTTCCTCGCCATCCTTTTAGAAAAAGCATCCGGACTTTTAAAGCACTTATCATGTGGTTCTACAAAAAGGGTGTTACATCCTCCAAGGATCGCAGACATGGCTTCTGTGGTGTTGCGCAGTAGGTTATTGGAGAGGCCCATGCGGGACTTGCTCCATACGCTACTCCTCGTAAATATTTGTAAATCTTCAGGCTTAAGTGCCACTTGATATAAGCTGGACAACTGATGCATGGCCATTCGGAAAGTTTTCAGTTTGGCTATCTCCATAAAATAATTGGACCCTACAGCAGTGAACAAAAATAAATCCTGGAATACGGCATCTGGCTTTGCCCCCTTCTCCGTTAATCCATCCATTAGCTCTACCAAAGCCGCCATTCCATACCCTATCTCCTGTACAGCTGTGGCCCCGGCATTATGATAAGTAGCAGTGTCCAAACAAATGCTTTTAAAGTGCGGGTAAGGTTTGCTCAATTCATGTAGAAAAAGAACTTTATCCAATTGTTCCTTAAGCTGAATAGGCTGATCAAATCCCTGAACCAATCCATCCCAAAGCACGCCGCCATTTAGGTGGGGATGATCTATGGATTGCCGGTCAACCCATTCAAAAAAAGCCAGCAGGCCTTTACTCGGATCTCCAACAGGTTTGATCCATATTTGAATATATTGTAGTAAAACATCCTTGAAAACCTCGTCCAAATCTTCTTTACCAGACAATTCTACAATCAATCCATCAGCTCCACTTTCCAAAACAAACCTAATCTCTTCATGGGATGCTTCCTCACTTTCCCCTCCGACCTTTACCGCATTGGCCCAAATCCTAGGTGGCATTCCGGGAATTCCCGACGGGGGGTTTACCTGGTTTTCATATTCCTTCACCCAATTAATTGCCTCTGCGTCCTCAGCAGTATAAAAAGGGAAAATGGAAAAGTCTTCCATCGATTTGGTGATTAACCGTTGTTCGAAATCCTCGCCCTTTAGATCCTTGATGGCTTGATCTATCCAGGTTTGTTTATCAACCGGCGAAAAATCTTGAAATTTTTTATCCTTCATTTTTGATTATCCTGGTCCGAAAAAGATGAATTGAGCATATATACAAGGCCTTTCCCAAAAATACAGGTTTGAGGATAAAAAGCATAAAAGAAACCACTATAAAAAACAATCCAACAAAAGGAGTGGCCCATCCATTAGTCCAAAGTGTATGGAGAGAGCATCATTATCTATTGACTTCGTCAAACAATTAACATAAAATAAGGAACGGGCGAACAGCTTTGCCATTAAATGAAAAGTCAAGTGAATTTTGATTTTTTATTTAAATATATTTTGCCCAAATTTGTCCCCCCCTCGACTCTTAAGAGGGTCAATTTTTAATACTTCTTGTAATTAAAGTTTCAATGAGTTCAGAGGCTAATGCTGTATGGAATGAGTGTTTGCGTGTTATCGAAAAGCATGTAAACGAGCAAAGTTTTTCTACTTGGTTTAAGCCCATTAATCCAGTTAGAATTGACGGTTCCGTTCTTACTATACAGGTCCCAAGCCAGTTCTTTTACGAATGGTTGGAAGATAATTACATACAGGTATTAAAACTGGCCATTAAAACCGTCATGGGTAGTAACGGTAGGCTGGAATATGCCGTGGTGGTTGACAGGGGCAATTCCCAGAACCAACCTTACGTGGTCAGTTTTCCTCAGGGTAATGCAACCTCCTATTCCAAGAAAAACGAAGCAAAAGAAGATAAAAGCAACAACCGCAGTCCCTTTGACATGCAATCACTTAATAGTGACGCCCTTTTACAATCCAATTTAAACCCAACTTATTCCTTTAGTTCCTATATTGAAGGAAATTGCAACCGGCTGGCAAGATCTGCAGGATATGCGGTAGCCGAAAAACCCGGGATTACCAGCTTTAATCCTTTAATGGTATATGGTGGTGTAGGTTTAGGCAAGACCCATCTGATCCAAGCCATCGGTAATGAGATAAAGAACGGTCCGGAGGATAAGTTTGTCCTGTATGTCTCTTCCGAAAAATTCGTAAACCAATTTATGGATTCCATCAAAGATGGGAACATAAAAAGCTTTACTAATTTTTATATGCAAGTGGATGTTTTAATTATTGATGACATCCAATTTTTGGCCGGTAAAGACCGGACACAAGAAATGTTCTTTCATATTTTCAATCACCTGCACCAAAACAAGAAGCAGATCATCATGACCTCTGACTGCCCACCTCGGGATTTAAAAGGATTGGAGGAACGTTTACTTTCCAGGTTTAAATGGGGGCTTACTGCTGATTTGCAGATGCCTGATTTCGAAACCAGGGTAGCGATCATAAAAAAGAAAATGCAGGCGGAAGGAATATATATCCCCGAAGATGTGTTGGAATATTTAGCCTACACAGTTGATACAAATGTCAGGGAATTGGAAGGTGTTTTGATATCCCTGATAGCGCATGCCTCCTTAAACCGGACAGAAATTGACTTGAGTTTGGCCAAAAATATCATGATGAATATCGTAAAGGATATAGAAACAGAAGTAGGAATAGACTTTATCCAAAAGACCTGCTCTGACTACTATGGTATTAAGCTTGAAGATCTCAAAGCCAAAACACGTAAAAAAGAAATCGTAACTGCCCGCCAAGTGGCGATGTATTTTTCAAAAGAATTTACAAATCATTCTCTGAAATCCATCGGATACCATTTTGGTGGCCGTGACCATAGTACAGTGATCCATGCCGTACAAACAGTGAATGACCTAATGGAAACGGACACCTCCTTTAGAAATGCCATTAACGAACAGAGAAAGAAGTTCAAGATGAGATCTTATTGAGGAGCATTCTATTTCAACAATACTATTCCCTCCAGTTGATTTAAAGGGAACCTTAATTCTGTACTGCCCATAACGTAAGATCCTATTTCGTAACTGTTATAAAGCAACACGAATTCATCCTGCTCATAACCCATGGACCGGGGAAGAAAAAATTTCCCTTCATTCAAAAAAAACCTTCCATTCTCCTCCAGACTAACCGCAGGTTTCAATCGATGAATATCCCGGAATTCTTCCAGTGCCAACTCCAGTAATTTATCTTCGTTTAACACCATATCTTTTTGAAGTAGTATGGTTCCTCCTTTTTCCAAATCGAAAGTCAAATGCAATTCCTGTGCATTGGGATGTGCTCCTCCCAAATAGGAATAACTGGAAAATCTCAATCCCAAAAGGTTCTCTGTCTGGTAAGTAACTTCTCCTGTTAGTTCAAGAGTCCATTCCTGCACAGGCTCAGCAAATTCTTCCCTAAACTTGATATAAGCAGCAAAAAAATCCTGAACTGCTCCTTTAAGACTGTGTGATTCTTGCTCTTCAATTTGCATAAAATGTATCAACTGCCTGCTTATTCCGGCATTCAATTGTTCAGCAAGAAGCTGATCCCCTTCAAAAGAAGGGTAGGACAAAACAATTTGGGCACAAGCATCTCCTACGCATCTTTCCAATTCCTCCGATTTTTCCCGATAACTGATTTGATCGGAAGCTTTATTTTTAGAGGGGATGTAACATCCTGAAAATATAGAAGCTGCAAAGGTGATTAGAAGTAGGTTGCTCATTCCTTTTTACAAGTCATGTTTTTTTTCAACTAAAAATTCCTTCACCAGATCCCTTGCCATCGTAATAGAAGATCTCTCTCCTTTTAGTACAAGGGGGGTCATTTTCTCCAGTTTTTCAGCAATGGCCTTGTCTTGATAAAACCTGTTTTCCAACAATAACCGAATATGTCCATGCATCCAATCAAGCCGCTGTTTTGATCTATTATCATCAAAGTAGCCATTTGTCTTCATTATTTGTTCAAAATCCAGGATCATCTCCCAGATTTCCCCAAGACCAAAATTTTCTATAGCGGAACAGATCTTTACTTTTGGCTGCCAGCTATTTTCGCTCGTGGGAAACAAGTGCAGGGCCCTGTCATATTCCTTTTTGGCCATTTTTGATTTTTCAAAATTGTCCCCATCTGCCTTGGTGACCACTAAGGCATCCGCTATTTCAATGATCCCTTTTTTAATCCCCTGCAGTTCATCTCCTGCACCTGCCAGCATCAATAAAAGAAAAAAATCAACCATTCCCTTCACCATGGTTTCCGACTGCCCTACCCCCACAGTTTCTATAAAAACCACATCATATCCCGCGGCTTCACAGAGCAGCATGGCTTCCCGGGTTTTGGCGCCCACCCCTCCTAAAGTAGAACCTGCCGGGGTGGGCCGGATAAAAGCCCTTTTATCTGAAGCCAGGGTTTCCATTCTGGTTTTGTCCCCCAATATGCTCCCACCGGTCTTTTGACTACTGGGGTCAATGGTAAGAACGGCCAACTTATGCCCCTGATCCAGTATTTGTTTCCCAAAGCTCTCTATAAAGGTGCTTTTCCCTACACCAGGCACTCCTGTAATCCCTATCCTTATGGAATTACCTGTATAAGGAAGTACCTCATTGATTACCTTTTCTGCCAATTGCTGATCCGTGGACAAAGTACTTTCGGCCAAGGTAATCGCCCTGCCCAAGGCCACCCTGTCCCCTCCCAAAATGCCGGAAACATATTGTTGAATGGTCAGCCTATTTCTCTTTTTGTACACAATTATCTTATCCTGTTTATACAACCTATCTGAAGGGGAATTTTATCACACTTACCTCTCCCATGGCAGATTTTTCATATTTGCCGATGCAATAACTTTCATATTCTGCGTCAAAATGTGGGACTTCAGGTACTATTTCCTTAGGGGTTTGTTCCAGATCGGAAAAGAAAAACACTTTGGTATTTCCATATTTGGTATGAGGCATAAAATTCCCATAAGCTTCCATATCTTCCCATAGGGTATCGGCAGCATAAACCGTATAAATCCTTGTTACCGGTCCGGTGTTGTTTTCATTTCTATAGAAAGCCGCTTCAGAATAAGTGCCTTTCAGATCGGAAATCCCCGGCTGCGTGAAAGTATCCATACCAATCCAAACGATAATAAAAATCACGGCAATGATAATTCCGTAAATTAGATATTGCGTTTTCATATGTATTTGAGGTTCTTTAGGGTTTAACCATTAAATTAGAAGAAAAATTTGGAATGGCGTTCGAATATCTCAAAGCATTGCATATTATTTTTATAGTTACCTGGTTTGCAGGACTATTCTACATTGTAAGGTTGTTTATTTACCAAACGGAAGCTTTGGGGAAACCTCAGGAGGAAAAAAAGATTCTCTATCCACAACTTAACCTGATGGCCAAAAGGCTGTGGCTGGGTATTACCTGGCCTTCGGCTATTCTCACCCTGGTGTTGGGATTTTGGGTATTATCTTACCGTTGGGAATATTTGCAGATGGGATTTATGCAGGCCAAAATAGGATTTGTGATTCTCTTATACCTGTATCATTTTAAATGTCATCAAATCTTTAAGAACCTTCAAACAGGAAAGGCTGTCTGGTCTTCCAATCAATTAAGGATTTGGAATGAAGCTGCTACCGTCCTGCTTTTTGCCATCGTCTTTCTCATTGTCTTAAAAAGCCTGGTGAACATGATATGGGGCATAGTGGGATTGGTTCTATTAAGCGGGCTGTTGATGATGGGAATAAAGCTATATAGAAAAAGCAGGGAAGGGAACTAATCACTTATCAAGGATGTCTTTAAAACAAAAAATTATAGTGAAAAATAGCTTCAGCCTTTTCTCTTTTTTAGGATTGATATTATTCCTCTGGAACTGCACCTCAAAGCCCCAAAATGACGCGGCTTTGCCCTACCTTGGAAATAAGCATACCGAAAAATCCTTTGAAATCGATCAAACTTCTTCCGATACGGTTTATCGGGTGGATACTGTTTATCATAAAATTGCACCGTTTTCTTTTTATGACCAGGAGGGAAATTTAATTACCAATGAAGAAGTAGAGGGTAAAGTATACGTGGCTGATTTCTTTTTTACAAGTTGTCCGACAATCTGCCCCATAATGAAGAAGCAGATGCTCCGGGTTTATGAAAGCTATAATCATGAACCGGATTTCAAAATTCTCAGCCATTCCATAGACCCTACCTATGATACCGTAGCCTTACTAAAAGATTATTCGCTGAGATTAGGGATTGAAGATGCTTCCACCTGGCATTTTCTTACAGGAGACAAGGAACGGATTTTTGAAATTGGCCAGACAAGCTATTTAACCACCGCTATGGAAGATAAAAATGAACCTGGTGGCTTACTCCATAGTGGGGCATTTGTTCTGATAGATCAAGAGGGCCATATCAGGGGCGTTTATGATGGAACCAAAGAAGAACAGGTCGACAAACTTATCGCTGATATTCCCAAACTCATTGGCAAGAATGATAAAAGTTAACCTGTTCATTTTAACGCTGATTTTCGCATTTTTTGGCTGTAGAAACAAGGAAGAAAAATCCGGGATTTCTATTCAGGATATAAAAGACCTTAAGACACGGCAATATGCTATTCATGGTAAAGTGCTATATGATAGGCTATGTGCCAATTGCCATCAACAAGATGGAACAGGCCTGAGAAGGTTAATCCCCCCTCTTGCTGGGGCAGATTATTTGAAGCAGGACATAGGCAGGACCATCCATATTATTAAATATGGTTTAGAGGGCGATATCACCGTCAATGGCGTCAACTATAATCAGCCAATGCCCCCCAATCCTCAATTGACCCCTTTGGAAATTTCTGAAATCGCTACCTATATTTATAATGTATGGGGACATAAAGAAGGCTTAATTACTGCTAGGGACGTTGAAGAATATTTCAAAGATTAAGGAAGGGTTTATTTGAGATCTTAACCAAAAGTCATTTTTTTAAATTTTCTGCTTTTTCTAATGCACTTTTAATATCTGCGTTAACTTTTTCTACCTCTTCCTTTTGCTCTTTCAGATAAATTGAAATCTCTTCCTCTGTCATTCCTTCATATTCCGCCTCAAATTGCCTCATCCAGACAAACATGCCATTGTAGGCATCTTCAAGATCTTTGGCCGCACTTTTTAATGCTGCTATCTGCTTTTTCTTCAAGGCCGGATCTTTCTGGTTTAATGCAGTGGCTTCCTTCAGAAGGTCCTTTTGAAAAGACTCAAGCTTCCCCATGACAGGCATTACCTCATCATGTAGGGCAATAACTTCATTTTTCAGTTTTTCATTTTCTTTCTTTTGAGCGTCACAAGCATAAAAAAACACCATAGAAGCTAGTACACAACAAATAAACCTCACTTTCATAACCAGTACTTTAAATGAATATGTTTTACAAATTTAATTGAAAATGTTAATTGTTTCTTTCCAACTGACATTTTCTATGAAATTTCCAATGAATGATATGTAAAACAATTAAAAGAACAAAATCCTGCCAAATAAAGGCAGGCTTTTTTAAAACCATTGGAGGATGATTTTGCACTTCCCCTCAGTTCTCTATGAGTTGGGCATCTTCAAGAATATACATCATTTTTTCAGGATCTTTGGCATTAAGTACTAGCTTACCTTTTACCTTTACCCGCTTTGAGGTGTATTTGATGGGATTTTTCAGCATGACTTCCATCACGGTCTCAGGCCCCCCCGAGCCACAAAAAAAACATTCGGCCAATGGAAGGGAAGACAAAATTATATGTTCTGGCTTGAACATTCCCTCAAAAGGGATAATGTAACCATTAGCAGTTACTTCTTTCCCCTCCATGTTTTTTATTTTATCACTGAATTCAGGAAGATATAATTCCCCGAATTCGTCTTCACTTATTTTATAGGAGACTTCAGAAAGGTTTTTCCAAACGTTTTCTTGTTGTTGGGCAATTGCCAAAACTCCTGGGAGAAATGCCAGCAGCGTCAACAAAGTTTTCTTTAACACCATAGAATGGTTTTTTTTATCTTTAATCATTTCGTCAGTTGTTCGGCAATATTGGTTTGATAAGCCTGCCATGCAGGGATCAACGAAGCCAAAATCCCTACAATAACCGCATAGCCTATAATCCATAATTCTTCCACAAGGAATACATCTGCGGTAAATCCGGAAATTGCTCCCTGCTCATTGCTTAAAACCAAAACAATCATAAAAAGGTGCCCGATAGCAATGCCGACCATGGCCCCAAGAAAAGTTAAAATCACCCCTTCCAATAAAATGTGTAAAAATACCTGTCCCTTGGAGGCTCCTATTGTCCTCATGACAGCAAGGTCGTATTTTCTTTCTTTCAGGGAATTATATAAGGCAATAAAGATACCCAGACCCGCTATAATGATAATGACAATAGCCAATCCTTGGATCAGAGCTATTCCCACTCCCAAGAGTTCGAATAAACGGGTAATTTCAAATGCCGGTGAAGCCGCCTGAAGGGAGCTTCTACTATTGACAAAGCGGGGTAGCTGTATTGCAGCCATGGGATTGTTGTATTGAACCAATAAGGCGGTAATCTCCCTTTCCTCATCAGTTTCAGGGAATCCGGACTTGGCAACGGATTTTTCCAACTTCTCAGGATCCTGATTTTCATCATGGGTATACCATACGGATTCCATTCCGGTCAAAATCAAATGGTCAATAACATTGTCCATTTCCTCCAGCACACCGGTAACCTTATAGACATTTTCATCATGGTCATGGCTACTACTCCCTATACCATGGGCCCCCATAAAAGTATCGTCGATTTTTAGCTGAAGATCCTTTGCCACTTCATTTCCCAATACCACTTCAAAGGGTTTCTCCCAAGCTTCCCCTGCTTGAAAATCAGCTTGATATAGTTCCAGGTAATCCTGATTTGTGCCCACAATTCTGAATCCCTCAAAATTATCCCCGAGGCCCAGCGGTATCACCTTTTTTATCAATCGGTTTTTTGATACCCGTATGGCCTCTTCCAGATTTATGTTTCCAGTGGGAAAATCAATGTGATAAATACTGGATAAAATCAATTGAAGGGGGCTGCCCTTTGCACCTATTACCAAATCTATACCTTTCGCATCTTTGGTCATCTTGTTTTCGAACTGGTCCTGCACCAGGATCAAAACGGTAAAAATGGCCAAGCCCAAGGCCAACAACAAAATATTCAATGCCGTATTAAGTGGTTTGGCGATGAGGAATTTCCAACTGAGCTTTAACATGTTCATCTTACTCCCCCATGATTATATGATTAGCAATATGATCCTTTACCCGCTGATCATGCGTCACAATGACAAGGAGGGCATTAAGTTTTCTCGACTGGATCTGTAAAAGTTGGATGACCAATTGTGCATTTTCATCATCCAGGCTAGCCGTAGGTTCATCTGCCAGGATGACCTTTGGCCTGTTTGCCAAGGCTCTGGCAATGGATACCCGTTGCGCCTCACCTTCGCTTAAGGTATAAGTTTTTGCATTTCCTTTATCCTCCATACCGAGATCCCGTAATAGCTCCTGGACGGCATTGGAAGTTTCATTCCCTACAAAATAATTGGCTAACTTTATATTTTCCTCCACAGTCAAAGGCTTGAGCAAATGCGGCTTTTGAAAGACTATCCCAATATTCTCCCCCCTAAATTTATCCAACTCAGCCCCTTCCAATTCATAAATAGGCACCCCGTTTACTATCACTTCTCCCCTGCTTGGAGGGAGTAAACCTCCGAGAATGTTCAGCATGGTCGTCTTGCCACTCCCGGATTTTCCTAAAATAAGCAATTCATCCCCACTGGTTAAAGAAAGATCGTCTATGGAAAACTGATTCGACTCATTATAGTGAAATCTGATGTTCTTCGTTAAAAGCATTATACTATTTTTTATTGACTGGAATGGAAACTTTACATATAGTTCCTTTCTTGGTATCACTTTCAAATTCTATTTCCCCACCAGTCAAATCAATGCACTTTTTAACAATAGACAAACCCAGGCCTGAACCTTCAGTGGTACCCACATTTTTGGCTCTAAAAAAGCGGTCAAAAAGTTGATACTGTTCAGATTTAGGAATTCCTATCCCCGAATCTTTTACAGTGGATTTAAGCAGATTTCCTTCAAACCATACTTTAAAATCCACCACTCCTCCATTTTTGGAATATTTCGCCGCATTGGAAAGTAGGTTGTCAAAAATTTGATATAAACAATCCATATCCGAAGTGATTATTTTTGGCGGCTTATCAAAAGTTGTTTGGATGGTTACTTCATTATCTATCCCTGCTTTAACTACATCCACTACCTCATTGAAAAATGCAGAGGTATAGATTTTGGTGGGTTTATAATTCATTTTCTCCGCATCGGCTTTACCAAAAAAGAGGATACTGGTAAGCAAGCTGTTTAAATTCCTTGCTGAATTTTCGATTTTGGAGGAATGTTTTGATATTTTAGCTTTGAAAGGATGATCTTTTTCCACATATTGTTTTAACAGCTGGGCCGAGCTTAAGATGGAAGTTAGTGGCGTTTTGAACCCATGGGATACATTTTGAACAATCCGGGATTTAAGCTCGCTCAACTCAATTTCCTTCTCCAATGCTTTCTGAAGGTCTTTATTGGCCTCATTCAGATCAGCTGTACGCTGCCTGACCTTTTCTTCCAATATATTGTTCAGGTTTTGAAGCTCCTTCTCCTTTCTGTCCTTAAAAATGGCCAATTCAATGACCATATTCAGTTCCCTAATATTGAAGGGCTTGATCACATAGGCGCTTGGATTGGTTCCAGCAACCTTCTGTAAGGTCTCAGAATCAGAGCTGGCCGTGAGATAAACGACTGGAATTTTAAATTTTTCATTTATAATTTCCGTCGTTTTGATTCCATCCAGCTTCCCCGCAAGGTTAATATCCATCATTACGATATCTGCCTTTTTATTTTCAAGGATATCCAGCGCCATTTCTCCTGAATCAGCCATCCCTATAATTTCGTGATGATTTTTTTCCAAAGCTTTTTTCAGCAATAGGGCAGAAACAGTATCATCTTCAGTAATTAATATTTTCAGAGAAAACATCGGCAATTTTTTTGTTAATTTATTTGTCATAATCCTGTCTCCCTTTAAGGGGTAAAATAACGCTTACAATCGTACCTTGTCCTTTTTTGCTTTCTATTCTGATTTCCCCGGACAACAGGTCTATAAGATTTTTGGTGATCGTTAACCCAAGTCCTGAACCCTCAAATTCCCTATTATAGCCGACACTTTCCTGTTCAAAAGGATTAAACAATTTTTTAAGGTATGTCTCACTTATGCCAATTCCTTTATCCTGCACGCAAAGAAAAAGGTGATCATTCTGACTTTCCAACTTGATCTGGATGAGCCCGCTATCGGAATATTTGATAGCGTTCCCAACAATGTTATTTATTATCAGTTCAAAATACCTTTTATCAATCTTGGCAATAAAGGGTTTGGTTTCATATTTGGCCGTTATCAGTAACCCCTTCTTTATGGCCAATGATTTCAGAGGCATTAAGGTTTTGGAAAGGAAATCATTAATATTGGTTTCCTCCAATATCACCTCCATATTATTTGCCTCAATACGGGACATATCCAATATATTGTTGATCGTATCGAGGAGCCTCTCCCCACTTTGCATGATAATCTCCAGCTGGGCCACCAATTCAGCATTATGGCTGTTCCTTAATATAATATTGGCTGTGCTTCCGAGTATCCCATTTAAGGGAGTCCTGATTTCATGGCTCATGTTAGATAGAAAGCTTGTCTTCAGCTTATTGGCTTCTTCCGCTTTTTCTTTTGCTTCTTTCAGCCCCTGTTCATATTCCCTTTTGCCAGAAATGTCCCTGAATACATTTAAAATTGCCTTTTCCCCTTTATAGTCCGTATCAATTCTATTCACAAACAATTCAATGTCCCTCTCCCCGGATTTAAATGGCATTTGTAGTTCTATGGTAAATCCTTTCCCATTGGATTCATTAAGGCCTGGAATTACCAGGGACTGATAGAAACTGTAAAATTTAGGGCAACTAAATACTTCACTAAAATTTTCCTTATACAATTGGTCAGGTGAAACACCTGCCATTTTGCTGAAAAGGGGATTGATGGCAATTATTTCCCCTCCATCAGCTAGCAATAATAAGCCATCCTGTAAACTGTCCCAAACATTTCTGAACGGCTCTTCTGTAGACTTTATTGCCTTAATTTTCTTTTCAATGGCTTTATTTAATCTCTTTTTGTCCCTGGATTTGCTCAACAAGGCATTCAGCACCATGCCCATTCCCATGAAAAGCAATAACACTAAGATAATAAACCAAGTTTGAAGATAATAGGGAGCAGCAACAGAAATTGCCTGGGAATAGATGCTATCCACATGGAATCGGCTTCCAAACCTTAAATCTACCATAAAGGGTGCGAAAAACCCTAAAACATATGTGGGCAAGAAAAGAAAGCACCCTATTATATTATTCATACCTTTATCTACCAGTCTGCTAAAATTAGAAAAAGAATTGAACAGTATAAATTAAATTGAGAATGTTTGCTATTTCTTTTTGACAAAGGGCTTATTCTTTTATTTTTGTGTTAAATTTTAATAATCGCATTATGAGTGTTTTGGTAAATAAAAATTCTAAAGTAATTGTGCAGGGTTTTACAGGAACTGAGGGTTCCTTCCATGCGCAGCAAATGATAGAATACGGTACAAATGTAGTAGGTGGTGTAACTCCTGGAAAAGGGGGGGGCAAGCATCTTGAAAAACCTGTTTACAATTCCGTTGAGGAGGCAGTGCAGGCTACCGGTGCCAACACTTCCATCATTTTTGTTCCACCAGCTTTTGCAGCTGATGCCATCATGGAAGCAGCCGAGGCTGGGATCAAGGTGATCATTGCGATTACAGAAGGGATCCCCGTTAAGGACATGCTGAAAGTTAAACCTTACATTCAAGCAAGGGGAGTCACCCTTATTGGCCCCAATTGTCCGGGAGTAATTACCCCTGGGGAAGCAAAAGTTGGGATTATGCCTGGATTTGTTTTCAGGCAAGGACGCATAGGAATAGTTTCCAAATCAGGAACACTTACCTACGAGGCAGCTGATCAGGTGGCAAAAGCCGGCCTTGGCGTATCCACTGCCATTGGCATTGGTGGAGATCCCATCATTGGTACTTCTACCAAACAAGCGGTTCAGTTATTAATGGAAGACCCTGAAACGGATGCCATTGTAATGATCGGAGAAATAGGTGGGAACTATGAAGCCGAAGCCGCAAAATGGATCAGGGAAAACGGCAACAAGAAACCTGTAGTTGGCTTTATAGCCGGACAAACTGCGCCTCCAGGCCGGAGGATGGGCCATGCCGGAGCTATTGTTGGTGGCGCCGATGATACCGCAGAGGCCAAAATGAGAATTATGAGGGAAAATGGCATCGAAGTAGCAGAATCCCCTGCTGAGATCGGAGCAGTAATGGCAAAAGCCCTTGGTGTAGATGCTTAATCTCTAATATTATAAACATCTCTTCACCTGGACAAGCCAGAACCAATTATGGAATGGTGGAAAAATGGGCTATCTTTTCCCTGTTCCTATCATCAACAGCATTATCACCCCAAATTACTTCTTCCATTCCATTTTTCCACTATTCCCTGTCTGGCAAAAATTGACAGGAATGAAAAAGGAGGCCCCCACAAAGGGTCTCTTTTAAATTTTGAGGCATTCCTCTGAGCTTGGTATATTATTTGAGCCTTTTCCGCCTATGAATGGAAACAACATCTTAAAACCGCTGGCGAACCAAACCGCTATTGTAACCGGTGCTAGTTCAGGTATTGGTCAGGCAATAGCCATTGAATTGGGAAAGGCTGGTGCCAATGTCCTTATCAATTACCATAGTGATGAAGAAGGTGCCAAACAAACGCAAAAAGAAATAGAAAACGCGAAGGGCAAATGCCTGATCATGCAAGGGGACATTGGTGACCCGGATGAGGTGGCCCGGATATTTTCGGAAACAAAAAAAGCTTTTGGGAAATTACACCTTCTTGTCAGCAATGCAGGTATCCAAAAAGATAAAGCATTCACTGAAATGTCTTTTGAAGAATGGGACAAAGTGATCAAAACAAATTTATATGGGGCTTTCCTATCTGCACAGACCGCTGCAAAAACATTTATGGCCCAGGGAGTCGATGAGGAGATATCAAAAGCCGCCGGGAAGATCTTCTTTATCAGTTCCGTGCATGACATCATTCCTTGGGCAGGAAGGGTCAATTACACGTCCAGTAAGGGCGGGCTAAAAATGATGATGGAATCCATTGCACAAGAACTTGCCCCTCATAAAATCCGCGTAAACAGCGTCTCTCCAGGAGCTATAAAAACATCCATCAATGAAAGCGAATGGAAAGATGAAGAAGGAAAAAAGAAAATGATGGCCCAAATTCCATATGGAAGGATAGGGGATCCCGAGGACATCGCAAAAGCCGTACGTTGGCTGGCTTCCGATGAAGCGGATTATATCACTGGGACTACCCTTTATGTGGATGGGGGAATGACTCTATATCCTTCATTTGCCCAGGAGTAAAAGGAATAATTTTTACGATCATTTTTTTAAAATTTTACTGACTCAAAAATTTTCCTGATTCTATCTTCATTCTTGATGTCTCTGCCGAAAAGATTGAATTTGTTCTGGCTATCTACTTCAATGTACACCCCTATAATCCCTTCTCCTTTCTTGATCGGAAGTACGATCAGCGCTGGTTTACCGTCTATAGAGGTGGTAATCCGTCTGTGCGTTTCCGTGGTTTCGTTCTGGAAGTCATAGGAATACCAGCCATAGTCATAGGCCAATTCATCCTTCCCATTGGTTATCCCTCCTACTATTGAATCATATCCTTGACTGGAAAAGCTTTCCCAATTATTGGGCACCTTTAAGGTGAACACCTCAAAATCCAAGGTCTTATATTTCAGATCAACATTTATACAGCTGAAAAGCAGCAGCGGAAAAAGAAAAATTAATTGAATGGGCTTTTTCATTGTTTTAGTCTTTACTATTTTTTCCGTTCCCATAAGGTTCAAGGGGATTCTTCTATAAACATCTGAGTTCTCAAGAACGCCAATATCATTAGGAAGACAATATAATTTTCACTGTAATGATCTTCTTAAAGCAACGGTATGAGCGGATTATTAGTTTTAAGTTGAAATTTAGTCGGAATATCAGCAGAATTAAATTATATTTGGGCTAAACTTTTTTAAAATAATTTTTTTAACCAATGCATAATAAAAAAATCAAACATTCCTTATTGTGGGTCTTTTATTTAACCAGTGTTTTTTTTGTGGTTTCTTTACTGTTTTCCCGTTTTATACGAGAACCGTACCCATCAGTCAATATGCCTACATTCTCTAAAAGTGGAATTAACAATGGAGTAGTTCCGGCAATTTCTTTAGAGGGTGTTTATTATAGAGGTGGAGAACAAATTTGGAAAGGAAACTTACGTGAAATTTTTGGTGATGTTCCAGAAGGTATTTATATAAACAATATGCGCTTCATCTTTTTTAACGAAAGAGGAAAAAGCAGCAAGGAGGGGAATATGCTGCGCAAAAAACTTTTTTCTATACTTCCAGGAGGAGAGAAACTTTTTGTTTTGCTCAATCAATGGGTAAAAAATCAGGTAGTTGGCGATGCAGAACATGAAATTGCAGAATTATTATGTAGAAGGAAACCTACTGATATTGTTGATGCAGATGCTTTTGAGGTATTGGAATATACAGAATACTATGATCTGATAGAAGGACTTATAGAACGTGATTTGGTCCGCAGTAAAAAACTTCAATTTCCACTAGGATGCAATCATTAAACAAGGTTATAAACAATTGGCTTTTAAATACTTGGAAGCCAACCTTATTCCATTTAGGATTAACGAGAATCCTGTTTTGCATGGGGCTGTTCTTTTTAGGACTTCCTGAATTCTCTGGTATTTCAACCCGTGAGATCGTTTTCTTCGACCCCCCTCCAGGTTTGTCTAAATTTATTGGACCTATAGTTTCTGAATCTTTTTGGTGGTTTTTTGATTTGTTGATTAGAATTATTTTTGTAGCATTATTATTCGGCTACAAAACCAAAATTTCATCTTTTTTATTTGGATCTTTTTTAATTTTTGGATACACTTATTTATTTAGCTATGGCAAGATCGACCATGATATATATGCGGTAATCTTCCCGTTAATCATGGCATTTTCCAATTGGGGTTCTGCTTTTTCTATAGATGCTTTGCTGAGGAAAAAAAGGGAGATTAAGCCACAGGGTTGGACGCTATCCTATCTTTCCTTTATTTTAGGTTGGGGATATTTTACAGCAGGAATACCTAAGCTGCTAGCGGGTTGGCTGGACCCATACAACTCTACAACTGCTGGCTTTATTCTGCGCAAATTTTATCTCGGGGAAAATAATATTTATTTGGTAAAATTATTTGCCCATATCGATAACCTACTGATCTATAAAATAATGGATTACGGAACGCTAGTTTTTGAATTGGGTTTTATTTTGACCATATTTTCTTCCCGCTGGTTTTTCAAAGCTTTGGGGGTGGCTACCACTTTTCATTTGGGGGTATTGTTAACTTTGAATATCGCGTTTTCAATGCACCTGTTGGTTTTTATGCCTTTTCTTCTAATTTACCATTTTGAAAATGAGTCAGTGATGGTTGAAAACACTAAAAAATTTCTCATGAGTTTTATAAAGCCGATAATTGGGTCTGGCCTTGTTTTGGGGATATTGATAATTATAAATTTCAATCCTTTCTTATGGATACCTTATAGAAGCCATTTTTTACTGTTCGTATTATGTTTATTTTCCATGCTGATGTTGTTGCCTAAAGCATGGTTAAAGTTTCTACCATCCAAAAAAGAGGCCTCTTTTGAGGGATTTTCATAACCCATGCTTTAAATCAAAGATATCTTTAATATCCTCTTTTTACTCTTAAATATTCTTCAATTTTGTATCTTAACGGTATGAGCGGATTATTAGTTAAATTGGAATATAGCCGGATATGAGTAATATTCAACAATGAGTTGCCTGGAAATCGTAAACCTTTAATTAAACATCCTCAAATATGATCTCAGATCTTTGGTTTAAAAACGCCGTTATCTACAGCCTTGACCTCGAAACCTTTATGGACCTTAATGATGATGGAACTGGTGATTTTGAAGGATTGACGCGCCGTCTTGATTACCTGCATGCCATGGGAATTGATACTGTTTGGCTGGCCCCATTCCAACCCACACCAAATAAGGATAATGGATATGACATAAGTGATTATTATGGAGTAGACCACCGACATGGCTCAAGTGGCAATTTTGTGGAATTTATACATCAGGCAAAAAAAAAGGGTATAAAAGTAATCATTGACCTGGTAGTAAATCATACCTCCAATCAGCATCCATGGTTTCTTGATGCCTGTAGCAGTAAAGATGCAAAACATAGGGACTGGTATATCTGGTCAGATAAGAAACCTTCCGAGTGGGATGAAGGAATGGTATTTCCAGGCGTACAAAAAACAACCTGGACCTATGAAAAAAAAACACGATCCTATTACCATCATAGGTTTTACGATTTTCAGCCCGATCTAAATATGGACAATCCCGAAGTCCGGGCAGAAATACGCCGGATTATGGGTTATTGGCTCAAATTGGGCGTTGCCGGATTTAGGGTAGATGCTGTCCCTTTTTTATTGGAATCAAAAGAACCTGGAGAAAGCACCGGTGAGATTAAATTTGAATATCTTCGGGAATTCCGAAGTTTCCTGCAATGGAGAAAAGGAGATGCCATTCTTTTGGGAGAAGCCAATGTTTCCCCCGAAGAAAACCAATTATATTTTGGAAATGAGGGTGAAGGTATTCACATGATGTTTAATTTTTATGTAAATCAGCATGCATTTTATGCCTTGGCTACTTCAGAAGTAGAACCTTTGGCCAAAGCCTTGGAAGCAACGCGTTTACATTTCCCTACCTCCCAATGGGCCCATTTCCTGAGAAATCATGATGAACTGGATTTGGGCAGACTTGATGAAGGGCAGCTAAAAAGTATTTTTGAACGGTTTGCCCCTGATGAAAATATGAGGTTATACAATAGGGGCATACGCCGCAGACTGGCTCCCATGCTAGGGAACAAGCAACAGATTGAATTGGCTTACAGCCTGATGTTCTCCCTGCCCGGCACGCCGGTAATCCGGTATGGCGATGAAATAAATATGGGGGATAATCTTGATTTAGAGGAGCGTCATGCAGTCCGTACCCCCATGCATTGGACCAATGGTCCCCAAGCGGGGTTCTCTGAAGCTAAAAAGCTGGTCCATCCAGTGATTGAAAAAGGACCTTATGCTTACAAGCATGTAAATGTAGAAACCAACCGCAGGACACCTGATTCAATGCTTAATTGGATGACAACTTTAATCCGCCTACGGCAGGAATGCCCAGAAATTGGCTGGGGGGATTGGCAGATCATTAAAATTAAGAATCCCTATATCCTGGCCATGCATTATATTTTGAATGGGAGTTCCTTGGTTATTCTACATAATTTTAATGAAAAGCCCCATGAAATAATCCTTGATTTAAAACAGGAAAAAGAAGCCAAATTAGTCGACCTAATGGACCTATACGAAAGTGAGGCTGATGAAAAAGGAATCCACCACATCACAATTGATGCTTATGGCTATCGCTGGTTCAGGGCGGGAAATCTTGGTCATTTGTTTTTAAAATGATGTTTTGTTCCGCAACTAGAATCTGATTGTCTTTTTCCAGTTGAGCCTTCAATTTTGGATATTCCACTGCCTGAACGGCTATCCCCTCATCGATGGCCAGAGCTGCTGCAGTAGCGGCAGATTGTCCCAAAATCATAAATACAGGTTCCATCCGGATGGAGCCAAAGGCAATATGACTGGAGGAAATACTAACAGGAACCAGGAGGTTTTCACATTCTTCCTCTTTGGGTACCAGAGAGCCATAAGCTATTTCATAAGGATCTGGCAAAGAAACCCCTATATCCCCCTCATTGTGTACATGGCCTTCATCGGTCACATAGCGTTGAATATTATGGGAATCGATGGTATAGGAGCCCATTCCCACTGATTCCGGAGTGGGGGTTCTTTTTAGTAACTCGTTTTCTGTCATTACAAAATCACCGATCATCCTGCGGGCTTCCCTTACATAAATCTGATGGGGCCAGTTTCCGTTATCTGTAAACTCATCTTTGGCCAGTCCCCATTCCTGCATCTCCGATTGGATTTCCTCCGGAACGCGGGGATCGTTGGCCACAAACCAGAGCAGGCCCTTTTGGTAATCTTCATGTTCTTTGATTATTTCTTTACGGCGTTCATAGCTGGCCTCAGGATAGTCATAATTCATCCCGATGTTATCACTGCTAAAAGGACCATGATTATTGGTATCGGTTTTCCGGTTGGGAATGATGTCGAATTTACCAAACCATTCTCTCCATCCTGCATCAAAAATCCTGACCAATAATTCATATTGGGTGGAATCATAATTATCAGGTTTGGGAAAAGGAACGCGGTTATCCGGATGATTTGAAAAGCAAGTCCTGAAGCAATAGGCCTGTATCCGGTGATCTCCCTCCCCCTTTTCTCCGGGATGGTCAGCACTGATGCGGGGAAGCAGTCCACTGGATGGATCACCGGGAGACCAATAAGGGTCAACGGGTTCCTCAAGGACATTAAAATGATGACGGTGGTGAAATACCCCCGTCTGTACGCCATTCCATTCTTCGTCATAAACACTAATGGCTTCTCTTCCCACATGATAGCTGACTCCTGCAGCGGCCAGTAGATCCCCCTCATAAGTGGCATCAATAAACATTTTGCCTTTAAATTCCTTTCCACTCCGTGTCCTGATGGAAACAATCCTATTACCTTCTTTGGTGACACCAGACTCTCTGTCCAACCATTCATCTCTGAGTACTTCTATTTCGTTTTCCTCGATGAAATCTTCAAAAACCTGTTCTGCCGCATGGGGTTCAAAAATCCACATGGTTCTGGCGTCACCATCAATGGCGGGAGTACCTTGCCCTTTGTTGCCATATTCGGATCTTTCCTGCCATTTCCATGCTTCAGATGTTTGGTAATAGTCATATAGCCTTTGATAAAACTCTCTGGAAAGTCCTCCAATTACTTCTTTCTTGCCCGTATCGGTAAAGCCCAGGCCACCTGAGGTCAATCCTCCCAAGTGAATATCCGGTGAAATCATTACCACTGATTTGCCCATTTTTTTTGCTTGTACGGCCGCAGTGACTGCCGCGGATGTGCCTCCATAAATGACTACATCGGTTATTTTCCCTTTTTCTTCCATCGGGCCACAGGCCATGAGCGACCAGAGAAACAGAGATATCCATAAAATGCATTTCAGATTGGGTCTTTTATACATAGTGCAAGAGTTAGGTTTTTTTATTTGATGAAAGTGTTTTATTTTTAAGTCTAATCAGGCCAATGTGTCTGAATACCCTGCTTGCGGATAAATTCCTGGAATTCGGACAAATAAACGCTATTCTCCCTGACCTGTCTGGGATTGATTTTCTTTTTCTTGGCAAAAACCAAAAGCAATCCAACAGCTTCTCCTATACTCCATTCCACCGGAGCCAAACGGTAGCATCCATTGGTGATATGGGTGGTGCCTATATTTTTATTTGCCGGGAATAAATTCTCTTTACTTATGGGAATTAAAGCCCCCAAAGGAATCTGAAATGGAAAAGACGGAAAATCAATGTAGTTGTCTCCACTGGTGCTGGGATGCAAATCAATATGATAGGTGCCAATCCCCACACTGTCATAAAAATCCTTTGGTTGGTCCTTATTAGAATCCCTTGCGACCAAAGCCCGATTTTCCCTGCCCACATGTTCTTCCAGGATGGTAAACACTGCTTTTATCCGTCGGGATTCCCTGACATAGGGATATTTTGCCATTCCATCTTCTGTACCCATAATATCTTTTCTGAGACGTAATCCCCGCCAACCCTTGCCTCCGTCCAGACGTGGAGCTTCTGTCTGCATCCAATATAATAGAGATAAATTTAATTGCTTGCTCCTTTCAACATGCTTTTGAAAGGTTTCTTCACTAACATCTATCAAACTTCCCAAGAAATAATCATTTTGTGGCCAATTGACTACTGTAATATCGCTTTGATAGGTTCCATTAAGAAAATTAAATTGATGGACCAGCCTTCGGTAATTCCACAGATTAAGCAGATCACCGGTGCTTCCCCCTTCCGGATCAAAACCCAATAATTTAGGTTCTAAAGTGGAGGGGTTGGAATAATGCCAGTCCAGCAATTTTCCTGACCAGGGTTTTTTCATTTTTGGTTCAAAATTTCGCCAAAAATCATACTCCTCCGGTTTGTCAATGGTATGGTTTTCACCTTTGACATGATCTATGGCAAAGCAGAGGGTAAAAGCCTGGTCATTGTCAGGATCCGCTTCTTCCGGCGCATGCAATTCTCCTGTTTCCTTTTTGGATTCTGACCCTGTCACATATTCGGTATTAGCCAGGGGAAGCAAATCCCCCAATTCCGTGGCATCCACAAAATAAGATGCATGAAGGATGATTTCACCCTTGCTTTCCAAGTGGGTGGCTTTCAATGCTTTCACCTGATCACCCGAGGCCTCGGCTTCAGTGATTTTATAAGGAATAAGTAAGGTCAGTTGACGATTACTGAGAAAAGGAGCGAGCATCTGATACATCACCGCCAAAGCCACTTTGGGCTCATGGCTCATCCTTCTGGCCCCTGTGGCATTCCCAGGGTTAAGGAGCGGGTTGCTTTTGGCCTCTTCGGTCATGGGATAAAAGCTACGATAATAGTTCCTCACCGCATTTCTATAGTCCCTGTACATCTGGGTAGCCCCATGCGTCTCTATCCACTGATGTTCATCCGGGGGTACGCCTTGCTGGGTAATCTGGCCCCCTATCCAGTCTGTCTCTTCTGTCATCACCACTGACAGACCATTTCTCAGCGACGCCATTGCTGCCGCAAAGCCTCCCAAGCCAGCTCCTGCTATGACCACATCGGATGTAATTTCATTTCTCCACGATTGGTCCTTTTTGTCCCCTGCACCAAAAGGGAAATGTGGCAGGGCAGAGAGGGAAACCCCTCCTGCTGAAAATAAACCAATGAAACTTCTTCTATCCATATTGATGTATTTTATTGATGCTGTAAAACCTGCCTGAGCCCGATCAATACTTTTTTCAATTCAATTTACCATAGATAACTGTTATTCCAATATCCTTCTTAAATAGTTGATCTGGCCCAAATGATAAGAAAAATGGGCGGTTAAATGGATCAGGAAATAGGCATTGGTCATGGGATACCCTAATACATTTTCTATGTGCTCCTCTTCCAACTGCGCCTGGTCCATTTCCTTTAAGGTAGATAAGACCACAGCTTTGGTTTCATCCACCTGTTTTAACAGCTTTTCACTTGGCACATCCTTCAAGCTGAATTCCGCCTTCCGGTCCCGCACATAAGGGGAATGGCCTATATTTTTGCCAATGTAGGTGTTTAGGTTTCCCACCAGGTGCAGGCACAAATTGCCCGCTGAATTGGTTATATTTCCCCTGGTCTCCCACAGATTACTTTCCTGCTGAAAGGCTCCCACTTCTTGTTTTAGCCTGTTCAGGTCTCGCTCATAGATTTTAATGAGTTCGTCAATCATAAATTGTTGCTTTAAAATAGGTACCATACAATAGATTATCATTTAGCGGCACTTTTGGACTTTCCCATTCGTTTCCAATTCTTTCATTAGAAGGGTCACCCTATAGCAATGAGCTCGTGTTCATGCATGTGTGGATTTCTTAGGTTGATTTATGGGGGAACTTGTCGGCAATTAAGTTAAGCTTGATCCCATGCTCCAAATAGGCCTTTAACCCGTCCAGTACCGTGGTAAAACCGCCTGTGTTGTCCTTGATGGATTGGATCAATTCATCCCCTGTATTCTTAAAGCCATAATTTCTGATCTCCACATAAGTGGTGTCCCTACTTAATGCCTCGAATTCAAAGTCAACCGTGGTGGCAGGTTCGTCCCATTGAATGGATATCTTTTTGTCAGGAATGATCCCTTTCACATACACCTGGATGGATACCCCGTACATTTCCCCATTCCCAGGTAAGGGTTTTGCCGACTTCCAATTTGTCACTCCCTTGGGTAAACCAAAAGTTCTTCGTTATTTCCGGGTCTATAAATGCTTCAAAAACCACCTGAACGGGTCTTCTGATGAGCATTTGTGTTTCCACTACTATTTTAGGGTCAGTTGCCATGGTCTGCTTCTTTATTTGCTCTTTACAATTTTGCCGTCTTTGAAAGTCTCCTGATACTCCAACCGGTCATTTTTGTCGTACCGTATCCAGGAGCTGTTTTTCCTGCCGTTTTTAAAATTGCCCACTTGCCATAATTGTCCCGTTTCACGGAAAAATTTCCATTCACCCTCCATTTCCCCTTGTACAAAAGATCCTTCTGCCTTTACTTTTCCGTTCTTGAAGAAGTAGGTGAGATTGTCCCCAATCAGCTCCTGGGACTTTTGGCCGTTTGTATAATTTTTTTTGTCCAACATCTTTTTGGTTTCTGGTTTATATCTATAGCTGATCTCAATTTATTTTCCAGATCGGTTACCCTTTTTAATTCGGCCTTATTTTTAATTCCAACAGTTCATCTAATGATCTGCAAGGGAATATTGGAGTAATTCTGTTCATTTTCTGCTTTCGGTACCGTTAATTCAAGTTACACTTTTCTGTAATTTATACAACTTCCTAGTTTAAAAAAAACAACCTGGAAGATCTCTCCTCCAGGCTGGTTGTGAACTAAAAGTCGTTTGACTGGTTTCAATCCCCCTTGATGGAAGATTGGAATAATGGAAGGATTGAGACCACTCCCATTATTCCAACCTTCCACAATTCCATTTTTCCATAAAAATTCCCTATTCCAGAATAGGCTTCCCTCTACTTCGCATAGTTCACCGAACGCATCTCACGGATGACTGTGATCTTGATCTGCCCGGGGTATTGCATTTCTTTTTCTATCTTCTGGGAAATATCGAAGGACAACTGTCCGGCAGTGGTATCGTCCACACTGTCCGCATCTACCAATACCCTCAATTCCCTTCCTGCCTGCATGGCAAAGCATTTGTTCACCCCGTCAAAGCTCAGGGCCAAATCTTCCAGGTCCTTCAGCCGCTTAATATAGCTGTCCATAATTTCCCTTCTGGCACCTGGCCTGGATCCAGAGATGGCATCACAGGCCTGGACAATCGGGGATAACATGGAAGTCATTTCTATCTCGTCATGGTGTGCCCCTATGGCATTGATGACCTCTGGATGTTCCTTATATTTCTTGGCCAGCTCCATTCCCAGGATAGCATGGGGGAGTTCGGCTTCCTCAGGATACACCTTTCCAATATCATGTAACAGCCCGGCTCTTTTGGCCAGTTTGGCATTGATACCCATTTCTGCGGCCATGGTGGCACACAGTTTGGCCACTTCCCTGGAGTGCTGCAGCAGGTTCTGTCCATATGAAGAACGGAACCTCATCCTGCCCACCATTCTGATCAGTTCCGGGTGCAGGCCATGAACGCCCAAATCAATACAGGTACGCTCTCCTATTTCCACGATTTCCTCATCAATATTCTTCTCGGTCTTCGCCACTACCTCTTCGATCCTGGCGGGGTGTATCCTGCCATCCTGCACCAACCGATGCAACGATAACCTGGCTATCTCCCTTCTTACGGGATCAAATCCGGAAATAATGATGGCCTCGGGGGTATCATCCACTACGATCTCTACACCGGTGGCCCCTTCAAGTGCCCGGATATTTCTTCCTTCCCTTCCAATAATCTTTCCTTTGATATCGTCACTTTCGATATTGAAAACGGAAACGCAGTTTTCAATGGCATGTTCCGTAGCGGTCCTTTGAATGGTATCCAAAACAATCTTTTTGGCCTGCTTGGTCGCACTTAGCTTGGCTTGGTCCAGGATATCTTTAATGTGGGAAGAGGCCCTTGTAGCGGCTTCATCCTTAAGCATCACCACCAATTGCTCCCTTGCTTCTTCCCTGGTGAGCAAAGCCACTTTCTCCAGGTCAGTGATCCTTTGGTACGTCACCTTGTCCAGTTCTTCTTTTTTGATCTGGACTGAATGAAGCTGTGCACTGAGTATTTCTTTTTTGCTGTCCAGTTCGGCTTCCTTCCTCTTGAGCTGCTCCATTTCTTTGGAGAGGATTTGTTCCCTTTGTTTCAGCTTGCCCTCATTAGTAAGGAGAATGGCCTTTTTCTTGCCCACCTCATCTTCAAATTCCGATTTAAGCCTGATGTACTTTTCCTTTGCTTCAAGGATCTTGTCCTTTTTGGTGGCCTCGGCTGTGATTTCTGCTTCCCTGATTAAACTTTTTGCTTTGTTCCTGGCCTCCTCTTCTATTTTTTTACTGTTGTTTTTAATAAAAAAGCCCACCAGCAAGGCGCCTAATACAAGGCCAATCAGACCTGCTAAAATAATATATAATGAAATTCCCATAGGTATATTTAGGTTTATCCTACCGGCAGTAAAAAGTGTCAGGTTGAACGAAGGGAATTATAATTATAAAATTGATGTAAATTGGTCATTGATTTGTTTAATGGTTGATTTGACGTTTTCGCTATCCTCCGAGCTCATTTCATTCAACTCCATGGTTTCAACCATACAATCAAAAGCTACCATAGCCAATAAATCTTGTCTATCATCCAAACCAAATTCTTCTCTATACCTTTTAAGTTTATCATTAATTAATTTACCTGCACGTCTGATCCTAGCTTCATCCTCTACATTCACTTTCATAGGATATTCCCTGTCACCGATCTTTATTTTTATTGAAAGTGTATCCATATCATTCAGACAAATAGGCAACTATCTTATCGATTTCTTTTATATAATTATTAATTCTTTCCTTCAATTCAGCAGACGCTATGTTTTCTACCGGTATATTGTTTACAATTTTACTAATTTTAATTTGATTTTTAAAATGTTCCAGGGACTCCTCTTTCTGCTTGATCAGATTCCTTAATTCCGACAACTCCTGTTTCAAAGCTGAATTTTCATGTTCTACCAGCTGGATTTTCCTGGTTACCTGACCAGCCAGCTTTTCCAACCGATGAAGTTCCTCGTGAATCATTTCATTTTCTAATCAAAGCACCAATCTCATTTTCAAAAGATTGCATCAATTTGCCCATTGTTTTGTCGATGATTTTATCCGTCAGTGTTTTTTCATTGTCCTGAAGATAAAAACTTAAAGCATAAGCCTTTTTCCCTGTTTCAATCTTATCCCCCTGATAAACATCAAAAACATTGATCCGTTGAAGGAGCTTGCCACCTGCTTTTAAGGCAACTTTCTTAATTTCATCAAAAGTAACCTGCTTTTCGATCACCAAGGACAAATCCCTTCTTACTTCGGGAAATTTGGATATTGCCGTATACTTTTTAATACCCGAAGCATATTTGGACAGCAGGTCCCAACTTAATTCGGCGAACAATACCTCCTGTTTGATCTCCACCAGCCTGGTAATATCAGGGGACAGCATTCCCACTTTACCTATTTCCCTGTTGTCCAGACTCATCTTCAAGGCATAATCAAACGGCGTTTCATGTATAATTTCCACCGAATGCTGCCCAATATTCAACTTTTCCAATAGGCTCTCCACTACTGAGAAAATATCAGGAAAAGCAGCCGTTTTGGAAGGTTCCAACCAGCTCTCCTCAGTTTTACTACCAGTCAGAAATAAAGATAGGTTCTTTTCTTCTCTATATCCCTTTTCTTCCTTGAAATATGTAGTACCAAACTCAAAAAATTTTAAATTCCTTTGTTTTCTGTTGATATTATGGGACAAAACCTCCAGTCCGGTAAAGAGCAAAGTCTGTCTCATCACCCCAAGATCTTCACTCAGCTTATTCAAAACTTCCACATTTTCTGCCGAATTCAGGTGACCGGAATTTTCAACATAGCCCGGCTCGGTCAGGGAATTGGTGATAATTTCATGAAAACCACTTCCCGCCAATAATTCAGACAATCTGTATTGTAATTTATTGACATCTTTTTCAGCATGTTCTGCGAGATGATTGGACTGATAGTTCTCAGATAGCGGGATGCTTTCAAAACCAAAAATCCTTAAAATCTCCTCAATGATATCCGCTTCGCGGGTTACATCCGTCCTGTACGGTTTTACAATGGCTTTAAATCCTTGATCTGTTACTTCCCTGACCTTGATTTCCAGGCTTTCTAAAATGGCCTTCACCTCTTCTTTTGGAATAACCTTACCGATCAACCTATCGATATGCTTATGGGTAACAGCTATTTCAAAATCAGCAATTGGCTCAGGGTATAAATCTACAATATCAGAAGAAATTTCCCCTCCCGCTATTTCCTGGATCAATGCCGCCGCTCTTTTAAGGGCATACACCGGCATGTTGGGGTCTGTGCCCCTTTCAAACCTGAAAGAGGCATCCGTCTTTAATCCGTGAAACTGGCTTCCTTTTCTGATAATGTCAGGGGAAAAATAGGCACTCTCAAGAAAAATCGCCGTGGTATCTTCACTGACACCCGAATCACGCCCGCCAAAGATCCCTGCTATACAAAGCCCTCCCCTAGGATCACATATCATCAGTTCTTCCCCGGATAGCTTTCTTTCTTTCTCATCCAAGGTGATGAATTGGGAATCTTTGGGAAGTTTTTTGATGATCAATTTATCCTCTGCGATATGGTCTGCATCAAAGGCATGCAGTGGCTGGCCCAGATCGTGTAGGATAAAATTGGTGATGTCCACGATATTGTTGATCGGAACCAGGTCAAGGGCCTTAAGGTAGTTTTGAAGCCATTCAGGAGACTTCCCTACCTTAATTCCAGAAAGGGTCAGGCCGGCATACCGGGGACAATCCACAGGATTTTCCACTTCAACTTGGATGGGCCTGCTATGGTTATCTACTTTGAAGTCCCTTACAGACGGCAGTGTGATCTCCCCTTTGAGTAAGGCTTTTATATCCCTTGCCACTCCCAGATGGGAAGCGGCATCAGCCCTGTTAGGGGTCAATCCTATTTCCAGCACCTGATCATGGACGATGTTAAAAAACTGGCCGGCAGGAGTTCCGTTGGGAAGCTGGGTGTCCAGCACTATGATCCCTTCGTGACCTTCTCCCAATCCCAGTTCATCCTCTGCACAAATCATTCCCTGAGAAACCTCTCCCCTGATCTTTGCCTTTTTTATGGGAAAGGGCTCCCCGCCCTTAGGATAAAGGGTGGTGCCAACCAAGGCTACGGCCACTTTTTGGCCTTCGGACACATTGTATGCACCACAGACAATGGGGACAATTTCCTCTCCTACATCCACGGTGGTAAGGCTCAACTTATCCGCGTTGGGATGAGGTTTACACGTCAATACTTCACCTATGACCACTCCATCCAGACCTCCAGGTATCGATTCAAATTTTTCGATCCCCTCCACCTCTAGTCCAGAGGCGGTCAATTGGGACGCTATTTCCTCTGGCGATTCTTGAAATGGAATAAACGTTTTAAGCCTGTTTATGGATATTTTCATTTTTGTTTTAATTGATCTTATAGTACACTTGCCCTGATCCATCCCATTGGCAAGACTTTGAGAAAGACATGGGAATTAAATGATATAGCTTTCCGATGATTAAGGAACAAATTTAAGGGAAATGCCAAGGACAGAAAGCTTATTTGGTGTAATCTTTCTCTCCCGCCCGAATTGGTATTTCTAAAATATTTTCCTTGGGGGGAATGGGGCAGGCATAATCAGGATTATAAGTACAATAGGGGTTATAAACCAGATTAAAATCTATGGTGATTGAATTTTGGCCATCTTTTTTTACATCAAGAAACCTCCCTCCCCCGTAAGTCTCTTCCCCACTGGTGTCATCCGCAAAGGCCAGAAAAAAATTTCTTCGGTCCTGTTCACCGTCCGCCTGCAATAATAGCAGCCTATTGGTGCTGCCCATAAGTTCAAATTCAGCATAGGAATGCTTGATATACCGTTCAAGAGTTCCATCAGTCATGGGGATTTGAATCATTACTTTTTTATCAACAGGAACCACCCGGGCCCGAACTTTATAGTTTGGATCCACGGGAAAATAGCTCAAAGAATCCAAGGCATTCTTTTGTTCTTGGGTAAGGGGGGAGTCATCATTGTATTTAAGGAATTTGAACTGCCTTTCCCTTTCATTTTCTATCCTTTGCTGATATTGCTCAGGAGTTTCCCCACCGGACATGGCGTAAATTACTGCAGCCAAGACTATTAGGGAAACAACCGCTATAATTATTCTATTTGGATTCATCATGGTTTATATCATCGCCTCATCTGCAAAGCTAAAATAGCCAACATCTGTGAAAATCACATGATCTATTACCAATAATTCTAGATTTTTACCCACCTCCACCATTTTCTTGGTAAGCTGTACATCAGCCTGAGAAGGTTTAAGGTTTCCCGAGGGATGATTGTGAACGAGGATGATTGAACTGGCCATATTGTCCATGGCATATTTAAAAATCAGCTTGGGATCGGCAATGGTCGCACTGGTGCCCCCCTTACTGATGGATTGCTTTTTAATAACAAAATTGGCCCTGTTGAGCAAGACGGCATAAAAATGCTCTATGGATTCATCCATCAACTCCGGCTTCATCAATTCATACACGTCAGCCGAGGAAGTGATCTTTGTCCTTTTTTGGGGCTCAAGCAATTTTCTTCGCCTTCCCAGTTCCAAAGCACTGACTATGCTTATGGCTTTCGCTTCACCTATGCCCTTAAAACGTTGGAGGTCTTTCACGGACATCTTGGCCAATTGGCCCAAATCATGATCTACGCTGCCAAGAATATGCTTGGAAAGGTCCACCGCACTGAGATACCTTGTGCCGGACCCAATAAGAATGGCGATAAGTTCTGCATCAGAAAGTGATGCTTTCCCTTTTAAAAGTAATTTTTCCCTGGGCCTGTCCTCCTCTGCCAGAGAGGATATTTTGATTGATTGATAGCTTTCCATAATGAAAAAAATGATTCATTAAAAATATCAAAAAATAACAAATAAAAAAAGCTCCGCTTATGGGCGGAGCCAATTTTATATTTTTCAGGAGCTTGTAAATTAAGCAATGCTACTGACCATTTTCGCCAGTTTGGATTTTTTGTTAGCGGCGTTGTTCTTGTGAATGATATTGTTTTTTGCCAATTTATCAATCATAGAAGAAACTTTTTGAAAAAGTTCTTGCGCCTCAACCTTATCCGTGCTATCTCTTAATCTTTTAATAAATGTCCTGGTCGTTTTGGCTTGATACCGATTTCTTAAACGTTTTGCCTCATTTGAACGAATTCTTTTAAGGGCTGACTTGTGATTTGCCATATCTTTTTTTACTTATTTTTTACAGTCCTACCGAATATTGGGAGTGCAAATTTAATTGATTTATTTTTAAAGACAAAAGAATTTTAGAACCATACCATACAAAGTCCCAAAATCCTGAAATTTTCCCCGCTTACTGCTGTTACAATGGACAAATGTAGGAATTAAATATTTCATCAATCGCATTTTTTTGTTAAATTCAATGATGAAGAAGACATTTTTAATTTTGTTGATCCTTTTCGTAGGTATGGAAGGTCTCAGGGCCTGGGGATTTTTTGCGCACAGGCGGATCAACAGATTGGCCGTATTTTCCCTGCCACTGGAAATGATTGGCTTTTTTAAAGAAAATATCCTATATATTACAGAGAATGCAGTCAATCCGGACAGAAGAAGATATGCAGTCGATGGGGAAGCAGAAAAACATTATATCGATGCGGATGTGTTTGGAGACAGTGCCATTTATCAACTGCCCCGGTATTGGGAGCAGGCAGTAGCTAAATATGGAGAAGATTCCCTAAGGTCTTTTGGAATAGGGCCCTGGAATGTGTATTCTGTCAAAATGCAGTTGACTGAGGCCTTTGGGCGGAAAGATCCCAAGTCTATTCTTAGATTGGCGGCTGACCTGGGCCATTATATCGGGGACATCAATGTGCCTCTTCATACCACTGAAAATTACAATGGGCAATTGACCGGTCAATACGGCATCCATGGTTTTTGGGAAAGCAGGATTCCGGAACTGTTATCAGATGATTATGATTTTTTTGTGGGAAAAGCCGTTTACCTGGAAAACCCCCAACTGTCTGCCTGGGAAGCCGTGATCCAGGCCCATCTGGCCCTGGATAGCGTGTTCCGTTTCGAAAAGGAATTGACCAAGCGCTTTAGGGAAGATAAAAAGTACAGTTTTGAAGAGCGGGGGAATATTACCACAAAAACATATTCGCGGGAATTTACAAAAGCTTATTCGGATTTGTTAAACGGCCAGGTAGAACGGCAAATGAGAAAATCCATCAAGATGACCGCCGACTTTTGGTTCACGGCATGGGTGGATGGGGGGCAGCCCAATCTCAACGAGTTACTTAAGAAACCAATTCCCGAAGGTGACTTACAGGAAAATGTTGAAGAAAATGATCTGCAAAATATCCGGGAGCATGAAAGAAGTCAGTGATGTAATCTACCCGAGGAAGAGTGGTTTTGATTACCAATAGATTATGCTCCGGAAAAAGAGTTTTAAAATAACCAGGTAATGAGTTGATTTGAATTACCGGGCTAAAAATCCAGATTCGCAGAATCGATCAGTTCTACCTGCCTTTTCATCTTTTTTTGAATAATCTTAAAGTGGTGCCGATCTTCTTCGGATATAAGGGAAACAGCCTCTCCCTCGGATCCAGCCCTTCCGGTTCTGCCAATGCGGTGGATATAATCCTTAGGAGAGCGGGGCAATTCATAATTGACTACAAAAGGCAAAAATTGAATATCAATACCACGGGCAGCAAGGTCGGTAGCCACCAGCACACGCAGACTTCCTGATTTAAATCTTCTCAAAGCTTCTGTACGGGCACCTTGGCTTTTCCCCCCATGGAATGGCATCGCCTGAATGCCATTCTTGTTTAGCTTGACAGCCAAATTATCTGCGGCTCGGATTGAAGAGGTGAAAACCAAAACCTGCTTCCGGTCACCGCTTTTGATCAAATGTCTTAGTAGAGGTCCTTTTTTCTCCTGTGAAACCAAATAGGCAGATTGAGCGATCAATTCGGGGATGATCTTTTCCTTTTCCACTTCGATTCTCACCGGCTTATGAAGAATTTTGGAAATCAGCTTTTCTACCGGATCCTCCATAGTAGCAGAGAAAAGCAGATTTTGTCTCTCTTTGGGCAATTGGGAAAGAATCCCATCCACCTCTTCCTTAAAACCTAAGTTCAGAATCTTATCCGCCTCATCCAGCACCAGGACTTCCACCTGAGAAAGCTGCATGGCATTTTTGGAAACCAAATCCAGCAAACGACCCGGAGTGGCAACCAATATTTCCGTTCCATAGATATTTATCATCTGAGGATTGATGGAAACTCCCCCATAAACCGCCAGGGCTTTCACTTTCCTTGCGAGAAATTCACTGAACATTTTTACCACTTCCTCTACCTGTACAGCCAGTTCCCTTGTAGGTACCAGGATGAGTACAGGAATACTCCTGGTCTTAACAAGTGTTTTCTGCTGTAACATCTCCAAAATTGGAAGTATATAAGAAGCAGTTTTACCAGATCCTGTAGGTGCCAGGCCCAGGACATCTTTATTTTGAAGGATTGCCGGAATAGTCTCTATCTGAATTGGGTAAGCATATTCGTAGTTGGCCTTCCTGAGCGCTTTAAGCAGTTGATCGGATAAACCTAGATCGGAAAAGTTCATGTATGGCTAATTTACTTCACACCGGCTGCCTCCACCAAAGTGCCTGATTTTAAATAATTACGGACACTTTGTGCTAGCTTTTGAAACGTACTTCTAAATATCTCCTCGTTCTCCTCCAATAATGTCACCCGGAATCCCCTGAGGTCTGAACAAAAAGAACTGACTGGTACCACGCATATCTTTTCGGAGGCCAATAAATTATAGACAAACCTTTTGTCGTGGGGCATATCAGCTTCCAATAGCCATTGGTCCAATAGCGCCTGAATCTGCGGATCATCCACCGGAAGACGTTGATTGGCATTCAGGAGATTTTCTTCAAATATGATGGTGTTATAAAATGCTCCCTTGGTCTTGTTGAACTTTATGCCCTCAACATCCTTTAAGGTCTCTTCCATAATCCTACTTCGTCTTCCGATACGTTGATTGGCTTCTTTACGATAAGCGGCATATTCAGGGTGGCTCATGATCTTTGGGATAGCCAGTTGGGGAAGCATGGTGGCGCATACTTCTATCATCTTTGCATTTTCCAGGGTAATACAGAGCTTATTAAATTCAACAGAGCTGCTTTTATTATAGAATTCCATCCAACCGCATCTGGATCCTGGCCAGGGAAACTCTTTCGATATTCCTTTCATGGAAATTCCTGGAAGATCCCCTAACACTTCAGATAAAGCTATTGCCTCATAGCCATTATAAGTGATGTTCTGATAGATTTCATCGGCTATCAGCAACAAATTAAATTCTTTGGCTATAGCTACGAACCTTTCCAAAACTTCCCTTGGGTAAACCATGCCGGTAGGATTGTCCGGATTGATGATCAATATCCCCACGATTCCTGGATTGTACTTGACCTTGTTGTATAAATCTTCCATATCCGGATACCAATTATTATCAGGATCCAGCATATAGGTAATTGGATGGGTATTGGCATGGGCTGCTTCTGCAGAGCTGTGGGTGGAATAAGCCGGTGAGGGGCCTATTATCCTGGCAGTAGGGGTCAGAAACTGGTATAATTTGGCAATGGCATCCCCTAGACCATTAAAAAACAGAATGTCATCTGCTGCTATTTTTACCCCGTCCCTTTTATTGTTAATAGCGGCAAGGTATTCGCGTGTTTCCAACATCCCCTTCGAATCGGCATAGCCATAACTTTGGTCTTTACTCACTAAATCGGCCACAATCTCCTTCATCCACTCAGGGATGGTATTATGTTTTTGAATAGGGTCGCCAATATTTTCCCAGGTAATATCGTAGCCCATCCGTTCGATCATCCTTGCCTTTTTGACAATACCCCTGATCTCATAATTTAATTCTTCCGCACCAGGACGTAACAGTAATTGCCTCATAATAAATTATTCAAATAATATACTTCACAAAGAAACGAAAAAGGTTTGAAATTTGTCGTATGTGGTATTTTGGCTATCCAATACCATATACTAAATACCATATACCCATCCTCTACTTCAGATTCTTATACCTTATCCTTTTCGGTGTAATATCCCCCATTCTTTTCTTTTTATTTTCCTCGTAATCCGAAAAGTTACCTTCAAACCAATAAGCCTGGGAATCCCCTTCGAAAGACAGAATATGGGTACACACCCTGTCCAGGAACCATCTGTCATGAGAAATGACTACCGCACAGCCCCCAAAATATTCCAATGCTTCTTCCAAGGACCGCAACGTATTCACATCCAAATCATTGGTGGGCTCATCCAATAGCAGCAGGTTGCCGCCTTCCTTCAGGGTCACTGCCAGGTGAACCCGGTTTTTTTCCCCTCCGGACAAAACACCTACTTTCTTCTCCTGGTCTGAGCCGGCAAAATTGAATTTACTGACATAGGCACGTGCATTCATTTCTTTATTGCCCAACTTGATGAATTCATTGCCTTCAGAAATGGTTTCATAAACAGATTTGGAGGAGTCAAGCATATCATGCTCCTGGTCTACATAAGCCAGTTTGACGGTCTCGCCCACTTCAAAATTTCCTGCATCAGGTTTTTCGTTCCCGGTAATCAGCTTAAAAAGGGTGGATTTACCTGCTCCATTGGGGCCTATAACCCCCACAATCCCCCCTTGTGGCAATGAAAAGGAAAGATCCTCGAACAATAGCTTGTCCCCATACGCTTTGGATACCCCGTTCACCTCTATCACTTTTGCACCCAATCTTGGCCCTGGTGGAATATACAATTCCAGTTTTGCTTCCTTTTCTCTGGCATCCTCGCCCACTAATTTATCATAGGCGTTCAAACGGGCTTTGCCTTTGGACTGCTTGGCTTTTGGCGACATACGGATCCATTCCAGTTCCCTTTCCAGGGTCTTCTGACGTTTGGACTCCGTCTTTTCTTCCTGCTTCAGGCGTTGCTGCTTTTGATCCAGCCAACTTGAATAGTTTCCTTTCCATGGGATACCCTCCCCTCTATCCAGCTCCAGTATCCAGCCGGCCACATTATCCAAAAAATACCTGTCGTGGGTGACAGCTATTACGGTGCCTTTATAATTTTTCAGGTGCTGTTCCAGCCAATGTACCGATTCCGCATCCAGGTGATTGGTAGGTTCATCCAGTAATAACACGTCCGGTTCCTGCAGCAGGAGCCGGCAAAGGGCCACCCTCCTCTTCTCTCCGCCGGACAAATTTTCAACCCGGGCATCGCTTGGGGGGAGCCTCAGCGCATCCATGGCCTTATCCAACATCACATCCAACTCCCAAGCATTGGCCGCATCGAGCTTTTCCTGAACTTCCCCTTGCTTTTGAATCAGTTTATCCATCGCATCGGGATCTTCCATAATGCCAGGATCCATGAATTTTTCGTTAATTTCCTCAAATTCCTTGAGCAGGGCAACCGTTTCAGCAACCGCCTCTTCCACCACCTCTTTGACGGTCTTGTCGGGATCCAAAATGGGCTCTTGTTCCAGCATACCTACTGTATAGCCCGGAGACCATACCACTTCCCCTAAAAAATCTTTGTCCATTCCGGCAATGATCCTCAGAAGGGAACTTTTACCGGAACCGTTTAAGCCCAAAACACCAATTTTGGCCCCGTAATAAAATGATAAATAAATGTCCTTTATGACTTTTTTCTGGGGCGGGTAAATCTTTGATACCCCGGCCATTGAAAAGATGATTTTCTCTGAACTCATAATTTGTTTAATTTTTTATAACAGCCTAATAAAAAGGCCAAATAAACAGAATAACAAAGATGGCAAAATTTAGCCTTTTTTAGGATAAATGCATCTTAATTAATTAATTTGCAGGAAAAATACACAGAGACAACTAACAACCAACTATTCAATCAAAATGGAGCATCCATATGGATACATAGTAGAAAATAAACTTTACTTAAAAGGATTTATAGATCAGGAAGATAGAATTATCGGTGAAGTAAAGGAAGATGAAGAATCTACCATTAAGTATTTTGAAGACAGGTTTCAGGTCGTAAAGGAAAAGGTGGAGAACCTGAAAAAAGATATAGCGGAAAATCAAAATAAGGGTTCTTTTTTAATGAAACTCATCCACTTAAGGGATTCCTTGATGCACTATGATGCACTCGGGGATTTCGTCCCCCTCGTCGGGGAATTAAACCAGCTGGAAAATTATCTTGAGGAGATTATAAAAGCTAACCGTAAGAGGAACCTTGAAATAAAAAAGGCCCTGATCCTTGAAGCTGAAGCTTTAATGAACAGTACGGACTGGAAAAAAACATCTGAGGAATTTAAAAACCTAAAGCTAAGGTGGATCAAAACCGGTCCTGTGGAAAAAGAATTAGAAGAAGAAGTTGAACAACCATTTCATGCTGCAATAGATACTTTTTTTGAAAACAGGAAAAATTATTTTGAAGGATTGGCGCTTCAAGCGGAGGAAAACATCAAAGTTTATGAAGATCTGTTGTTGCAAGCAAGGCAGGCCTATGAACTGTCTGATGTTAAGCTGGCCTTTGAAATCAGTAAGAAAATTCAAAAGCAATGGAAAGAATCCGGCAGGGTCCCCGCTGAAAAAAGGCAGCCCCTATGGGATGAGTTTTCGAAATTAAATAACCGCATTTTCAGTAAATTCAAAAGGGCGGCACAAAACACCCCAACAATAAGCCCCGGCAACCTCCTCCGGAAATTAGAAAGGATGAACAATGAAATGAAGGCCCTGGCTGATTCCCCTTATAGCCCAGAAACCCTTGCTGCCGCCAAACGTCTGCAAGAGGAGTGGAAAAAACTTCCCAAAAGAAAGCCAAAAGAGGCGCAGCAAAGTTCCCGTTCATTTATTTTTTCAATGGATATAGTTTTTGAAAGATCTTTTTTGAACAGGCTGGTCCAGTCGAAATATCAAGACTTTGATCAGAAAGAAGCTAAAGAGCAAAACCAAATCAGAACCTCCCTCCTTAAGGATTTAATTAACCGGGATCAAAGAGAGTGGGAAACCATCAAGGAAAATTCCGAGAAATTCAGGACTCATGGGGATGATTTCGAAACTATACTTCAAAGAAAGATGAGTGCCTATAAAAGAAAAGTTGAAGTTAAAAATCACATTCTCACGGAACTTTTAAACAAATAAACGGTTAGGGTTTTAAATTATAAAAGAATTTATATTTTTGCATCCCGTTAAGACGGAAAATTCAAATTATGCGCGTATGTATTGGACATTAGAATTAGCATCTTATCTTGAAGATGCTCCCTGGCCAGCCACCAAAGATGAGTTGATTGATTTCGCTATTCGATCCGGCACCCCACTGGAAGTCGTTGAAAACCTTCAGGAATTGGAAGATGATGGTGAACCATATGAAAATATCGAGGAAATCTGGCCAGATTACCCAACTAAAGACGACTTCTTCTTTAACGAAGATGAATATTAAAAAAAAGCTCTTTACGGGCTTTTTTTCTCATTTAAAAGGACTTTATTTCCAGACTGCCGAAGACTACCGTCCCTTTGATCCTCAAGACCTTACTCGGATCAGGAGTAGTCTGGGGATACATTCTTTTGTCCTCTATTCCCGCAAACACATTGGTCACGTCGATCTGTAGGTCCCAATGAGGGGGTACGATTAATTTTAATCCCCCAAATGCAATCTCAACATCCAAAAAGGCATGTTCTGCTAAATCTGATTGCCTGAGATCTATCTCTGATCCTCCAAAAATAACAGAAACTTTTCCTCCTTTAAAGCTTTTTGACCGCACTCTTTTTTGAACCCCACAAAAGAAAGCCTGTGAACTGAGGAAATCTCCCTGATCCTTATAAAAAGCAGTTGAAGCTTTACCCCAGGGACCTTTATCAGATGGATGTTTTTCTGATGAATCTTTATCTTTGGGGTTCCCACCCCCATAAAAGAAACCCCTGTTCAGCGTTCTTTCCTTATCCTCCAATTCATTCCTATTGTTCGGATTGTTGTTCCTTCTGTTCAGGATAATGTAAAGCCCCAACAAAATCAAACCTACCGGAATCACGTATTTTCCAATGTCTATGGGTAAATTAAATTCCGTTTTTAATAAAAAGAAGGTCCCAAACAACAACATAAAAAAGCCAAAGCCACTTTGAAATTTATGCTTTATCAAAATGATCAGTCCCAAGGCAATAAAAATCATGGGCCAGGACAGCAACCATCCCGGAAAAATTATGCCTAATTCTTTCAATAACCATATGGATCCTATTACCAGAATCAACAACCCAAGAGTAAGGTTGTTTTGAGAATTTCTGTAACTACGTTTCATGTGTATATAATTTTGCTTTTTATAAGGGACGACTTGTCCGCCAAAGTGGGATAGAATGCATTTACTATATCTTTATAGTTTCTAATTTTCTTAACCACCAGGTGCACAAAGCAATACGGAGAAAGCTTTGTGGAACGGAGAACAAATGGATCTCAATGTATGCTCTTCTGAATTAAAAATTCCGCATACCCTATATCCTCCGGTGTAGTGATTTTAATATTTTCTGCGTTACCGGCAATCAGGTTTACCTGCCAGCCCTGATGTTCGAAAACGGTAGCATCATCGGTAAAATGCGACTCTTCGGCCACCTCAAAAGCCTGCTTGATTTTCGAGAGCTGAAAAGTCTGCGGGGTCTGCACCAGTCTAAAATATTCCCGTTTTTGAAAACAAGATCTTCCATCCTTGCTTAGTCTCCTGATAGAATCCTTCAATGGGACCACGGCAATAGCACTCCCAAAGCGCTGAGCTTCCTGAAAACCCCGTTCAATCACTTGTTGATTGACAAAAGGGCGCACCCCATCGTGTATTGCTACCAAACCTTCTGCTTCACTTATTGAATTCAAACCGTTCTTCACAGACTGGAACCTAGAGCTCCCCCCTTCTACCAGTTTGTGGGCAATTGAAAAATCAAATTGATCACAAAGCTTTTTCCAAAATTCAAAATCATTCCCCGGGATGACCAATATTAAATTAATATCAATGGAATTGTGATAAAAAGAAGACAGGGTGTGCATAAGGACAGGCTTCCCTCCTATTTCCAGATATTGTTTGGGTATGGAAGCCCCCATACGGGTACCGCTGCCCCCTGCAACAATTATGGCAAACTTTCTCATCTTTAAATTTTATCCAAAGCTAAGGAAGAATTTGTAAAAAAAACAGGGGTAAAAAAAGCGGAGGAAGAATGAACCGTCTTAATAGATTGAAGGGCTTCATTTAATGTTCTAAGCCCAGAGAGGCCATATGTTTGCAAAAGGTTTATAGCATAAATTTCAGGAAATAAGTAGTT